>JADGNZ010000104.1 GCA_017883205.1 Thermoanaerobaculia bacterium | reverse complement strand
GGTGGCGCGGGCGAGCTCACGTTGATCGTCACCGTGGAGGTGGTCGTGCCGGCAACGTTGAATGCGGTCAAGAGATACGTCGTCGTCTGCCGCGGCGACACACTCACCGTTCCAATGGCCGCACGACTGCCGATCCCCTGATCGATCGTCACTGTGTCGGCGAACGAAACGACCCATGAGAGCGTCGCTGAGCTGCCGGCGTTGATCGTGGTGGTGTCGGCATTGAAAGTGACCAGAGGCGGCGGAATGACGGTCACGACCGCTGACGCCGTCGATGTTCCTCCTGGCCCGATCGCGGTGAGTGTGTAGGTGGTCGTCGACGATGGCGACACCGTCGCCGAGCCGCTCGTTGGCTTTGCACCGACGCCGTTGTCGATCGACACCGAGGTCGCGTTCGTCGTCGACCAGGTCAGCGTTGAGGATTGGCCGGCGCCGATGAATAAGGGACCGGCAGTAAAGGTGATGCCCGGCCCGCTGGTCACAGTTACCGTAGCCGTGCCGGTCATCGTTCCGCCCGGGCCGTTCGCGGTCAGCGTGTACGTCGTGGTCAGCGTCGGATGAACGGTGGTTGATCCGGATACCGGTTGCGACCCCACGCCGTTGTCGATCGTGACCGTAGTCGCGTTGGTCGTGGTCCAGATCAGTGACGAGGCCTGCCCCGATCCGACACTGGTCGGCGACGCGGAGAAGGAGACGGTCGGCGCGGGGGTGTTTACAGTGACCGTCGCGGTCTTCGTCGTCGTGCCTCCCGGTCCTGTGGCGGTGAGCGTGTAGGTTGTGGTCGACGACGGACTCACGCTCGTACTGCCGGACGTTGGCTTGCTACCGACTCCGTTATCGATGGAGATGGACGTGGCATTCGACGACGTCCAGGTGAGCGTTGACGATTGCCCGAGCGTGATGGTCGTCGGCGATGCCGAGAAGGTTGCCGTCGGCGCGGCTGCTCCGACCGTCACGGTGACCTGCTTGCTTGGAGGGGAAGCGTTCGCCGTCGTGAACGCGCTCAACGTGTATGTGGTCGTGGCGGAGGGACTGACGCTGGTCGATCCGCTCGCCGCCTTGGTGCCGACGCCGTTGTCGATGGAAACGCTGGTGACCGACGCACCCGTCGTCGTCCAGGAGAGTGTCGACGGCGATCCAGACGGCACCGTACTTGGGCTGGCGGTAAAGGAAGTGATGCAGCCGTTGCCGATGTCGAAGGTCCTGGAGAACGTGCCGTAGTCGCGCTCAGTCCAGGTACCGCTGACGTTCTCCTCGAGCACCAGCGAAACGTAGTAACAGCCGGTGGGCGGGTCGGTGAAGGGAGCGCCTGTGTTACCGGCGTTCACCCCGTTGATGCTCTGGCCGGCGGCAAGCGACGGCGTGATGTCGTAGCTGGCGGTGGAGTAGCCCGTTGACGGAAAAGGCGCGGACGTGAACCAGAGGCTGAAGCGAAGCGGCCCGGTGGCCGTCCCATTCGAATTGGTGACGGTGTCCGCCTTCATGATCGCCTGCCCGCCGCCGATCGAGTAACCGAAACTGCCGCTGAAGAAGATCCCGGTAAGTGGTTGAATCGACTTCGACGACGCGGACAGCCCCCGAGGGGTCTCGAACCGGGGGTTTGATGCATGAATAGGAAACGCAATAAGTGCCGTGAGGCAGACAACCAAAGACAGGACACCGCGATGTTTGAGGGGCATGCTCTCTCTCCTCTTTGAGCTTTCGAGCTCGTCGGTCCAGTTCGCCAAAATCAGTCGCTATTGACCGTATTCGACGGACAGTCCTGGAAGATTCGCTCGGAAATGGAATGGGGCCGTCGATGCGACGCGGTACGTCCGTTGCCGGATGGGCTCGTTTGACCGGATGACCGCGAGCAAGTCGCGCAGGCAGGCCGCTCGGTGCTTCCACGCTCCTCGATCCGCGCTCCCGCGCTACAATCCCGCCCCTTCGATGGCTAAGTTCTACATCACCACTGCGATTCACTACGTCAACGACGATCCGCACATCGGGCACATGTACGAGAACGTCGTGGCGGACGTCATTGCCCGGCACCGGCGCCGGATGGGCGACGACGTCTGGTTCCTCACCGGCACCGACGAGCATGGGCAGAAGGTCGAGCGGGCAGCGGCGAAGGAAGGGATTCTTCCGATCGAGCTGGCCGACCGCGTCGTGGCCAAGCATCGCGAGCTGTGGCGCAAGCTCGACATCAGCAACGACGATTTCATCCGCACCACCGAGAACCGCCACCGCGTCGGCGTGCTCGAACTGATCCGCCGCATCCAGGAGCGGACGCCGGACGACATCTACCTCGGCGAGCATTCCGGCTGGTACTGCCAGAATGAAGAGACCTTCGTTCCTGACAATCAGGTACGCGACGGCAAAGACGAGAGCGGCCATCCGGTCGAGATGACCGCCGAGCGCAACTTCTTCTTCAAGCTCGAGCGCTACACGAAGCCGCTACTCGATCACTACCGCAACAATCCCGGCTTCATCTACCCGCCAACGCGGATGAACGAGGTGGTCTCGTTCGTTGAGCAGGGTCTGCGCGATCTCTCCGTCTCGCGGACGGCGATCACGTGGGGCATTCCGTTCCCCGGCCATCCCGATCACGTCGTCTACGTCTGGATGGATGCGCTGACGAACTACATTTCCGCGCTCGGATTCGGCAGCGCGGACCATGCCCGGTTCGATCACGACTGGCCGGCTGACCTGCAGCTCATCGGCAAGGACATCATCCGCTTCCACGCGGTCTACTGGCCGGCATTTCTGATGGCGGCCGGATTGCCGCTGCCGAAGAAGATCGTCGGTCACGGCTGGTGGCTTCGCGACAACCAGAAGATCTCCAAATCGCTCGGCAATGTCGTGCGTCCGTACAACATCATCGACGAGTTCGGCGCGGACGCGTTTCGCTACTTCCTGTTGCGCGAGATGGTCTTCGGACAGGATCAGAACTACTCCGACGAAGCCTTCCTCGGCCGCTACAACGCCGACCTCGCCAACGACCTCGGCAACACGCTGTCGCGCGCGATCAAGATGACCGATACGTACTTCGGCGGCAAAACACCGCCGACCCCCTGTACATCGAACGAGCTTCTGCGCGCCGCGGAACAGATCGTGCCGGAGTACCTGAAGTCGATGGACGATCTGGCGTTTCAGCGCGCCCTCGACGCCGCCTGGAAACTGCTCGTCGCCGTCAATGGCTTCATCGTCAGCAAAGAACCGTGGAAAAAGTTCAAAGAAACCGGCGCGGATGAAACGCTTTCGCGCATCCTCTGGAACACGCTGGAAGCGCAGCGCATCGTCTGGGTGATGATGGCCCCGTTCATGCCATCGACCGCGCGCGAGGCGTTGTCGCGTCTCGGCAGCGATCCCGACCTCATCGGCGTCGAAGCGCTGCAATGGGGCGGCCTGCCGGCCGGCGCGCCGGTCCGCGCAGCCGAGGCAATCTTTCCAAGAATCGACATCGAAGCGTACGTCGGAGCAGTGCGATCAGGAGGAGTGGGGAACGTGTCTGAAAAGAATGATCAGGAAGGGAAGAGCGTCGGGGAGGCCGCCGCGACGCCAGCTGCTGCCGCGCCGGTCGCTGCTCCGCCAGCCGCCGTCGCGCCAAGCGCCACCTCGGCAACCGCCCATGCACCGACGCCTCACGCCGGAGCGCCGATCGAGACCACACAGGCGGCGCCGCCGGACATCGCGAAGATCAGCATCGATCAATTCATGGAAGTCGACCTCCGCGTCGCCGACGTTCGCGCCGCCGAGCGCGTCCCGAAATCGAAGAAGCTGATGAAGATGACCGTCTTCACCGGCGATGAAGAGCGCACGATCGTCGCCGGCATCGCCGCGAAATACACCCCCGAGGAGCTGGTCGGACGAAAGATCGTAATCGTGGCCAACCTCCAGCCCGCAAAACTGATGGGCGTCGAATCGAACGGAATGGTCCTGGCTGCATCAATCGACGGCGAACCATCGCTGCTCAGCGTCGACGCAAGCGTTCCGGCGGGGACGAAGGTAAAGTAGGGCAGAGAAGGCCGGACCTTCTCGAAGCGATCATCTCGGAAGAGAGACAACTGCCTTCGCGAGCTCGCCGCGGGAGAGCAGGATCGCTGTCGTGACGTGCGATCGCGATGCATCGTCCGTGAATCGTCTGCATCCGGGGTGGTTTCCACACGACGTTTGATGAACGCGCCATCGAGAACGAGAGATTGCCATCGAAAGATGACGATTTCACTCAAACGTTGGTGGGATTGCCTTGAAGACAAGTCGATTTCACTTAAAAGAAGGCAAAATCGTTTGAAGACAAGTGGATT
>JADGNZ010000052.1 GCA_017883205.1 Thermoanaerobaculia bacterium | reverse complement strand
AGTGCCTCGGGCCAGCTAGCCATGCGCCGGCTGCTTGCCGAGCATCTGAAACGTGTCGAATGGGACGAGCGCTCCTACCCGATGCGGCTGTATCCGTTCATCTCCGCTGGGGGCGCCTCGGAGAAACCGATCGCCATCGATCCGTCGATCGCGTTCGGCAGACCGATCGTGCTGAGAGCAGGAATCTCCACCCACGCCATCGCGGAGCGCCTCGACGCGGGTGAAAGCGTCGGCGAGCTGGCTGAGGACTACGGGCTGACCGGCACCGAGATCGAGGAAGCCGCGCTCTACGAACGGGCTGCGTGAGCCGGATCTACTTCACCGATCGCGATCTCGGTAAGCAGTTTCCCGCGATCCTTTCCTCAGCCGGTCTTGCGGTGGAACGTCATGGGGATCTCTTTGCACCGGACGGGTCGGATGAGCAGCGGCTGGAGTACTGCGGAAAGAAGCAGAGGATCGCGATCTCTCACAATCTTCGCATCCGCTACACACCGAACGAGCTGGCTGCCGTCATGCGGCACGGCGTAGCGCTCCTGATCGGTGATGCTCGCCTGGCCGTCCTTGCCACGAATTTCGTCAATTCGATGCCGCGAATTGAGAGCTTCGTGGCGACGCATCAGGCGCCATTCATCGCGAAGGTGTATCGGGCCTCGCCGGTGGATCTTGCCCGGAATCCGACGGCAAAGGGAACGATCTCGCTCTGGTATCCAGCGTAGGGCGGACCACTCGATTCCATTCATCGACATCTGCCTCTTGCGAACTGCCGAAAAAAGGAGCATCGTTGTTGCCTTCCCAGGTCAGTTGTCCCAAACAGATCGAGGAGGTGCCCTGTGGAACTGTCACGAAGGGGTTTCCTGAAGGCCACGACAATCGGCGGCGCGATTGCTCTCGGGTTCGATCTCACGAAGGCTCGCGCGGAGATGCGAGAGTTCAAGATCTCTCGCACGACCGAGACACGCAGCATCTGTCCGTACTGCGCTGTCTCCTGCGGAGTGATCATCCACACGCTCGGTGATCGTTCGAAGAATGCCACCTCATCGGTGGTGCATATCGAAGGCGATCCCGATCATCCGATCAGCCGCGGCAGCCTCTGTCCCAAGGGCATCACCCTCAAGGACGACATCAACAACAAGAATCGTCTCACCGCTCCGAGGGTGCGCCGGCCCGGCTCCGACCGTTGGGAAGAGATCAGTTGGAATGACGCTGTCGCCGGAATCGCGCGTCACATCAAGGACACCCGTGACCGCTGTTTCGTGGCTAAGAACGCGGCCGGACAGGTCGTAAACCGCAATCCCGGCATGGCCATGATCGGCGGATGCACCGATACGAACGAGTTCAACTTCCTTCAGTGGAAAGCGATCACCGGCCTGGGAGTGCCCTACAGGGATACCCAGGCCAGAGTTTGACACGGTCCCACGGTGGCCAGTTTGGCCGCCACGTTCGGCCGGGGAGCGATGACCAACGGGTGGGTCGACATCAAGAATGCCGACGTCATTCTGGCCATGGGCGGCAACCCCGCGGAGAATCATCCTGTCGGATTCAAGTGGTTCATGGAAGCGAAGCGGACGCGGGGCGCCACACTGGTCGCCGTCGATCCGCGTTTTACGCGCACCGCGGCCGTGGCCGATCTTTACTCCCCTATTCGCTCCGGCACCGATATCGCCTACCTGCTCGGCCTGATCCGTTATGCCATCAACACCGGGCGCTTCCATTCCGACTACGTGAAGATCCACACGAACGCGCCGTACATCGTGAGCGACAAGTACGCGTTCAACGACGGCCTGTTCTCAGGCTTCGATCCGGCCAAGCACCAGTACGTGAAGGACAGTTGGGCGTACGAGGGTGACCCGAAGACGAAGGGATATGTACTCGATCCGACGCTGCAGCATCCCCGCAGCGTGTTTCAGCTCCTGAAACAACACGTCGAGCGTTACACACCGGAGATGGTGGAGCGGATCTGCGGCACACCGAAGGAGACATTCCTGAAGGTCGCGGACATCGTCACGTCCACCGGCAACGCCCAGCGTGTCGGTACGCTCACGTACGCCCTGGGATGGACGCAGCATTCGACCGGCGTCCAGATCATCCGGGCGGGAGCCATGCTGCAGCTCCTTCTCGGCAACGTCGGCCGGCCGGGCGGCGGGGTGAACGCCTTCCGCGGCCACTCGAATATTCAAGGGGCGACCGACACCGGCGGCACGTTCGAGATTCTTCCCGGCTATCTGAAAACGCCGGCCGCGACCGCCCAGACGCTGGCTGACTACTTCACGGGGTCGGTGCCGACCACACTCAATAAAGAGGCGTGGGCGTCGATGAACTACTGGGTCAACTACCCGAAGTTCATGGTGTCGCTGCTCAAGTCGATTTACGGCAACGCCGCGACGAAGGACAACGACTTCGGCTACGCCTGGCTGCCGAAGGTCGATGGCAATTACTCGTGGATGTACATCTATGACGATATGTACCGCGGCAGCTCGATGCGTGCCGGCGGGAAGGAGCCGGCGCCGGAAGGCTTCATCACCTTCGGCATGAACCCGGTGGGTCTCGGTCCGAATTCGAAGAAGATGATCGCCGCACTCTCGAAGTTGAAATGGGCGGTGGTCATCGAGAACGTCGAGACGGAAACGGCTCGCTTCTGGAACGCGCCGTCCGAATATGGCGGCGCGCCGCCGTCCAAGATCCAGACCGAGGTCTACATGCTTCCCGCGGCCTCATTCGCGGAGAAGGACGGAACGTTCACGAACTCCGCGCGCTGGCTGCAGTGGAAGTGGAAAGCGCTCGATCCCCCGGGGCAGGCCAAGAGCGATCAGGAAATCCTCTCCCGCATTTTCCTGGCCGTGCAGAACCTCTACCGGAAGGAAGGGGGTGCACTCCCCGAGCAGGTGCTGAATGTCTCGTGGGCGTACAGCAACCCGACCAACCCCGATCTCTCCGAAGTGTTGAAGGAGATGAACGGGAAGGCGCTGGCCGACCTTCACGACCCGGCCGATCCAACGAAGGTCCTCAAGACCGCTGGCCAGCAGATCGACGGGTTCGGTCAGCTCATGGACGATGGCTCGACGATGTGCGGGAACTGGCTTCACTCGGGAGTATTCACCGAGGCGGGGAACAACGCGCAGCGCCGCAACAACGCCGATCCGACCGGGCTGGGCATGTTTCCCACCTGGGCGTTCTCCTGGCCGGCAAACCGGCGGATCATGTACAACCGCGCCTCGGCTGATGCACAGGGAAATCCGTGGGATCCGACGCGTGTCGGTATCAAGTGGAATGGCCAGAAGTGGGTCGGCGACGTTCCCGACATAAAACCCGATTCCCCTCCCGGCACCTACGGCGCATTCATCATGCTGCCCGAGGGAGTGGGACGGCTTTTCGCGGGCACGTTGAATGACGGACCGTTCCCCGAGCACTACGAGGCCGTTGAGGCGCCGGTCGACAATCCGCTGCATCCCAACGTCACCTCGAATCCGACGGCGTTGAAGCTCACCTCGGACAAAGACGTGATCGGGAACAAGAAGGACTTCCCGATCGTCTGCACCACCTACCGGCTGACCGAGCACTTCCACTACTGGACGCAGCATCAGCACAAAGGGGTGCTCAACGAGCTCGCACCCGGATTCTTCGTCGAGATTCCGCAGGCGCTTGCCGATCAGAAGGGAATCGCGAACGGCTCGAAGGTCAAGGTCACCTCGGCTCGCGGATCGATCGAGGGAACGGCCATGGTCACCAAGCGCCTCCGGCCGATGAAGGTGGACGGCAAGGAGCTCTGGCAGATCGGTTTCCCGATCCACTGGGGCTACGCGGGCGACTCCGATCACACCGGGCCGCTGGCGAACTTCCTGACCGCCTCGGTAGGCGACCCGAACACATGGACGCCCGAGTACAAGGCGTTCCTCGTGAACCTCGACAAGGCGTGAGGAGACGACGATGGCCGGTCAAACGCTCGAGATCAAACGCTCCTCCGCCGCGATGTGGGGTACCCACACCGGGATTCGCACCACCCCTACGGTCGCCAAGTACATCGATACGACCACCTGCATCGGCTGCAAGGCCTGTGAGGCGGCGTGCCAGGAATGGAATGACCTCGGAACGGTGGAGACCCACCAGACAGGGACCTATCAGACGCTGCCGAAACTCGATGCGAAGTTCTGGAACCTGATCCGCTTCAACGAGCGGGAGGTCGATGGCGGTCTGATGTGGATGATGCGCAAAGACCAGTGCATGCACTGCGCGGAGCCGGGTTGCCTGGAAGCGTGTCCGGCACCGGGCGCGATTGTGCAGTACGGGAACGGCATCGTCGACGTCGATCCATCGAAGTGCATCGGCTGTGGGTATTGCGCGACCGGCTGCCCGTTCGATGTGCCGAAGTTCCACGTCAAGACCGGAAAGATGGCCAAGTGCACCCTGTGCGTCGATCGCGTCGAGGTGGGGCTGGAGCCGGCATGCGTGAAGGCATGTCCAACAGGCTGCCTGAACTTCGGTACGAAAGACGACATGGTGGCTCTCGGGAAGGCTCGCGTGGACCAGCTCAACAAGAGCGGCTTCAAGGAGGCCATGCTCTACGATCCGGAAGGCGTCGGTGGCACGAGCGTCGTCACCGTGCTCGGTCACGGACATCCGGAATGGTACGACCTGCCCGTCGATCCGAACGTGCCGGTGCTGGTTCGCCTGTGGAAGTCGGTCCTTCGTCCGGTCGGCGTTCTGGCCGCACTGGTGACGGCCATCGGAACCTTTGCTCACTACACGAAGTACGGGCCGATCGAACCTCCGTCGGACGGTGGATCGGATGAACATCCCAATTGATGGCGTGCTGATGCCGGAACGGGAAACCCGTTCGGCGACATGAATCCGCGGAGGGAAGCATGACGACGATGGCGCACGGACAGACCGAGATGGAAATCGCGGCGGGCCGCGCCCGCGAGAATGTCGTCGCGGGAGGCGCCCTCGTGCGGCATCGCCGCGCGTCGCGGCTCATTCACTGGTCAGTCGCCGGAACGTTCTTCCTCTCGCTCCTGAGCGGAATGCCGATCTGGACCCCGCTCTTCGGCTGGATGGCCGGCCTGTTCGGCGGATTGGAAGTCTGCCGTTGGCTGCATCCCTATGCCGGATCGCTCTTCTTCATCCTCTCGATCCTGCAGTTCTTCCACTGGCTAGGGGACATGCGTCTCACCGAGGGCGACCGGAGCTGGTTCGGCCCGAAGGCGTTCAAGTACATGCATCATGAGGATTTCCCTGCCGACCCGGGCAAGTACAACGGTGGTCAGAAACTCTTCTTCTGGGCGGTCACGCTCGGAGCGATCGGTCTATTGCTCTCCGGCTTGATCATGTGGTTCCCGCTCTATTTCCCGCAGATGATCCGAGAGCTGGCGATTCTGCTGCACGACATCACGTTCATCCTTTTCCTGGTCGCGGTCATTACCCACATTTACCTCGGGACGGCTGCAGAGCCGGGCACGTTCCGGGCCATGACCCGCGGCACGGTCACCCGTGCCTGGGCGCGCCTGCATCATCCCGGCTGGTTCCAGGAAGTGACGGGGGATGAGGCGCGAAAGCGCTGACGTTCTCCGGATGATCAAGGCCTCGCGGGACCTTTCGCCGGCAGCAGAGCTGGACCGGCGTGCGGCACGTGCCGCATTGCTGGCCGGCCAGACCTCCACTGCGCACGAACCGCTCCTCTTCGCCGCATTGCTTTATCGCGTGCAGAGCGAGTTTGCCGCGGCGATTGACGAGGCGCAAAAAACGCGTCGCTTCACCGGCCATCTGGACGCAGATGTCGACCGCCTGCTGCCGCTGTCCGGCGGGGTGATCCGCGCTGCCGTTGCGCATGGACCGGAGCAGCTCGCGACCGACGCGCGCAAGCGCCTCGGAGAAGAGACGGCGATTGCCACCGCACGTCTGCTGGCGTACTGGAACGGCGACAGCAGCGCGCGAGAGGATTACCTTTCGCGAGCGTTGTTGCGCCCCTACGTGGAGATCCTGCGCGCGCACGGTGTCCCGCCCGACCGGCTCCATCGTCAGGGGCATTGTCCCTTTTGCGGTGGAGCGCCCTGGATCAGTTCTCTAATCACCATGGGGGATTCCGAGGGGGCGCTGCGTCTTCTCATCTGTTCGCTGTGCGGCAACGAATGGAACTTCAACCGCATCTGCTGCCCCTCCTGCCATGAGGAAGATCCGGCGAAGCTGCCGGTCTACCAGAGCGATGCGCATCCGCTGGTGCGGATCGAATCGTGTGAGACGTGCCTCCGCTACGTGAAGTCGATCGATCTCACCAAAGACGCGCGGCCTGTCCCCGAAGTCGATGAGCTGCTGTCGCTGTCGATGGACCTGTGGGCCATCGACGAAGGCTTTACGCGAATCGAGCCGGGACTGGCGGGGATCTGAACGAACGCTACCCATGCGAAAAGAGCCGGCAGACATACTGTTGCTCGCGCAACAGGCGTTGCGCAGCCGCTTTGACGATTTCCTGCAGGCGTTCAAACGCAATGACCGCACGGCGCTGCATGTCGCCCTCGTCGACTTTGAAGAGCAGTTCCGGCGATGGACGGAGACGGAAGAGAAGACCCTCGTTCCCGCGCTGATGCGGAACGGCATTCCCGGACGCGACCCGCAGCGCGAGCTTCGTCTCGAATACGTGCAGATCCGGGAGCTGACGCGCTATCTCGTCCGCCAGCTCGACGAAGGAATCCGCGCTCACGATCTGGCCGGCTTCGTCGAGAATCTCGACCGCCGCCTGCGCGCGCATGAATCGGAAATGGAGCGGATCTATTATCCAGCCGCTCGAACGATGCTGACGGCGAAGGAATGGAGCCTCATCGAGTCCGCGCGGCCGGAGTAGGGAGTGTGAAATGCGGGCTTAAGTCGGCTAATCTGGCCGAAGGACCGGAAAAGTCGGTAATGAGCCGGAATCAGCGACTAAAAGGTGTGGTAGCGTTTGGATGTTGAGTTGTAACAGGCCTGGTTGGACGGGGTGTAACATGCCCATCTCCAGCTACTTGTCAGAGTTAGCGGACGTCCTCAACTCCGAGCTGATGTCTATTCTTCTAGACCGCGCCTTCTGCGATGAGAGCTACGGCCCTGATCTCAAAACATCTTCTTGGTATATCGTCGCTGGCTTTCTCGGCACCCGCCAACAATGGCGCAGGTTTGAACGCGTCTGGCGTCCATATATAGCGGACGGTTTCGATTTCCACGCCCACCGACTGGTGCGCAGCGGTCGGCACTCGGACAAGCAGCTGGGCCTGTTGCAGGCGATCGGAGAGGGGAAACTCAAGGGTGTCGTGGCTACCATGGACTTGCGCGCCTTTCGTGTCCATCACGACGCCATACGCAAGACAATTTTCGAAGAAGGTCACGAACTCATCGATGAATACAACCTTGCCTTCATGCAGTACGTACAACTGACGGCGAAGCGGCTAGACGCATCTGACCGAAGAATTGCGTTCGTGTACGATCGCCGCCCGCCACAGAAACAGGGCCGGATGGAACTTCACCGGGAGTTCTACGAAGGCCAACGTGACAACCCTGACGTGGACTTTCGTCACCGACTAGGCCCGATAACGGCGGACGATCGCCATCATGCTATCGGGCTTCACGCCGCAGACTTCCTTGCTAACTGCGCCTACCACCACATGTGCGGTAGTCAATTTTGGCAATGGAAGGCGGTCAACGATGCCGCGGCCAAGATGATTACCTTCAGCTACGACGAAAACTTTTGGTTGAACTTCATTCAGGCGGCGACTAGCTAGGCCGCCTTCGCCGCAGACCACATGTCCAGCGCGAGCATGTCACTCGCCGTCCAGACGTAATCCGTGAGGCCGTTAGCCATCGCCGGAGTCCTGCCGCCGAAGGTCCGGAGGCGCGCTACGCTCCGGGAAAGATAAGACGTGTGGTGAAGAAAGCCGTCATCGGTGACCCGGACCCGGACTTCATGACCACCAGCCACTGCGAGCGTTTGACCTTGACCGTTCGGATGCAGAACCGGCGGTACACGCGGCTAACCAACGCGCACTCGAAAACCATCGCCTACCATCGTTGGGCGCTCGCGATGCAGGTCGTGTTCTACAACTGGTGTCGCGTCAACTCAGCGCTGAAGATAACTCCGGCTCAGGCTTCCGGCCTGGCCGAGTACCGCTTCACGTTTAAAGACTTGCTGCGGCTGAAGATGTGGGGCGAAGTGGAGGCAGCGTAGCCTCACGCTCTGCTGATAGAGCATAAATCGAGATTCAGCGCGTCGAGAACAACATCAAAGTCGAATGACTTCGGAATGACCTCGCCAGAGTCTTCGTCGATCATGTCCAACTCGACTTTCACGGCATACCGGCCCTCTGTCAGGTACTTCCCGGCGATGTTTCCGGAGCCCGCATTTTCGCGCGCGTCCTCGAATGTGATGCATGCGCGGGCCCGCTCCACGGTAGCGACGACTAGTTCGTGCGTGTCACCAGTGTAGAAAAGTTCAGTGCGTGTCGTGCTGCCCAGCCACGTTCCGTAGTTGACGCGCACCTGCGCACCCGATGATTGGCTGACGAATGTCAGGTGCGCATTCACCGCAACATCGCGTCCGCCAGCGTGGCGAAAGGCGACCACGAGACCCCGTTCGATGAAGTGGGCCGGTCCGTGCGAGGGAGACCATCGGACTACACCATCAGCGAAGATAGACAGATTGGCGTCCCATTCGGTACTGATGAACTCAATCTTCGCAGGTTTCTTCTCCGGTGCAGACGTTGGTGTGGTGTGAGCTGGGCCAGCTGACGCAGGCACGCTCCCCGCCAGCGCTCGCGCTCTCCCGATGTTGATGAAATGCTGCCTGCCAGCACCGAAGAGGCAGAGGGCAGCGAGTGCGCAGCCACACCAGAAAATACTGAACGCAGGGGCCGTACCGATCTGCCGCTCGGCGAGAAGTACAACGCCGCCGAGCGTTACCGCCGTCACGGCGCCCCCGAGCCACGTTGCGGGCGCGATCTCGCCGTCGTCCTGCCGAAGATGCATCCACCTATCGTAGACCGGGCCGGGCTCACCTTGTTACAACTCCATCGGCAGACGGGCCCAGTGCCAGCTAAAAGACGGGAAAGGGCGGTAATAAGTCGGAATAATCGGTTTCGATGCCGCAATGATCGGTTCCGATGCCGGAAGCAACGGTTTCGATGCCGCAATGATCGGTTTCGATGTCGGAAGCAACGGTTTCGATGCCGCAATGATCGGTTCCGATGTCGGAAGCAACGGTTTCGATGCCGCAATGATCGGTTCCGATGCCGGAAGCAACGGTTTCGATGCCGCAATGATCGGTTCCGATGCCGGAAGCAACGGTTTCGATGCCGCAATGATCGGTTCCGATGTCGGAAGCAACGGTTTCGATGCCGCAATGATCGGTTCCGATGCCGGAAGCGACGATTCCGATATCGCAATCGTCGGTTCGATCGCGCGACAGGCATAACGCAGGTCGGACTCTCCAGCCCGACTCAGCGTTCCGGCGGCGAACCGTATGTTCACGCCACCGAGTTATCCGAGCTGTTGCAGCTCGAACCGTGGCTCATCCGGGACTTCGCGCATGGCGCCGTAGGCCGCTTCCAGTTGCTCCCGCGGCCAGCCGAGGAACATGCCCTCGCCACGATAGACAGATCGACCGTCGGGCAATTCGACCAGCATGATTGATCCGCTACCTTGATCGGAGCCGATCTCCATCCGCCAGCCGGAGTGCGTGACGCCACTCTCGCGCATCCGGATAGGAGCACGCTCGAGTGAACGGAGAACGGCATTTGTCAGCAGGGAGCCGATTTCCACCCGGTCGTCGTCGTTCATCGTCAACATTGTAGTTCTCAGGCAATCTGACCAGCGTAGATGTTGAACCTGCCGTCGCGAACGAAGCCGAGGAGGGTCAGATTGAGCTCGCGGGCCAGATCGACGGCCAGCGAAGAAGGCGCACCGACGGAAGCCAGGACCGGAATGCCGGCCACGATCGCTTTCTGCACCAGCTCGAAGCTGGCGCGGCTGCTGACCATGAGGATCTTTTCGGAGAGCGGTGTCGCGCCTTCCCGAAAAAGGGAACCGATCACTTTGTCGACGGCATTGTGACGGCCGATGTCTTCGCGAGCCCGGAGCAGGTTGCCGTCGTAGTCGAAGATCGCGGCGCCGTGAATCCCTCCCGTCGCGCGAAAGGCCGTCTGCTGCTCCTGCAGAACGGACGGAAGACGATGGATGACCTCCCCTCCGGCCAATCGTCCCGCGGGCAATATCCTGGCATTGGCGACGCGGGTTGCATCGATGGAGGTCTTGCCGCAGACGCCGCAACTGGACGTGGTGTAGAAGTGGCGGTCGAGCTTACTGACATCGAGTTTCGTGCCTCGATGCAGCGATACGCGGATGATGTTCGGCGACCCCCAGTGGCGGATCGAATCGATCTCTTCATGGGAGCGGATCAGCGCTTCCGTGAAGAGAAAGCCGCAGGCCAGGTCGGCGTCGTCGCCCGGCGAGCGCATCGTCACGGCGATGTTCTTTTCCCGCGCTTCGCCGCCGGCCTCCCACGCTACGCGGATCTCCAGCGGCTCCTCGACGGCAAGGACGTCGGTATCCTCAGCCGACGCTTGCTGCGTCACCCGAGTCATTGCCACGGAGGCGATTCGTTCGTCCGGCATCACACGGGATGATAGAGGAAGGCCAGGGATCGAGGCGATTTCCGGCAATCTTCATGGCCGTCCCGCAGAGCGAGGATCACTTGACCGCGCCCACGGTGAAGCCCTCGATGAACCTGTCGAGAAAGAGGTTGTAGAGGAAGCCGATCGGCAGGCTGGTGATCAGGCACGCCGCCATCAGCGAGCCCCAGTAATAGACATCGCCGCGCACAAGAAAGGTTGGCACACCGACACCGACAGTCTGATGTGCCGCCGAGGAGATAAAGGTCAGCGCGTAGACAAACTCCTGCGTCACCAGAGTGAAGGCGAAGATCACCACCGTAAGAATCCCCGACGTCGACATCGGGATCATCAGCTTCACGAACGCGCCCCATTGCGTGAGGCCATCCACCATCGCCGCATCTTCAAGATCGCGCGGGATCGATTTGAAAAAACCCATCAGCAGCCACGTCGAGAACGGGATGGTAAAGGTGGGATAGACGACGATGATCGACCAGAGCGAGTCCTGCAAGCCGAGGAATGACACGACTTTCGATAAAGGGATGAAGAGGAGCGTCGGAGGCACCAGGTACGTGAGAAAAACGCCGATGCCGAGCCGCGTTCCCCACTCGCCGGTGAGGCGGGCCAGTGCATACGCGGCCGGCAGGGCGAGCAGCAGCGTGATGATCACGACGATCAGGCCGGCGAACATCGTGTTCAGCACCCATCGCGGAAAAAGCGTCTCATGGAAGAGCAGCCGGAGGTGATCGAGCGTCGGCGGCTCGGTGAAGAGGAACGGATTGTTCTTGAGGTTGTTGAGGTCCGTGTTGCGCTTGAACGTAGTGATCAGCATCCAGTAGAACGGGAAGGCCAGCACCACGGCGAAGAAGATCCGCACCAACCACATCATGATCCTTGGAAGCATCCAGGTCAGTCGCCGGCGTGCCATCTATGTCACCTCCGCGCGATGCGCCGAGCGCAGGACGAAATAGGCGGCGATGACCAGCAGCGGCACGAGGAAGATCGAGATGGCCGCCCCTTCCGCCAGATCGGACCCGAGAATCCCGGCGAAGAACGCCTCCGTCGGAATCACTTGCGTCGTGTCGTACGGTCCCCCTCGGGTAAGAATATAGATCACCGTCATGTCGGTGAACGTGAAGATCGCACCGAACAGCACCGCAACATTGATGATCGGCAGCATCATCGGAATCGTGATTTGAAACGTCGTACGGAAGAAGCCCGCCCCATCCACCGCAGCGGCCTCGGGGATGTCTTTGGGGATCGCTGTCAGCCCCGCCAGGAGGATCACGGTCGCGAACGGCAGCATGTGCCAGGTGTGTACGAGGATGACCGACATCATGGCCAGCTTCGGCTCGCCGAGCCACATCGGCGTGTCGTATTGATTCACGAGGTGGAACCGTACGAGCACCCAACTGATCACGCTGTAGAGCGAGTCCAGGATCCACTTCCATCCGAGGGATCCGATCGAAACGGGTGCCACCCACGGCAGCAGGATGAGAAAGCGAAAGAATCGACGGCCCGGAAAGGCCTCTTTCAATGAGAGGGCGAGAATGTTCGCGCCGATGAGTACCAGCACCTGGGAGGTGATGGTAAAGACGAACGAGTTCTGAAGCGCCCGCCGGAAGGCCGGGTTGTGCAGGATGCTGACAAAGTTCTGCAAGCCGACGAAGTGGTAGGAGACGCTGCCGACTTTGGCATCGCTGACGCTGTAGAGAAAGGCCATGACGAACGGCACACCGACGAGCGCGACGATGTAAACGATCGCCGGCATGAACATCGCCGGCCCGAGCCAGCGTTGACGCCGGATCATGCGGGGATGCTCCTCCGCGAGGTTCGCTTCTCGGTCCCGGGGTCGAAGAACTTCACGTCGCCGAGGGCAACGGCGAAGGTCTGCAGCGAACCGTCGGGCAGCGACACGGCGTGGGTGGAGGGAATGCGTGACACCGCCGTCCGCCCGTCGAATGCCCCTCCGGCGATCGTTCCGTACAGGACGCGCTCGGCGCCGAGATACTCGCCGTGTGAGATTTGAAATCCGAACGAGATGTGCTCTCCCAGCCGCTCCGCCACACCCGGCGGTAGAAAGTGCTCGGGACGGAATCCGACGATGACGTCGGGCCCGGGCAGGAGATTCATCGGGGGCGAACCGAGGAACGTGGCCACGAACGTATCGGCCGGCTCGTCGTAGACGTCGGCCGGCGTACCGATCTGCCGTACGGCGCCCTGCGACATCACCACCACGCGGTCACCCATGGCCATTGCCTCGACCTGATCGTGGGTGACGTAGATGGCAGTCGTGCCGATGCGTTTCTGAAACTGCTCGAGCTCCTCACGGGCCGAAGCGCGGAGCTTGGCATCGAGGTTCGAAAGCGGCTCATCGAGAAGGAACAGCGACGGCTCGCGCACAATGGCGCGGGCCAGTGCCACGCGCTGGCGCTCTCCGCCGGAGAGCTCGCGCGGCTTCCGGTCGAAGAGATGCTGGATGCCGAGGAGCGATGCCGCCCACTCGGCCTGCTTCAGCCGCTTCTCTTTCGGCATGCCCTGCGCCTTCAGCGGAAAGACGATGTTCTTGAATACAGAGAGATGCGGATAAAGCGCGTAGCTCTGGAAGACCATGGCGATTCCGCGCTCGCGCGGCGTGAGGTCGTTGACCAGCTTGCCGCCGATGAGGATCTCGCCGGAGGTCGGCTCCTCGAGGCCGGCGATCATACGGAGGAGCGTCGTCTTGCCCGAGCCGGAAGGGCCGAGGAGGACGAGGAACTCGCCCTCCCGGCTCTGAAGATCGACATTGACGACGGCGCCGACGTTTCCGCGCTTAAAGACTTTATTGAGTTTGCGTGTCTCGACGACCGCCATTCCGTTGCGCTCCTCCCCGAAGTCTTACTTCCACTTGGCAAAGATACGGCGAACTTCCGCGTCGGCGGCCTTCACGGCATCCTCGGGAGACATCTCGTCGCGCGCCGCCTTGGCGAACATCGTGGGAATGACGAAGGTGTTGAAGATCTCATCGATCGGTGCCGTGGCATAGCCGGGGAAGCCGACGTTCGTGGACCAGTTCATCGCATCTCCGAGGACCGCATACTTGTTTGCCGGCACGGCCTTCGGATCGTTGGCAAGCTGCTCCTTGAGGTTGGGAACGGTCTTCGGGAAGCAGGGGAAGTTGTAGAACTCACTCCCCTTGAAGGCATTGCCGAAGTCGTCGATGAGATCGGCCAGGAACTGCTTGGCGCCCTCTTTGTTCTCGGCGAACTCCCAGACGACATAGCAACTCATCACATGCTCCGAGGCGATGCGGCGCACCGGTCCTTTGAGCGCCGGCCGAAGCTGGATCTGCTTCGACATCTCCGGGTTGTCTTTCTCCGCGGAACGCGTGACCGAGATTGCATTCTGCACGTACGACAACTTGCCGGCGAGAATCCCGCGGTTGTTCGATGATGGATCCCACGAGAAGACTTCGGCCGTCTCGGTCTGCTTGAAGAGATCGCGAAAGAACTTGACGGCTTCGACGGTGTTCTTCGAGCTCAGCGAGGGGTTGCCGTTCTGATCCTGCTCCGATCCGCCGAACGACCAGAGGCAGGCACGCGTGGCCATGTTCGTGTCGAGCTCCTGCGAGAGGCCGAGTCCGCAGGGATTGCCGAGCTTCGGATCGTCTTTGATTCTCTTCGCGCCGGTGAGCAGGTCTTGCCACGTGTCCGGCCCGTGCGGGAAGCCGACCTGCGACCAGAGGTCCTGCCGGTAGTTACCCGGATCGGGAACGAAGGAGTCGGAGAAAGCGAAGAACTTCTTGGTCTTCGGGTTATAGGTCGACCTGACGGCGAGCTCGATCGGACTCCCGTGCTTGGCCTTGACATGCTCGACGATCTCGCGGTGGTCGATGACCTGCTTCTCATACGCGGCCGGCGGCGCGAGGAACATGAAGAGATCGTGCCCCTTCTGGGCAGCCACCTCGGCGGCGGCGCGGGCGTTGATCTCTCCGATGGCGATGTGGTCGACGATGACGTTCGTGTTGTGCTTCGCTCCCCACTCCTTGGTGAAGACGTTGTCGAACCACTTGTCATAGCCGGGAACGAAGTGACTCCACTGGACGATCTTCAGCGTTTTCTGCTGCGCGAGCGCGCGCGTTGGGAAAAGAAACGCCGAGGTCAGCCCGGCCGCTGCAATGCCACCTCCTGTGACCTTGACGAATTTTCTACGAGTGATCTCTTCGCCTGACTTCTTCGACACGGGGCACCTCCCTTTCGTTTGTGAGATCGATGTGGGATAGAAAACGGGCAGGAAAGGTCAAAGTATAGCGGAAGACGACCGCACCGGCAGGACCCCAGAGGGGGGCGGTGCGGCTCAACACAGAGGACGGTGACACAGCGTACATGAATCGACCCCGTCCATCACTTAGCTTGGGCAACGTTGATAGCAAGCTCATCGAAATCGTGCTGAATTGGAAACTCCCGTGCTGCCAGACCCGTACCCGGCCCGAAATCAGTGGACTTCTCCAATTCCTTCGTCTAGTGTTCAAGAAAGCAGCCTTAACCATCCGCTGAGTCGCGCGCCCCGGGGGTAGATCAGATGATTGACCCTGTCCAGAGAGGTTCGCTGTTGCCGCCAGTGCTGCCCGGCACTTCTTCACACGTGTCTTACGTCCAGTTGGTGAGCTGCGCTCGTGCGCATTGCTTACTTGTTCGTCTGTCGACTAAAGGCCCCGAATAAAAGGAGACGTCATGGAAAAAACCACCCCCAGGACACGCTGTTTCTTGTTTCCGTTATCCATCCTCGCATTCCTTCTTTTCGCCACCGCCGCCCATGCTCAGGCCGTCATCAAGGTCAACGACAACGTCAGCATGAAGATCGGAGCGCTCGTTCAGGGGTGGGCTGATGAGGCCCAGGACGCTACGACGAAGGGTTACGCCCAGAACCTGTTCCTGAGGCGGATGCGCTTCATCGTCGCCGGTCAGGTCTCGCCCAACATCTCGTTCTTCGTCGAGACGGACAATCCGAACCTCGGAAAGTCGCCCAAAGCCCTCTCCAGTGGCTTCGTCACGCAGGATGCCTTCATCGAATGGAAACCGGTGAACAACACGTTCATGATCGACGCGGGACTGATGCTCCCGCCTCTCTGCCGCAACTGCCTGGAGAGCGCCGCGACCCTGCTGTCGCTTGACTACGGCACGTATTCCTTCACGGAGAGTACTCCGACGCAGTCGGCGGTCGGCCGCGACACAGGATTCCTGGCGAAGGGATACCTGGATGACAGTCACTTCGAATATCGCGCCGGACTGTTCCAGGGAGTACGTCAGGCCGCCGCTGCTGGCCGGACCGGAGCGGGGAATCCATTCCGTGCAACGGGGCGTGTGATGTACAACGTGTGGGACACCGAGGTTGGATACGTACTTCCCGGCATGTACCTGGGAAACAAGAAGATCCTCTCATTCGGCGCCGGTGCGGATCACCAGAGCAGCTACAAGGCCTACTCCGCGGACGCCTTCCTGTCGATGCCGACGGCGAACAAGGACGCCTTCAACGGCGAGCTCACGCTGCTCCATTTCGATGGTGGAACGTTCCTCACGGCCATTCCGCGGCAACGCGACATGACCCTGCAGGCGGGCTACTACATGGCTGCCACAAAGGTCATGCCCTTCGTCCGCTTCGAGGATCAGAAGTTCAGTCTCACGTCGAACAGCGCGAAGAACAATCAACGCTTCCAGGGTGGTGTCACGTGGTATCCGAACGGAAATAACTTCAACATCAAAGGCGCCTACAGCCACGTGAAACCGAAGGTTGGCAACACCACCAGCGAGCTCACGGTCCAGATGCAGTTCTTCTACTTCTGAGGGCCGATCGCCCTTTTCAACTCGACACGCCTGGCGGTTGAGCTGAGGAACAGTAAGGAACAGCGCCAGGCAAGGAATGCGTAGTCGCGGCGGCGACGAAATGCGGCTCAGCCGGTATGTGACCGGTCGACTACAAATGAGCGGCTGCGATCGCTAGAGGATCAATCGAGTATTTACAGCACCAATTGGGGGTAAAACATGGCGGAATCTCACGGGATGATCAACCGGTGGTGGCGCGTCGTCGGCGGACTTCTGATGAATTTGGCCCTGGGCTCACTCTACGCCTGGAGCGTCTTCGTGGCGCCCCTGGAGAAGGAGTTCGGGTGGAAAAGGGCGGACACATCCAGCGTTTTCGGTTGGGCCGTCATCGTCTTCGCACTCTCCTTCATCATCGCGGGACGCCTCCAGGACAAGCTCGGGCCCTTCATGGTCTCGATCACGGGCTGCATTCTCCTGACGGCGGGCTTCCTGCTCTCGGCCAAGACCACCAGCCTGACCTACCTGATCATCTGCTTCGGCGTCGTGGTCGGCATCGGTAACGGTTTCGGCTATGCGACGCCGATCCCGGTCATGGCGAAGTGGTTCCCGGACAAGCGCGGGCTGGCCGTCGGTCTGGCCGTGGCCGGCTACGGCGGCGGGTCGGCCATCTTCGGGCCCATGGCGAACCTGTGGCTCATCCCCACCTACGGGTGGCGCACCACGTTCACCATTCTGGGGGTCATCTTCTTCGTGATGACTCTCCTCGGAGCCTTCCTGCTGAAGAACCCGCCGGTCGGGTACCGCCCGGCTGGATGGACACCGGCTCCGGCGTCCAAGGCAGCGGCGACGACGTACGAGTTCACGCCAGGCGAGACGTTGCGCACCCCTGCGTTCTATTTCATGTGGATCGCCTACGCGCTCGGCACGTTCGGCGGATTCATGGTCATCAGCCAGCTCGTCCCCTTCGCCAAGAGCATGATGATCCCGGCCGGGGCCCTCACAGCGATCACGCTCGTCATCGGCGCAGCGGGCAACGCCTCCGGCCGGATTCTGTCGGGCTGGATGTCGGATGCGATGGGCCGCCTCAACGTCCTGCGGCTGATGATCGGCATCTCGGCGGTTGCGATGCCGATCCTGTACCTGACCGGCAGCAACGTGATGTTGCTCTACGTCATGGTCTTTATCGTCTACTGGTGCTACGGCACGCAACTGTCGGTGAACGGCTCCGCGACCTCCGATTTCTGGGGGACGAAGAACGCCGGCATCAACTACGGCATGCTGTTCACCGCCTGGGGCGTGACAGGCTACGGCGCCTCCAAGGTCGCCGGCATGCTTTTCGAGAAGTACAAGAACTATCAGGCTGCTTTTTACACCGCCGCCGCCCTGGCTGTCGTCGCACTCCTGTGCGAGTTAATGGCGAAACGGCCCTCCCCGCCGTCGGGGGCAACTACATAGCAAGAGACGCCACCTGGTGCCCGGCTCTCCTGGCCGGGCACCGCAGATCCTGATTACTAGAACGAAGACTCGATCGGGTTCAGCCCGTCGGTCGAATCAAACACACGGAGGAAGAGTCATGTCGAATAACCCAAAGGCGCCCAATGTCGCCGAAACCACCGAGGGCCAGATTGCGGTTCATTGGAAGGAAGAGGAAACCTACAAGCCGCCGGCGGCGTTCATCGCACAGGCCAATCTGACGGATACTGCAATCAACGAGCGCTTCGCCGAGAAGAACTTTCCCCAGTGCTTCGAGGAGTACGCGGACATGCTCACCTGGTACAAGCGCTGGGACACCGTGCTCGATACCAACGACCCGCCCTTCTGGAAGTGGTTCGTCGGCGGCAAGATCAACGCCTCGTACAACTGCGTGGATCGCCATCTGGCCAAGTACAAGAACAAGGCCGCGATCATCTCCGTCCCGGAGCTCGAAGAGGAAGATCCGGTCACGATCACGTATCAGGAGCTCTATGTCCGGGTCAACGAGTTTGCCGCGTTGCTGCGCGACTTCGCCGGATTGAAGGCCGGTGATCGCGTCACGATTCACATGCCTATGCTGGCCGAGCTGCCGATCACCATGCTGGCCTGCGCCCGCCTGGGCGTGATCCATTCCGTGGTGTTCGGCGGGTTCAGCGGTGAGGCCTGCGGCCTGCGCGCAGCCGATTCCGGCAGCAGAGTGCTGATCTACATGGACGGCTACTATCGCAGCGGCAAGATGATCGATCACAAGGCCTCCGCCGAGATTGCCGTGGCCACCGCCGAGAAGGAAGGCCAGACCATCGACAAGGTCCTGGTGTGGAGACGGGTTCCCGGGAAGTACTGCTCGGCGACACCGATGGTGAAGGGACGCGACTTCTTCGTCGACGACGTTATCGGGAACTACCGCGGCAAACGTATCGACCCTGTCCCGATGGACTCGGAGGCACCGCTCTTCCTGATGTACACGAGCGGCACCACGGGCAAGCCCAAAGGCTGCCAGCATCGCACCGGCGGTTACCTCGCCTACGTGACGGGAACCTCAAAATACATTCAGGACATCCACCCCGATGACGTGTACTGGTGCATGGCGGACATCGGCTGGATCACCGGTCATTCGTACATCGTTTACGGGCCGCTCGCTCTGGCCGCAACGTCGGTCATCTACGAAGGCGTTCCAACCTACCCCGATGCCGGGCGGGTCTGGCGAATCGCTGAACGGCTCGACGTCAACATCTTCCACACCTCCCCGACCGCGATCCGCATGCTGCGCAAAGCCGGCCCCGAGGAGCCCAAGAAGTACAACTACCACTTCAAGCACATGACCACGGTCGGCGAGCCGATCGAGCCGGAGGTCTGGAAGTGGTACTACAACGAGGTTGGCAAGCGCGAAGCCGTGATCGTGGACACCTGGTGGCAGACCGAGAACGGCGGGTTCCTCTGCAGCACGAAACCGGCCATCGATCTGATGAAGCCGGGCAGTGCCGGACCCGGCGTACCTGGTATCTACCCTGTCATCTACGACGAGCAGGCCAAGGAGATGAGTGCAGGGACAGGAAAGGCCGGCAACATCTGCATCAAGAACCCGTGGCCGGGAATCTTCCAGACGATCTGGGGCGACCGCGAGCGCTTCGTGAAGCAGTACTACTCCAAGTACTGCAAGGACCCCAAGAGCAAGAAATGGCAGGATTGGCCGTACTTCGCGGCGGACGGAGCCGTGTTGGCCGCCGACGGCTACTTCCGCATCCTCGGCCGGGTGGACGACGTCATCAACGTAGCCGGCCATCGCCTGGGCACAAAGGAGCTCGAATCGGCCTGCCTCACCGTTCCGGAAGTAGCAGAAGCCGCCGTGGTTCCGGTCGTCGACGACATCAAGGGGCGTGTGCCCGAGATCTACATCGTCCTGAGGCCGGGATACGCGCCATCCAAGGAGATCACGGACCGCGTGATTTCGACTCTCGAAACCATGATCGGTAAGATCGCCCGGCCCAAGAAGGTGCACATCGTTCCGGACATGCCAAAGACGAGGTCCGGGAAAATCATGCGCCGCGTTCTGGCCGCGATCTCGAACACGCTCGACACCGGCGACATCACCACGCTGGCGAATCCCGATGTCGTGGAGCAGATCCGCGTGGCCGTACAGGGCAAGGAGAAGGTGGCCACGAAGGAAGGGCCCGAGGATCTGAAGCAGTTCGGCAAGGAAGAGTAATCAACCCAATCATCTCGGTTTCATCCACACGGAATCCGGGCCACTGCAATCCAGCGAACGCGCTGGCGCGAGGCCCGGGTTCCGCTTTTTCGTTCTGTCGAGAAATGAGGCGGAGCCTGGAACGGTTTCGTCGAGAACCTGGCCGGCGCTGATCTTCGTGCGCAGTCGGATCTGGCGATGATCCATTCGTTCGCCGCGCTGACAGGCGCCGCCGGTGCACCTTCGATCATCGACGAAAACACACTCGAGTTTCACGCGAAGGGCGGCTCCGCGGTTCGGTTCGTACTCGATCGCGAGACCGCGCTGCCGTTGCGCGCCGAGATGCCGTCCTTCGACGGAACCCGAACAGTCACGTTCTCCGATTGGCGGAAGGTCGGCGGCGTTGCCATCGCGTTCGGCGAGACGTGGACGACCGGACCGAACAAGACCACCGCGCATCTGCAATCGATCGAGGTCGTCCCGAGCGACCGCGTCGATCTCGCCATGCCTTCAGCGGGCGCCGAGGATGCGTTCTATCTGCGTGAAAGCGCGGGGGCCGAGACCCTTCCGTTCAACTTCGACAACAACCACATCATGGTGCTGGCGACGGTCAACGGAGTCGGCCCGATCTGGTTCCTCGTCGACACCGGCGCGAATTATTCGATCATCAACCAGTCCCGCGTGAGCGAGTTTCATCTGACACCGTATGGCGGATTGACGACGATCGGCGGCGGCAGCGCGACGACGTCCGGTTCCTACGTCGACCATGTCACCTATCGCCTCGGCGAGGTCGAATTGCGGGATCAACATGCCGCGGTCCTCGAATTGCGTGGTCTCGAAAAACTCTACGGCATGCAGCTCGGCGGCCTCCTCGGCTACGACTTCCTCAGCCGCTTCGTCACCGATATCGATTACGTTGCCAAGACTCTGACGCTGCGCCCGCGGACGTTCGACACGTCGCGCATGCGAGGTGGGCGCGTGCCGCTGGTAATGCAGGGCGAACAGCCGTATTTCGGCGGCAGCATCGTGGTGCAGGGAGAGACGATTCCGGCCTGGTTCATCCTCGACGTCGGAGCCGCCGATACGGTCACCTTCACCACACCGTTCATCGCCGAGCATCACCTTCTCGAGCGTGCCGGCGATGCGCAACGTACCGTGCACAAATTCAACGCCCCCGACGTCGAGGCCTTCAATCCCACGAACATCCGCGGCCTGATGGACGCCATCGTCATCGATGGCGTCGCCCTGCCCCACGTCCTGGTGAATCTGTCGGCTGCCAAGTCCGGCGCCTACACCAGTCCTGCCTTCTCCGGGAACATCGGCGAGACGATCCTCTCGCGATTCGCCCACGTCATCCTCGACTACGGCCGCAGCGTCATGATCCTCCAGCCGCAGCCCTCGACGACGCATCCGTTCGAGGAGCGCAAGACGTTCGGGATGACGATCATCGCCGGCAGCCCCGACCTGCACCACTTCACGATCAGCGCGGTGGGCGCCGGCTCAGCGGCAGCCGTCGCCGGATTTCAAAAAGGCGACGTCATCACCGCGATCGATGGCTCGCCTGCAGAGACGTGGAACCTTGCCGGCGTACGCCACGTATTCACGAGCGAAGGAACCGAGCACGACATCGCCATCATGCGCGGAACGCTGGAAGTGAAGGTCCACGCGACGATCGCAATGACGCCGGTGTCGGGTCTTCGTTGATGTCGCAGGAGTGGGGTCAGGTCGGAAGTGGAAGTGACGGAAAATGACCGTGGCATGGACGCTAAGTCAACTTCCGTCACTTCCACTTCCGACCTGACCCCACTTCGTTACTTCGGCGGCACGGTGTGGATCACGACGACCATCGGCGGCCCCGACGCGCAACCGGCCAGGTGCGAAGAGGGTGACGAGTGCAAACGTCCTGATCATCATCGGGTAATACGACCTATGACCCATATTGCTGACCCTGTCCCTCCGCCGATCCGCCGTTTGGTCGTCGTCAGTTCTTTCTTTTACGCAGTGGAGCGTAGACTGTCAGTGCGTGACGATCGGCACGTTCGGCCGAGGCTCTCTCGCGCGCTTCACCTAAGAAGTCTGGGTCTGCTGAGGGAGGCTACGTCATGTGTAGATATCGTCTGCTGCTTCTCGTCGTCGCACTCCTGCTCCCGATTCAACTCATCGCGGCCGAGGAGGCCACGGTAGCTGGTGCGATGATCGTCAACGGGAAGACGATCAAGCTCACTCATGTGTACGCGATTGCCATTCGCACGGAATCGCCTGACGAGAAGCTTTACCGTCTCATCTTCTCGGACGCCGCCATCAGTGACAAGGATCTGGCGCTCTTTCCGGACGTGCTCATCAAGGCGATCAACGACGGCGCGCTTCACGCGATACGGGCCAACTTGGATGACCATGGAGCGGTCGACTCTGTGGAGATCTACATGCCTTCGGAAACCACCTGGATCAAGGAGGGGAACAAAGCCGAGTTGAAGACCTTCAACGAGAAAACGATCGCTGGACGTGTTCATCTCGACAAGTACAACGACGGATCCGGAACCTACGCCTATGACCTGAAGTTCAGCGCGCCGATCAAGCAGGAAGCGGACCTGACCGCCGCGCCGTAATCGCGCGGGAGCCATTGCGGGACTTTCGCGATGAGCCGGTGTCGGGCTTCGGTGATCTCGCTTCGTTGCGCAGCACTCCAATCGAGGGGCATCGCGAACGTGACGGAGACCAGAGGCGGTGCCATCACTTCCGTCAGTCTTTCTTCGCCCGATCCCGCCTTATTGCGCAGCTCTCCAATCGAGCGCCTTCTCCCCCACGCTTTTCAGTGGGGGAGAAGGTGCCGAAGACGGATGAGGGGGCTCTCCACAGGCAGGAATTGGCGGGAGGAGAAGGCGCTCGATGGTGAGGCGTCGCAGCCCGCAACCCAGCAACTCTTGACCGCGGTGCGAGTCCTATACTGGTGGCGAGTGTGGGCTCATCGAGACAACCATCGCGGAGAACAACCATGACCACCGAGCCTCTGATCCGCAACATTTCCGACACGGCGCTTTGGGTGGCGATGTACCGTGCCTGGGAGACGGAGCAACCGAGTCCCGTCTTTCGCGACCCCTGGGCGCGTCGCCTGGCTGGTGCGCGCGGCGAAGAGATCATGTCGAAGATCAAGGTGGCGCATCGTCACGCCTGGTCGTACACCGCGCGTACGTACAACATCGATTCCTTCGTGACTCAGGAGATCGCCAACGGCGCCGACATGGTGATCGATCTCGCTGCCGGCCTCGATACGCGGCCGTACCGGATGCGACTGCCGTCGTCGCTGCAGTGGATCGAGATCGAGCTGCCGGAGTTGCTGACGTACAAGGATGAGGTATTGAAGGGCGAGAAGCCCGTTTGCCGGCTGGAGCGCATTCCGCTCGATCTGGCCAACGCCGGCGCGCGCCGCGTGCTGTTCGAAGAGCTCGGGCGCGCCGCGAAACGGGCCGTGATCATCAGCGAAGGCTTGATCGTCTATCTCACCGCCGATGAAGTCAGTAACCTGGCGCGCGATCTGGCCGCACCGGCATCGTTTCAACGCTGGGCGACCGACCTCTGTTCGCCGCGGCTGCTGACGATGCTGCAGAAGCAGGTCGGATCGCAGTTAGGGCAAGCCGGAGCCCCGCTGAAGTTCGCGCCGGAACAAGGCCCCGCCTTTTTCACCGAGTACGGCTGGACTCCCATCGATGTGCGCTCGATGCTTCAAACGGCGGCAGCGCTGAAACGCCTCCCGCTGCTCATGCGCCTCTTCGCCCTCTTTCCTGACACGAAGGGAACGAAGCCAAAGCAGATCTGGGGCGGGGTCGTGCAGTTGGAGAAGAGATGGGCCCCGACGACAACATAATCAATACGAACCCGCACGTCGTGGCGCTGTCACTGCGATGCGACCAGATGCCGTGGCTCAGGTCTGCTCCCGCTCCGCTTCTTACGTGAACGCCAGCCTATCGGCCGCAGCCGAGGGCGAACGCGATTGCGGAGCAAACCTGATCGAGCTTGTGTGCGTCGAGACTGACCACGAGCCGCCCCAGCCCGGCCTTCGGGACGGTTCACGATGTTGTGCAGGTTGACTGCACACGCGTCCTTCATTCCATCGTCGGGGCCAAGCATGACTTCCGATGCGACGCCACGGATCGTGGAGGTGACGGGAGCAACCGTAATCCGCGAAAGCCGGTCGATGATCGAGTCGCGGGTGAGGACCAGCACCGGCCGTTGCTTGTCGGGCTCCGGAAATCGGAAGAGGCGGATATCGCCCCGCGCTACTTTTCCGGCCACGCTGCTACCCTATCCCAGGCGGCAAACTCTGCGGGATCATCGGGAGTCCGCTCATAGGCTTCGCGCTCGCGACGCTCGAGATCCCCTGTACGCAAGCGCTGCAGGTGTCCTCGGAGTGCCTCGCGGATCAGGGCGGAACGGTTGACCTTGAGCCGCCGCGCCGCCCGGTCAGCAGAGCGCAGCAGATCCTCTTCGATGACAACCTGGATCGTGCTCATATGTGGAGCCTACTCCACACCCGATTTCACGTCAAAGATGGTTCGGTCGCTCCGCTCCTGGCGAGAAGTGACCTGGTTGAAGAGCGGATCGAACCCTGACTCTACTGTCCCATGTAGGACGACCTCAGCCCGTCCTCGCTGCAGTGGATCGAGATCGATCTGCCGGAGTTGCTGACCTTTGGACCATGGACAGCGGCGCGACATTGAACACTTATACCTCCAGTGCGGACGCAGTGCGGACGGCACGTTCCTCTCTTTGCGAGCCGGTGTCAGTTACCCGCCAAATTACTTTGATCAGGTAAGCGTCAACCAGTTCATCGGTGGCAACGTTGCACCGGGCGGGACGATCGTGATTTGAGGAGCTCGGGCGCGCCGCGAAACGGGCCGTGATCATCAGCGAAGGCTTGATCGGTGCGCTCGATGCTTCAAACCGCCGCAACGCTGAAACGCCTCCCGCTGCTGATGCGCCTCTTCGCCCTCTTCCCTGACACGAAGGGAACGAAGCCAAAGCAGATCTGGGGCGGGGTCGTTAAGTTGGAGAAGAAATGACGGCAGAGCTCACGCGACCCATGCGCATCGGGAGAAAGGATACCTGTCGACCCCGCCAATCAAAAACTCTCGACCGCTTACGCCGCTCAGCCCTTGATGCTACGGCACCGGCGAAGTGTAAATCCCCGAGGAGTACGCCGCGACGTAGATCCGGGTGAGCGTTCCGTTTAGCGCGATGTCGCCTATCGTCGCACCTTTCAAGCCCACGAGTTGGAACGTGTTGCCGGCGTTGATCGATCGGAAGATCCCGCCAGTCTGCGTACCGCCGTTGAGGCGTCCGGCGTAGAGCCGCGCCGGCGCGGCCGGATCCATCAGCAGCGAATTGCCGAGGCTTGGATTTGCGGGGTTCGGAGGAATCCACGAGTTTCCCATCGTCGAGGAGCCCCATACGCCCTTTCCTTCGGTAAGAGCGTAGACATAGCCGTTGGGCCGCACCGCCGAGTCGATGGCGTGCCACGGCAGATTGTTCTGCACGTTCGTCCACGTGTTGCCGTTGTTGACGGAGCGCCAGAACGGCGGCTTGTAGGGCTGCGGTTGATGATCGAAGATCTCCGTCCCGGCGTAGAGATTGCCGCTCATCGGATCGCGCGAGATCGTCCAGACGATGAGGCCCTTGCCGATCGGCTGATTGGGAGCGAATGGGTGGAACGTCATCGCGCCGCCGCCGAGGTTCGACGTGAAGATTCCGCTGTCGTCGATGTGATTGTCCCAGCCCAAGCCGATGTAGAGCGTGTTCTGCGGGGCGAAGGCGAGCAGCGACTTCACCGGCTTCAGGAACGTGTGGACCGGCACCCAGTTCGCGCCGTGATCGCGGGAGAAATAGAGGATGTTGCCGACGCCTGCGTACGCGAACTGATGCACCGGCTCCCACAACAGCGCGCCGGCGTTTCCGTTCAGCGGTTTCTTCCAGTTCACGCCGTTGTCCTTCGTCACGTACACGCCTTTGAACCCGGCGACGTACCACGCCAGCGCATTCCCGTTCTCCACTTGAATGTGATCCACGCACGCATCATTCATCGGCCGGATCACCGGTCCCCAGTTGAATCCCGCGATCTGCTGCGGCGGGATCGTCACCTCCGGGATGTTGAACGGACAGACGGCGGACGCGGACGGAACGCTGCCCAGGAGGAGGGCTGCCAGAATCAGTTGTCTCATGCAGTATAGATACATCCCTGCGGCATCATTCGCAATCATACCGGAGCCGTTCCGCTGAAAACGACGAAGGTCCCTACCGGTTCAGCGGAACGAGAATCAGCGCCAGATCCCACGCGAGATGGGCGATCAGCGACGGCACCACGCTGCACGTCAGGCTGCGCAATGCGGACCAATAGAGACCGCATAGGAACGCGATCCCGACGAGCAACGGCGAGCCGAGGGGGAGATGGGCGATCGCGTAGCCTCCCGCGGCGAGGACGACGATCGCCAGACGACTCGCCGGCAGGCGCTGCGCAATCCACTCCTGAAACGCTCCGCGCCACATCAGCTCCTCGGCGACGATCACCGGGATCACGAACAACAGAATGCTGCCTGTCGATCGGCCCGCCAGAAACCTCGCGTACAGATTTCCAGTCCCCAGGGCCAGCGCCGGAGCCCTCGCGGCAATGAGCGGGAAGAAGCCGTACGTCGCAGCGAGCATGATCGCTGCGCCGAGGAGACCGAAGAGAACCCTGGAAGGCGCAGGACGGAAGAGCTCACGGATGTCAGGCCAGCCGGCATTCAGGATTGCAGCCGGCACGATCATTGCCGCAAGAGCAATCGGAATCCAGGGATCGACGAATCTCGCCAGCAGCATCGCTGCAGCCCAGGCCAGCGGTACCATCGCCGCGACTCGCGTTTCCCTCATGACGAGCGGCCTCGCAGCCGTTTCATGGCCGGCTCGATGCGTCCCCAGAATCCCGGTGGCCGCTGATGATCCTCGGCGATCGCTGCGCGCGCGGCGTCATCGAAGTGCTCGCGCCCCTCGTGACCGATGAGAGCCCAGTAGCGAGCGTCCTGTGCGAGCAGGTCGTGAGTCAGCCCGACGACGATCTCGCGAGCGACTTCCCAACGCGCGCGCGTCACGAAGCGGACCCACCGGGCCGACAATCCCGGCGTCAGCACCGGAACGCGGACCACGAGCGGGTGCGCCAGTCCGAGGGCTCGCGCGGTCCGCAGGAGAATGTCGCGGCCGGACAGGATCTCAGGGCCGGGGATGTCGAACGCCGTCGATTGCGCAAGCTCGATGTCGAGTGCTGCCACGAGCGCCACCAGGACGTCGTCGATCGCTACCGGCTCGGTCTTCGAATCGAGCCAGCGCGGAAGAACCATGAACGGCAGGCGCGCCGCCAGATCGCGCACGATGAGAAAGGAGAGACTGCCGTAGCCGATGATCATGCTGGCTCGTAACTCCAGTACGGGCACGTCTCCATCGCTGAGGATCTCGCCCACCCGTTCGCGGCTCCGGAGATGTTCAGACGCCGGCCCCGGGCCGGGAGCGACGCCACCGAGATAGATGATCCGCCGCAGGCCGGCGTCCGCAGCGGTGTGCGCGAAGAGACGAGCGGCCGCTGCTTCGCGCTCCCGGTAGTCACCCCCGCTGCCCATCTCGTGGACGAGGTAGTACGCGGCGTCGCAGCCCTGCAGCGCGTTCCGCACGGCGAGGGCATCAGACAAGTCCGCCTGCACCCATTCGCTGCCTGGGAACCGCCGCTCCGCCCGCGCCGCGTCACGCGACAGGCAACGCACGCGCAGCCCGCGGCGCTCGAGCACCGGCCTGAGCCGGGAACCGACGAATCCCGTTGCTCCTGTGAGTAGAACCGTCGTCATCGAGCCTGGGTCGAAGTCCGCAAGGCATCATGTCACTTCACCGACGCGAGGAGTCATTCGCCCGAACGTTTACACTCCATCGCCGCGGCGGCGCGAATGGGCAGGCGTACACGGCATTCAAGTCGCCGCTGGTCATGAATATCTGAGCGTCAGACATTCGCAGCGTCGCCGGACCCGCGAATGTCTGACGGCCAGACGTTCGCGATGACGCGGTTCCCTCGCGAAGCAAATTTCGTAGTATCGAATATCTGACGCTCAGACGTTCGCTACGACGCGGAAGTCATTTCAAAGGTCGCCGCGAGTCATGAATATCTGAGCGTCAGACATTCGCAACGTCGCCGGACCCGCGAATGTCTGACGATCAGATATTCGTTATGACGCGGTAGCTTCGCGAGACGACTTCGCAGGATGCGAATGTCTGACGCTCAGACGTTCGCTGCGACGTGGAAGTCATTCAAAAGCCCACCGCGAGTCATGAACGTCGGAGCGCCAGACACTCGCAGAGTCGCCAGAGCCGCGAACGTCCGGCACGCAGACATTCGCGGTGCCGCGGCAGCCGTTCGAAACTGGCTTCGAGCCGCGAATACTGACCTCCTGATACTCACGCCCCCTGGCCCGCAATGAACAGCACGATCATCACGAACGTGAGGATCGCCATGACGAGCCAGCTTGGCCGCTCTGAGTTTGCTCTCAGTCCTTGATCACGTGCTGCAGGGCGAGAAGCCCGTTCGCCTGCTGGAGCGCATTCCATTCGATCTGGCGAACGCCGGCGCCCGCCGCGTGCTGTTCGAGGAGCTCGGGCGCGCCGCGAAACGGGCCGGGATTATCAGCGAAGGCTTGATCGTCTATCTCACCGCCGCCGAGGTCTGCAACCTGGCGCGCGATCTGGCTGCCCCGGCATCGTTTCAGCGCTGGGCGACGGACCTCGTGTCGCCGCGGCTGCTGAAGATGCTGCAGAAGCAGGTCGGATCGCAGTTAGGGCAAGCCGGAGCCCCGCTGAAATTCGCGCCGGAACAAGGCCCTGCCTTCTTCACCGAGTACGGCTGGACCCGATCGACGTGCGCTCGATGCTTCAAACCGCCGCCGCACTGAAACGCCTTCCGCCGCTGATGCGCCTCTTCGCCCTCTTTCCTGACCCCAAAGGAACGAAGCAGAAGCAGATCTGGGGCGGGATCGTGCAGTTGGAGAAGAAATGACCCCGGTCAGAGCAGGTGGGGGCGCCCATTATCAGGCTCTGTCATGGGAGGGCAACTCCCTGCGGCGATTAGCCGCTGCGATCGATGGCTTTTTGTCGGTGGCGAAATGATTTGGCAGTCCCGGTGTCTCGGGCGAGCGGTGTCGGATGAATCCGCCCAGGTCACCCATCAGGATCAAGGCCGGGAATCGATCGAAGAGCGGCCCCGGCCCCGACGCACAAGGCGCCCCAGAAACGGATCGGTCATACGAGCGCGTGTCCAATTGGAAGGTGCACAGAACTCGTGGCTTACCGGCGGTGACCGGCGTCCAACCCCGTGTGGCTCACGCGCTCGTTCGCTTCCGGGCAAACGAATCGCGTAGGGAACTGCTTCGACGAAGGCCCAGGGCAATTACTCAGTCACTCTCACGTTCGACCTGACTCCACTTCGCGCCACATCGCACCGTACACAAATTCAGCCGGTGATGGTCATCCGCCCTTCGGCGTACTCGTGGTAAGATTCGACGCGTCCACCACACTTGCATACCGGAGGATTTCATGAATCCGAACCTGCGAACTGTCGCGAAGCGCAGCGCCGTGATCACGCTCGTCGTCGCAATCACCATCGTCATTGATCCCTCGCTTGAAAGACTCTTTCCCATTCGCAATTTTTCACTAACGCGCGCCGCGGACGCACAGGTCACCTCAGGTGCGTACTCGGGCAGCCAAGACGCCGGCCAAATTCCCAGATCCATGACCGCGGTCCTTCCTTCAGGAACTGGAATCCCAACAAGCTTGGATGGCAACGGCACACTATCTGAAGCAGACAAGATGGCCATCTCGCGTGCGATCGCACAGTACGGCTCTCTGGCGATCGACGACTCCGTTAAGGAGTACATCGTCCGCGCGATGGCCGAGCTTGACATACAGAAAGTGCCCGGTTTCAAGATCGACGACAAGACTACGCATCGGATCGAAGGCCCCGAGATTCCGATCGCGGTCGTGACACCCTTCTTGGATCTTGTAGATCCTGGACTGGTGGCGGGCGGTGCCCTGCCCAAAACATGGCAGACGAACCAGTTACACGCCTGGGTTGTGTTCCGGGATGCGGATCCGTCGGCCAAGTCGGAAGCGACGCGTGGGAACGGTGTGCTGATCGACACGGAGACGGTGCTAACCGCGCGACACGTGGCGCAGGATGTCGAATCCAACGCGAAACGTATTAGCGCGCTCACGCTGGGCACTAAGCAAGGAGAATTCGTGACGCCACTCGCCATCACGGGCGTCGTCTATCTGAATCAGGCTGTCGATCCTGATCTTGCGTTGATCAAGATCAAACCGCTTGCGGACGGCGCAACACGCTGGTATCCGACATTGGGAAAGGCCACGCCCATGTCAAAAACTGCGATCTACTCGCTCGGCGCCATGCAAACCGAAGAATTGCCAAAACTCACCACCGGCATCATCACGACGAGCGTGAAGGAACGCATCATCCACGAAGGCGGAACGGTGCCACTGACATCGTTCGGGACTTCTCTGAGATCGTTTCCGAGCATCTCCGGCTCGCCGATCTTTGACGCTACGTCCGGGGATTTGATCGGTATCGTCGTAGCCGGGGTAAAGGAATATGCCAAAACTGGCGAACAGCTCGTCACGGTTAACGGTGGTTCAGCTACGTGGGAGAGAGAACTTCGGTGGACGTGGGCGGCGCCGGTGCCGAGCTTCGCGACCTCGATTAGAGGCGCAAAGAAGCTGGGCCTTACGAGTGTTAAGCCATGAACAAACGGGTGTCGATCGGGATCGCCGTAATCCTTTTTATTGTGGTGCTTATCGAGTCGTATCTGCTGCTCGTCCACTCTCAACACAGCTTCGTCGTTTACGAACTCGGCGACGGTCGAACAGTTCTCGCGCTACGTGATCTTAATGAGGTCTATCCAACGTTTGCAGCGACATTCAAAGCCGAGGCGGACCTCGCCTACAGTCAGAAAGGCGAACTGCAAAAGGCCACGGCCAACGGCAACTACTCCCAGAACGTCGTGAAGCTGTATGGAGACCTCGATGCAATCACTTATCAAGTGCGGACCACGCTTGCCACGGGGTACACCGGCTTTGTCACGTCACTCGGCTCCTCCACGACGCCGGAGGAGCGGCGGCGGGCGTTTGACCGATGGGACGCGATTCAGAAAGAAATTATCGAGCTGACCCTGCGCCTCCGCGGTATCAATGATCAAATCGCCCAAGCGAAGAGCGCGGTGTCCAATACTGAATACGACCGGCTTGCAACGATGAGTGCAGAAGCCCGCAACAGTGCCAAAGCACTGGCGCAATTGCGCTAAGCACTAACAGCGCACCACGATGACGGAGGCGGGTCGCTACATCGGCGTCGTTCAACATGGACACCCGGATCGACACGCAAGCCGACGAACTCTAAAGGCGAAGAAAGCTGCGCGAGGCATGCCTTATTAGACGTCAGTGGCCGATTGTTTGGCCGTATCAGTGAAGACTGGCGTCAGGTCGCGCCACCATTCTGAGATTGATCGACAACGCGCCCGACCGCGCATACTCCTACACCTAGAACCGCCGGCGACCCGTATGCTTCCGCGACGAGCTGATCGCCTAGGATCCCAAGAGCGCAGACGGCCAGCCGAAGCCACGCCCCCGTGAGATAGATGCCCTGCAACACACATCCCGCATCCCGCCAAAGTAATGAGTGAGGATGTTCGTACTTCGCCGCCGTGACTTCGAGGTGACCGGCCAGCACAAGAAAATCGCCGCGAGCGTCAGGAAGCAAGCGGCGAGCTTCAGAATAGGTCGCATCTACTACATCCCGCGACGTCTTGACGCGCAACAGGCCGTGCTGAAGGCCGTCGTACCAATATAGACGTCGCCGGCGAAGCAAGAGGATGTCAATCGGATGTAACCCTCCAGATGAGGCAGCGAGCCGGTGCTGAACACCTTCGCGCGTGCCTTCTTGAATCCGCGCAGCATGCCAAAGAAGTGCGCCAATCTCTCCTATGTCTGGTGATGACATCACCCGCGTAGACGTCCTTTCCGCCACGACATCTTGGAACGACGTCCGGGGAGTTAATCCGGGAATTGCAAGCCGACGAAGTGTACCCGCCCGCGATGGTTGATGTCGCCGCACGCCGTGGGGAGTACGTCGAGGATATGGCTCTCTCAAAACGGATCCAGGCCTATCTCAAGCGTCGTTTCGTAGTGTTTGTTGCAGCCACGACACCGGCCGCATGCAAAGTTCGCTACGTGACACGAGTGCGCCCAAGCAAGGATCGACATCGGTATGCTCGATGCGCGAATCAGCTCTCCGGCTGTCAGGTGAACTGCGGGTGCAATAACTCGAAGTCCACCCTCTTGATACTCCATGGTAGCCGATATTGCAGCAAAGAACTCTGGCGTGCCGTCTCGATGTGTGCTGTCCGAACGTACGCTTCCGATCATCAGCTCCTCGATCCCGTACTCGAGGGCGCGGATTGCAGCCAAGGTAATGAGAAGTTGATTGCGGAACGGCCACCATTCAGAGACCGGAGCGATTGCAAGCGGCGTCCGAAGCGATAGATCGCCGGAGCCGAGCTCCGAGCAGTTAGCATGGATGATTTCGTGACGAACACCGAGTTCTCTGCAAACTGCGGAGGCGGCATCGATTTCGCCTTGAGCACATTTCTGACCGTAGTCGATCGTGATCGCAAGCTCTGGCAAAGTCCAGTATGTCAGTGCAGTAGAGTCCATACCGCCTGACAAGAGGATCGCCGAGTTCACAACCATGCCGTTTCGAAGATAGCTGAGGCGAAGTCGGCGACCACGCGTACGCCTGACCCTACGATCATTTTCAGGTCCTCTGGAGGCATTGCCTGTGCGAACGCCACAACCGGCAGGTCACGGGCACGTGCGTATCCCACCTCAAAGATGGTTCCGACGTCCGCGCCGTCGATCAACGCAAGCATCCGATCACACTCGCGGAGCCCTTCCAAATCCGCAGGCGCAACCTGATTAGCGGTCCCACGACCAACATCGTGCAGCGGCGAAAACACCTCCAAGCCCTGCGATCGAAATGCATTTCGTGTTTCCTCAATCAACCACCGTTGCGCCAGATTGAAGAATGGACCGGCGAGGTAAACCCGCCCAGGTTTCCACGTCACCGGCATTCGATGACTTAGTTCATTAGGGTCGAGCAAAGGCATGCTACGCGATTCGCAGTAAACGGATACTGCCCGAGACGCGAGATCAGCGGCCTCGCGGGGCGGCAATCCAGCCTTCGCCCAAAAGAATGTGAAGGCGGCAGCAAAGATATCGCCCGACCCGATCAACCACACGGACTCGCTCCGATACGCCGGCACCATCTCGATGCTATCGACGGTCGCTACTAGCGCCCCTCGCGATCCGAGCTTTACAACAACAACTTCGGCTTGTTCCGTAGAGAGAATCTGACGCGCGGCGTCCTCAACACAAGCTTTCTTAGTCAAGGCTTCCGCTTCGAACCCGTTGAGGACGACCGCCAGACGATCTGCGCGCGACCCGTTCTCATGAAACGGCGAAGGCGTGAATGCTGATTGTGGATCGTAGACAGCAATGTCGGCATCCACAACTACATCCGTTTCGAGCATACCGAATCGCAAAACTATGTCCGCGCGAGCACGTAACGGGGGCTGCCGCGCGATCGTACTCGGAGACGGGCTGATGCGCGGAACCCCAAGGGGGTGAACGTAGTCGAATGTAACGGCTAGGGACGAGTCGGCACATTGCGCAACGAAGCCATAGACCGCAGCAAGTGTGTCCACTCGGCGGCGCATTGCTTGCGTCGCGCATGTAATCAACATGACATCATCAAATGCAGGAGCTAGTGAAATCGCCGCTCGACCGGCCGACCCAAAGACCTGATTCCAATCAGGCTCCATGCAACGTTCGACGTAGACACCACCCGCGACGATCATGAGGAGCCGCCTGAGGGGCGAATCTCCACCTGACATAGCCCCCCTACCATTCGAATCACCACCGCGATGTAGGCATGTCCTGTCCGAATGCAACGGATCAGTTCCGCAAGGTGGGTGGGCGTCAAGCTTCCGGCTCGCTCGCCAGTATCAGTTTCTGCAATGAGGATTGGCTGCCCTCCTTCCGTGACGAGTTTCACGACCAGGGTGTCTTGGATTTTGATATGTCCGATCGAAATGGCTTTCGGACTATTTAACTGCGTCCTTTCGACGATCTCGCAATTTGGCGCGACATCAATCTCCGGACCACCACCGCCCCCACCGCGTCCACCGCCTCCACCTGAACCAGACATGGATCCCTCCTTCTAGCTGGCTTAGCAGCTAGTGACCTAGCGAATCTGGATGACCGATGTTTCTCATGTGATGCCACATCACTGAATCGAGAATCGACGCTCGCGCGCTTAGTGCTGCAGCGAACTCCAAGAAACGATCTTCGAGGTTGAAATAGTCGCGGTTCAGGTTGACCTGACGCGGAAAAACCTTTGCCGCTACACACGCACGAACGACGTGAATGTCTAGGATAGCGACTTCATCAGACCCCAGATGGTTTCGCACAATCCACGACGCTGTCTTGGGTCCGACGCCGGGTAGTCGAAGCAATTCCGCGCGGAGCATCCTGTCACCCTCGTAGGCGACGTTATCGAGTTCAATCAACACCGCCGCCAGGCGCTCCGCTCGCTGTTTGGCGAAACGATACCGAACGAACCGGTTGCCGAGGAGCATCGGTTCAAATAGAGCTTCTTGAATCTCCATCTGCGCGGCGCCCGAGACTAGTAATCCTCGCTCTCGCAGCCGGTCGAACGCCGCTAACCCTATCTCCGCTGAAATCCCGTAGCCACCGAGGACGCATGCCGCAGCTTCCTCATGCAAGCTGCTTCCCAACCGAAAGGTGGAAAACCGCTTCTGATGCTGGAGCAACCAGACGCGGGCGGCCCAGAACGCAGGCGTAAAGAGCACATCGTACTTACCCCACGCAACCTGAGGAAGAACTTCGTCGGCTGGCGCGGGGAGGTTCAACACTTCGATCTCATTGCCGGCGATAACCCTGACCGTTTGCATTTCACGTCTCTCCTCGCGACCGAAGTTTCCGAAGGCCCTGTGCACGACGTGTTGAACGTTGCGGCTACGATTGTCGATGGACGGTGAGAGCACAGTGTACCTGATCACTTGAATTGTTTCCGGAACGGTAGCGTGCCGGACGCGAAGCAGCCTCCATTTCAAGCGAACAATTTGTCCTGCCGATCTAGACACTCTTTCACGGAAAGAGAGGTGTGGCCCATTTTTTTGGAGCGATCAGCTGTAGCGACTCCCATGAGTGCCACTTAAGTTAAGACCTCACCCATCTTGAGGTGCTCGTCACCCAGATCGAAGACGGCTTTATCTGCGTTCAGGCGGATGCCCTCTCCCTCGCCGCCGGTATAAACGACATCGCCCTTTCCGCCAGCGCGGTAATCGTCAGCGATGGATTCACGCCCGGGTTGGCGGACATCGCGGCGCCGTCGATCACGTAGAGGCCGTCGTAGCCGAAGATGCGGTGATGGTCGTCGATCACGCCGTCCTCCGCGGTCGCGCCCATGCAAGCGCCGCCGAGGATGTGGGCGGTGGTGGGGGTGCCGAGGATGGTCTCGCTGAGGAGGCTGCCGGCGAAGCCGTCGATCTTCTGCTCTACGCGCCGCGCCAACTCCGTCGCCTCGGGGATCGCCGCGCTTGGCGCAGGTCCCTCGGCCAGCGCAGTCGTCAGGCCGAACGCGCCGAGGCGGAGGCGGAGGTGGCCTTCGAGCGTGCGCATGTAGAGCAGGATCATCGTCCGCTTCGCCCAGTCGTCGACGAAATAGGCGCGCAGGAAGTGGATGGGGTGCCGCAGCATCGCCACGAGAACGCGGATCAGCCGCACAGGCGCGCTCTCCCCCGGCACGTGCGGCGACATCAGCAACCGGAAGAAACCGGAGCCTTTCCCGTAGCGCACCGGCTCGAGGTGGGAGTGCTCGTCGGTGTGGAGCACGCTGGTGATGGCGATGCCTTCGCTCAAGTCGCGGTCGGCGCGCGTGGTCACGCCGATCAACGACTCGGAGTTGGTGCGGACGAAGCCGCCCACGCGGTCGGACAGGCGAGGCAATCCGTCCGCGCTGTTCTTGAGCTTCAGCAGCAGCGGCACCGTGCCGAGCACGCCGCCCGCGAAGATCACGTTGCGCGCGGTGAACGTGCGCCGTCGCTTGCCGAACCATCCGGTACCCGAGGTAGCGTCGATCCGGTAGCCACCTCCGGCAAGCTCGCGCACCCAGGTCACTTCGGTGTCCGCCTCGATCTTCAGGCCGCGCTTCTCGGCCAGCCAGAGGTAGTTCTTGTCGAGCGTGTTCTTGGCGTTGTGCCGGCAACCGGTCATGCAGGCTCCGCACTGGATGCAGCCGGTACGGTCAGGACCTTCGCCGCCGAGGTAGGGGTCCGGCACGGTCTGGCCGGGCTCGCCGAAATAGACGGCCACACGCGCGGGCACGATCTCGTCCGGCCGGCCGATGTCTTTAGCGATGTCGCGCAGCACCTGATCGGAGTAGGTATCGGCGGGATACTGCACCGCCCCCAACATCCGCAGCGCGGTGGCGTAGTGCGGCTCCAGCTCCTTCTTCCAATCGGCCAGGTGACCCCACGACGGCAGCGTGAAGAACTCGTCCTTCGGCGTCGGCAACGTGTTGGCGTAAACGAGCGAGCCGCCACCGACCCCCACGCCGGAGAGCACGGTGACGTGGCGCAGGAAGGTCATCTTGAAGATGCCGCGAAAGCCCGCCACCGGCATCCACAACCACCGCCGCAGGTTCCAGTTCGACTTCGGGAAGTCCTCGGCTTCGAAGCGCCGCCCCTTCTCCAGCATCACCACGCGGTACCCCTTCTCGGCCAGCCGCAAGCCGGAGACGCTGCCGCCGAAGCCCGAGCCGATGATGGCGTAGTCCCAATCCATGGGTGAAGCTTATCCGCAGATGACGCAGATAGGCGCAGATTGAGGACATTCTTCAGCCTGTAGATCTTCGATGAACGAAGCCAAGACTCGCGCAGAGCGCATCGGCCCTACGTTGCGCGCGGCGGGTTGCGGTGCTATCTAGCCAGGAATCGCATGCCTGACAAAAGTTCGATACGAGGGGCGCGACTGGTCGCCCGCGAGCTCGAACACTACATGGTGCTGGCCACCATCACGGAGCCGCTATGAAACTCTTGCCCGCCATATTCGAGGAGAGAGAAATCCGTCGTATCTACGACGAGAAGACGGAGACCTGGTTCTTCTCGGTCGTTGACATCGTTCAGGTGCTGACGCAGCAGCCCGGCTTTCAGGCAGCAAGAAACTACTGGAAGGTTCTCAAGAACCGCCTTCGCAAGGAAGGAAGTGAGTCGGTTACAAAATGTAACCGACTGAAGTTGCCGGCCGCCGACGGCAAGAGCTACCTCACCGACGTCGCAAACGCGGAGACCTTGCTGCGCCTCGTCCAGAGCATTCCCAGCGCCAAGGCGGAATCGATCAAACTCTGGCTGGCCAAGGTGGGCTACGAGCGGATGCAGGAAATGTCCGATCCTTCGAGAGCACTGGATCGTGCGCGCGAGAATTGGCAGAAACACGGGCGCAGCGAAAAGTGGATTCAGCAGCGCATGACCGGACAGGAAACCAGGAACAAACTCACCGATTACTGGGCCGATCACAACATCAGGAAGGGCGAGGAGTTCGCCATTCTCACCAACGTCATTCACCAGGAGTGGGCTGACGTCACGGTTCAGGACCACAAGGCCATCAAAGGTCTCAAGAGCCAGAATCTTCGCGACCACATGAGCGAGGCAGAGCTGATCTTCACCGCTCTGGCCGAGCTATCAACGCGCCAGATCGCGGAGACGAACGACGCCACCGGGATGGATGAAAACAAGGTCGCTGCAACGAGCGGCGGCCGGATTGCGAAACGCGCCCGTCTGGAGCTGGAAGCAAGGACCGGTAGGAAGGTCGTCACCGGCGAAAACTACCTGCCCCCGCGCGACACGAAAAAACTTCGAGGGAAGGGCGATGAATGAAATCGGGTCTCCTCAGTCCCAGCGCCCTCGGCCCTTCGACAGCGCAAAGCGGCCGCTGCCGAGGACGGCGATGGCTACCGCGGTGAAGAAGTAGAACAACTGAAGCTCGCCGCGCAGTGCGCCGGTCTGACGGTCGAGTTCAAACACCTTCATGCCGAGGACGAGGTACATGGCCATCGTCATCTCGAATGCGATGACGAGAGCCGCGGCGCGCGTGAAGATTCCGGCGATGAGCAGGATCGGCGCGACGACTTCCGCGACGTACACGCCGTACGCGAGCCATGCGGGCAGGTGATGCGCCCCCAGCGGTCCAGCCATCCATGTGACGCCGTGCCGCAGTTTCGAGATTCCGTGAAAGGCCATCAGGATAGCGACGGTCAGTCGAAGAAAGAGCTTGCCTTTGTCGTCCATTGCGTTCTCCTGGGGGGGTCGGGAGTGGGGAGTGGGGAGTGGGGAGTGGGGACTGGGGAGTCGTAGAAGAATGGATACGGTTTTCTCTCCGACCCCCGACCCCCGACTCCCGAAGACCGCCGAGGCGTTCTCCAATCTGTAGATCTTCGATGAAAAAGGCAAGGCTTCCGCTGAGCGTGTTGCCCTTTCGTTGCGCGCGGCGGGTTGGGGTGTTATCTAGAACGTCACCGCATGCCTGACAACAAGCCACCGCAATCGAGCATCGTCCTCTACCAGACCGAAGACGGCCGGACGCGCATCCAGTGCCGGTTCGATCAGGAGACGCTCTGGCTCACCCAGGCGTTGATTGCGGAGTTGTTTCAGATCGGCGTGAACACCGTGAACTACCATCTGAAGGCCATCTACGACGAAGGTGAGCTTCCGCCCGGGGCAACTATTCGACAATATCGAATAGTTCGATTCGAGGGCACCCGGGAAGTCACGAGAGAGATCGAACACTACAGCCTGCCCGCCATCCTCGCCGTCGGCTACCGCGTGCGCAGCCACCGCGGCACCCAGTTCCGGCAGTGGGCCACGGCGCGCTTGAGCGAGTTCCTGGTGAAGGGCTTCACCATGGACGACGAGCGGCTCAGGAACCCGCCGGGAAAAGGACAGCCGGATTACTTCGACGAGCTCCTCGAGCGCATCCGCGACATCCGCTCCTCGGAGCGCCGCTTCTACCAGAAGGTGCTGGACATCTACGCCACCAGCGTCGACTACACGCCGAACACGGAGATGTCGCAGCGGTTCTTCGCCACCGTGCAGAACAAGATGCACTGGGCCACGCACGGACACACCGCCGCGGAGGTCATCCACGAACGCGCCGACGCCACGCAGCCGATGATGGGCCTCAGGACTACCCGTCCCGGCAAAATCATCCGGCGCGAAGATGTTTCGGTGGCAAAGAACTATCTCAGCGAAGAGGAGCTGCAGACGCTGAATCGGATCGTGAGCCTCTACATCGAGTTCGCCGAGCTCCAGGCACTCGACCGCAGGCCGATGACGATGCGCAACTGGGTAGAAAAGCTGGATGAGTTCCTGAGAATCTCCGGGCGCGATCTGCTGGATCACGCCGGGCAGATTTCAGCCGAAACAGCGAGAGCGAAAGCCGAACGCGAATACGACCGTTACCGGGCGCTGGCCGATGCGCTACCGCGGGCCGTGGACGCCGACTTCGAGCGTGCTGCGACGCACATTCGGAAATTGCCGCGTCCGAAGAAGGCCAAGTCATGAACGAAGGGAAGACGAAATTGAGTCGGTGACGGATTGTCACCGACTCGACGAACGAATCCCGCCTTCCGGCTGTAGTACCATCCTGCTCTCACACAACTGGAAGGAAGGCCGTCATGAGTGTTCCCCGAGAAGACTACGTCCTCCGCCTGCGCTGGACGGATCCGGGCGCGCTGACCAGCAACATCCTCGACCTCCTCGCCGTGTCCGACGACGAGATCGTTGCTCTCGTGGCATGGGAAGCACATTCCGACGGCAAGTTCGTCCAGGCCGGCTTCTCCGTCATCCGCTTCACGAAGGCGGGCAAAATCGTGTGGCAGAGCACGCATACGATCTGCGATACCGGTGCCGATTGCGGCCGGCAGGTGCTGCGGTACGGAGCGATCGCCATGGATGGCGACCGGTTCGTCGTCATTGGCACGATCGTCGAGGAAACCAAGCCCGGCGTGTTCGATACGATCGGCATCGGCATCGACAACGGCGGAAAGATCGCCTGGAGCAAGACGTATCGGGTGACCCTCAGCATCGGCCGGGCCATGGGGATCGTGCCGCTGGCGAAGCCTGGCCAGTTCCTCGTTGCGTCGCACAATGCTGACGAGACGGAAACCTGGCTCTACGGCATCGACAAAACCGGCAAACTCACCGGCCTGGAGATGCGGTTCTTCGGCAAGTTCGTGCAGCGTCTGCGCGCGCTGCCAGCCCAAGGCATCTTCGTACTCGGCACGAACAACGACGATCCATCGCATCCGCTCGGATGGATCCTGAATATCGACCCGGCTACTGGAAAGCGCGCATGGGAGCGCACGTACGACCGGCACGACGGCACGATGTTGCGCTTTCACGACGTCGCCGAAGGGAAGGGCATCGTCACGGCAATCGGGAACGCCGGCGCGATCGCCAAACCGTTCATCGCCACGCTGGCCGACAACAGCGCACCGGACGTTGGCAACGTCCGCGCGTCGTTCCGCCCGGGCCCGGAACAACCTCCCATCTTCCTCAACGGCATCGCCAACGTGTCGTCGCCAGCGTCGATGTCATCCATTTGCGGCGAAATCAACGGCGCGGCCTGGCACATCGCCATCGACGACTCGGTCAAGATCCTCTGGCAGAAGAAGTACAACCACGGCCGGTCGAGCGCGTCGCTCACGCCGATCGTGTTTCCGAACGCCGGCACCGTCGTCACTGGCGGCCAGGCCATCGTCCCCGGCGATCCGCTGCGCGGTCTGCTCGTGCAATCCAAGGCCACCATCGGCAGTCCCGCGACGTTCGCATGCGGCGAGGAGACCTACGCAGTCTTCGAGCCGGCGAACCTGTCGAGCGAGCAGATCAAGTCGCCGTTCAAGGAGCTCGGGATGCGCTCCAATGATGCGCTCGTGAATCAGGCGCCGATCATCGAGGTCGACGTGGGTTGCTTGCCCTGATCAATCCGGTGGCTGCGGTTCTCCGAGGAATCCGGCGATGATGGTGCGCTGCCACTGGTGATCGTCAGCGTTCGGATACATCTTCGACGGCGAGTTCTGCGGGCCGTACGTCCACTGCTGGATGTCCTGCGAGAACGTGTAGAGCATCATGCCGAGAATCGGTGGTGTCGACTTCGTCGAGGACGCCGGCTCAACGCACCACTGCGCTAGTTGATAGGTCTCATCGATCGGCGTCATCCAACTGCCATAGGGAGGCGGCGGCCCGGCCTGCGCGCCGATCGCAAGCTGGTTCCAGCCAAGGCCGACCCGGACCCCGTCCATCATCACGTTGTGATACGACTGAATGAAACCGATCTGGGCCTGATAACCGTCGCCGTAGGCCATCGAGCTGCCGATGTCGAGGAGTTGCCCGAGATACGAGCCCGCGTTCGGGTTGCCTTCCGCCACCGCCGTCTTGAAGTAAGGCAGGTCATCCCAGAGCGCCTTCGTGAGCAGGCTGCCGGTCAGCACACTGCGTAGCGTGCCCACCGTGTTCATGAAACTCTGGGTGCTCTCCGGCAGGTTGCTCCACTCGTTGTCGATGTCGATCCCGTCGAGTCCGTACTGCTCGATGATGTTCGTCTGCACCCACTGCGCGAACGCGCTGTTGTCGCTGACGCCGTCCCATCCATAGCCGTTTGATCCCTGCACCGACAGCAGCACCTTGATCCCCGCCGCCTGCAACTGCTGCACGTTCGTCTGCGTCTGCCCCGCCTGTAGCGTCATTTGCGACACGACGTTGTCGGGGATGGTGATGAACGGCGCACTGTTCGACGTGAAGGCCGCGAAGCCGAGGAAGACGACGTTGGTCTGGTAGTTCAGTACGTCGGTCAGCGGCACCTCGACGTCCTGAATCGGGCTGCCGATGCCGACCACAGGGATCCAATACGTCAAGACGAGACCCTGGCTCGGTAGCGTGTTCACGGCGACCCTCCTGAGTTTTTGCTGATTGGAATGAGTGACGGCATTTTAGCACGCGGACCTGACGCCTCACCTCGCACGCGCGCCAAAAAAAAGCACAGCCGCGTTTGCGCGCGGCCGTGCCTTCGACATCAACACGACTAACCGTCTCGAGAAAGGAGCGTGTCTTGCGAAACGAGGGCTGACATCACCAACGCTTCGAACCTTCTGACGAAGATGAAAGGGAAAAGGTTTCATCGCCAACGGACAAAATCTCGCGAGTCGGCAAAACTTGCCGAGCAGCCGGACAGATGACCGCGATTTTCCGCTGAAAAACGCGACTTTTCCGGCGAAAAACATGACAGCACGCCACGTGAACGCGATTTTCGTCCAAAAAAACGCTACTGCACGTCGGATGAGTGCAGTTTTCGTCCGAAAAAAGCGATCAGCACGGCGGATGAGCGCGATTTTCAAGCTGAAAAACGCGACAGCACGCCGCGTGAACGCGATCTTCGAGCTGAAAAACGCGACAGCACGCCGGGTGAACGCGACAGCACCGTGGATGAACACGACAGCATGCGGGATGAACATGACAGCTGGGCCGATGAACGCATCAGAACACCGGATGAACGCGACAGCACGTTCGATGAACGCGACAAAAAGGGGGGTGAACGCGAAAGCTTGGTCGATGAACACGTCAGCAACGTGGATAGACGCGACAAAAACGGGGGATGATCGCGACAGCATGGTCGATGAACACGTCTACACGGCGGCTTGTCGCGACAGCACGGCGGTTTGTAGCGACAGCACGGCGGTTTTTCGCGACAACACGGGTGGTTTGTCGCGACAGCACGGCCGTTTGTCGTGACAACATGGGTGGTTTGTCGCGACAACGCGGCGGTTTGCCGTCGCAACGCGGCCGTCTGCCGTCCCAGCGCGGCCGTTTGCCGTGACAACGCGGCCGTTTGTCGGGAAAGCACGACGGTTTCTCACGACAGCGCGGGGGTTTGTCGCGACAGCGCGGCGCGTTGTCCTGATAGTTCTCCCTTTACCCGCTTCTCTCCTGCCGGTTCGCCCTGCGACAGTTTGCTGCACGTTATGGACATCTTCCCTCGCGTGGATCTCCTAACTGATTGCTCGAGTTGAACTTCGCGTAAGCGCAGAACAGCGTGCGTCTCAATCGAGCGCCTTCTCCCCCACGCTTCTGTGGGGGAGAAGGTGGCCGAAGGCCGGATGAGGGGAGCACGTTCTCTGCGGAAGCGCTGATGCGATTGACCCTGTGTGTTCTCCTGCTGTCTGGGCAGGTTGCGCAGCAGTCAAACGCCCCGTCCCATCTTGCAACGCCCCCCTCATCCGCCTTCGGCACCTTCTCCCCTGTACTGACCGGATACATCGAAGACATTGACCGGGGACATCGAGGACAACTCAAACGATGATGCATCCGGAGGATATTTGGATGCCTTGGAGGAGCCCG
>JADGNZ010000051.1 GCA_017883205.1 Thermoanaerobaculia bacterium | reverse complement strand
GCCGCACCCGTTTCCGCGAAGCCATCCTCTTTCACCTCGGTGGCCTCGATCTGTCTCCCAACCTTCCGTCTTCAATCCACTCGATTGCCTGAAGCGCCAACTCTTTCAACTGCGTCTAACAAGTCGGAGCACAAACCATGAGAAAGATATCGCTTGTCGTACTGCTTGTCTTCGTGGCGCCGAGCCTGGCGGCGCGATCGCCGAGTGATGCTGAGGATCGCGATACGCGCGCGCAACTGGCCGAGATCAACGGCACTCTGAAAGAGATGGTCGTGCTGCTGAAGGAGCAAGCCGCGATGCAGAAGACCGATCTTCTGATGAGGCGCGTAACCCTTGCGTCAACGGAATTGGCGGCGGCGCAAGATCGGCTCAGGCGGCTGGATCAGGAGTCCGCCGGTCTCAAGAGCGACCAAGGGGAGTTCGAAGGGCTGCTAAGCAGAATCGAAGCCGAAGATGCGACCTCGGAGCAGGCGCGCGCATCGCGTCAATCCAGAATGAATGACATCAAGAGCAGACTGGCGGCGATTCAGGATCGATCCGCTGCCGTGACCCGGGAGACCATCAGCGCGCAGAACGAAGTCGAGACGCTGCGCCGCGAGGTTCAGGATTGGCGGAATGTGTTGGACAAAGCGTTAGCCAAACCGTGATTCGCCCCCCATCCGCAGATTACGCAGATGACGCAGATGAGATTGCCGGCATCTGTGTCCATCTGCGTCATCTGCGGATCGGTCCTCCACCGCAGGGTAGGGATCCGTGTCCAGCCGGACTCTCCTCAAGTAGGCTGCCGGCCCTCACCTTGATGAAGGGCAGCCAGGAGGAGGTCCATGAAACGCCTCGGCTTTCCTGCTCTCGTTCTCGTCCTCGTCTCGTGCCTGCCCTCGTCGCTCCTTGCCTGGAACGGTACCGGTCATGAGCTGGTCGCCGGAATCGCCTGGGACAACATGTCGCCGGACGCCCGGAACAAGGCGATCGCGCTTCTGAAGAGTGCTCCCAGCGACGCTTGCCTGCTCGATCTCTTCCCGAATGATGCGAGACCACTCGCAGACCGCCAGCGCGAGTTCTTCATGCGTGCTGCGACCTGGCCCGACGTCGTCCGGCCGAAGGATCAGAACGATCCCCGCGCGTGTACGCGTTTCCATCAGAGGGAGTGGCATTTCATCGACAGGTTCTGGAAGGGTGTTTCGGGCGCTACGGGCAGCGACGCCCCCACCGACGACACCGCCATCCCGACGCCGGCAACCAACGCTGTCGAGCGCCTGACCACGTTTCGCCACACCGTTGCCTGCGACACCGTTCCCTGCGGAGCGGTGTCGGAGCGGGCGATGCAACTCGCCTGGATGATGCACCTCACGGGAGACGTCCACCAGCCGCTCCACGCCGCCTCCCGCGTCACGGATGCGAATCCGGCCGGCGACCAGGGCGGAAACTTGTTTCTCCTGGCGCCGCAGGCAATCTCTCCTCTGCACAAGTTCTGGGATCGAATCATCGACAACTCGATTCTGCAGGGCTCGTCGGAGACGCAGCTCGTCTACCTCGACCGGGTGATCGCCGTGATCGTGCACGATCATCCGAAGGCGTCCGAGGCCGCGCGGCTGAAATCGGGAGACTTCGATGCCTGGTCGCTGGAAGGGTTCGAGACGGCGAAGAGCTCGGCGTATCCGGCAAGCCTGCATGAGAACCAGACGCCGGCTACGGCTTATAAGAAGAAAGTGTCTTCGATCGCGGACGAGGCGATCGCGCTGGCCGGCTACCGGCTGGCCGATTTGCTCGAGATCACGCTCGGCGGTCAGGGCACGATTGTCAACACGAAGCTTCCCGCTCCCAGCCACATCGTGATCGTGATCGAGGAGAACAAGTCGTTCGGCAACGTCATCGGCTCGTCGAAGGCTCCGTTCATCAACCATCTGGCGTCGCGTGGCGCGCTGCTGACGAAGTTCTTTGCCTCGCATCACCCAAGCCAGCCGAACTACATCGACTTCTTCGCCGGCGACACCCTCGGCGTCTGCACCGACACATGTCCGATCGGCCCGTTCACCTCTCAAAACCTCGGCGCGGCGATGATCGGCGCGGGCAAGTCGTTCGTTGGCTTCGCGGAGAACCTTCCGTCGTCCGGCGCACGCACCACGTGCAACGACACGCTGTTTGCGCCGAAGCATTGTCCGTGGGTCGATTTCACGAACGTCCCGGCATCATCGAGCAAAAACTTCAGCCAGTTCCCTCACGATGCCGCCGGTTTCGCGGCCCTGCCCGACGTCAGCTTCGTGATCCCCAACCTGAGTGACGACATGCATAACGGCAGCAGCATCCCCAACGAGGTCGGCGCCGGCGACACGTGGCTGCAGACGAATCTCAGCGCCTACGCCGGCTGGGCCGAGCAGAACAACAGCCTGCTGATCGTGACATGGGACGAAGACAGCTCCTCCTACACCACCCATTGCCCCGGCACGGTGATCACGACGACACCGCCGAAGAACCGCATCCCGACGATCGTGATGGGACAGCCGGTAGCGCCCGGCACGACATCGCCGACGAGCTACACGCACTACGACCTCCTGCGTACGCTTCTCGACATCTATGGCATCACGCCTTTCGGAGGGGCGACGACGGCGAAGGACATCACGGATATCTGGAGGTAGGGGGATCAAACGCCCTCATCCGGCCTTCGGCCACACTCGCTGGAATAACTGAGGTCAGTTACGGCACCGCTCCGTCGATTCCGGCCCGTTTTCTACCAAAATCAGATGATTCTGACCCTCCGACGGCCCCTCGGTCGATTTCAAATTTGAGTACCGACTCAAAAAATATGAGTACGGACTCAAAAAATGTGAGTACGGACTCACCGAACTTGAGTATGGACTCGCCGAACTTGAGTACGGACTCGAAAAATGTGAGTCGCGACTCAAAGAATATGAGTACGTACTCACAAAATGTGAGTACCGACTCAAACGTGGTGAGTCCGGACTCACGTCACTTGAGTACCGACTCACGAGATGTGAGTCCCGACTCATCGGACGTGAGTACCGACTCGCCGGACGTGAGTACGGACTCACCGGACGTGAGTACGGACTCAACCGATGTGGGTACCGGCTCAAAGAGTTTGAGTACCGGCTCATCGGTTTTAAGCCCGGACTCGAATAGTCTGACTCCGCACTCGCGGGACGAGGATGGCGACGCGGTTGCCCGGTTGCCGTGACGTCAAGTTACCGGGCTCGAAGGTGCGTGATTGCATCGTGACGTCCGTTTGCCGCTTCCCGGCTCGCCGGTGAGCTGCGCGGCGGCCCGACGGCACCTCTCGCCGTATCGCGCGATGTATCATTCTCATATGCCGCGAACCGTAGAAGCTGTGATCGGACCTGATCAGATACTTCAGCCAGTGGAGCCGATCGAGCTTGTTCCTGGCCAGCGTGTTCTGGTTACGTTGATCTCAGCTCCGGAGGCTGCGCTACTCGCTGAACCAGCGCTCCATGATTGGCTTCACCCGGATGAGGAGGCTCGTTGGTCGTACTTGAGCCAGGAGCAACTGAACACTTTCTCGTCCAGCCTGCTCCCATAGCGCTTTGGAGCGTTAGCTGCGCGCAGTCGCGTCGCCATTCCTCGCGATTTCCCCATCGTCCGTGATGCACATGCCGAGGTCGCGGAGGAGGCCGTCGCGGAGGTCGTAGACCCAACTGTGGATGGTCAGGGATTGCCCGCGTGACCAGGCGTCGCGGACGACGGTGGTCTTGCTGACGTTGATCGCCTGTTCGATCGCGTTCAGTTCGCAGAGGCGTTGCTGGCGGGCGTCCGCGGGGAGGGCGTCGAGCTGCGGCTGGTATTTGGAGCGGACATCCTGCACGTTGCGGAGCCAGTTGTCGGCGAGGCCGAGTTTGTCGCCGCGCAGAGCAGCGAGGACGCCGCCGCAGTCGTAGTGGCCGCAGACGATGATGTGCTCGACTTTCAGAACCTCGACAGCGAACTGGATCGTCGAGAGGCAGTTCAGATCCGTATGGACGACGACGTTCGCGATGTTGCGGTGCACGAACATTTCGCCGGGCAACAATCCCGTGATCTGTGTCGCGGGGACGCGGCTGTCGGAGCATCCGATCCAGAGGTAGTGCGGAGCCTGCTGGCCGGCGAGGCGGCGGAAGAAGCCGGGGTCCTGCCGCGTCATCTCGGCGGCCCATTTGCGGTTGTTGTCGAAGAGGTGGCTGAGGAAGCGCATGGAACGGGTGAGGATAGCGTATTGAAGAGAGAGACGTTTCACGCGGAGACGCGGAGGACGCGGAGGTTTTCTCCGCATCTCCGCGCCTCCGCGTGAAACGATTTTACCAATTAGATTACCTGCGCAAACCGAATTTCCACACCACCAGGACCAGCCACGATGAAGTCTCGCAATCCGTACGTCCGGTCGCCGATCATCGTGACGGTATGCCCCAGTTGCGTCGCCTTCAACCACATCGCATCGACGTCCGGCACGATCACGCGGATGTTGATCCATCGAGCCGTTGTCATTGCTCCGGCGTTCTCTGCGACGAAGAGGTAGGAATCATCCCAGCGGAGGACGACGAAGGTTCCATCAACCCGCTCGACGCGGAATCCGAGGGCGGTGAGGAAGTCGATCGTCTTACCGAGATCGGGGACGACGACCTCGGCGACGAGCTGCGCGGAGCTCTCGGACATCGTATTAATCCCCTTCGGAACATAGCACTTTCCTACGGAGGGAACAGTGGAGACATTTCACGCGGAGACGCGGAGGACGCGGTGATCCAAATCAACCGTATGTTATTGTCGCCTCTCACGCAGGAGGTTCCCATGCGTTTTGAGCACGCTCGGGCGGCATTCGTTCTCGTCTCGGCATTCGTTCTCCCGGAGCTCTTCACCGTCGCAGCGCAGTCGGTGGATGTCATCACGCCCACCTCCGCGCCGCACCTGCGCGCCAGCGATGCGCGCACGCCACATGTGGAGACCACGCCGCTGCCGGTGCAGAACTTCACGGTCTCGCGCGGGATCGGGATCCTCGAGGATGACGGGAAGTCGCTCTATCCCGGCCTTCCGTCTCCGATTCAAGGGCAGGAGACGTGGCGCGCCACGCCGACGGCGAACAACACCTTCATCCTGAAGAAGGTCGCCTATCAGTTCGATGATCCGTCGGCCGGCGTGGTGATCTACGACGGCGCAAAGCGCCCGATCCTCGGCTTTCTCGACGCCAACTACATTCCTCCTCATTACACGCTTCCTGCTCCCTTCACCTTCGCGGGGAAGCAGTACACGAAGCTGAGCATCTCGACCTGGGGTGCGATCGCGTTCGGCGATGCCGACACGACCCAGGTCAATTACGATCCCACCGTTGTGAGCAACATGTTCCGCGTACCGATGGTGGCCGTCTGGTACGAGCTTTTCTATTACCCGAGCAATGCCCGCGTCATCGCCAGGAACAAGGCAAATTCCGTCGTCATCACCTGGCAGAACGTGTTGAGCCGGCACTCACCGACGCCATGCACATTTCAGGCGGAGCTGTTCATGGATTCTGGAGAGATTCAGCTCTCCTATCAGACGCTTCCTGTGCCGGATGGCCTGGTGGGCTTCAGTACCGGCACGGAGACCGTGACGCATCAGGCCACCACCCCGGTGTCGAATCCCGACATTCCCGCCCATTTACAGGCCGCGAGCGCGTCCTTTGATAATTACGGCGGAATCATTGCCGGCGTCACGCTCAAGGTCAACGCGCCGATTCCAGTCCCGGCGGCGGGGGAGTCATTCCGCTACACGCTGATGATCAATGGTGTTGAGGTCATCGGTTTGGAGTACACCTCCAGCCAGTCCATTCAGGTGGTCGTTCCCGTGCCGAAACTCCCTGAGTTTCCGGGCGCGCAGATCGGTTCGTGGGAAACGAAGCTGAGCGGCGACACGCTCTCGGTCCGGATGCCCGCCACGAGTCTCGTGCCGTACCTCTCCACGACGGGCACGAGCACGTGGGCGATCAAGAGCAACCGTTTCGGTGGCGCCGGTTTCATCGAGCGAACGATTACACAGACTCTTCCGCTGAATTTCTCCGTGCGGCAGTCGCTGCTGCCTACGCAGATCGACGCCTCGGTCGAAGTTCCGGCGGAGATCTTTCATTACACGCCCGATGTGTGGGATACCGACCGGATCCGCGAATCGATCGCTGCCTATCTGGTCAGCCGCGGACAGAGCGTCGACTCGTTCCGCTTCTTCCCGACAGGCTACGATGACGGTCTCAAACACTCCAATTACGCCGGCACCTATCCACGCCAGAAGAGCGTGACCGGCGCCGGTCAGATTCCCGCCCGCACCGATTGCGACTGCCATTACGGCGCCGAGTTCTCCTCCGTCTCCGAATCCCTAGGTTCCGAATCGACGACGCAGGTTGCGCTCACCCACGAGCTTGGCCATGAGTGTGTGTTCTACGCCGACTACAAAGACGTCGACGGAGTCGTAAAGGGACCGTGGCGCGATGCCGGAGTGCCATGTTTCGGCGGCGCGCATCCGAATAATGGATTGGCCAATGAGAGCATGTTCGCCGACAGCGAGTCCGGTCTGCAGACGATCTCCGTAATGGGCGGCAGTGTGGGGGGCGTGTATCAGTTGACTGCGCCGCGGTTTGGTTACAGCCGCGTCGAAATGTACTTCCTCGGTCTGGCGTCGCCTGCGGAAGTCACGCCGATCACGTTCGTGCAGAGCAGTGGAACGAGTCAGATCACCATCGATCAGGTCGTCGCGGCGAATGGTCCGCGAACGCCATCGTATAGCGGCCAGCAGAAGGTGTTCCGCGTGCCTGCGTTCGTCGTCAAACGGCAGGGAGAGACCGTCAGCGACGCGCAGTTGCAACAACTGCAGAACCTCCTGTTCCGCTGGCAGAGCCGCTTCTGGCGCGAGACCGGCGGCCGCGCGCGCTCGAACACGACGCTCGACGGCGGCTGCAGCTATACGCTTTCAGCAAGCAGCGTGAAGGTCGTTTCCGGCGGTTCAACGGGGAGTGTGAACGTATTCGTGGAGCCTGGTTGTACGGTTACCGCCTCAGCGAGCGACCCGTGGATCAGCGTCAACGTGAATGGCGCAGGCGCCGCGAACTATGTCGTCGGCGCCAACGCGAGCGCGAACGCTCGCACCGGCACCATCACGATCGCCGGCCAGCCGTTCACGGTGAACCAATACGGCAAAGGGCGGCGGGAGGCGGCGGGGCACTGAGTGTTGTGATTGCGTAAGAGAACCGGTCACGCGGAGACGCGGAGGGCGCGGTGGTTTTCTCCGCATCTCCGCGCCTCCGCGTGAAACGGTTTTCTTATCGCTCCAAGGACGAAAACTGTGATGGCTCTGCAGCGAATGATTTCGATAGCAGCTCTGCTTCTCGCCTCTTCTGCGTTTGCGCGGAGCGAAGTGGCGCCGGGCATCCATCTCATTCGCGGCCGCTTCGTGCCGGGAACGCAGCCCGACGGTAATACCGTGATCTTCGCGGCACCTGACGGTCTCGTGGTGGTGGACACAGGCCGGCACGCGCAACATACGCAGACGCTGCTGGACTTCGCGGCCTCCGAGAAAACGCCGATTGCAGCTGTGGTGAACAGCCACTGGCATCTCGACCACATCGGCGGCAACGATCTCGTCCGCCACGCATTTCCGAAAGTCACGATCTACGCGAGCGACGCCCTCGCCGCGGCCCGCACCGGTTTTCTTGCGAGCTATCACCGCCAGCTCGAAGAGATGATTGCGTCCAAGACGACCACGCCCGAGGCTGCGGCGCGGTTTCGCACCGAGGCCGCGCTTATCGACGACGCCGCGCAACTCGCCCCGGACATCGTGATTGATACGCCCGGCGTGCGGAAGATCGCTGGACGGGAGTTCGAGGTCGGACTGGAGCGCTTTGCGGTGACCGCCGGCGACGTCTGGCTGTTCGACCGGCAGGGCGGCGTTCTGGCGTCGGGCGACCTTGTCACGCTTCCAGCTCCATTTCTCGATACCGCCTGTGCGCCGCGCTGGAAGGAATCGCTCGATAGAATCGGCAAGAAGAATTTCGAGCTGCTCATCCCCGGACATGGCCCTCCGCTCACTCATCGCCAGTTCGATGTGTATCGCGCGGCCTTCAGCAACCTTCTGCAATGTGCGAGCAGCGACGCAACGAAGGCATCATGCATCGACCGATGGATCAACGGGATTGCGCCGCTCATCCGACCCGACGAACAGACCTTCACGCGCAGTCTGATGGACTACTACGTTGACGTGTTGCGCCGCCCGGTCGCAGAAACAGCCAAGCTCTGCAAGGGATAAGGAAGGGCTGAGAGTCTTACGATCAGCCCGCGCGATTGGCGTGCTTTGGGGGCGCCCCATGCTCGGACAAGTACACCCGCAGCGCCTGATTGACCACCGCTGAGTCGTGAAAAACATCGGCGAGATCTGGCTCGAGGAGAACCACGTTCGTCCCTTCCATGTAACGCTCGTAGTACTTGCCACGAACGCCGCCTCGAAGGTCCATTTCAGGAATGTCGTCTTCTTCGACTTCGCTAGGTTTCTGACTCATAGAATCTTCGTTCCTTCGGCAGAGCGACACGAGCGGTAATGATCCGAACGCGCTCGCCGCGTTGGGAGTGTGCCACGATTACCAGCCGTCCTGCGGAAGTGTAACCCGTCGTGAGGAAACGAAACTCCCCAAATGAGTGTCGCGGATCCGCCAAGGTCCGGTGTAGCGGGTCTCCGAAGACCGTCGAGGCTTCCGCGAACGAAAGCCTGTGTTTGTTCAGGTTTCCGAGATCCTTCTTGCGGTCCCACTCGAACTTCATACTTCGAGGCTACCTCGGCGCGCCAATCCATCGTCTGACTTCTACCACCCGTAGACCTTTCCCTCTCGCGTAAACTCCTACCCAATGCTCCACGACGCATGGCACATGCTCGAGGCGCCGCGGGAGCTTCCGGACCTTCCTATCGGCAATGACAAGCTGCGGGCGATTCTGGTCCGGCGCGGCATCACGACGTTGGATGACTACCGGCGCTTTGTCGCGCCGTGTATCGACGACCTGCACGATCCTTCGACGATTCACGGGATTGGCGACGCGTGTACGCGGATCGAGCGGGCGGTGCGGGATCGGGAGACGATCCTCATCTACGGCGACTACGACGTCGACGGCGTCACCTCCATCGTTCTTCTGCAGACGGTGCTTCGCGCGCTCGGTGCCGACGCAGCGCACGTCGTTCCGCACCGGCTTGTCGACGGCTATGGGCTGAAGACGTCGGTGCTCGACCGTGTGCTGGCTGAGCGAGAGGTCCGGCTCGTGATCACGGTCGACTGTGGGATCACCAGCGTCGATCCGGTTCGCGTGGCGATCGAGCGGGGCATCGACGTCATCATCACGGATCATCACCTGCCGCCGGAAATGCTCCCTGAGGCGGCGGCGGTGCTCAATCCGAAACAGGAAGGGTGCGAGTATCCGTTCAAGGAGCTGGCAGGCGTCGGCGTCGCGTTCAAGCTCTGCTGCGAACTGCTGCGGCGGAGCGGCTCGAAGATGTCGATTGCGTCGCTGCTGAAGATCGCCGCGATCGGAACGGTGGCGGACGTCGCGCCCCTCATCGGCGAAAACCGCACCATCGCATCCCTCGGCCTCGCAGGTCTGGCCGATCCTCGCAATCCCGGTTTGCGAGCGCTGATCCGGCGTCTGGGGATGCTGGGACGGCCTCTACGCGCGGTAGATATCGGCTTCAAGATCGGCCCGCGCATCAATGCCGCCGGACGTTTGTCTTCCGCCGAGACCGCAATCGATCTCTTCGCCGCGGCGACGGAGGAATCGGCCTGGACGCTCTGCGCGGAGCTCGACCGCCTGAACGCCGAGCGGCAGGAGATCGAGAAGGGTGTGCGGGCCGAAGCCGAGGAAGATGTTGCGCGGATGCAAAGCAACCGCATTTTCGTCCTCGCCGGACACAACTGGCACAAAGGCGTCCTCGGATTGACCGCTGGACGGATTGCGCAGCGTTACCACCGGCCGACGCTGGCCATCGGCATCGAGGGTGATGTGGCGGTTGGATCGGGACGCAGCATCGGAACGATCAATCTGCACGAGCAGCTCGAATCGGTTGCCGAGCTGTTCACGCATTTCGGCGGGCACGAGTTCGCGTGCGGATTCTCGTTGCCGGCGTCGAACGTCGATGAGCTGCGGCGGCGGCTCGAGGAGCGGTTCCTGTCGCTCGACGATGCGCTCTTTCTTCGCGAATCGCAGGTGGATGCCGAGGTGACGCTGGCGGAGATCGATCGGGAGTTTGTCGCTGCGCACGAGATGCTGCAACCGTTCGGTGCGGGCAACCTCCAGCCGCTGTTCCTCGTCCGCAACGCATCCGTGATTGCAACGCGCGAGTTCGCCGAGGATTGTTGCGAGATCACGATTGAGGACGGGACGGGGAGGGGGCTGGCGGTGCTCTGGCCGTCTGCGTCGGCGCTCGCGCCGGATCTGGCGCGCGGCGCGACGGTCGATCTGTTGTTCCAGATCGAACCAGATACTTACGCACCGGCCGGGGCGAAGCTGGTGATTGTCGATGCAAGGAGTGCGAGCGTCTCGCTCGCGGCCAGCGGGGCGTCTCGCCCCGGTGGTTAGAAGTTTCAACGCACGAAGCATCAGTCATCGTCAGGCCGGCACTCGGGCGTCTCGCCACAGCTGGTTAGAATTTCGGATAGGAGCGTGCGCACGAAATGTCAGTCATCGTTGGCCCAGCACTCGGGCGAGGACGCCCGACTGCCCGCGGGCGAGACGCCCACACTCCTTCGGAATAGCCTTCACTCGTAACGAGTTGCGGGCGACGTGCAGCGCACGATCCGCATCCTTCGCGTCGCACTTCCACTCGTCTTCATCGGCTTTGTGATCGTTATCGCGCTGAGCTGGACTCGCGGAAAACCGAAACGGGACAAGGGTGGGACGATTCCGGTGACCTCGACGATGCGCCCGAAGACCGACAAGCCAAGCATGTTGTCGATCACGTTCGATGACACGCAGACAGTCAACGGCCGCATCTCCTCGCGCATCCGGGCGCAACGCGTAATGGTCTTCCCGTCGGGATGGAACACGCTTGAGGGCGTGCAGATGACGATCTATCGCCCGACAGGTCTGGTCTACAACCTGACCTGCCCACGCGCGCAGTACAACAGCAACACGAAAGAGTCGGACGCGAAGGGCGGCGTTCATGTCACCTCCAGCGACGGGGTAGAGATCAACACCGCGGAAATCCACTTCGACGGCGTCCATCTGACCAACCATGTCGCCGTCAACTTCAAGATCGACCGCTGGACGGGGAGTGGCGGCGCGCTCGACATGGACGTGCCGGGCGAGATGCTCCGGCTGTACGAAAAGGTCGATGCCACGATGGCGCCGCAAACGCCCGCCGAGTCGCCGCTGAACATCAAAGGTCAGGAAGGGGTCTTCCGGCGCAAGGAAAACTACGCCGACTTCACCAAGGACGTCGTGGCCACGCGCGACAGCGACCGTTTCACCGTCGATCACGTCGTCGGCCGCTTCGGCGCCGATCACAAAGCGCTCATGGCGCTCGAAGGGCAGGGACATCTGACCATCGTCATGACCGGCGAGACGCCGTTGGCTGGCAAGAGTGGTGACACGGAGGGGCGGAAGACGATCACCGCGGACCGCTTCTTCAGCGAGATCGGCGCGACGGGTGAGATCAGCGCGATGAACTTCGTCGGCGACACCGCGCCGGCGCATGCGGTGATCGAGGGTCCGCCCAACCGCGATCTCGTGGCGCACACCTTCCGCGTCGGCCTCGCCAACAAGCAGGTCACCGAGATGAAGGCCGACGACAACGTCACGATGAAGGAGACCGCGCCGATCAAGCGCCTGATGACGTCGGGACATCTCGTCGTCTACTTCGATCCCGCCACGCACCGCGCCGCCAGCGCTGCGCTCGACGGCAATGTTCACTACCAGGATCCGAAGAATGACGCGCATTCGGTGCGGGCGAATTACGACATTACGAACGATCACGTCACGCTGACGGGCGAGCCGGGATTCTTCCCCGCGGTCGTGTCGGATGGGCAGACGCTGAAAGCGAAGCTGATCGAGTTCTCGCCGCGGGCCGGAACGGCGCGAGGGACCGGCGAGGTGATCGCGCTGCTCGTATCGAAGCAGGCTAATGGCGCGCCGGCCGCAGTGAGCGCCGACGCCACCAGCATCTTCCCGGCGGGCAAGCCGGTCTTCGTGAACTCCGACACGGTGACGATGCAGCAGGCCACGAAGATCGGGATCTTCAGCGGCCACGTGCGGGCGTGGCAGGAAACGAACACGGTCTTCGCGCAGGAACTGCAGGTGCAGGGGGCGGGCGATCAGATCACGGCGCGCGGCAACGTGAGGACGCTGCTCTACAACACGAGCACGAAAGCGGCTGCCGAGGTTCGCAAGGTGCCGGTGCAATCGACGAGCGATGTGCTCGTCGCACGCAAAGCGGACCGGCGCATCGATCTCAACGGGAGCGTGCAGATCGATGACGGCGAGGGACGGCACTTCAGCTCCGAGCACGCCTCGTTCTTCTTCGATGCGGCCAGGAAGATGGATCACATCGATGCGCAGGAGAAGGTCGTTATGGTGGAGAAGGCCACCATGCGGCGTGGCACCGGCGACAAGGCCACGTACAACGTTGCGCAGCGGATGGTCTACCTGATCGGATCTCCGGCCCTCGTCACCACGCCGACGGGCTCGCTGCCGGGAAAGACGATCTCGATCGACCTGGAGCGCAACAAGGTCAATGTAGTGGAGCCGATGCAGGGAACGTACAAACCGCAGCCCTGAAGTGCGCCGCCCTGGCGGGTGCACCCCTCGACCACAGAGACACAGAGGTCGCAGAGGTCAAACTCTGAGTCCTCGGTGTCTCTGTGGTTCAATTTTTCTGACAGTCACGGAGAGGGCCACGCAATACGCTAACATCCCACCCCTGAATGTCTGACCGTTCTTCCACCGTGCCCTTCACCACATCGGACCGCGAGCGAACGCCGGACGCGCCGTTGCGTCTGGCCGCGGAGCATCTCGTCAAGGTTTACAAACGGCGCCAGGTGGTCAAAGACGTCTCGGTCGAGATCAAGCAGGGCGAGATCGTCGGACTCCTCGGGCCGAACGGTGCGGGGAAGACCACGACCTTCTACATGATCGTCGGCCTGGTCCGTCCGGACGATGGGAAGGTCACGCTCGGCAGTGACGACATCACCTCGCTGCCGATGTATCTGCGTGCGCAGCGCGGGATCAGTTACCTGCCGCAGGAAGCGTCGGTATTCCGCAAGCTGACCGTCGAAGAGAATCTGCTGGCCGTATTCGAGACGATGGACCTGCCGCTGGCGGAGCGGAAACGGCGCACGCGGATGCTGCTCGAGGAGTTCGGGATCACGCACATCGCCAAGAACCGGGCCTTCTCACTTTCGGGTGGCGAACGGCGGCGGGTCGAGATCGCCAGAAGCCTGGCCATCAACCCGGCATTCATCTTGCTGGATGAGCCGTTTGCAGGAATCGATCCAATTGCGGTATTTGAGATCCAACGAATCGTTTCGCAGCTCCGTGCCCGCGGGATCGGCATTCTCATCACCGATCACAACGTACGCGAGACTCTGAAGATCACTGACCGCGCCTACATCATCAAAGAGGGTGAGATTTTCCGGCAGGGAGTTCCTGAGAGTCTTTCGGCAGACGCGGAGGTCCGGCGAATCTATCTCGGCGAATCTTTCAATCTGAACTAACGAACTACTCCCGGAGAAAGCGAAGTAACCTGTCGATCCAGCTTATGGCACTAGAACAGAAACTCCACCTCAAGCTATCCCAGAAACTGATCATGACGCCGTCGCTGCAGCAGGCGATCAAGCTGCTGCAGTTGTCGAAACTCGAGCTCCAGGAAGTGCTCAACCAGGAACTGCTGGAAAACCCGCTGCTGGAGGAATCCGCGGACGAAGCGAAGCAGGAAGAAGCGGAGGTCGAAGCGCAGGAGAAAACGCAGACCGAGGAAGAAGCGAAAGCCGCGGAGCCGGCGCCGGAAAAGGAGAAAGACTCCTTCGACGAAATCGATTACGACGCCTACTTTCAGGACTACATCGAGTACGGATACAACCCGCGGATGGGGGAGGACCACGAAGAGTTCCCTATCGAGAACACTCTCACCCGTCCGCCCAACCTCACCGATCACCTGGCCTGGCAGCTCGGCATGAGCGATGCCTCGCCGGTGGTCAAGGACATCGGCGCGTTCATCATCGGCAACATCGACGAGGATGGCTACCTCCGCGCCAGCAGCGAGGAGATTGCCGCAGCCGGCCCGTACGATCCGGCCGACGTCGAGAAGGCGATCGCAACGATTCAGTCGCTCGATCCGATCGGCGTCGGAGCGCGCGATCTCCGCGAGTGCCTGCTGCTGCAGCTCCAGTTCCTCGAGGTCGACAACACCATGGTCGAGTCGATCGTCCGCGACCACTGGGACATGTTCATGCAGCGCCACTTCGTGCAGATCGCCAAGGCTCTCGGCATCGACATGAAGACGCTGGAGGGCGTCGTCGAGATCATCAAGCACCTCGATCCGAAGCCCGGGCGCAAGTACTCGAACGAGCGCGCCATCTACGTCGAGCCCGACGTCTACATCCAGAAAGTCGGCGACGATTACGTCATCGTCCTCAACGAAGACGGCATGCCCAAGCTGCGCATTAACGGCAGTTATCGCTCGATGCTGAGCTCGATGGACTCGAAGTCGGACGGCGAGACCGTCAACTACATCAAGGACAAGATCCGCTCGGCCGTCTGGCTCATCAAGTCGCTCGACCAGCGGCAACGCACGATTTACAAAGTGGCCGAGTCGATCGTGAAACACCAGCGCGAGTTCCTGGAGAAGGGCATCGACTACCTGCGCCCGCTCGTCCTGCGCGACGTGGCCGACGACATCCAGATGCACGAGTCGACCGTCTCCCGCGTCGTGTCGAACAAATACATGCACACGCCGCGCGGACTGTTCCTCATGAAGTACTTCTTCCACAGCGGCATCGACTCCGATACCGGCGAAGACATCTCCAGCCTTACGGTCAAGAAGAAGATTCAGGGCTTCATCGACGGCGAGGATCCCAGAAAACCGCTGTCGGACTCGAAGATCATGAAAATCCTGAACGATGAAGGCATCAATATTGCCCGTCGTACAGTTGCCAAGTACCGCGATGAGCTGAACATCCCCTCATCGACGGACCGCAAGCAGATTTTCTGACGTGACTCAGAAGTGACAGGGAGGCCTGAATGGCAGCAGTTACCCCCGAGATCGTGGGGCGCAACTTTGAAGTCACACCCGACATCCGCGCGCTGATCGAATCGAAGCTCGGCCGTGTCGAAGACCGGCTGTTCCAGGACGTCAGCAGCGTGCGCGTGATGCTGCACGTCGAAAAGTTCCGCTACACGTGCGAGATCCTCGTCGTGGCCAAGGATCACGACGCCAAAGCCGTGCAGGAGTCGGAGACATCGATGGCCGATGCCATCAACGCCGCCGTCGACCACATCAAGCACCAGGCCCAGAAGAACCGCGAGAAGATCCGCGACCACCACCGCGGCGAGCCGGAGCCGGTTCCCGAGGGGAGCGGCCGTGTTTCGTAGCGGCCACGCTCCCGCGGAGATACGATAGCGCTCATGGCCACGACAATTGCCGGACGGCATTACACAGTCACTGAGGACATCCGCACTCTGATCACGACGAAGGTCGGAAAGATCGTCGAGAAGCTATTCAACGATGTGATCGACGTTCGCGTCGTTCTGCAGGTCGAGAAGTACCGGAACATCTGCGAGATTCTCATCAAAGGGAAAGATCACGATGTGAAGTCGGTGCAGGAATCGGACGAATCGATGCAGGACGCGATCAACAAAGCGCTCGATCACGTCAAACGCCAGGCCCAGAAGAACCGGAGAACCATCCGCGATCATCATCGCAAGGACGGCGGTCTCAACAAGGCCGTGGCCGGCCGGGTAACCGAGTGGGCGGTGCAGGTGCTCGAGCCCGGCAAGCTGCGCAAAGCGGGCAAGGCGCGCCTTCCTCGGATCATCAAGACGAACAGCATCGCCATCCTGCCGATGACGATCGAGGATGCCGCGGAGTCGCTGGACGGATCGAAGAACGAGTTCATCGTTTTTCGCGATCTCGACAACGATCGCATCTCCGTCATCTACAAGCGCCGCGACAACAACCTCGGACTCATCGCGCCGGAAGTCTGATCCGGAGCCGCAGAACTGCGATTTCGTGTCGAAAACTTAACCAGCGGGTGCCTCCTCCTCCTTGCATGCGTTTGATGTGTTGCGGGCGGAGCTGTATCCTTGCCGCAATTGGCCACAGGAGGCTCTCGATGAAAACACGTCTGCTGTTCGCAGCAGGAATTCTTCTTTTCTCAGCATCTCTACTTGCTGACGGATTAGTGAAGTTCAAGGGCTGGGACAATTCGCCCCAGGGGTATTTCATGACCAGGGCCGAGCGTCAGCAGTGGGCTGCCGTCCGGACCGACGACGAGGCGCAGGCATTCGTCGATCACTTCCTGGCACTCCGCGGACCGGGCTTTGCCGCTGACGTGGCCGCGCGCGCCGAGCAGGCAGACAAGCATCTGACGATCGAAAAGTCGAAGCTCCCGGGATCGAAGACGCTCCGCGGAAAGCTCGTGATTCTGCTTGGACCGCCTGACAAGGCTTTCGATGTGAGCACCCTGGCGGATCAGGGATCAGTCCATCACGACAGCCCCGCGATGGGGGCCGCACTGAGCGGTGGAAGCGCCTCCTCGCCCGGGGTTGACGACGGCAACGAAGGCTCCCGCTCGATGGGATCGGCGACGATCACGAACCAGTATCACTTCGCGTACGCGAACACGCCGGCGGGACCCCTCGATGTGATGATTCTGGCCGATCCGAACTCGGGGAAAGACCGCGCAAAGGGACGCGATGACGCCAAGAAACTCGACACCGTGTTCGAAGCGGCAGCGCAGGCATCAATCAAAACAAAGTAGACAGCAACTCGATCGCTCTCCGACCGCTGCTATCCCGATGATGGCAGCGGTTTTTTTGCGTAGACCGTCACGCATCGCGATTCGCTTACCATAGGCCCGTGACCAACCAGGCCGCCGAAGACTTCATCCCGACGACAGTCAGCGTTCTCCGCGCCGGCGACCTCGACGATCTCGCCCTCAGACTCGTCACGGGAGAGGACGGCCTGGACCGCGTCATCCTCCGTCCGCGTGTTCAGAAGCCCGGCCTCGCCTTCGCCGGCTACTACGAATACATCAAGCAGTGGCGCGTCCAGATCATCGGCGAGTCCGAGATCAAGTATCTGCTCTCACTTCCTCCGCGGCTTCGCGAGAAGCGCGTACGCGACGTGGCGGCGCTCGACGTCTCCTGCTTCATCGTCACGAAGGGAATCGCGCCGCTCGAGGAGTTCCGCCACGAGTGCGAGAAGCGCTCCGTGCCGCTCTTTTCGACGCAGGCGATGTCGTCGACGTCGATCACGCGGACGACGTACTTCCTCGAAGAGACGATGGCGCCGAAGCTGACGATGCATTCGGGGCTGCTGGATGTCTACGGCATCGGCGTGCTCCTCCTCGGCGACAGCGGCATCGGCAAGAGCGAATGCGCGCTCGATCTGATCTATCGTGGGCATCGCCTGATCGCCGACGACATGGTGGTCATCAAGCGCCATCCCAACGACGTGCTCCTCGGCTACTCGAACGATCTGCTGCGTCATCACATGGAATTGCGCGGCATCGGCATCATCGACATCAAAGACCTTTTCGGCGTGGCATCGACGCGCGATGTGAAGCCGATCGATATGGTCGTGCGGCTGGAGAAATGGGTCGAGGGCACCGAGTACGACCGCCTCGGCATCACCGGCGAGACGTTCGAGCTCCTCGGCGTATCCAAGCCGTACGTCCGGCTGCCCGTCGCCTCGGGGCGCAATCTCGCGCTGCTCGTCGAGATCGCCGCACGCAATCACCTCATGAAACTGCAGGGCCACGACTCGGCCCGCTCCTTCCTCCAGCGCATCGACGAACAGATCGCCAAGCAGGGGAGCGATGAAGCCGGCGCGCTGCCGAGCTCCAATCCCGAGGAGAAGGCCAGCTCGGAGCTGCGCAGCATGAGCACGAAGATGCGCTTCCAGGCGGACGTGCTGGATCGGACGCGGCGGCAGAGGTAGCCTCACCTCGGCCTTCAGGTTCCGGTGAACCCCTGGTTTGTCAATTAGTTACGAGAAGTAGAATTCGATCTGTCAGGCTCAGATCGCGACCTACCCCGGGTAGATCACGATCTAAAAAAGTAGATCGCGATCTATCCGGGATAGATACCGATCTATCCGGGATAGATACCGATCTATCCGGGATAGATCCGCATCTAAAAAGAGTAGATCCCGATCTACCCGGGATAGATCCGCATCTATCAAAAGTAGATCGCGATCTACCCGGGATAGGTCCCGATCTATCGTTCATAGATCGTGACCGGCTGCTTCGAGCTCGTGACCTTCGGGCAGGATAAACTGAGCGAACAAATGCCTCGCCCGGAGTACCTCGTCATCATCACCGGCCTTTCCGGCTCGGGGAAGAGTTACGTGCAGTCGACGCTGGAAGATGTCGGGTTCTACTGCTGCGACAACCTGCCCATCGAGCTGATCGAGCCCTTTCTCGAAGAGGTGGGGGTGCACGAGAACGCCAATCGGGTTGGGATCGTCGTCGACGTCCGCACGCACGATTTCGCCAACGTCTTTCCCACGTTCTACCGCGAGCGGATCCAAAAGCTCGTCCCGCATGTGGTCCTGATCTTTCTGGACGCCAGCGATGAAGTGATTGCTCGCCGCTACTCGGAGACGCGACGGCCTCATCCGCTGGCGCAGGATCAGCCGCTGGTGCAGGCGATCGCCGCGGAACGGGCCGCGCTCACCGAGGTGAAGTCGCTCGCGAACATGGTTCTCGACACTTCGCAGTTCTCGGTGCACGAGCTCAAGGCCGAGGTCATGCGCCGGTTCGAGCTGAAGGACGAGAAAGTGACGATGCTCGTCACGATCGTCACCTTCGGCTTCAAGTACCAAATGCCCTACAACGTCGACCTCCTGTTCGACGTTCGCTTCCTGCCGAACCCTCACTTTGTCGAAGTGCTGCGGCCGAAAACCGGTCTCGATCCCGAGGTCATCGCCTATCTGAAGGCACAGCCCGGATACGACATCTTCTACAACAAGCTCATCGACTTCGTCGACTACCTCCTGCCCCAATACCAGAAGGAAATGAAGAGCTACCTCACGATCGGCATCGGCTGCACCGGCGGAAAGCACCGTTCCGTCGCCATCGGACAGCGGCTTGGGGACGATCTGGCAACCCGCGGATACGCAGTCGAGATCGTGCATCGCGACTGCCGGCGGTGAGGCTGGCGCGAGCAGGTCTGTCATTCGTGATCTCTGCGCCTTCCGTAATTCCTTGACTGATCGAGAGCTGCGCCGCTAAACTCCGCATTTCGACTACTATCAACAATTTACGCACGATGCGCCTTCGGCCAGCCGCGCCGGAAATTCCAGGAGGTATCCCGTTTCATGCCGTCGAGTGACGATTCTAAAAACAGTAAACAACCGCTCCGAAAAGGGGGGGAGACGAACGACCTTGAAGGCATGGGCATGGACGAGCTTCTCGACATGTACGACCGGAAAATGTCGAATTTCGCAGAGGGCGACATCATCCGCGGCAAGGTTCTCAAGGTGTCCGGCGCCGAAGTGGTCGTCGACATCGGTTACAAGTCCGAGGGCGTACTTCCAACGCACGAGGTAACCGGCTACGACGGTCAGGTCACCGTCAAGCCCGGCGATGAGCTCGACGTCTTCATCGAGCGCCTCGAAAATAACAGCGGCTACATCCTGCTCTCCCGCGAGAAGGCGGAACGGATGCTCGTCTGGGACCGAATCGAAGCAGCATTCAAAGCCGACGAGGCCATCAGCGGCCGTGTCGTCGAGCGCGTCAAAGGCGGGCTTGCGGTCGACGTCGGCGGCGTCAAAGCGTTTCTCCCCGGATCGCTGATCGACACCAAGCCGGTCAAGAATCTCGATTCCCTTCGCGGCCACGAGTACAAATTCAAGATCGTCTCGTTCGACAAGAAACGGAACAACATCGTTCTCTCGCGGCGTGCCATCGTCGAAGTCGAGCAGGCCGCAGCAAAGGCCGACACCTTCAGCCGTCTGCAGGAAGGCCAGCATGCGCACGGCGCGGTGAAGAACATCACTGACTACGGCGTCTTCGTCGACCTCGGCGGAGTGGACGGTCTTCTCCACATCACGGACGTCTCGTGGGGACGCGTCAATCACCCGTCTGAATACTTCAACGTGGGCGACGAGATCGAAGTCGTAGTCCTCAAGTTCGATCCGAGCGCCGAACGTGTCTCGCTCGGCTACAAGCAGAAGACGCAGGATCCGTGGACCGATGTCGTGCAGCGCTATCCACTCGGCTCGAAGGTTCATGGGCGCGTTGTTTCGCTGACCGATTACGGCGCCTTCGTGGAGTTGGAAGAAGGGGTCGAAGGTCTGATCCACGTCTCCGAGATGTCGTGGACGAAGAAAGTTCGCAACCCGTCGAAACTGCTGACGATGGGCGCCGAAGTCGATGCCGTCGTCACTGACGTCAACGTGCAGAACCGCCGCATTTCGCTTTCGCTCAAGGCGCTCGAGCAGAATCCCTGGGACACGATTGCCGAGCGTTATCCGATCGGCGCCGTCATCTCCGGGAAGGTCCGCAACCTCACCGACTTTGGCGCGTTCGTGGAGGTCGAGGACGGAATCGACGGTCTGATCCACATCTCCGACATGACCTGGAACCGGCGGCTCAAGCATCCGAGCGAAGTCCTGAAGAAGGGCGACCCCGTGCAGGCGCGCGTGATCAGCGTTGACGCCGAGAACCAGCGGCTGTCGCTCTCGATCAAAGAGTTCCTGCCGAACGAATGGGACAACTTCGCCAAGACCCACAACGTCGGCGATGAAGTGATCGGGACGGTCGCCAAGATCACCGACTTCGGTCTTTTCATCCGCGTGGCCGAAGGCGTGGAAGGGCTTGCGCACGTCTCCGAGGTTTCGCGCGATCCGAAAGCGAAGCTCGACCAGTCGTACCATCCGGGCTCGCCGGTGCGCGCCAAATTGATCAAGATCGACTGGACCGATAAGAAGCTTGGACTCTCGACGCGCGACGTCGAGCCGCTCACGAAAGAGGAAATGGCACACTACGCCGAAGTGGCGCGTGTGGCTGAGGAATCGCACGTTCACGAACCAGAAACGCATTCGGAATCCGAAACAGAGACTCCCACTCCGGAGACGACGCCGCAAGGCTGATCCATGTCGGAACTCGATCCCGTACCGTCCGCCGGTGAGCCGATTGTGGCCACACCGCCGCGCCGATCTCGCGCCGGTATTTTCTTTTTCGGCGCGTTCAGCGGCTGTCTGGCCGTCGTCATCGGCTTCCTGATTCTGGGAGTCGTCATCGCGTCGATCGCCGGCAACGACACGACATCGCGCGGCGATGTCTTCGGCGACAAGGTGGCCATCATTCCGATCGATGGAGAAATCCTCGGCTCGCGCGAAGCGATCGACGCGCTGCATCGCTACGCACGCAACTCCAGCGTCAAAGCGATCATCATGCGGATCAACAGCCCGGGCGGTGCCATTGCGCCGTCGCAGGAGATCTACGAGGAGATCCGGAACGTCCGCGCGCGCAGCGGCAAGCCGATCATCGCCTCGCTCGACAGCGTCGCGGCATCGGGCGGCTACTACATCGCCTCAGCCTGTGACCGTATCGTCGCCAATCCAGGCTCGATCACGGGATCGATCGGCGTCATTCTGCAGTGGATGCAAACGAAGGATCTGCTGGCCTGGGCGAAGCTGAAGCCGGAGACCATCACCAGCGGCGCGATGAAGGCGGCCGGTTCGCCGTATCAGGAGCTGACCGACGCGCAGCGGGCGTACTTTCAGGACATCGTCATGCAGCTCCACTCGCAGTTCGTACGTGCCGTGGCCGCAGGCCGCAAAGGGAAACTGACTGAGGCTGAAGTTGGGAAGATCGCCGACGGCCGCGTCTTCACCGGCGAGCAGGCCCTCGGGCTCAAGCTCGTCGATGAGTTGGGCAATCTCGACGATGCCATCAATGTCGCCGGCAAGCTGGGCGGCATTCACGGACGTCCCGGCACCATCTATCCGAAGAAACGAACGCGCGGCCTGTTTGATGCGCTGACCAGCGACGACTCCGATACAGAGACCGCCATCGGCAGGATTCTCAGCCGCCGTCCGCGTTTTCTCTATCAGTGGTGACCGTCATGAGTGAGGAGGCACCTTTGGATCACCTGGAACCCGAACAAGAGAGCGAAGACAAAGCGGGCGTGATGACCAAAGCGGAGCTCGTCGACGAGGTGGCCCGCGTCGTCCAGCTCACGAAGAAGCAGGCTGAGACAATCGTCAACATCGTCTTCGATTCGATCGTCGATTCTCTCCGCTCCGGACAAAAGATCGAGCTCCGCGGCTTCGGCAGTTTCCGGCTGCGCAGCCGCAAGTCGCGCACCGGCCGCAATCCCAAAACCGGAGAGAAGGTAGAAGTACCTTCGAAGAAGATCCCATACTTCAAGCCGGGGAAAGAGCTGAAGGAGCTGATCAATCAGGTGTTGGAAGTTGCCGCGGGCTCGGATAACGCAGCTCCTCCGGACAGCGGTGGTAGTGCGTAAACAAGATGTCGAATGCTCAATGTTGCATGCTGAGACACTGAGCATTCAGCATCAAACATCCAATATTGGATCCTCGGCCAGGAAGAGAGTCCGCTTTTCGATCCCCGTCATGCACGATCCAAACTCCCCCACATGGAAATCCTGTTCACTCCCTGGAGGTACTCCTACTTGACCTCGCCGAAAAGCGAGACCGCACCTGGTTGCATCTTCTGCAACGCTGCCAGATCGGAGGGCCTTCGTGAGACCCAGACGCTCTTCCGCACCGCGGAAGCTCTGGTCATGCTGAACCGCTATCCCTACACCAACGGTCATCTGATGGTTGCGCCGGTAGCGCACGATGCGCTTCTGTTCGATAGCCGCGACGACTCTCTGCGCGCACTGATCCGCCTCACCGCCGAGGCGCAGCGCATTCTCTCCGACGTGTACCATCCCGAGGGATTCAACGTCGGGATGAACTTCGGTCAGGTCGCGGGGGCGGGAGTGGCCGATCACTACCACATGCACATCGTGCCGCGATGGGGAGGCGATTCGAACTTCATGACCGTCACCGCCCGCACGCGGCTCGTGCCCGAAGATCTCGAAGTCACCTACGAACGCCTTCTCCCGCACTTCCAGCAAATCCGAAAGGAATCTCTCTCCCTCCAATGAAAGGCCGCACAATTTTCGCGATGCTGCTGGCGTACCTCGTTCCGGGCGCCGGACATCTCTACCTCGGCAAGTACGCCCGCGCCGTCACCTTCTTCTGCGTCGTCGCGTTGATGTTCGTCATCGGCATCTCCATCGACGGCGATCTCTACATGCTCGGCCACACCGGCGGCTCGCTGCTGCGGTTCCTTGCCGCACTCGGCTCGCTCGGCGCGGGAGTGATCTACTGGATCGCCGCGTGGATGGGCGTTCATGGCGACGTCACCTCCATCACGTTCGAGCACGGCACAGCGTTCACGATTACGGCAGGGCTGATGAATCTGCTCCTGATCCTCGACGCCTTCGACATCGCGCAGGGTCGGAAAGAATGAGCATTCTCCGCAATCACATCGTGCTGATGTTCCTCTACGCCCTGGGCACGGGGATCTTCTTCGCGCTGCTCTGGAAGGAGACGCGCCGCGAGCGGATTCGCTTCTTTCTGCTGGTGTTCTTCTCGCTGTTTCTCGGCGGAATCGCGCTGGCCTGGCTGATGTATCCGTTCCCGCTGCGATGAAGCTTGCCGTCATCGCCGGCGAGGCTTCCGGCGATCTTCACGCCGCCGAAGTGGTCCGGGAGCTGAAGGTTCTCGATCCGGCACTGGAGGTGTTCGGAATCGGCGGCGATCTGCTGGCCGCCGAGGGCGTGCGCTTGATTCATCACGCCCGGGAGATGGGCATCGTCGGCCTCTTCAACGTGCTCCGCCACCTGCGCATGTTTCGCCGGATCTATCGCGATACGATCGATGAGATCGCGCAGCAGAAGCCGGACGCCGTGCTCCTCGTTGATTATCCTGAGTTCAATCTGCGGGTTGCGGAGCGCTGCAAGGCCATGGGCATCCGCGTCATCTATTACATCTCGCCGCAGGTCTGGGCCTGGCGGAAGGGGCGGGTGAAGAAGATCGCAAAGATCGTCGATTTGATGATCGTCATCTTTCCGTTCGAGGAGGAGTTTTACCGCGAGCACGATGTGCCGGTCGTCTACGCCGGGCATCCGCTGATCGATGAGTTGGCGGGCGTGGCGCGCGGCGATTACGAGCCGGGTGCACCGCTGCGATTGGCGCTCCTTCCCGGCAGCCGGCGCGGCGAGGTCTCGCAACTGCTTCCTGCGATGCTCGACGCGGTTGCCAATCTCCGCCGCGAGCGCGAGATCGATGCCTTCGTCATCCAGGCCACGACGATCTCCTCGCCGGAGCTGCTGGCGATCATGCAGGTGGCCAACGTCTACGTGAGAATCGTGCCGCACAGCGGCGGTGAAGAGCTGGCCGCGGCGGATGTGGCGCTGTCGTCGTCCGGGACCGCCACGCTCGAGTGTGCGGTCATCGGCACGCCGGTCATCGTCATGTACCGGCTGTCAAGGGCGACGCTCTGGTTCGCCCGGCGCCTCGTGAGCCTGCAGCATTTCAGTCTCGTCAACATCCTGGCCGGGAAGAAGGTCGTCCCGGAACTGTTGCAGCACGACGTGAACGGTGATCGCATCGCGACGGAAGTGCGCGCGTTAGCGCAACGAGACCAGCACGCCCGTGTCCGCGCCGAACTGGCAGCCGTCCGCGCAACGCTCGGAGCAGGTGGAGCCAGCCGCCGGGCCGCGGAAGCGATAATGAGCGCGGTGCATCGATGACCGTTCTTCGCCGGCTCTACCGCTACCTTCGCCACTACAAGGCGTGGGCGGCGCTTGCGTTCGGCTCCATGATCATCTTCGCAGTCACGCAGACGGCCATGATCGGGCTGGTGCAGCCGATCTTCGACATCGGACTCACGCCGCCATCCTCGAAGCCATACGTGGAAGCCCATCCGTCAAAGGAAGAAAGGGTGAAGAGCGGGATCATCGACGCGGTGCTCTTGCGTGAGAAGCCGGAAGGCCAGCGCGGTTGGATCATCAATCACGCCGACGAACTGAATCACCAGTTTCACGGCTGGTGGGACAGAGCCAGCCGCAAGATTCAGTTCCGGCGTCTGCTGCTGGCGATGCTGATCGTCATCATTCTGCGGACCTTTGCCTCGTTCTTTTCGGAATACGCGTTCCAGAAAGTCGGGCTGTCGACGGTGCGGGACCTCCGTAACGAGTTGTACGAGCGGCTCATTTTCCAGAGTCATCGATTCTTCTCGGAACGATCGACAGGCGAGATGGTCAGCCGCGTGGTGTCGGATGCCGACGCCATTCAGGCCGCCGTGTCGACGCGCATGGGCGATCTCTTCCAGGAGTCGCTCACGCTCTTCTTCCTGCTCGTCTACGTCTTCTGGTCGAATCCCGAGCTCGCGCTGATCACGTTCATCGCCGCGCCGCTTCTCGTCTTTCCGGTCGTCCACTTCGGCAAGCGCCTGCGAGGCACGACGCACCGCTCGCAGGAACGAATGGCGGACATGGCCACTCTGCTCGAGGAGACCATCCGCGGTGTGCGAATCGTCAAGGCCTTCACCATGGAGCGTTTCGAGATTGGCCGTTTCCGCGACGCCACGAAGCGGCATCTCTCTTCGAACCTGAAGGCCCAGAAGATCCAGGCGCTCTCATCTCCGGTCATGGACTTCATCACCGGCATCGGCGGGTTGGCGCTCTTCCTGTACGCGCAGCGCCGCATCGGCAACGGAACGCTGAGCATCGGCGCGCTCATGGCCTATATGGCGGCGGTGGCGGCGATGTATCAGCCGATGAAGAAGCTGAACAAGGTCAATCTCTCGGTGAACACGGCTCTCTCGGCCGCCGAGCGCGTGTTCCGGATGCTTGACATTCCCAACGAAGTCGAAGACAGGCCGAAGGCTTCCACGATCGCGGCCGTGGGCAGTGGCATCCGCTATGAGAATGTCTCCTTCCAGTACGAGGAAGAGCCGGTCCTGCGCGAAGTCGAGCTCACGGTCGCGCCGGGCGAGATCGTGGCTCTCGTTGGCGGAAGCGGCGCCGGCAAGTCGACATTCGTGAATCTCTTGCCGCGCTTTTATGACGTCAACGGCGGTCGGATCACCATTGACGGTCACGACATCCGCGATCTGCAGCTCTCCTCTCTGCGCGGCTTGATGGGACTGGTGACGCAGGAAGTCGTGCTCTTCAACGACACGGTGCGCAACAACATCGCCTACGGCCGCGGAGACGTCGACTCGGAGCGCGTGATCGATGCTGCGAAGGCGGCGAACGCGCACGATTTCATTTCCGCGATGCCGCAGGGATACGACACTGAGATCGGGGAGTCGGGCGTGCTCCTTTCCGGCGGTCAGCGCCAGCGTCTTGCCATCGCTCGCGCCCTCTTCAAAGATCCGCCGATCCTCATCCTCGACGAAGCGACCTCCTCGCTCGATACCGAGTCAGAGCGGCTCGTGCAGGGCGCGCTCGAGCATTTGATGAAGGGGAGAACGACGCTCGTCATCGCTCACCGGCTCTCTACCATCCGTAGCGCCGACAAGATCGTCGTCCTCGACAAGGGGAAGATCGTCGAGGCAGGAAGCCATGATGACCTCCTCGCGCGGCGCGGCGTCTATCGCAAGCTCTATGATCTTCAGTTTGCAGAGGAAGAGCGTCCGGTCGGGTCGCTCGCGTCATGATGCGATTGATCGCCATACTCGGCTCGCTCTTCATCCGGGCACTTCACGCCACGTTGCGTGTGCGCCATATCGATGCCGCGAATCTCGAAGCGCAGCCGCAGTACATCCTTGCCTTCTGGCACGCGCATCTGCTGCTGATGCTGCACTCGCGATTCCGGCGGCCGATCGTGGTCATGATCTCGCAGTCGAAAGACGGCGAGTACATGGCCCGCGTCTTCGACCACTACGGCGTCGAGTCGGCACGCGGCTCCTCGACGCGCGGCGGCACGGCGGCGCTTCGGGCAGTGATCCGCGCCGCGCACGACGGAAAGAACATCGTCTTCACTCCCGATGGCCCGAAGGGACCACCTTTGATCGCTAAAGAAGGCGTCATTCACGCGGCACAGGCAACCGGCTTGCCGATCGTGCCGGTCGCATTCGCAGCGCAAAAAAAAAACTTCTGCGCTCGTGGGACACAATGGTCGTTCCGCTGCCATTCTCGCGAGCGCTCTTCCTCTACGGCGCGCCGATTGTCGTTCCCCGCGACGGCGACGTCGAAGAGTGGCGGCGGCGTGTGGAAGAAGAGATGAACAAGCTGGCTGACAGGGCCGGGAAACTAGTGCAAGGAGAAAAGGGTGAAGGATGAAGGACGAGGGATGAACGTTGTCGGTCAAGCATCCCTCATCCTTCCGCTTTCATCATTCGAATCATGATCACATCCATGACCGGCTTCGGCCGTGCTGCCGGCGCGCTTTCGTCGCGCTACTTTGTCGCGGTGACCGCCAAGAGCGTCAATCACCGCTTCCTCGAAACATCCGTGCGCATCCCCGAATACCTATGGGAAGCCGAAGCCATGGTTCGAGCCATCGCCTCGGACACCTTCGCCCGCGGCAAGGTCGATATCTCCATCCGCGTGCAGCGCACGGCCCAACCCGACTACAACGTGCGCATCAACACGCAGATCGCCAACACCGTCGTGCCGCAGCTTCGCGCCATCGCCGAAGAGCTCGGCCTCGGAGCGACGTTTTCGGGCGGTGACCTTCTGCGCATTCCCGATCTGCTGCAGGTCGAAGCGATCGACACCGAGATCACCGATGACGAGCGCGAGGCACTCGCCACCATCGTGCGCTCCGCACTCGCGCAGATGGCTGGCATGCGCGATCACGAAGGCGAGTCGCTCCGCACCGACATCACCACGCGCCTCCAGACGATCCGTGAGTTGCAGAATCGGCTGGCCTCGCACCGCGATGAGATCCGCGGCGAGCTGCTCGCTTCGTACCAGCAGCGCGTGCAGGAGATCGCAAAAGCGGCCGGCATCGAGATCAATCAGGACCGCATCGCCCAGGAAGTCGTGATCATGGTCGAGAAGGGCGACGTGGCCGAAGAGCTGACGCGCCTCGCACATCATGTCGACCAGGCCGAGAAGGCCGTGAGCGGCACCGACGCCGCCGGCAAGAAGCTCGATTTTCTCTCGCAGGAAATGCTGCGCGAAGTGAACACGATGGGCTCGAAGTCGCGCTCCGCGGCGCTGCGCACGCTCGTTGTAGAATTGAAAACCGAGGTCGAGCGGATACGCGAGCAGGTACAGAATGTCGAGTAACTTTCACCCCGATGGGACGTTGTTCATCGTCTCGGGCCCGTCGGGTGCCGGAAAGACGACATTGATCAACACCGTCCGCGAGCAGCTCGAACCGATCGGTATCAAGCTCTACTTCTCCGTCTCCCACACCACGCGCAAGCCGCGGGCGGGGGAGGTCGACGGCCGCAGTTACCACTTCGTTCCGCCCGATCAGTTCGCGGCCATGGCCGCCCGCGGGGAATTTATCGAATGGGCCTTCGTTCATGAGCAGCGGTACGGAACATCAAAGGCCGAGGTCCGGGCGCGGCTCGATCGGGGCGAGGACGTCATCCTCGACATCGACTATCAGGGAGCCCGGCAGGTCGCGGCAGACGCCGAGCTGAAGCCGCGGTTGCTCAACGTCTTCATCTTTCCACCGTCGTTCGAGCATCTCGATCGACGGCTTCGCGACCGCGGCCTGAACAGCGAAGAAGAGATCCAGACGCGGCTGCAGAAAGCGGTCGACGAGATCGACGCGGGAAAAGAGTTTTACGATTACGTCATCATCAACGACGACCTGAATGTCGCCGCGGAATGTTTGAAAGCGGCGATCATCGCCAAAAAGTTGCAGACGAAGACAGCGCTCGAAGCGATCACCGCGATGGCCGGGCGTCTGAAGGAGGAACGAGATGGAAGGTTTGCCAGAGGGCATTGACAGCAAATTCCGTTACGTTCTGCTCGTGGCCAAGCGCGCCGAGCAGCTCGTACAAGGCTCCATGCCGAAGAGCAAGAGCAGACACGCCAAGCCGACGCGTATCGCCATGGAAGAGATCGAGAAGAACCAGGTGAAGTGGCAGCTCACGCCGCCGGAAGAAGAAACGACGGCTCTGGAAACGGAGTAGAGCACGGGGAGTGGGGGGTGGGGTGTGGGAGAGAAGCACGCGGCTTACGCGCGTCTCTCGCATGCGTCACTCACCACTCCGTGATTGTTGTAGAGAAGGGGAGTCGGGTGTCGGGTGTCGGGTGTCGCAGAAAGGCAGGCGTGATCTGCTTCTCTCTCCCACTCCCCACCCCCTACTCCCCACCCCCACACACATGCATATCGTCCTCGGCGTCTCCGGCGGGATCGCGGCGTACAAAGCGCCGGACGTCGTGCGGCGCCTGCGCGACGTGGGCGCTGACGTTCGCGTCATCCTCACACCCAACGCGGCGCGCTTCGTGTCGCCGCTTTCGCTTGCCGCCGTCTCCGGGCACGGCGTGATCGTCGAACAGTGGGGCGACTCCGGGCACGGCGGCGTCGATCACATCCACCTGGCGCGATGGGCCGATCTTCTTTTGATCGCGCCGGCCACGGCGAACATCCTGGCCAAGCTTGCCGTCGGAATCGCCGACGATGCTCTCTCCACGTACGCCCTCGCGCACCGCGGCGCGATCGTGGTCGCGCCGGCGATGAATACGTCGATGCTCCAGCATTACACCGTGCAGATGAACATGGCCTTTCTTCGCGACCGCGGAGTGATCGTCCTCGATCCCGACAGCGGTCTTCTGGCGTGCGGCGACGAAGGCTCGGGACGGATGCCCGATCCGCCCGTGCTCGCGGAGTTCGTGAAGCAGCAGTTCGCCGCGCTCGACCTGGAAGGGAAGGCGATCCTCGTCACTGCCGGGCCGACGCGCGAGCCGATCGATCCCGTCCGCTACATCTCCAACCGCTCGTCGGGAAAGATGGGATACGCCATCGCCGAGGCGGCGAGGAGACGCGGAGCGAAAGTGACGCTGGTCTCGGGGCCGACCGCAATTCCGGCACCGGCAGGCGTTGCCATCACGCGCGTCACCACCGCGGCGGAGATGCACGCCGCCGTGATGGAAGCGCTTCCTGCCCAGCAGATCGTGATCAAAGCGGCCGCGGTGGCCGACTTCACGCCGGTGAGTGTTTCAACGCAGAAGATCAAGAAGCAGGCCGGCGAAGAAGAGAAAACGCTCACGCTAAAGAAAACGCCGGACATCCTCGCCGAGATCGGCGCGAGATCACCACGTCCCTTCGTGGTCGCCTTTGCCGCGGAGACCGACTCAGTCGAGGCGAGCGCGCGCGAAAAGCTCGTGCGCAAGAACGCCGACCTCATCGTCGCGAACGACGTCTCCGATCCTTCGATCGGTTTCGATTCCGATCAGAACGCGGTCACGGTCATCGCCCGCGACGGATCGTCGACGAATATCGAGCGCGCTCCCAAGATCGTGGTGGCCAACCGCATCCTCGATCTGATCGTTCAGCGGCTGGGCTGACTAAGAGATAATTCGCGGCTGATGAACGATGAACTTCGCATCGAGCTGACCCTCCTCCGCGACCTGGGCTTCACGCATCTCGACCTTCGTAACGCGCCGCCGGCCGCGGTTCAGGATGACGCGAGAAGCTTGGAGGCGAAGACGTTGCTCGGCGAGCTGGAGGCGATCGCCAGCGTTTGCGTGAAGTGCAATCTGGCGAAGACACGCACGCAGGTCGTCTACGGCGTCGGCAATCCGAACGCCGATCTCATGTTCATCGGCGAAGCGCCGGGACGCGATGAGGACGAGCAGGGAAAACCCTTCGTCGGCCGCGCCGGCCAGCTTCTCACCGACATCATCAAAGCGATGAAGCTCACGCGCGACGACGTCTACATCGCCAACGTCATCAAGTGCCGTCCGCCTGAGAACCGCAATCCCGAGTCCGATGAGCTCGATGCCTGCCGCCCGTACATTCGCCAACAGGTCGAGATCATCCAACCGCGCGTGATCGTGACGCTAGGCAAGTTCGCGCTGCAAAGCCTGCTCGAAAAGGCGTACGGCATTACCGCCGTCCGCGGCAAGTGGCTCGAGTACCAGGGCGTCAAGGTGATGCCCACCTACCATCCCGCGTACCTGCTGCGCACTCCCGCGGCGAAGAAGGACGTGTGGGAGGACATGAAACTCGTGATGGCGGAACTGGCAAGTAGCGACTGACTTCATCGGGGCGTTGGCGCTTTGAGTTCACGCGCATTTTCGGGCGCGCTTGTGGACCTTTCCTTCCTGCTCGGCTCTCCCTTTTCTTGGAGCACTCTCCAATCGAGCGCCTTCTCCCCTCGTGCTTTTCGAGGGGAGAAGGTGCCGAAGGCGGATGAGGGGTGTGGTGCAATTCCACCGACGCCAAGTTCCGTGAAGTCATTGAGCAGCTCCTGTTCGGCAGCGTTGCCGCGAAGTCCAGCGCCCCCTCATCCGGCTTCGCCACCTTCTCCCCCACAAAAGCGTGGGGGAGAAGGCGCTCGTGGGTAGATGTGGTCGCAAAGGGGTTACGTAGCTGCGTGGCCGCGCCGTTCGCGCGTTCATGTAGTCATGCGTTGCTCTTGAATCGAGCGCCTTCTCCCCTCGTGCTTTTCGAGGGGAGGAGGTGCCGAAGGCGGATGAGGGGTGTGGCGCACGTGCTTGGGGTTCCCGCGCGGATAGTCTTAACTCGCTCTCCCACTCCCCACGCCCGACTCCCCACTCCCCACAAAACGATTCCAATCATCACCAACGCCGAGACGATGCTGATGATCGCACCGGTCGTCACTGACTTCGGCCGGTACGAGAGCTCGATGTCGTGCTCGCCGGCAGGAGTGTAGATGCCGAGGAAGGCGCGGTCAGCGAAGTGGATCTTGAGACGCTGGCGACCCATCGTCGCGTCCCAGCCTTTCCACGCCGTTTCCGAAATGACGATCCATCCCGGCGAGCGCATCGAGGCGTGAAGCGTCACGTGCGATCCGACTGCGCGAACGGCGACGGTCCCTTCGCCGTTTGCCACGCTCGTCGGCGCGCCCTCCGTCTCAATCCACCCCTCGGATGCAAAATCGCGGCAAGCTGCCATTCCTGCCAGCACGTTGTTCGCGCCGGAGTGAATCACCCGAGGAATGAACGCGCGGGGAAGCACGGCGCTGTTCTCGATCAGTTGATAGCTAGGGTAACGTCCGATGAGACGCCAGCCGGCTGGCGGTACCGTCTCCGGCAGCGCCAGCGCATAGCGTACGTTCATCAGCGACAACATCGGTGCGGTCAGATCGTCGACGCGGTTCGACCAGACTGGTTGCGGGATCGACCAGAGCGGAAACGTCTCGGCCAGCCTGGCGAACGTCATCGCCTGATAACCGCGCACATCCTCCAGTCCGTAGAGCGCGCTGATGTTCGGCGCGAAGAGCGGCCCCTGCGCCACGATGCGATACGGCTCGCCGGAGCGCGAGAGTTGCTCGAAGCCGGCGATCGGAGGAAAGAACGCACGCCGGTCGACCGTGGCGATGAAGCCTCCGATCTCCATGACTCGCTGCAACAACAGGAGCGCGAGAAGTCCACCCATGACCAGGCGATGCACCGTAAACGCACGGAGCACCGCGAACGCGAGCAGCAGCGGCACGACTTCGCGAATGGCGTTGGCACGAACGAAGTCGGGAGTGAGCGTGCCTTCGGCCGCGACGAGGACGATGGCAATCGTGATCGTCAGCGCGACGCCGAGGAACATCCAGGCCAGCGCGTGACGCTCGGCAAGCGACGCCTGCAGACCGATTGCACCGAGCACGCAGATGCCGAATGCCGCGAAGGAGATCATCCGCGCATTGATGGCAAGGCTGAAACCCGGCAAATGGGCCAGGAAACCGGTCACGCCGGGCGCCTCCGCCCCCGCCAGCAGGCCGAACAAGATGACCGCGAGGAAGAAGTACTTCTCGCGCGTCCGTGCACGCACGAGAGCGAGCAGCACCGGAGCCAGCATCATCGCGCCGCAATAGGCTGTTCCCAGCGAGCGATGACGCAGCGATACGTCATGGTGCGTCTCCTCAATCCCCGGCGTTCCATCGGCGAATGGAATGACGTCGAGGATCAGCACGTGCGCGACCGCCCTCCACGACGCGCTCATCGTCTCGGCACCCGATCGTCGGTGCAGGTACTCGCGGGTCTGCGGAATCGCGTCGATCATCGGCAGCAGGAAAAACGCGGTGAGGAGCAAGGCCGCGATGCCGGCGCCGAGGCCGCTGACGATCACGAGTCCCCATCTTTCACGCGCGCAGAAAACCAGATAGACCGTGGCAAGGGCGATGACGTGAAGCGAAGTCTCCGGATGACCGCACAACGTCAGCAGGATGAGCGCTCCCGCGAGCATCGACGCCGCGCGCACTCCTGGACTGCGCGCCACCATCCGCGCACCGAGCATGACCAACGGAAGCAGCGCGATCGCGTTCCCGTGCGCGGTGTGCGTGTACGTGACGACGTAGGTCGAGAGCATCCATCCTGCGGCTCCGAAGAGCGACGGCAGCGAGCGAAGCTCGATGTTGCGCAGAAAAAGAAACATGCCCAGCGCCGCGAGGAAGTACATCATCGAGGCCATGTATCCGAGCGCGTCCGGCATCGGAAGCAGAAGTCCGAGGAGCGTGACGGGATGGAACGGAGCCGATTGTGCCGCCGCGGCCAGCACGTTCCCTCCGAGCTCAAACGGATTCCAGAGTGGCCACTGGCCGTGCGCGAGCGCCCAGCGCAGTACCGCGTTCCACGGTAGAAACTGCACCGTCACATCCGACGGCAGCGGATTGACGATCTTCTCGATCCCAACCTGCGTCGCCATCGAGGCTAACGGATCGAAGTGATAGGCGAGATCAATCGGCGCGTAGACGTTGGACGTCACGAGCGCCCGCCCCGTGAGGCACAGGGGCAGGAGAATCAGCACCGCCGACACGCGACGCGAAAGTGCCAGGAAACGGCGCACGAGAAGGAGCGCGCCGCCGGCAGACAGAAGATAGAGGAGCGCGGGCACGGTAAGCGCGAGCGGCCACCTGGCCACTCAACCATTGATTGTAACCGCGCGCGTCGCATACTGATCACGTGCGAAGACTCATCATCCCCATTCTTCTCCTGGCAGCGCATCCGCTGGCCGCGTCGTATGCCGATCACGACCTTCTGATTCCGGTCGTAGGCCGTGGAGCCGGAGTCGCAGGACGGCTGTTCTTCACCGCGCTCTGGATCACGAACGCTGACGACCATCCCGCCACGCTGACGTTGTCGTACCTCGAGAGCGGGCACGCCAATCCGTCGCCGCGGCAGACGACGGTTCTGCTCGCGCCGCGCGAGACGCATGTCTTCGATCCCCTCGGCCCACCGATTTTGACGAGCAACAACAGCATCGGCGCGCTGCGCATCGAAGCGAATGCCGACGTCGTCGCTTCCGCCAGAATCTACGGTTACCTGCCGGCCGCCGGGCCTGCGAGCGCCGTCGCCATGACCCTCACCGCCATCCCTACCCGCCTCGGCGTCGGCAACGGTCAATTCGCATTGCTGCACGGCGACGGTGCGAGCGACGCACGCTACAAGCTTCACCTCGTGGAGACCGCAGGCGCAGCGTTGTCCGTCGTCGTCTCGATCGAAGATCTGCACGGCCAGACGCGCGCCGAGAAGCGCATCTTCCTCGACCGCTTCGAGCATGTCTCCGCCGACATGCACGATATCTTTCCCGGGGTGAAGCTCGAGCAGGCGATCATCCGCGTACGAGGCGTCAACGGCGAGGGGCGCGTCATCGCCGCAGGGGCGCAGGTCATGAACGGCTCGCATGATGGCTGCGCGTACGAGATGAGCTTCGCGCCCGAGCCGCACACGCGCATCCGCGCGCCCGAGGCCGCGGTCTACGTCGCTCTTGCACTCGTGGTCGCACTCGCCATCGTCTGGCGGAGAAAATAGAGTCGATGCCGTCCGGTCTCTCTGAATTCGCCGAGGTGGCGGTGCCCGTTGCTGTGCACGGTACGTTCACCTACGCGATCCCTCCCGCTCTCCGCGACTCCGTCCGCCTCGGATCGCGCGTCGAAGTTCCGTTCGGCGCGAAACAAAATACAGGATTCGTCGTTGCGCTCACCGACCGCGCTCCCGAGTCGGGGAAGATCAAGCCGATCCTCGGCGTGTTGGACGATGACGAGCCTGCGCTGCTGCCGGAGATCATCGACCTGTGCCGCTGGGCCGCCGACTACTACATCGCCCCCCTCGGCGACATGCTTCGCACAGCGCTGCCGGCAAACATGTCAGCGCGCGGCAAGCGCGAGATCTCGCTGGCCGGTGATGAGGCGATGATCGCCGCTGCGATCGAAGCGAACCAGATTCTCGATACCGACTTGGCGCTGATCGAAGAAGTGCGCCGGCGTCCGCTTCCGTTCGCGGCCGCGCTCGAAGCGAGCTCGCGCTCAACGATCGATCGTCTTCGCGACGCCGGCATCGTTACCGTTGCCGATCGCTTGACTGACGCGAAAGGCGTCCGTTACGACCGCTTCGTGATCCTCGAAACGCCACCCGACGGTCTAACTGCGAAGCAACAGCAGGCGGTGGAACTGTTGGCCAGCCGAGGGGGGGAGATGTCGGTGCGCGCGCTGGAGAACGCGGGCGTCAGCGCGGCGGTGCTCGGAGCGCTGTCAAAGAAGAGCGTGATCCGGATCCAGCGCCGCGCACGCCGGCACACACTCGATGCGTTTCTGGCGGGGCTCGATCCCGCGAGCGTCGGCGAGATCCGTCATTCGGAAGAACAGCGCGCTGCCATCACTGCGATTCGCGCGGGCTTGGGAACCTTCGCGCCGTTCCTCCTCGAAGGAGTCACCGGCAGCGGAAAGACCGAGGTCTACATCGAGCTAATGCGCGACGCGGTGCGGCGCGGCGAGCAGGCGCTGCTGCTCGTGCCGGAGATCTCGCTCACGCCGGTGTTCGCGTCGCGGCTGAAGGAGCGCTTCGGCGAGCGCATCGCCATCCTGCACAGCAGTCTTTCGGCCAGCGAACGCTTCGATCAATGGTGGCGTGCGCGCCGCGGTGAAGTTGACGTTGCAATCGGACCGCGGTCGGCGCTCTTCACGCCGTTTCAGCGGCTCGGATTGATCGTCGTCGACGAAGAAGGGGACAGCGCGTACAAGCAGGACGAGTCGCCGCGCTACAACGCCCGCGATCTGGCCGTGGTCCGCGCGCAATTCCGCGGCATCCCCATCGTCCTCGGATCCGCCACGCCCTCGCTCGAATCGCGCGAAAACGCGGCACGCGGCAAATACACGCTGATCCGAATGCTGTCGCGCGTCGAATCGCGTCCGCTGCCGATCGCCGATGTGATCGATCTCAGAAAAGAGCGCGCGGAAAAAGAGGACAAAGGCTTCGTCATCTTCAGCAATCCCTTGAAGGAGCGGTTGAAGGAGACGTTCGCAGCAGGGGAGCAGGCCATCATCCTGATGAATCGCCGCGGCTACGCGCCGTATTTGCTATGCCGCGATTGTGGCCACGATTTCCGCTGCCGTGATTGCAGTGTGACCCTGACGGTACACCGTCGCGAGGGATTGCTGATCTGCCACTACTGCGGACTGCGTAAGAAGATCCCCGAGCACTGTCCGCTGTGTAACGGCGTAACGATGCAGCCGATCGGCTTCGGCACCGAGAAAGTGGAGGAGCGTTTCCTCCGCGACTTCCCCGGCATCAGCGTGGCCGTGCTCGACCGCGATTCGACGCGCAAGAAAGGGGAGCTGGTCCGCATCCTCGACGCCTTCCGCCGCCAAGAGACACAAGCGCTGATCGGGACGCAGATGCTGAGCAAAGGCCACCACTTCCCCAGCGTGACCCTCACCGCCGTTCTCAACGCCGACTCAATCCTCGGCTACCCCGATTTCCGCTCCGCCGAGAAGACGTTCTATCTACTGACGCAAGTCGCCGGCCGCTCCGGCCGCGGCGACCTGATCGGAACCGTCCTCATTCAGAGCGCCTTCCCAACCCACTACGCCATCCAACACGCCCTTCGCCACGATTACGAAGCCTTCTACGAATCCGAGATCCAGTTCCGCAAGACGTTTCACTACCCGCCAGTGACATCCATGATCGCCATCCTCTTCCGCGGCGAGCACCTGACGGATGTCGACCGCGCCGCCTTCGAGTGCGGCCGCAAACTGGAGGAAGCCCTCAAACCCATCGCCGGCACGCGAATCCAGGGCCCAGCCCCCGCCCCGATGGCCAGAATCAAAGGCGTCTACCGCTACCAGATCCTCCTCCGCTCCCCCCACCGCACCGCCCTGCGCAAAGCGGTGGAAGCCGTGATGATCGGCAAGAAGTGGAAGGGGGTGGAGGTGGCGATCGATGTGGATCCGATCAACATTTTGTAGCTTGCGAGATGTCCTCAATGGTCCGGCAAGATGCCCGTGATGTTCTTGCAGACTTGCGGATACCAGTACTCCTCTGAACTTTCAGGCAAGATACTCTGCCATCCTTCGTTTAAGTCGGTCGGGCCCCACACAACAGTTCGGCTGAGGTAGGCGGCAATCTTTACGGCGCGGGTCTGGCGCCGGGCGCAATCAAAGTCCTCCTGCATCATCATCGCGTCTGCACGCTTATCGTGCTCGCCATCTTTGTCATGCCAGCGTTCTATCCATTGCTGCTTCTCCGTACGCAACCACACGCGATACACATTCGGAGCTATCCTCGACACAGATCTTGTGTCAAATGCAACGAGCTGCTCATCCTGAAGCTGAATCAAAACCCACCGATCTGGGTAGCTCGATGGTGCAATGTACGCGCGGAACTGATTTAGGAGCGCCTTTTGTGTGGTCGTACATGGCTCGAGTGGCTGGCAGTCAACCACTGTTTGGGCAGAAGTGCTCAGACAAATAGCGAGAACCGCGGTCGTCATGAAGGTCAGTCGCATGAGATCTCCTAGCGCCGAGTGGCGATTGTGGGCGCGATATCGGATTCAGCGACCCCGAGAAGGCAGCCTCTTCGCCTTTTCAGCCAGCAAGTACGCAGTCATCAATAGGTGGTCTGCCACATCCAAGCCAGAGGAGAGTTCCAGTCGAGACGGTTGTTTCATTTCGTGGGCCGCTTTGTTACCGAGGAATCGCAGACGATGAAGATGTTTTGCCTCGGTCGAACCGAGGATCCCCGCGTCTGCAAGCCCATCGATTCGCTCCTTCAAGTTTCGGCCTTTAATCCGCTTGTGTTTGCAAACGCTCTCCACAAGGGCTCGAATGCCCATCCCAGCCAAGAGGCTCATTCCGTTGTTCAGCGCAAGAATAGTCTCAGCGTAGATCGTACCCACTTGCTCTGGAAGCCGGCGGCTGCCATCATTCATCTTCCGCGCGTTGCGATCACGACGCGGTGGATGCAGAACTTCCTTCAGCACGATCGACGGTTCACCAGCAGTTCCTACGCTTGATCGCTCGTAAAACGACACGCTCATGCAGCCGTCGCAGCGAACAACTTCGTAGCCATCCTCTGAGAACGCATTCTCGACTTCGGTTTTGATGGTCGCTCGAACGATCACAGAGTGCCAACGCTCGCCCGGGCATTGAACGCACTCGATGAAGCGCTTACCCGTACCTTCTGTCGCGATGTCTAGGACTGGTAGTTCTGCTTCGGACATGCCTGTATTATGCGGCTAAAGCGGTCCGGAAATGGGTGCGCGATGTGGCGAGGTCCAAAGTCGAGGGTGGCGGTGGCGCGTTGTCGATTACGCGTCTGACGGTGTGGGCTGCCGCAATCCGCCGCTCGTTTGGGCGCTTGAATTGATGGAGGGACAACAATGATCGACGATCCCATCGTTGAAGAAGTGCGCAAGATCCGCGAGCGTCTGCTGGCTGAGTACGGCGGGATGGACGGGCTGATGCGAGAGTTCCGCGCGATCGAAGACGCGATGCGGGACAAAGTGGTTCGCCTCAAGCCTCGTAAGCCAACTAAGACGACACCCGCTGAGTTGTAGCCCGCCATTCGGTATCCGGCGTGCCGTGATACGTGAGCTAGTTGGACTCGCGTTGTTCGATGCTATCCTTACCGCCAGCGAGCAGTAAGGAGACCTCATGGACGTTCCTGCAACCGTAACTTCCAAAGGGCAGATCACGCTTCCCAAGTCTGTGCGCGAGGCGCTCGATCTGAAGGAAGGGGATCGCGTGCTGTTTCGGGTTTTCGAAGGACGGGCCGTGTTGGCGAAAGTCGAGGACTTCCTCGATCTCGCCGGTAGCGTGAGCGTTTCTCCTGAGAAGAAGGGTGCGACCTGGCCGGCAATCAAAGCCAGCACTTGGCGTCAGCGTGCGACGGTTCGGAAGTGAGAGCGCTTCTCGATACGAATGTCCTTGTTCGCCACCTCACGGGCGATCCTGCTTCGCAAGCGAGTCGCGCGACGGCGTTTCTTCGCGGCGAGCACGAGCTCATTCTCACGGATCTGGTGCTGGCGGAAATGGTGTACGTCCTCGAGTCCTTTTACGAAGTTGCGCGAGCGGACATTGCGTCGATGGCCCGCGCGCTGCTGGCACTTCCTTCGATCGTGGCCGGTGATCATGGTCTGCTCCTGCGCGCCGTGGAGATCTACGAAGTTGATCGGCTGGATTTCGCCGAGGCGTATCTGGTCGCACTGGCTGAAATGTCGGACGTGAAGCTTGTGGCCTCCTTCGATCGGCAGATTGATCGCGTGAAGAGCGTTCAGCGCGTGGAGCCGTAGCGGCGGCTTCATTCGCGTCGAGCTATCATCAGTGCTGACTAGTCAGATGACTAACTCAGGAGACGATTGGGTGACTCGAAAGAGAGAGACGAAACGTTGGCCGGTGCAGGACGCCAAAGCACGGTTCAGTGAATTGCTCGATGCCAGCCTGACCAAAGGTCCGCAGATTGTGACTCGGCGGGGAGAGGAGATGGCGGTCCTCGTCCGCGTCGATCACTGGCGCCAACTGGAAGAGGCCACACGTCCACGGCTGAAGGACTTGTTACTGGCCGCCGCACCGCGAGCGGAGATTCCTGTGGCTCCGCGCCGGGCACGGCGCCGGCGGGAGCCTCCTGCGTTCGAGTGAGCGATCTTGTACCTTCTTGATACGAATGTTGGGCAAAAACATACTTGACTCCTCAGTAGAGAGGGATCAAGATGTTGAAGATGAGTCTTCACCGTGTGAGTTCCTTTGGCATGTTCTTCTCGGCTATGACGACTACGGGGACCACCTGATGGGCGTGTTTCGTGGCTTCTTCGATGCGAGTGGTAAGGAGGAGCACGGAAAGACCGTCGTCGCCGGTTGGCTCTCCAGCGCGAGAAAATGGGGCGTCTTTCAGAAGAAATGGAGGGATGCATTACGCACGGCTGGCGTGCCCTACTTTCACATGAAAGAGTTTGCGCATAGCACTAAGATCTTCACTGACTGGCGAGGAGATGAACCGCGTCGAAGAGCGCTGCTTTCCGATCTCATTCAGGTATTGTTTGAGACTGTCGATCATGGCTTCGCAGCCGTAGTTCCTCACGATGTCTTTCGCGCCGTTGATCGCGACTATCAACTCTCTGAGAGATACAAGAACCCATACGTTTTTGCTTGCCGGGATGTTATGGCCTCTTGCAACACTTGGCTAAGGACGAATAAGCACGGCCTTAACGTCTCTTATGTTTTCGAGTCAGGCGATGATGGCGCAGGGGCGCTAGTGGATCTCGCTGAAGCGGAGCGGCTCCCAAGTCCATCCTTCTACCCGAGCAGAGATCTCAGTGATGGGCAAAAGGGCGTGATTCAGCTACAGGCAGCAGACTTCCTCGCTTGGGAAATTCTAAAAGGGATGCGGGAACCAGAGGACACCGCACCAGAGGATCGACGACTCACGATCCAGTTGCTTTCTGCGATCGAACAGTATTGGAGCGTCTACACCGTTAGGAATCTAGTCGGCACGTGCAAGGCGCAGCAAATACCAACCAGGAATCAAACTAAATGACATCTAAGCCATCAAAGGAATATGCCGCGTTCGTCGATCTCACAAAGAAAATTCTCGCCGTGCCGAAGTCGGAGATTCTCCGGCGTGAGGCTGAGTACAAGCGGCAATCCAACGCGAACCCACGGAAACGCGGACCGAAACCGAAGGTGAAGGCGTGAGCAGCCGATTCCCTTCTGTTTGACCCAGCCAGCCTGAAGTCTGATACTGACGCGGTTGATGCGCCGGTGGAGGAATAGTGAAATGAGAATCACCATCGCTTTCGCGTTCATGTTGCTCGCCGGTTGCGGACAACATGGAGTGTCATCGCAGCCGGCCGCAGCGCAACCCGTCACGCAATCGGAAGAATGGAAAACGGTCTCCGCCGGTGATGGCATCTCTGTCGATCTTCCGCGGGCCGGTATCGCGAACAATCCAGCGCTCGACGTGGCCTCACGCTCGGCAACTGGCGCGGCGGTCGGCGTGAAGATACTCAGCAAGACATTTACGGGAGCGAGCGGCGAAGCCCTCTACCAACTCACACCTCCCGGCAGTGATGAGGAACGAACGCTCATCGCATCGATGTATGGAAGCGCACGTGCGGGCGGCGCAACCGTCACCGAGACATTCCGCGGAGCGTTCGGAGATGATCCAGACGCGCGAGGCGGAACAACTGACGACGGGAAGAACTCTACGCGCTTCCTTTACTTCCGGCGGGGTGATGATTTCGTGATGGTCATCGGTGCAGTATCGTCAGCGAATGCGACGGCGGCAAAGCCAGATGTCGATCGATTCTTCCGGTCGGTGCGCGTTGAGGGATCGATGATCGAGACTGGACATTTCAGCAGGCAGGGGGCGGCGAGGTAGCCGTCTAGTTCATGCGATGGCGCTTCCCACGTCCCTGCCGCTTAGAACGGTTCCCACTTCGGCTCAACATGCTTGACCTCGATAACCGTTGGCTCCGTCGTTTCTCCCACCTTGCCGGTGAGTTGCGCGTAGGTCAGTCTCTTCCCGGCGACGTGCGAAAGGACGGCGTTGAAGCGGTCGCCGTCGTTCATGTCGTTCCTGTTGTTGTAGCGGAAAGCCTGTTCGTCGATGTACCTGAACAGGTGAAACGGCTCGACGGATATGTAGGTTCCGTGAAGGCCGCGCTTCAGCAGACTCCAGAAGTTCTCCATAGTGTTAGTGTGAACGTTCCCGTTCACGTACTCGACAGCGTGATTAATGACGGCGTGCTGATAGTCGCGGTCAAGGCCGGAGTAAGAGAGCAGTTCGTCGCTGAAGATCGCGGAGCCAGCCGCTACGTTCTCGCGGATCTCCGGTTGAAGTTCGGCCTTGCCGCGAGTGCTGACGTGTTTCGCGCGAACCTTCCCGCCGCGTTCTACCATTCCGAAAACGATTTCCTTGTCAGTACCGCCGGTGCCGTGAATCTTTTCGCGCCGCTTCGCTGCGTGCATGTTGCGAGCCTTGCCGCCGATGAAGGTCTCGTCTACTTCTACCTCGCCTCCGAGCATGGCGCCGTCACCTTCCTGCATCGCAAGGCGAACCCGGTGCAACATGAACCATGCGGTTTTTTGTGTAACGCCCAAGTCGCGCCCGATCTCATAGGACGAAATTCCGTTCTTGCAGTTCGCGATCAGCCACATGGTAGGAAGCCACTTGTCCAACCCAAGCGGCGAGTCTTCAAAGATGGTTCCCACCTTCACGGAGAACTGCGCCTTGGGGTGCCGAGTCTTACACTGCCAGTAGCGGCGAGACGCAACGAAGCTGACGTTCTTCGATCCGCAGGTAGGACATACAACGCCTTTCGGCCAGCGGTAGAACGCAAGGTAGTTAAGACAGTTGTCAGGGTCAGCGAAGTAGACAACTGCGTCCCTCAAGGTCTTAGGGGTGATCGGTTCAGGGGTGCTCATAGGGGTAATATATGTCAGAAACGCTGAGGAGTCAAGTATGTTTTTGCCGAATGTTGTGTCCGAATTGCGCAAGCCGCGGAAGGGGTCAGGTCGAAACCGAAACTGACGGCGCTTCGCCTGAACCATTCGCTCCGCGCGACATACCGTCAGTTTCGGTTTCGACCTGACCCCTTCCGCCAGCTATTCGAGGACGCGCTGATCGCCGTCACTACGATCGTGCACCGTCTGGTCGTTGTGACGCGCAACGTTCGTCACTTCACTCCCTTCCATGTTGACACCCTCGACCCGTTCGCAACGAAGTGAGCGGCTCGAACAGATCGCCGGACGCTCTCGCAGCATTCCGTAATAAAATCCGACCCGCGGTTTGTGGCCGCGGGTCGGGTATTGCTCGACTCGTAACTACGGGTCGTTTGAGGAGCCGGGGGGGTGATTGCCAATCACAGCCTCCTCCGGCCCCTCGCTTACTTCTGTTGCGTTGAATCAGACGGCTTGGGCGTTGCCGCCGGCGTGGTTGCCGGCGGCTCTGCTGGCACCGCCTTCTTCTTGTTCGCGTACGGCCGCTGCAAAGTGCGCTTCATCTCCTCGACATGGGGCGTCACGACATGCCCCAGGTCGGTGGTCACGTAACTCTTGGCCACGCGATAGATGCCGCGCGCAAGCCTCACCGCTTTGAGCTTCTTGCGGGTATTCGCGTCCTCCAGGCGCGAGGTCAGAGTCCGTGTTTCGTCGACGATGCCTCCGGTGGCGAGATCCGAGGCAATGGCGTCGCGCAATACCAACGTGTCGACGGAAAGCGCCACTCCAACGTTCGGAGCAGCCTCGGCGAAGAGCGCCGCCTTCTCCAGGAAAGCGATGGATGTGCGGCTCGCCAACCGGCGTTCCGCCGTCGTCAATGGTTTCGGCGACGCGTCGTCGGGAAAGTCGTCAGCGATGGCGCGCAGGCGAGCGATCCTCTCCTGCGCGTCGGGAGTTTGGGGACTGGGGGCAGGCGTTCCTGCCTCCGGGGTACCGGGATGAGGGACGGTTTGTGCAATCGTTCACCGCAGGGGTCCTTTCCCGGAGCCAACGGCTGCGTTCTTTCGGCGAATGAGGAGACTTTTCAGGCCCCGAGCAAAACGTTTCTGATCAGGACCCAAATCTTTTGCTCATGGAGGAAGACTTTCTGGTCCCTGAGGAAAACTTTTTGCTCCTGGAGCAAAAGTATTTGCTCTTGTAGGGAAACTTTTTCCTACTGGAGCAAAACTTTGTCCTCCCGGAGCAAAACCATTTGCTCCCGGAGCAGAACTTTCTCCTCCTGGAGGGAAACTTTTTCC
>JADGNZ010000008.1 GCA_017883205.1 Thermoanaerobaculia bacterium | reverse complement strand
TCGCTCCAACACCATCGGTTCGTCTTCGGTCACTTGCCTCTCTGCGTCACTCTCCCATTCATGCGCAGCACGCCGCCGACAGGCGGCTTAGTCCAACTTGTTATTGAGCCCCGCCCGGCCCCGCTCTCACTCATGGCGAAAACGCCGCCATGACGGATATCGGGCGAAAGGACTCGTGACGGGCCTGATCGTAACACGCGTCTGTCCAAGGGCTTGGCTCACACCGGTTGCGGTCATGGCACGGTTATCCGTCGGGTTTGTGACGGCGAATCTTCTTCAGGGCCGAGAGCGTCGAGAGGCTTCGTTTTGCCGACGCACCCAGCCTGAGGGCGTGCGTGTAGATCATGGTCTTTCGGAGCCGGACCTTCGGTTCATCAGCCGTCCGGAAGGATTTGACATCGACACACAGCAGGACGCCCTTCGCGGTCGCCGCGGCTGCGGGAGTAGACGGCTTCTTCACCATCGCTCTGGGGGAGCCGCGGGCCCGAGAGGGGACTCCCTCACATCGCCCTGTGACGTTCAACATTGCGGGCTGTGAGCACGCATGGTCCGCTGCACGACCATGACAACCCTCGATCTCACGCTGAACGGCACGCCGATGCGCATCGCTGTTCGCGATGGCGAGACGCTGCTCGAAACACTGCGCACGCGCTGCGGCGTGACGTCGATCAAAGACGGATGCCAGCCGCAGGGACAGTGCGGCTGTTGTCTCGTGTTGATCGACGGCAACGCCAAGGTGTCGTGCGCAATGCCGGCGGAAGCGGCGCGCTGGAAGAGCATCGTCACGCTCGGAAATGGGCAGCGGGCTAACGGCTTGTTCGGCAACGACAGATTGTCAGCGCGTTCACGTCGAGTTCTTTCGCTACGGAGAAAGACTCACGCTGAGCGTGTCCTGTAGGAGTGGGGGCAATTGAGTTGTTCCGGCTGGCGGGAAAACAGACCTTCGGCCCAATGCATCAGTTTCGCGCGATCGAGATCCATGGATCCGTCTTTCTTAAGAAAGCCGATGACGTTAGCATCATCATTAAGCGCAACCGTGCACTTTCCAACGCGACCATCAGATCTGATCAATAGGGAGTTCAGCTTCGAAGCATAGCAAACATAGTCAAGACACTCGTCTTCGGTGCCAACGCCGATGAGACCCAAGCAGCGTTCGCGAATTGCAGCCACGAGCCGGTGCACCGCCGTCGGCGAAAGGGAAGGGATCGGTTCGCTATTTCGTCCACCGAGCGAAGTAACCTTCTTGAGAAAGATCTGATAGCGAGGATCGTTCCCGAAATTCTGAACGATCATATCAATCAGGGATGTTATGCGCTTCGCGCTCAGGGTGCTCACATGTACGCGCAGTGTGATGTCGAAACTTCCGCTGGCATCGCGCGTTGCTAGCAGGTTCCGCCAAATCGTATCGAAGGTCCCTACGCCGAGCGCGGTGGGACGGGCAGCATCGTGATCTTCGCGCGCTCCATCGAGCGAGATTTGGAAGTGCCGCATTCCAGTGCTTACCAAACGTGTAAACACTTCACTATTCAAAAGAAAGCCATTCGTCGTGATACTCGACGAGAAGTCCCGGCCTTGATATGCACGGGCGGCAAACTCGTTGATTTCAAGAACGATGTCCTTGGCGAGCAGCGGCTCGCCGCCAAACCAACTTAAATGGAGCGAGTCGAGGTCATCCTTGCGCGCCAACAGCAAGGCCTTGATCGCATTGATCACTTCGCTCGACATACGGCCGAGCTCGAAATTCTCATAGCAGTACACGCAGCGAAAATTGCACCGCTCCGTGGGAAGCAGGATGAGCTCTAGGCGACGCGAATCGAAGCCATTGGCAATAGCCGAGTCCATCTCGATCCCAACTCCGAGTTGCGATCCAGCTATGCCTGCGTACACTTGTAGGCGTTCTTGCAAACGTAGTTGGTGTCTCCTGCCGGTTTCGTGGGTTTCGAGAGTTTCGAGTCGGCCACCTTCTTCTTCAGAGCGGCCACGAAAGCACGATCTTTGATGACAATGCGGCCATGATCGTCAACGCTGACGCTCTCCAGCGAAACTAGCGGCAACTTCTCGGCGATCTTTGCCAAGGCGTGTGCCGGACTGCGGATGAAAGCATTCAGCAATCCTGTGCTCTGGATAGCTACCCCCTGCGCTACAAACTCGATATCCTTGTCCGTAACATTCGTCTTGAATTGACCTACCACTGGTCTCCTCCTCGTTTGTTGTCGGTGCGTCAGCGTTAAAGCCGGTCGCAACTGTTGGGACTGCGTATTGCTCGCCGAATGCAAACACAATGTAGGTTGGTGGCCCAGCTCTGCAAGACGCAATTATGGAAGATTGTTCGGCAGGGATGACTCCTCACATCGTTCTGTGACGTTCGACATTGCCACATGTGAGCACCCGTGGTCCGCTACCGATGATGGCGACGATGATGGCGACACTCGATCTCACGCTGAACGGCACGCCGGTGCGCGTCGCTGTTCGCGATGGCGAGACGCTGCTCGAGACACTGCGCACGCGTTGCGGGGTGACGTCGATCAAAGACGGATGCCAGCCGCAAGGGCAGTGTGGCTGTTGTCTCGTGTTGATCGACGGAAACGCGAAAGTGTCGTGCGCGATGCCGGCGGAAGCGGCGCGCGGGAAGAGCATCGTCACACTGGAGGGGATTGCTGCCGAGGAACAGAGGTTGCTGGCGCGTTCGTTCGTCGTCGCCGCGGGCGTGCAGTGCGGTTTCTGCATTCCTGGCATCGCTCTTCGCGCGCATCATCTCGTCGGCAGGAATGCTTCGCCGTCGCGCAAGGAAATCGCCCGTGCGATCGATGGGCACCTCTGCCGCTGCACCGGCTACGCAAAGATCATCGATGCCATCGAGCTCTTCGCGCGCGCAAAACGCGGTGAGGTGTTACCCGAACCCGCCGCAGGCGGTGTCGGCGTGCGCGCGGCGCGGTTCCGTGGCGCCGACCTGATCCTCGGGCGGAAGGAATTCGTCGACGATCTGGCCCGCCCCGGCATGCTTCATGGTGCGGTCGTTCTCTCGCCGTTTGCACGCGCGCGCGTCGTATCGATCGATACCAGAAACGCACGCGCGCATCCCGGCGTCGAGGCCGTAGCCACCGCGGACGACGTTCCGGGCAAGCGCCACTACGGACTTCTTCGCGACGATTGGCCGGGCTTTGTCGCAGCCGGCGAAGAAGTGAGTTACGTGGGCGATATCGTCGCCGCGATTGCCGCGGTGGACGAAGCGACGGCGCGCGCGGCGGCCAAGCTGGTCGAGGTCGAGTACGAGCCTCTACCCCCGATCCTCGACCCGGAGAAGGCGGAGCGAATCCTCTCGCAGACACGGATCAAACGCGGCGACGTCGATGCCGCGCTGGCGTCCAGCGCACATGTCGTGTCCGGCACATGGCGGACGCAGCGGATCGAGCATCTCTTCCTCGAGCCGGAGAGCGCCATGGCCGAGCCGCTCGAGGGCGGACGGATGCGTCTGTTCAGCAGCGGGCAGGGAATCTTCGATGATCGCCGTCAGGTGGCCGCCTTCCTGGGCATGGCCGAGGAAGACCTTCTGGTCGAGCAGATCTCGAGCGGTGGTGCGTTCGGCGGGAAGGAAGATCTCTCCATTCAGGCGCACGCGGCGCTGCTCACGTTCATGACTAGGCAGCCCGTGAAGGTCACGCTGAATCGCGAAGAGTCGATTCGCATCCATCCCAAGCGCCATCCGATGACGCTCGACTACACCGCCGGCTGCGACGCTGAAGGCCGTCTCACCGCCGTGCGCGCGCGGATTCTTGGCGACAGCGGCGCGTACGCGTCGGTCGGCGACAAGGTGCTCGAGCGCGCCGCGGGACACGCGTGTGGTGCGTATCACGTTCCGAATGCCGGCATCGAAGCCACGGCCGCGTATACGAACAACCCTCCCTGCGGCGCGATGCGCGGCTTCGGCGTGAATCAGACGAACTTCGCCATGGAGGGATGTCTCGATCTGCTGGCCAGGAAAGCGGGCGTCGATCGTTGGGAGATGCGCTGGCTTAACGCGCTCACGGTCGGCGGGACGTTCACAACCGGACAGATCCTCGAGAAGTCGGTTGGTTTGAGAGAGACGTTGCTGGCTGTTCGCCCGCACTACGAAGAGGCGATGCAACGTGGCCGCGCGGTAGGGATTGCATGCGGGGTGAAGAACTCCGGGATCGGCAACGGCGTGAAGGAATGGGGACGGGCCCGACTGGTCGTCGAGCACGACGGCACGATCTCGATCTACTTCGGCTTCTCGGAGATGGGGCAGGGCCTCTCCACGATTCTGGTGCAGTTCGCCGTGGAGGTAACGAAGCTCCCGGCCTCGCGTTTTGTCCCGCGCATCGACACCCGCTTCGCGCTGGACGGCGGCCAGACTACCGGCTCGCGGGCTACGCTTCTGGCTGGGCGGGCAGTGGTCGATGCGGCGGAGAAGCTGCGCGCGGATCTCGATCGCGGAGGCACAGTCGAATCCCTCGCCGGCCGCGAGTACGCCGGCGAGGTGCTGATCGACGACACAAGCGCCCCTGGCGCCGGACCGAAGACGCACACCACGTTCGGTTTCGCCACACAGCTCTGCATCCTCGATGAGGATGGTCACGTGGAGCGCATGGTCGCCGCGCACGATGTCGGCCGCGCCATCAATCCTGCGTTCTGCGAAGGACAGATCGAAGGGGCCGTTCACATGGGATTGGGATACGCGCTCACCGAGGAGTTGCCCTGTCCGGGAGGCATGCCGGCCACGTTCAAGCTGATGGAGCTCGGCGTTCTGCGTGCGACGGACATGCCGCCGGTCGACGTGATCCTGGTCGAGGATCCGGAGCCCGAGGGACCGTTCGGCGCGAAGGGCGTTGGCGAGATCGGCCTCGTGCCGACCGCGCCAGCAGTTGCCGGAGCGCTCGAAGCATTCGACGGCATCCGACGCATGACGCTTCCGATGAAAGACTCCGCGGCATCGCGCGCCATGCGCGCAGGACACATCCGATGATCGTCCCTCCAGTGATCGTCAATGCCCACACGCATCTCTATTCGGCGCTGGTTCCGCGTTTCCCCGCGAGCTGGGAGCACGTGCGCGAAGAAAAAAGGGATTTCCTGGCCATCTTGGAGTCCCTCTGGTGGTGGCTCGATCGCGCGCTGGACGAGCGTTCGCTGCGTGCGGCCGCACGGCTCTATGTGGCGGAAGCGCGCCTCGCCGGTACGGACGTCCTGATCGATCATCATGAGTCCCCGAATTTCATCGAGGGCTCACTCGACGTCATCGCCGACGCGTGCCAGGAGCTCGGCGTCAGTGCGCTGGTCTGCTACGGCGCGACGGAACGCAACGGCGGAGCGTCCGAGGCGCGGCAAGGGCTCGCCGAATGCCGGCGTTTCATCACGAGCAATCGGCGCCCGCTCGTGCGTGGCGCGATCGGACTGCACGCGGCGTTCACCGTGTCCGACGAGACAATACGCGCGGCAGGGCGGCTTTGCCGCGAGCTCGGCGCGCCGCTCCACGTGCATGTGGCCGAGGATGCGATCGATGCGAAGGGATTCGCGCGCCTGGTGGCGAACGATGCGCTCGTGCCGGGGTCCATCCTCGCGCACGGCGTGCATCTGACCGAGGAAGAGGTCCGCCACGCGGATCTCCTCGGCTGCTGGTTCGTGCAGAATCCGCGGTCGAACGAGGCAAACGGAGTCGGCTATCCCTCCGCGTTGCGCGCCTCCTCGCGCGTGGCAATCGGAACGGACGGCTTTCCTTCGAATATTGACGATGAAGTGGAAGTGATTCTTCATCGGGAATCGCCAGACGTGATCGCGCGGCGCGACGCCGGCGGCGAAGTGCTGGCGCGCGAGCTGGGACTGCGTGGCCGCCAGCCGGCGACGTTCGACATCGACGCTATTCGCGCCGAAGCCGCGAGGGAAGCAGAAAAACTTTGGGAGAAGATGAATGAGTCACAGCGTACCGTCGCCCCGTATCGTTGATCAGGCTGTCCGCGGTCGCAACATCGAGAGGCTGCGTGAGCGCGGCGTCGTCCTCCCGCGCTTCTCGGAGCTCGCCAATCCGGAAACCATTCCGCGCGCGATACGCGAGGACCTGAAGTCCGTCGATCGCGATGCGGCGGATCCGCTGAACCTCTTCCGGGTTCACTGGTTCAACAAAGCGTCGAGAGCGGGAGATCCGATCGCTTCAGTACCCGAGCATCTCGTTCTGCCGCCCGAGCTCACCGGCGTCGACGCGAAGATCGTCGTGCTGTTCGGCAACCGCTTCCCGATGATCCGGGCTCACAAGGTGCTCGCGGCGTACGCCTGTCTCGTACCCCGCATCGTCAGCGGCGCGTTCGACATCGAGCGCCAGCGCGCGGTCTGGCCGTCGACCGGCAACTACTGCCGCGGCGGCGTGGCCGTGTCGCGCATCGTCGGATGCCGCGGCGTGGCCGTGCTCCCAGCAGGCATGAGCGCCGAGCGTTTTCGCTGGCTGGAGAAGTGGGTGAGCGATCCGGCGGACATCATCCGTACGCCCGGAACGGAGAGCAACGTCAGGGAAATCTACGATGCCTGTCGCGAGCTTGCCCGCCATTCCGGCAACGTGATCCTGAACCAGTTCAGCGAACTGGCGAACTATCTCGTGCACTACCGCTGCACAGGAGCCGCGATCGGACGCGTGTTCGATTCCATGCTGGACTCGACGGTCGCGTCGGAGCCGCTGCAGCTTCGCGCATTCGTCTCCGCCACGGGATCGGCCGGTACCATCGCCGCGGGCGATTTTCTGAAGGCTCGCTACGGCAGCGTCACGGTCGCGGTGGAGTCGCTGGAGTGCCCAACGATGCTCTATAACGGGTTTGGCGAGCATCGCATCCAGGGCATTGGCGACAAGCACATCCCGTTCATTCACAACGTCATGAACACCGACGTCGTGGCCGCGGTCTCCGATCGCAGCACCGACGCACTGAACTTGCTGTTCAATACCGCGGAGGGGCATCGCTACCTCGCTGAGCGCCGTGGCGTCCGCGAAGACGTGCTCGCGCAGCTCGACTCACTGGGGATCTCGTCGATCTGCAACATCCTGGCGGCCATCAAGACCGCGAAGTACTACCGGCTCGGATCGTCGGATGTTGTTGCCACGATCGCGACCGACGGTGCCGAGATGTATGCGAGCGAGAAGGCGATGATTCTGCGCGAGCGTTTCGGCGGCCGTTTCGACAGCGTTGACGCCGGCGCCGTGTACGGCCAGCACCTTCTCGGGAGTGCGACCGATCATCTGCTCGAGCTGTCCTTCCGTGATCGCGAACGAATCTTCAACCTCGGCTACTTCACCTGGGTCGAGCAGCAGGGCTACGGCATCGACGAGTTCAGCGCGCGCGCGAAACAGTCGTTCTGGACCGGGCTACAGGATCTCATCCCCGCGTGGGATGCCATGATCGACGAGGTGAATGCCGAGGCGAGCGTGACGACGGTATGAGCTCGAAGATGATCTGCGCGGGTTGCGGCTGGACTGCTCCGCCGCTCGACCCGCGCCCATTCCGCTGTCCGCGTGCGGGCACGGATGACGTCGATCACGTACTGGCACGGCGGTTAGAGAGCGCGTCGCCGGTTCCCTTCTTCGATACGGAGCCGAATCCGTTCGTTCGGTACCGCACTTTCACTCACGCCTGGCACACGGCACAGGCAATCGGGATGAGCGACGGCGAATTCGTCGATCTCGTGCGCGCCCTCGACGCACACGTGGGCGGATTCGTCGTCACGCCCTTCGAGCAGCGAAGTGGTTTCTGGGTCAAAGATGAGACGCACAACGTCGCCGGATCCCACAAATCGCGGCATCTGATGGGGCTCATGCTCTGGCTGCTCATCGCGGAGCGCATCGATCCATCGGTGGCGCATGCACGTCTGGCCATCGCGAGCTGCGGCAATGCGGCGCTCGCGGCGGCGACGATCGCGTGCGCGGCGAAACGGGACATCGATGTCTATGTGCCCGACGACGCTTCTCGATCCGTGATCACTCGCCTGGAAGAGCTCGGCGCGAACGTCACACGGTGTGAGCGCGAACCGGGCGTCGCCGGCGATCCTGCCTATCTCCGCTTTCGCGAGGCGGTTGCGCGCGGCGCGCTGCCGTTCACCTGTCAGGGAAACGAGAACGGGCTGGTGATCGAAGGCGGCCAGACGCTCGGATGGGAGCTGGCCTCGCAACTTGCCGCACGGGGAACGGCGCTCGATCATCTCTTCATCCAGGTCGGCGGGGGCGCCCTCGCCAGCGCGACGATTGCCGGGCTCGAAGAGGCACTGGCGCTCGGCGTCCTTCCGCGCATGCCGCGCATCCACGCCGTGCAGACGCTCGCTTCCCCGCTCCGCCGTGCGTACGATCGCGTGGTGGATCGCGGAATCGACGAGGCCATTGCCCATCGCTCGCAATTCATGTGGCCTTGGGAATCCGCACCGCACAGCATCGCCACCGGCATCCTCGATGACGAGACCTACGACTGGGCCGCCGTCCTGCGTGGCGTCCTCTCGACCGGCGGCTCGGTGATCACAGTCAGCGAAGACGAGCTGCGCGAAGCGAATCGCATCGCCGGCGAGGGCGTGAGCGCAACCGGCTCCGCCGGACTCGCGGGAGCGCTTTCACTGCGAGGTGGGGATGAATCCGTGGGCATACTGTTCACGGGGGCGAGCGTCGCCGGGCAGAGCCGCGACGACTCCTGAAAACACTCATTGAGGGAGGGCGAGATCAAGATCCCTACGGTCGTGGTCGAGATCCTTCTCCGCGTATTGGAGGTAAGCCTGGCGCTGCTTGAGGAACGCTTCCGTTTCCCACAACGAGAAACCGAGCAGTTGCCCAACCTGGTCACGAGTCAATGCGCCGTCGCGATAGCCCTCCAGGGCCACGGCCTCGAGCGTGCCACGCGAGACGTCGCGCCAAGCGCTTTCAAGCTGCTTGACGATTTCCTCGGGCAGTTCAACGGCGATCCAGGTCACCCATTGATCTTACCGTATGTCATCCAGTAGGTCAGCCTTACGGTAGTGGGTCAGTTTGATGTTACAGCTCACGCGCCCGTCTCCGTGCTCCGCGCCGCCTCGCACTCGCGCGATTCGATGAGCGCAACCAGATCGGACATCGACCAGAGCTGATCCGTGATTCCCGCCGCCATCGCTGGCGGGCGGCGGATCGTCTGATGGATGCGGATGAAGTTGTAGTAGAACATGAAGAGCGAAATCATGTGGCAGTGGTTCTCAAACCTCTGCTGAATCCATTCGTCAACCGGATGAAGCGGCGCATGCCCATTCTCATCGTCAGGTTCGCGCGCTCCACGTAGCTGGTGCTGATGTGCCCTTTCTCGGGATCGCCTGACATGATCGCCGTCTCTGACCCCTTGATTCAGCCCGGCGAGTAGCGAGTCTCTGCGGAGTTGTCGTTCCCGCTTGCGCCGTACAGTTTTGTCAGCATGGCGTAATCGATCGCGCCGCCGGCAAGCATGACAACAGGCGGCCCGGAGCGAGTCATCCCGTTGATGGCGGTTGTCCCGATCGCTCGATGAACTCGCTGAAGACGCGGTGAGCGTTCGTCACCACATCGCGAGAAGGTCACTTAATCTTCGGTTTAGCCATTTATGCAGAGTCCCATATCGTTATGCTGTCTCGGGAGCGAAGACGCATCCCCTAGAGTGAGCTGCTGTTGCCAAGAATTGCCCTGCTATCTGCCTTCTGCTGTTTGAACTGAGAGACGAGAAGTCGATCCGGCAGTGCGCTGGATTGGCGATTGAATCTGGAGGGCAGGATAAAGGATCTGGGAAACAACTTAGAAGCTTTTCCGTGCATTCGGCTACGGTTACCGCCCACGTCCCTGCGGACTTCAAGCCGCGACCTTCAGTGTGAAGTGAGAATGCTTCTTCAGGGGTAGTAAGCGATGCCCGATCTACCGACAATTGGTCCTTGTCTTTCCTGGTGGGATTAAATGCTTGGCTGCTTGGTCGTCCGAAACGGAACCAGTCTGGGTGTACCTGACGGTACAACAACTCATCCGAGTCAGCGGGTAGCAGTTCCTCCGATGACATTGCCTGCGCTCGGCTCATCCTCTACGCAAATAACGGGATAGAAACGACCCCAATACGCGTTCCGCATCATGATCGGAGAGCTGCACCGTCAGTTCATCCACGTCGTCTGGTCCGACTAATGCCGCTATAGCATCGGCGGTTTTACCGCATAGGTCGATATTCAGAATCACCTCTGCCTTATCCGATGACCATTCGGCGCGAACCAATCCATCCGGCGTCGGATAGATATATGGAATTGGCAGTCTGAACGTGTCGCAAACAGAGCCCAGCAATCTGGCAGCGCAGCGCAATTCATCCGGTTCATATTTGCGAGATGTTTCGTCATACCAGCCATCTTCTAGGCTCGCCAATGCTGCAATTTGTCGGTCGATTGGCGCCGGGCAGTTTGTATATTGAGGTTGACGCTCGTCAGCAACAAGCGGTTCGACAATCCTCAGCTCCCTATGGCGGCATGGCGTAAAAACTGCCACGGAGTCGTCATCGTTGGACGGAAAGTCTTCATCAAAGGGATAGTTGATGCTCTTGATATTTGTGTTCACGACGTCAGCTCCAAAAACTTGGACACAGTTGAAGCGAGGACATCGACGTCCTTGAATGGCTCAAATTCCCCAAATTCAATCAAGCGGTCTGCGACCGTTTCGATAAGCCAGTCTTTCTTGCCTTGGGTTAACTTAATTGACGACACTCCGTCCCGGTTCGCCGTCAGGCGCAAGGCTATACCGTACAACTCTGCGCCATCGGCAAGGGTGGTAGCCTTCGGCAGAGGGAAGGCGCTATGCCTACTTGATAGTTCGTATCGAAACCGCGCGTGTAGATGTGATTCGACAGCAGGAGATGTGAAGAACTGGGCGAACCAACCCATGAAATCTTCGGCAAAAGGTTCGTGCTCATCGGGTTCGTGAGATCGTGGACCCCTAAAATACTCTATTCGGAAGTTCAGTTTTGGGCCAGTCAACCGCTGCCATTGGAAATGGATGTGGTACGCACCGAATTCTTCGTCTCGGGGCGCTACTCCCACGCAGCTTCCATCAAGAACATCTGGCTTGTCACCGAAATACGCGCGGAACTTCGCTACGTCAAACTCGCGAGTAGTGGAGGACACGAGGTAGTACATGTCCCGGAATCCTGGCGCGAACCGATCGACGGATGCCGAACTAGATGCCTTCTTCGTCTCTCCAGACACATTCGCCCTCTCGGCTAGCCATACCTAGCCGACTTCATCACATCCGACGGGCGATGATGCAAAATAGTCACCCGTCCTCCCAAGGTAGTACGTACAGCTATCTACCGTTCGTAGAGTATACGTCACGACTATGCGACTTGTTCCATGGGAGGGGCGATCGACCAAAGATGGAAACCGCGTCAGTCGAACGCCATCCGCTCACAGATAACTATCAAATTGACCCACTACTACCAGCCTTACGCCAAGCCGTCCGCGAGCGTAACCGGACCATTGTCTGTGACGTCCGCAACGGCATCCTGTGACGTTCACGCTACCGTGACCACACGCCGTGTTGCACGGTAAACACACCGATGTCTAACGCGACGTTTGCTCCGGTTCGCGACCGTTTTCGGACCATCGCACGCACGATCGTTCCGGAGGCAGAAGCGCTCGACGAGGGCGGGTGGGTGGAACTGGAGCGCATCGTCGAGCAGGGACTGGCCTCGCGCCCTTCCTCGGTGCGGAGGCAGTTGCGGCTCTTCGTCCGCGCGCTCGACCTCCTTCCGCTCCTCCGCTTCGGCCGCACGTTTCGCGCGCTTGATCATCAGCGGCGAACGCGATTCCTTCTCGCCGTGCAGGACGCGCCGTTTCTCCTTGTCCGCCGCGGCTTCTGGGGCCTTCGGACGCTCGTCTTCATGGGCTACTACGGCCGCGCCAGCACGGCGGCCACGATCGGCTATCGAGCCGATGTGCGGGGATGGGAGATCCGCCGGTGATCGAGAAGGCGTACGACGTCGTCATCATCGGATCGGGAGCGGGGGGCGGTGCAGTGGCCCAGGAGCTCGCGCCGCTCGTGCGCGAAGGTCGCAACGTGTTGCTCATCGAGCAGGGGCCGCGCATTTCGCCCGAGGAGTGCAACGGTGTGGAGCTGGACATGGCGCCGGCGCTTTATCAGGACGATGGCGGCTTTCTTACCGCCGACGGAACGATGACGCTCGCGTTCGGCCGCGTCTACGGCGGCTCGACGTTCGTTTACACCGGTACATCCATGCAGCCGCCCGAACGCGTGATCCGCAATTGGAACGTGCCCGGCGTGGAGCACTCCGATCTCGACGCCCGCGCGCGAAAGTTCGCCGCGCAGAACAACGTTCACTACCTCGCGGACGAACTGATCAACGAGAACAACCGGCTGTTCGTCGATGGCTGCCGTCGCGCCGGCTACGTGGCGCAGCAGTTTCCGATCAATGTCCGAGGATGTAACGGCGCGAGCATCTGCAACCTCGGATGCCATTCCGGCGCGAAACAGGGCACGCATCGCGTGCAGCTTCCCGCGGCGGAACAAGCGGGTGTCGAGGTAGTCACACGCGCGGAGGCTCTTCGAATCGAAGAGCGTGCGGTGATCGTCCGCGTCTTGAACAAGCCGGACGGCGCGAAAGGTCAGCCCTCCGAGTGGCCGTCGGGTGACTACCGCATCCGCGCCGGTGCCATCATTCTCGCCGCGGGCGCGGTCGGCTCTCCGGCGCTGCTTCTCCGCTCGCATCTGCCGGGTCTGCCGCGGCGCGTGGGCGAGGGATTCACCTGTCATCCCGCCCACATCCTCGTCGGCGAACATCCGCGCCCGATCACGAACGATGTCGGACATCCGAAGAGCTTCTTCGTCGATCGCGCGGAGGAGGAGGGATACGTTCTCGAAACGTGCATGTACTTCCCGTTCACCACGGCGAAGAACCTGGCCGGATTCGGCGAGCCGCACTCAACGCTCATGCGCGCGTTCCCGCGCCTGCAGATGATCCTGGTGCTGGCGTGCGACAAGGCCGTGCCCGGCAATCGTGTCACGGTCGACCGCGACGGAGCTCCGCGCGTCCACTACCGCTTCACGGACGAGACGATCGCGGCGCTGATCCGCGCCACACGCGCATCGGCGCGGATTTTCTTCGCCGCCGGAGCGCTGCGCGTTCACGCTCCCTCCGCGAATCCGCCACTGCTGGAGGCGAGCGATGCCGATCGGATCGATGAGAGGATCGACGCACGGCATTTCAAGCCCGGCAAGATCTCCGTCTCGGCAGCGCACCTCATGGGAGGCTGCGGCATGGGCAGAAGCGCCGCCGATTCCGTGACCGACTCGTACGGACGCGTTCACGGAATACCGTGGCTGCGCGTAGCCGATGCCAGCCTCTTCCCCGACTCCCTGGAGATCAATCCGTATCTCACGATCATGGCGCTCGCCGATCGGGTGGCCGAGGGGATTCGCCAGGACGCCGGATCTCTTCTGCCGATGAACGAGGCGGTTTCGCGATGCTGATGAGCGGTGCCGAGCTCGTGATCCGGGCGCTGGAAGACGAAGACATCCGCCTCACTTTCGGCATCCCGGGAACGCACAACATCGAGCTGTACGACGCTTTGCTGGAGTCTGATCGCGTGCGCCCCATTCTCGTGACCGACGAGCAGAGCGCATCGTTCATGGCCGATGCGGCCTGGCGCGCGTCAGGCGTGATGGCCTGCGTCAACGTCGTTCCCGGGGCAGGACTCACGCACGCGCTCTCCGGAATCGCCGAGGCGTTCATGGACGCGGTCCCGATGCTGGTCCTCGGGTGCGGCATTCGCACCGACAGCACCATGGCCTATCAGCTCCACGACATCGATCAGAGGGCGGTCGTGGCGCCGGTCACGAAGGGGACGTTCTCGCCGGAACGGGGAGAGGACATCTATCCCACGATCCGCCGCGCGTGCGCGTTGGCGCGAGCCGGGCGTCCCGGGCCGGTATTCGTCGAGATCCCGGCGAATCTATATCTCTTCCGGTATGGGAAGGCAGAAGGCGGAGGGCAAAAGGCAGAAGTTGAAGCCCCTGTACCGGGCGACCTGCTGGAACGCGCGGCGGCGCTGCTCGCGAAAGCGAGACGACCGTTGCTTTACGTTGGACTTGGCGCCGCTGGCGCGGATCTCGTGGCACTAGCCGAGCGCCTCGAGGCGCCGGTGGCCACCACGTTCCAGGGAAAAGGGGTCTTCCCGGAGACGCACCCGCTCGCGCTGTGGCCGGGGTATGGAGCATCCGCGCCGCCGTTCGCGCGGAAGATCGCGGCAGGCTGTGACGTCACACTGGCCATCGGCTGCCGTTTTGGCGAAGTGGCGACGGGAAGCTACGGTGCGCCGCCGCGCGGTCCGTTGATTCACGCCGACATCGATCCCGCGGCCGTGGGGCGCAACTATCCCGCCGCCGTCGGCATCGCCGCCAAAGCGGGCACGCTCGTGCCGGCCCTTCTGCCGTTTCTTGCGCAGCACTCTCTCGACAAAGAACTGCGAGCCGCGATTCGCGGCGGACGCGAGGACGTTGCACGCGAGATCGAAGAGCCCTCGCGCAAGGGAGTCTCTCCGGGGCGGCTGCTTCGTGCGCTTCAGGAGCGATTCGGGCCTGAGACGATCTTCACCACCGACAGCGGCAATGGCACATTCCTGGCCGTCGAAGCGCTGGTGCTCGACAAGCCCGGCAAGTTCCTCGCGCCCGTCGACTACTCCTGCATGGGCTACGCGGTTCCGGCGGCGATCGGGGCCAAGCTCGCCGCGCCGCACGCGCCGGTCATCGCGCTCGCGGGCGACGGCGCATTTCTGATGACCGGCCTCGAGCTGCTCACGGCAGCGGCGCTCCGGCTGCCGCTGATGGTGTTCGTCCTCCGCGACCGCGAGCTGGCGCAGATCGCGCAGTTTCAGTCTGTGGCCTTCGGGAGAAAGGCGCAAAGCGAGCTCCCTGACTTCGATCTCGCATCGATCTGCCGCGGCGTTGGGGTGGAGTGCCTCACGCTCGCGGGCGACGACGCCATCGGTGATGTGCTCGAGCGCGCGGCCACGATCTCCGGCGACGGCCGCCCGGTGGTTGTCGAGGTCGCGATCGACTATTCACGCAAGACGTTCTTCACGCGCGGTGTGGTCAAGACCAACCTCGGGCGTCTCCCGTGGCCCGATCGCCTACGTTTTATTGGCCGCGCCGTGGCGAGAAAGATCAGCGCGAGTTGAGCTGCCAGAAGATGCGTAGCGTGGTCCTGGGGACCATGCATGGATTGTAAGTCGGACTTACAATCCATGTCGGCGACCGTGAGGAGACTGGTCCGATGTCTCCCGTGCGAGGGGAGGATTATGATGCTCGGCGATGGCTCGTGCAGCGAAACGCGCGGCGACGTATGACGATCTCCTGAAGGTGCCGGACCATTTCATCGCCGAGATCGTCGATGGCGAGCTGTTCACCAACCCGCGCCCCGCGTTGCGTCACGCCACGGCATCCTCGGCTCTCGGTGCGCTCCTCGGCTCGGCGTTCATGTTCGGCCACGGAGGACCCGGCGGCTGGTGGGTTCTCTTCGAACCGGAGTTGCATCTCGGAGCCGATGTTCTGGTGCCCGATCGAGCGGGCTGGCTGCGCGAGCGGATGCCCGAGGTCCCCGACGAAGCGTGGTGTGACATAGCTCCCGACTGGGTTTGCGAGGTCGTCTCTCCCTCCACGGGGCGTCTGGATCGCGTGCGAAAAATGCCGAAGTACGCCGTCCACGGCGTTTCGCATCTCTGGCTTGTCGATCCCGGCGTTCGAACCCTCGAAGTTTACCGCCTCGAACATGGGCGGTGGTCTCTGATTGCGACTCATGGCGAGGATGACGTTTCGCTCATTCGCGCCGAGCCGTTCGATGCGATCGAGCTCGATCTCCGGCTGCTCTGGGGACTCGCCTCTCCGTCATCGAAGCCCCGCACAGCCCGCAGACGACCCTCGAAGAAGCGTCCCTGAGAGCTTCCGTCGTAGCGGGCGAGTCCCTGCGCATGCTGCTCAGACGCACCCATCACCCTGGCTTAATGTGTCCGTCGACCATCCGCAGGATGCCGAGGGGATTGGACTCTTTCAGCTCGTCGGGGAGTACGGCGTCGGGTGCGTTCTGCCAGGCCACCGGGCGTGCAAAGCGCTCGATGGCGCGCGTGCCCACCGAGGTCGAGCGGCCATCGGATGTGGCCGGATAGGGACCTCCGTGCACCATCGCCGGCACGACCTCTACGCCGGTGGGATAGCCGTTAAAGACGATCCGTCCTGCCTTTGTTTCCAGGATTTCCAGGAGGTCGCGATACTCGTCGATCTCGCCTTCGGCGGCGTGGATGGTCACCGTCAACTGACCCTCGAGCGCGCGGGCGATCTCGATCATGCGGGCACGCGAGTCGCACTCGACCACCAGCGTCGAAGGGCCGAAGTTCTCGTGCATCAATTCCGGATGCGCCAGAAAGTTCTCAGCGTTGGTGGTGAAAAGCGCTGCGCCTCCCTCGCCATCGACGAACGCGCGCCGGTTGGCGATCGATGCGAACGATTCCACGCCGGCGCGATAGGCGCCGGCGATCGCAGGAGTCAGCATTGTCGCGGCGGGTGTGGCGGCGATCCGCGTTGCCAGCTCGCCCGCGAATTCCTCATTGCCCGTGGTCAGCACCAGGCCCGGGTTCGTGCAGAACTGTCCGACGCCGAGCGTCACCGACGTATGCAGGCCGGCGGCGATCTCCGCGCCGCGCTCCTGCATTGCGCGCGGGAGGATGAAGACCGGATTGATGCTCCCCATCTCCGCAAACACCGGAATCGGCTCCGCGCGCGAGGCCGCCGCATCCATCAGGGCGCGTCCTCCGCGCAGCGATCCGGTGAAGCCGACGGCCTTGATCAACGGATGCTTCACCAGCTCGATGCCGGCCTCATAGCCCTCCTCGAACAGCAATCCGAAGACTCCTTCGGGTACGACCTCGGCGATGGCCTGGCCGGCCAGTGCTGACGTCCGCGGGTGTGCTGGATGCGCTTTCACGATCACGGGACATCCCGCTGCCAGCGCGGAGGCCGTGTCGCCGCCAGCGACGGAAAAGGCGAGCGGGAAATTGCTGGCGCCGAAGACAGCGACCGGTCCGATCGGGCGCAGCATCGATCGGACATCCACCTTGCCGTGATCGATCCGGGCGCTGACCCACGACCCTTCTTCGATCAGCGCTGCAAACATCCGCAATTGATTGCAGGTCCGCGCCAGCTCTCCCTGCAGTCGCGGTAATCCGAGAGAGGTTTCCTGTCTGGCGCTCTCGATGATCGCTTCGCCGTTTGCTTCGAGACGCCCGGCAATGGCGCGCAGCAACTCTCCTCTACGGTGGCCAGTCAGATGGCCATAGCTCGGAAATGCGCTTGCCGCTGCACGCGCGAAGCGGTCAACGTCGTTCATCGTCACGGCTTCGCACCGAGTGCCGCGCGAATGAGGCGCAACGCAGCATCGCGCTCGTCGCCGCTGAGTGGCAGCCGCGGCGGCCGGACGCGCTCGCTTCCCATTCCCACTTCCTGCTGCACCAGCTTGATGAGCTGCACGAATTTCTTGAGCGTGTCGAGCCGCAGCAGCGGAAGAAACCAGGCATAGAGATCGGAAACATCGTCACCGCGCAGCGCTCCCTCGAAGAGCGCCACCGATTCGCGCGGCAGAGCATTGCACAGGCCGGCGATCCAGCCAGTGGCCCCTGCGGCAATTCCTTCGACGATGGCGTCGTCGAGACCGACCAGAATCGCAAGCCGTTTTCCGAGGAGCGATCGGATTGCCGTCACGCGACGCACGTCGCCCGACGATTCTTTGACCGCGTGCAGATTCTCGTGCTCGCCGGCAAGCTCCGCGATCTGCTCCGGCAGAAAATCGGTGCTGTAGGCAATCGGATTGTTGTAGAGCATGCACGATAGGTCGGTGGCGCGAAGGATCGCCACGACGTGTGTCTTCATCTCGCGCCAATCCGTGGAGTAGACGTACGGCGGCAGCACCATCAGGCCGCTGCATCCCGCTTGTTGCGCGGCTTGCGCCAACCGCACCGCCCCATCCGTGCTCAGCGAGGAGATCGCGGCGGCCACAGGCACCTTCAGCGCCTGCACACACGTCTTCAGAATGGCGGTCTTTTCGTCGAGCTCGAGCGTCGCTCCTTCGCCGAGAGATCCGAGGGCCACTATGCCCGTACAGCCTTCGCTCGCCATCCACGACGCGTGACGGGCGAGGAAATCGTGGTCGACGCTGAGGTCCTCGCGGAAGGGAGTGGTGATCGCGGGAATGACGCCTTGCCAGTTCATGCGTATCGGTCCGGTGAAAGCTGTGACATCGGAATGGAGAGGTCCGCGCCGGAGAGCAACTCGCTCATCAATTTGCCGGTGATCGGCCCGAGGCTGAAGCCCATCATGGCATGTCCAGCCGCCACGGAGAGATTATCAAACGACTGGAAACGGCCGATGTAGGGTAGACCGTCGGGTGAACAGGGACGCAGGCCGGCCCATGGCTTCACGCCCTGAAAATCATCGACGGTGAATTCGGGCAGATACTTCGAGACCCCTTTGATGATTCCGCGGACGCGTGCAGGGTTGATCGACAGATCGGTTCCTGTGATCTCCCCTGTAATCTCCATGGTGCCGCCAAATCGCAACGCCGATCCCATCGGCGTGACCGCGACGCGCGCCTCGGAAAGGATCATGGCGTGCGCCGGCTGTTTGCGCGGCCGCGGAAGCGTGAGGCTGTATCCCTTTCCAGCCTGCATCGGGAGACGCAGTTTCAATTGCCGCGCGATTCCGGCAGACCACGCCCCGCCGCAGATCACGAATTCATCGGCGTCCAGCGCGCCATCCGCAGTCATCACTGCGTCGATGCGGCCCGCGCCGGCGTGCCAGCCGGTCACCGCGGTGTTCCACCTCAGATCGACGCCGCGCTCGCGAAGGCGTTTGATCAGTGCGCTCATGAATCGCTCCGGCGTCAGGTACGCGTCCTTCGGGAAGTAGATTCCACCCACCGCGCGCATCGACAGCTCCGGCTCCATCGCCGCGAGTTGTGTCGCGTCGAGAGTTTCGACCGGAAGACCGAGTGCCCGTCCCATCATCGCTGTGGCCATCTCGTGCTCCAGCCCCTCCTCGGTGTTGCAGATCATGAGGATGCCCTTCGGCGTCAGGTCGAACGGATTTCCCCATTCACTCGCGAGCTGCTCGAAACAGCCGCGGCTGGCGAGGTTCAGCTGCAGCAGCAGCGGAGCCGAACCACTCACATGCTCAGCCGTCGCCGCGCGCTGGAACTTCCAGGCCCACTCGATCAGCCTGCGGTCGAGGCGCGGCCTCATGTAAAACGGACTCTCCGGATTCCACATCCATTTCAACGCCAGACGAATCGCTCCCGGCGCGGCCAGAGGCACGAAGTGGCTCGGGGTGATCATCCCCGCGTTTCCGTACGAGCAGCCGAGGTCCGACTCGGCAGCGCGATCGATTACGGTGACGCGATGGCCGCGCTCCGCGGCGTAGTACGCCGTACAAAGCCCGATCACGCCGCCGCCGGCGATGACGATGCGTTTGCTCACGGTTGCCGTATCCCGTAGTTCAGGGCGACCCTCACCTACGGATACCCCTCGGCCCAACGTCGCGCTGATGACGGCGGTCGATCTGCTCGGAACCACGCTGACTGAGCGGAAGCGCGAAGTTGACGATGATGGGGGATTGTAGCGGTTTCGCCACACAGTACTTCGTCAAGTACCAGGGTGCCTCGCGAAGTACTCCGAGTACTTCGTAAAGTACCCCCGAGTACTTCGCGAAGTACTCCGAGTACTTCGTAAAGTACCCCCGAGTACTTCGTGAAGTACCCCCGAGTACTTCGTAAAGTACCCCCGAGTACTTCGTAAAGTACCCCCGAGTACTTCGTGAAGTACCCCCGAGTACTTCGTGAAGTATCCCCGAGTACTTCGTGAAGTACTCCCGGGTACTTCGTAAAGTACCCCCGGGTACTTCGTAAAGTACCCCCGGGTACTTCGTAAAGTACCCCCGAGTACTTCGTGAAGTACCCCCGGGTACTTCGTAAAGTACCCCCGAGTACTTCGTAAAGTACCCCCGGGTACTTCGAGGCCGGCCGTTCGGCGTTGAGCGGCCTCACCGGATCCCCCAGCAATACGGATCGCGCTCATCGAGAATCAGCGTGGCCTCGGCGTTAACGTACGCCGATCCGCGGATGACCGGCTGAATCGTCTTATCGACGATGTTCACGTGCCCTTCGAACATGCTTCCAACGATGCTCTCCTGCCGCCACAACGTGCCTTCCGGAAGTTTGCCGTCTTCGTAGAGACAAGCCATCTTGGCACTGGTCCCGGTGCCGCAGGGCGAACGGTCGTATGCCTTCCCCGGACAGAGCACAAAATTCTTGCTGTCGGCGCCGGCGCGCGTGGGCGGTCCGAAGAGCTCGACGTGATCGATCACCGCACCATCGCGGCCGGTGATGCCCTTCGCTTCGAGCGTCTGCCGGATGGCCCACGTCACCTCGGTCAGACGCTCGACGTTGCTCAACTCGAGCGTTTCCTGATGCTGATTGACGAGGAAGAACCAGTTGCCACCCCAGGCAACATCGCCGCTGAAACGGCCGTAGCCGTCGACATCGACGGCGACATCCTTCGCCAGCCGGTACGACGAAACATTGTGCACCGACACGTCGCCCGATTCGTGCAGTTCCGCGGTGACGGCGCCAACGGGCGTCTCGATCCGATGCTGGCCGGTCTTCAATCGGCCGAGGTACGCGAGCGTTGCTACGACGCCGATCGTCCCATGTCCGCACATGCCGAGAGTGCCGACGTTGTTGAAGAAGATGACCCCCGCCGCGCACGACGGATCGTCCGGCGGAACGAGGAGCGCGCCGACGAAGACGTCCGATCCGCGCGGCTCGTTGACCACCGCGGATCGGTAACGATCGAACTGCTGCTGCAATCGCGTGCGCCGTTCGGCCAGCGATCCGCCACCGAGGTCCGGGCCGCCCTCGATGATGACGCGCGTGGGCTCACCCTCGGTGTGCGAATCAATCACCCTGATGCGCTGCATGGGGGGCGAGTATACGTTTACGAAAATGGAAGCGGACCGCAAGCGTGGTGGTGCCGGCCTCGTTGCACGTACGACCGTGAAATCGACTTGCATCGTGCCAAAACCGAAAATCGAAGGCGTAGACCCCGCCTTTCTCGCACCCCGCGGATGAGAAAGCATTCCATATGTGTGCGGATCCAGGCAGGGCACTGAGCATTCGTGGGCTCATTGCAGCGCGTCTCGTGAGCGTCAAGTCACTGATTCGAATGCAGTTATCGCCATCAACAGGCTCCCCTTCTCCATGAACGTTAAGCCGATCGCGCAAATCTCGGTTAAGGTGCGCACGGGATGCTGTGATGGAGGACACTGCACGGGCCAAGCCTGCGACCTTCCAATGACAGTGTCCCAGCGCTGAACCAGGAGAAAATTAGATGAAGAGAGCTGCCGTACTCGGAGTGTTCCTTTCGATTGCCATTGCCTCGACCGCCATCGGCGACCTTTATGTTGCCAACACCGGTGGGGCATCCGTGACGATCTACGCACCATCGGCCACCCCTGGCGGCGCACCGAGCCGCACCATCGCCGGCGCCGCGACCAATTTCGTCGATCCTTCCGATGTCTTCGTCGATCAGGTGAACAACGAGCTCATCGTCTCGGACTTCCAGGGCCAGGCGATTCGCGTCTACTCCCTGGCCGCCAACGGCAACGCGGCCCCGATCCGGACGCTCATCAACGGACCAAACTCCGGACTCGGTCAGCCGCGGCGGGCCATCGTCGACACGGCGCACAACGAGTTGATCGTCACGTTGGGGAACAATTCGATTCGGACCTATCCCCGCACAGCCAATGGCGACGTCGCCCCCACGAGAGTCATCAGCGGCGGCGCCACATTGCTCTCCAATCCACTGGCGCTCGATTTCGACGTCGCGAATGATGAGCTCATCACCACCACCTTCAATACGGGCGGGGGCCTGGGCGGCATCCTCGTCTTTCCCCGCCTCGCGAACGGGAATGTAGCCCCGACCCGGGTCATTGGCGGCTCGAACACGTCGTTCCCCAATCAGGCGCCGGAAGTCGCATTCGATCCGGTCAGCGCCGAATACGTGGCCAGGATCAATGCCATTGGTTCGTCGGGCCTGGCCATCTTCCCGCGCCTCGCGAACGGGAATGTCGCGCCATCGCGGCTCATTCAAGGATCACTCACAGGGCTCTTCGGCCTTGGCGGCGTCGCGGTCGACAATGTCACCAGCCGCTACATTACGTCCGGCTACATATCGTCCAACACGGTCCGCTTCTTCGATAAGTCGGCGAATGGGAACACCGCTCCTCTGCTGGTGATCGGGGGTGCTTTGACCGGACTCTCCGGCCCCTTCGGCGTTGCCGTCGACGCCGTCGGTGGCCCCACTACCACCGGAGCCCCGCCTGACCTTCCTGCGCTCGGTACGTTCGGGCTCGCGGCACTGATCGCGTTACTGGCCATCGCCGGCTCTCTCACACTCCGCCGCTGAGCCTCGCCTGATTCTGCGGCGCGATGGTAGACCCTTGACCGTCAGTCATTCGGATCGACGGCTGAAGGGGTCACCGTGCCCCCGTCATCTGGGGTCTACCATCGGATTTGTGAGGAGAAAACACGATGAATCGACCCGAGACAATGAAGGACGCACCGCCAGGTGCGTCACTACCAATGCGGCCGAAGGCCCTCCTTGTTGGTTCGCTTTGGATTCTTTTGATTTCAACTCTTTCTTCGTCTCTAGTGGCAGGCCCTGTGGGAAAGCGGGAAACGCGCTTTTTGCGTTTTCCACTTTTCCATAGGGCGGTTCTCGTTTCTTTCTTTTTTGCGCACTTTTTTCTTTCTTTGCGAATAACCGATGATTCCGCAGGCTTTTCCACAGCCAGCGAGAATCGGTCCGCCAATCCGCGTGCGAATCAGTTAGGATGCGCCGCGTGGGGGTGTGGCTCATGGGGTCCGCGATCATTCGGTTGATGGCTCGGTGTGAAATGCCGCCCCCACGTTTGTTTTCCTTTCATCCATAGCGTCTGCCGGGATGGTGCTCTGTAGCTCTCAAGACTGCAGGTAGCTCTGCCAGTAGACATGACGCGGGATGATCCGTTCCCCATAAAAATTCGAATGCGAGAGGTGTGAGGATGAGTGAGCACGAGCTTCGTGTCGCGTTGGATATTGGTTCGAAGAAGCATCGCGTCGGCATCGCGACTGACGACGGAAAAATCATTGACGAATTCGACATCACTCACGACAAGGCGGGATTCGAACTTTTCTTCAAACGTGTCGAGGCGCGAAGGAACGATCTGCCGGTCGTGGTGGCAATGGAAGGTCTGAACGGCTGGGCACGACCGCTCGATCGGATGATCCTGAAGACTGACTACGAACTGCTGAATGTGAACAACGTCAAGCTGGCGCGATTCAAAGAGATTTTTCCCGGGCCAGCGAAGACCGACAAGATCGATACCCGGAAGACTCTCGAGTTGATCCACATGCGCAAGGTGCTTCCTCTGGCGAAGACCGTCCTGCATCGCGTCGGTCACACGCGGACTTTGTCGTCGACGAGCTGCCGCCGCCGGCGCGCCGTCCGAGCCCTCGGGCGTCACCTAATCCGCGTGATCTGGACGATGCACCGGCAACCGGCACGACGACATGGAACTGCAGGTTCGGCGCAAAGCCGGCGTTGAACTCGAATGCAGGCGCTTGCGTTCCGGTCGTGCCGCCGGAGCGGTCGGCCGTTCCGAAGAGATACGCCTCGAAATGGCGGTACCGAACCGGCTCCGGATCGTCGGTCTGGAAAGGAGGGCCGGCGAGAGCTCCAGGAACGACGCACAACACTGCGAATGCGACCAGCACAACGGTGAACGGTGCGGACGAAACAGACATTGGCGAATCACCCCGTCGAATCTGAGGACTCCAGCGACGGGGTCATAGTAACGCTTGCGGGGCCAAGTCAGGAGGGACAGGCCTTCGATCCTCGCTTTCAACTGCGCGGCTCTACGCCAGGTAGCGCGATTTTCCATTCCGAGGACCTTTCCGGGCCGGTTTCTCTACAGCGAGCGGAATTCCTCGGTGATCCCGCGTACCCCGAGGGATCCTCGGCCGCGTTATGGCACGACCGTTACGCATCGAGTTTGCCGGCGCTCTCTATCACCTGACGTCGCGCGGCAACGAGCGACGCAACATCTTCCGCTCCGATCGCGACCGCAGAGCCTTCCTCGCCTTCCTGGGCGTGGCGGCGAAACGGTTTGGATGGTCGGTTACGGCCTGGGTGCTGATGTCGAATCACTTCCACCGCGTCGTCCAGACGCTGGAGCCGAACCTGTCGCGTGGCAGGCACTGGCTCAGCAGGGCTCGAACGGGCTTGAACGGTGCCTACGCCGGTTGGTTCAATCGCGCCTACGGGCGAACCGGTCATCTTTTTCAGGGGCGATTCAAAGCCTTCCTCATCGACAAGGAGGCCCACTTCGCTGAGGTTCTGCGCTACGTCGTTCTCAATCCCGTGCGCGCGAAGATGGTCGAGAGGCCCGAAGCCTACAAGTGGTCCAGCTACAGAGCGACGGCCGGACTGGACAAAGCGCCGGAGTGGCTCGACCTCGACACGCTCCTCGCTCTGTTTGGTGGCGAACGAGGGCCGGGGCAGGCGGTCTACTGGGATTTCGTTCTGGCGAAGATCGGATGTGAAGACCGGCTCTGGGACAAACTGACGACTCAGTTCTACCTTGGAACTGAGGAATGGACCAAAGCGATGCGTGAGCGCGTGGAGTCGAAACCTCGATCGACGGATCATCCAAAACCGCAGCGAGCGTGGGACGGCCGAAGATGCACTTGATCGTTGGCGCGGTAGCAAAGGCAGCCGGCGTGTTAGCAAGAGCGGATTCCTCACCCTGAGCAAACCTCGTGAACGATCGACGACTCGTCACTGAGAATGATCGCTTCCGCTTCGAGTAGTAAGCCGGCACGGCAGATGTCGCTCTCCAGTACGAGCAGCGACGCTTCCGGCGCGGCCTCACGAAACCGTTCCACGATGCGCGTGGCGCTGGCGGCGTGGCGTACGTAGAGCTTCAGTGCCTGCGCCTCGCCAAGCGAGCGGCCACACTCCACGGCGATCCGATTGAGGTTGGCAATCGTCTCCTCCAACTGACCTTCGAGGTCGCCCGCATGCAACGTTTCGTGGCCGCGGACGCTGGAGGTTCCGGAGATGAAGACGCTGCCGTCCGGCGCAATCGTCGCCCGCGCGAAGGAGGGGCTGCGCGATCCGTACTGCCGCGGATAGTCGTACGCACTCACCTGCCGCGGATTTTCCACGTTGCGTCCTCGTTCGCGCGACGCAAGAAAGTGAATGCTGAGGTTCCCACCCCTCATGCCCACCGCGCTGGCTGCCGAAAAATCAGACTTCGTCAGCCCCGCGGCGACGAGCGCGTCGTGCCTTCCGGCGGAGAAACATTTGTAGCGCTCGTGGTCCCCGCCGGGCTGTCGATCCTGTGACTCGGCATCAGGATCGAGATGAGCAGAGTGACACTGTGCGTTCAGGTCGCGAACGTGATTCCAGATGCGCAGAAAGAAGGGGAATCCTTCGGCGCGCATGACGCCTACGATCTCGTCGTACGCACCGCGCGCCGCGCGCTCGACGTCCGGATCAATGGACGCGATGGCGCCTGCCAGAACGTGCTCGTCGTGCGCGAAGGCGACTGCGCCGCGGGTGCCGCGAGTCACGGGCAGGCGAGAACGCCACACTTCGGTATCCGCGGAACCGAGCGGCCGAATCGCCAACGTGACGTCCGTGTCCGTGAGTGAGACATGATCGGCGTAGTGCACAGTCGCAAGTACCTCTGCGATGGACAAGCGCTTGTCCGGTTTGACGGTTTCCATGATGGTCGAGATTCCCTAGTGTCCCCTCGCGATCAGCGTCTCCAGATATCGCGACTTCACCTGCTCGGTCGCTAGCGCCTGCTTGATCGGCGGAAGTTTCAGGATCACGCCGAGTACCGCGGCGAGCGCGCGGTGACTCCAGAGGACCTGGTTGTCGAAGATGAGGTTCTGCAACTTGCCGCGCTCGATGGCCATGATCACGGCGCGATGGATCCCGTTCAGCGGAGTGATCACACGTTCCGGGCGGGACTCGAGCCGCACATCTCCGCGGTCGCAGGCACGAACGCAGAGACCGCAGCCAAGGCAGAGATCTTCATCCAGCTTCGCCCGTTTCCCGCGGGGTCGCGCGGGGTCGTTCGCTGAGACGAGGCTCATCGCTTCGACGGGGCAGACGTTGACGCATTTGCCGCAACCATTGCACCTGTTTGTGTCGACGACGGGAAGAAAGTTGGTCGTGTGCACCGGATGCATGACGGCGAAGCGGCGCGCGGCGATCATCGCCTCGCAGCAGCATCCGCAGCAGTTGCAAATGAAGGCCGGTTGCTCGCGCACGTTCTCGCCGAACTGCACGAGGTTCGATGCGTAGGCCTGCTGCAGGAGGTCGAGACCTTCGCTCGTATCGACCTGCCGCGCGTGACCGTGTTTGATCAGTGAGGCAGCGCTCGTGTTGAGCGTCATGCAGATCTCCATCGGTGCGGCGCACGCCCGGCCGAGGTGCTGCATCTTGTGCCGGCAGTAACAGCTCCCGATCGCAATATGCGACGCATTCTCGATCATGTGGCTGGCGCGCTCGTAGTCGAGCACGTGCAGGGTGTTGTCCGCCGATAGCGCGGGCTCGTGGACGAAGGTCCGCCCGAGCTGCGTCTCTCCGTTCGTGAAGAGCGCGCGAATGAAGTCCTCTTCAACATTGAGGTATTGATAGAAAAGCTCGCTCAACGCCTTCTGGTCGATGTCATCGCGGACGCGCATCATGGAGAATTCGAAGAAGCCGGCCATCGGAGGAGGGAGCACATAAAGCGGCCGTCCGTCTTCGCCGTCCCAGTCGAGGAGGATGGCGCGGCCTGCCAGCTCGTCGAGCACTCGCTGGGCGCGCGCCGCATCCATCTTCCAGATGCCCGCCGCCTTCTCGGCCGTGAACGGCCGGATCGGCAGCAGTGCGACCAGCCCAGCCTCCTCCTCGCGCATGAGCACTCTGAGGATCTTGAAGAGCAGCTCGCCGGGCGGCGCCCCCTGGGGGAATCGATTGAGCCGCTCTGCCAGCCGGCTATATGCGGACTGGAGAGTGTTGTGAGCCATCGCCGTATCCCGGTTGCTTCCTATCCCTCGCCGCGCGTCACCTGGTCGTAGATGCTGGGGAACCGCGCCAGGAAGGCGATGACCGTATCGAGCTCCCGCGAGTCGACGTTCTCGCCGATCTTGTGCGTGTTCTGTTCGACGCCCGGGCCGATGCCGAACATCGCCGGATACCGATAGTCGCCGTCCTGAATCCAGCGCTTCGACGGCGGCACCTCGAGCGTACGCGTCGGGAATCCGACGCCATCGGTCGAGAAGATCCAGCGCGCCACGCGCGGCTTGCGTTCGGTCACGCGCGTGTATGCATCGACGGCTGCAACGATGGATGGGTGCTCTTCAGGTGTCACCCAGCCCGGATAGATCTGCGGGTTGTTGAGCCGATAGCCGCGCCAGGTCGGGTCGGTGTAGAGCGGCGCGCGGACGTCGACGCGGAGGCCGTCGGCGATCGCCTTCGCCACGGACGGAAGGGTGCGCACATCGTCGAGCGCGCGTTCGGGAATCTCGCCGGCGGTGAGACGGCGGTCGAAGCGGAACGTGAATCGCTCCGGGACCGCGCAATCGCTCGGCGTGGCCAGGCTGGCCCAGCTCGCGGTGCGCGTGCCTCCGCTGAGAAACGGATCGTCGGCGAATCCTTCGCCGTCGCGATATCGCTGCGCCGCTTCCACAATCATGGCCGCACCGTATTCGAGCGGATTGAGCCCTTCCCACGGCATGGAGCCATGACAGCTTCTGCCGGTGACCTCGACTTCAATCTGCATCCGCCCTCGTTGTCCGCGATAGATCCCAAGCGGGCCGAGTTTCGCGCACCCGGTCGCCTCAGTGAGGATGACCACGTCGGGGATGCGGTCCTGCGTCGCGGTCGGAAAGACCTCGCGCATCAGATACATCGGGCTTCCGCCGTCGTTGTCCTCCTCCGAGATCGTGCCGTAGGCCCGCACGATCACGCCGCGCAGCGCGCCTTCGCCGCGCAACTCGTTGAGAATCTTGGTGGCCACGATCTGACAGACCACTCCCGCGAGCTGGTCCGCCGATCCGCGGCCCCATACCAAGTGCTCCCATTCACTCTCCGGCGGGAGATATCCGAGCTCGTGCGCGAGGAACGCCCGATCGACTTTCGTCCCGTCGATCCAGCCGTAGTAAGGATCGATTCCGCCGCCGATGGCCTCGTGCCAGCGCTCGCGTAGCGCGTTGACCGTGTCGGTGTGGCCGTCGAGCATGATCACGGACTTCTTTTCAGCCGGGATCCCGTCAGTACGATCTTCAACGCTCCAGACGAGATTGCCGAAGGCGTCGAAGGTGACGTCCTGCTCGCGCTCGACCGCGCCAATTTCGGCGATCGTCTTGCGGAGATACTCGAGCCGTGGCTGCTCGTGGCCCGAGAGTCCGCAGCGCGGATCGGAATCGAGATGGTCGGCGGGAATGCGGATGGCCTCGCGAAGGATGCGGATGGCCAACGGGCGGTACTGCCGCGCCAGCGCAGCGGTACGTTCATCGAGCTTCGTTGTGATCTCGGTCGTGATGGTCATGCCTTCTCCAATGCCTCGCGCAGGCGGCGCACTTTGGCGACCGCGAGCAGGGCCATGATTACGTAGAGTTTTTTGTTCGCCTCGCGCGCGACTGAAAGCCGTGCGCGCTCCATGACTCCTGCGCTCACTTCTGCGCCGATGTCGGCAGGGAGGCAGTGCATGTAGAGCGCATCGCCGCCGCGGGTGCCCGCCATCAGGCGCTCGTCGCAGATCCACGGTTTGTGCTCGAGGTTGCGCGCGAGCGCGGTAGCTTCAATCTCTTTCATTCGCTGCGGCTCGCGGCGGCGCTCCATCATCATGTCGAACGGTCCCCAGCTCTTCGGGTAGACAATGTCCGCGCCTTCGAACGCCTCGGTCATGTCATTCATGATGGCGAAGCTTCCTCCCGACTCTTTCGCGTGCGCCGCCGCGCTGTCGGTGCATTGCGGCATCAGTTCGTATCCGCGCGGATGTGCCAGCCGGACGTTCATCCCGAATCGGGTGAGCAACGTGATCAGTCCCTGCGGGACCGACAGCGGCTTAGCGTAGCTGGGCGAGTAAGCCCAGCTCACGGCGATTGTCTTTCCAGCCAATCCATCCGGAAAGCGCTCGCGCAGCCAGCAGAGGTCGGCCAGTGTTTGCGTCGGATGATCGATGTCGCACTGCAGGTTGACGATGGGGACGACGCGATCGTCGCCGCGCTCAAAGAGGTAACTGTCGATACCCTCTTTCACGCCGCGCATGAAGCGATTGCCTTCGCCTGGGATGAGATCATGGCGGATGCCGAGGGCGTGCGCGTTCATGCCCAGCATGGCTCCGGTCTCCTGGGAAGTCTCGCCGTGCGCGACTTGCGTCGACGAGCCGTCGACGACCATCGGATTGCCGCCGAGGCGCACGGAAGCGCCGGCCCAGCTCGATTTTGTGCGCGTCGAGTTGTCGAAAAAGAGGCCGTAGTGCAGCTCGCCGCGCAGAAGCGGTGGCACCTTGCCGCGGCGATCGAGATCCTCGAGCATCGCTGCCACGCTGCACAGCGTTTCGATCTCCTCGCGACGCCATTCGTCGGTCAGGAGCATGCTGCGGCCGTGCAGCGCAGCCAGGACGGAATCATCGATCAGGTTTAGTAGCGTTGGTTCACAAATGGTCATCGTTCCTCACTCCAGTGCATTGATGTAGTTGATGTACGAGCGGTCGAGAGCGGCGCGGCGGGCGTACTGCACGAGGTGATGCGACGAGTGGCCGTCGTACTCCGTCCCGTTGATCCGCGCGCGCGTGACTTCGGCGCCGATCCAGAATCCGTCAAGCGGTGCGTTGCGTCGCCACGACTCTTCGCTGCCGAAGAAGCGCATCTTCGTCCGCTGCGGCGCGCCCAGATCCGGGCAGACGATCTCGCAGTTCCCGCAGTCGTTGCAGAAGTCGGCGAAGTTTGCGATCTGATGCTTGCGCGAGAAGGGGATCGCGCCGTCCAGCGAACGCAGACGCATGTTGGCGTTGGTGGGACAGGCGGAGATGCAGAGATCGCACGTCGAGCAGTCGAAGAGGCCGAGCGGAAGCCCGGTCTTATGGGCGGCATGCTCGACCTGCTCGTGCCGGTAGCGCGGATCGCGATCGAGCGACTCGATATAGGCGTCGATATCGGCGTGCGCGAATTCGGCCACGGTCCGTGCGCCAGCTGCTTCCATCCGTTTCGCGAGCTCGGAACCGTAAGCCTGCAGCCGGGTGTAGCCGCCCGGCTTGAGGAGATCCGTGCAGACTGTGACCGGTGCCAGACCGAGCGCAACGGCGTCGGGATAGTTGCGACGATCGATGCCGGCAGAAAACGAAATCGGCAGAGAATCGCCGAATGTATGCCGGAAGCGGCGAACGAGATGCATCGCCAGCACGTGCAGCGGCGGACCGGAGAGGTAGGCGAGCTTCTCGGACGCCGGGAGAAAGTCACTGTGGTTCTCGACGACGAGGGTGTTCGTCAGCTTCACCCCGAAGGAGCGGCCGAGCTCACGCGCGCGGACACGCAGGCGCTCGATGATCTCCACGGCCTCGTCCCACTCGGGATCGTTGTCGAACGCGCCGGGCGGCACACGAATCGCGGAGTAGCCGAGGCGGTCGTGCAGAATCTCGAGCAGGGGAGCGCGGCCGAGCAGGGTGGGGTTGAGTTTGATCGCGCAATCGAGACCGATCTCCGACATCAGGAAATCGGCGATCCGCTCGATCTCCGAGACGGGACAGCCGTGAAACGTTGAAAGCGTGACGCTCCTGGAGACGGCCGTGTCGAAGTCGAGATCGCGCCATGGCGCAGGAAGCTCGCGCCGAAGACGATCGATCATTCCGCGCGCATCGACGAGGCCGCGCATGAAGGCCACCATGCGATCGCTACGCACGCCGTCGAGGTCGTATCCGACGCTCATGTCGAAGAGACACCCGGGCGCGACGCCGAAGTGCCGCCCCAGGATCTCGATCAGCATGGCCGCCTTGACGTACTCTTCGAGCGACTGCTCGATGCGCAGCTCCTGCGACCATTCGACGTTGAGACCGATCCCCCGCACGTCGATGCACGGCCGCGGAATGCGCAGCATGTCATTGCTCTGTACGGTCTTGAGCTCGATGAACCGCCCGCCGCCGAGCCAGCAGAGAACGATGCCCTGCGCCAGTTGTGTGTGCGGCCCGGCCGAAGGCCCGAGCGGTGCGTCCGCCGTGCGGCCGTGAATCGTGACGCGCATGTCGACGTCTGGTTGGCCGAAAGAAAACCGATGCGTTGGGAGGTCGAAGATGCTGCCGTTACGATCGAGCTCCGCGAACGCACGGGCCAATAGACCCGCCAGCGGATAGGGAGTCAAATGGGCCACGGCAACACGATTTCACGCCGTGTCGCACGAAGTGGTGCCGGGCAACACAAGAGGATGTGACGGCCCCCTCCGAGTCGGGGCGGCAATGGCCTTGCCGTACAACTGGATCAGTTGATCGCCGGAACATCGGCTGTCGCGGCGGTCGATTTGCGGAGATTCCCAACAGGACGAAGTAGAGCAGATCCTCACTCGGGCCGGTACTTGGGCACTCCATGTCTCGAAGAAAACCGAACAAGCCGTAGGTCTGGTGTCTTTGGCCCGCAGGCACGGTCGCATGCTGCAGCGAGTACCGCTGCGAGCACCAAACCTCGTCCTCGGTGCAACCCATCGAGTTCCATGTTGGGCTACGCCTGGGTCATTGCTGTAGATCAGTCAGGATTCCGATGGTCGCCGTCAAACCACGCGAACGATTCGTCGCTATCGACGTCCTCCGTCTCCAGGTCCACCTCACGGTTGAGCCGTGCGCGGATTGCTCGTTCCTCTTGCATGCGTGCCGTTGCAAACACGGCGGCTACGTAGTCCTCGTTCAATTGCACTCCGAGCATTTTCAACTCCAGCACGGCGGTGCGGCGATCAACGCCATACCAGCGCGAGTAGCCACGCGCGATGTTCCCTCCGCTGTAATTCTGGATGAATGGCCGCGCAGATTGCAGACGCTGCTCGCGGTTCATGCGCAGGCGCCGCGGTGGAAGAGCCTTTCGCTTCGCCACGCTCTACCGTCCCCACCGTTCACGCGCCCGGTCGAGGAATCCGGGCTCGCGCTGCCCGCGGATCACGCGCTCGAACGCGGGCATGAAGCTGGACTTCCGATGATGATCGCGCCGGATTAGCTCGACGAGCAGGTCCCACTCGCGCTGCATGCTGGCGCGCATGTAGCAGAGGCGGACGTTCGCGAAGTGATCCAGTGCCGCGTAGTAGTACGCACTCTTCTTCGCGCTGAGGATACGCATGCCCATTGCGCGATAGAGCCGCGCGGCAATGTCCGGATGCTTACGGGCCAGGCGCTTTGCCACCGGCTCCGTGACATGATGGCTCAGCGACTGGAGCTGGGTGTCGCTGGATGCGCGCAGCCTGTCGATGACTCGATCGATCTCCCGAACGCTCATCCACAGTTCGATGACCGACCTCAGATCACTTGATTGTGCAGCGATCTCCATCGCCTCGTCGTGCCGTCGCGAACGTTCGCCTTTCGGCGTGTACTGCATGACGGTCTCGTAGCTGAAGCGGTTCGGATCAGCGCGATACTCCGACCATGCGTCCACCTCGGCCTCGTCGCCGCGACCCAGCCTGGTGAGCAGAATCCGTTTCAGCTCCGGTAGCTCATGCGACGAGCCGCCGCGGTCCGTCTTCCAGATTGCGATTCCACGCTCTACCCACGACAGAGATGCTTCGAGCTTCCGCTTCGACTGCAGCAACTTCGCGATCGACTGGCAGTCCGCGGAGGAGAGGCCGGTTCGCTCGGCGAGCTCGATGTACTTTACCGGGGCGTGTTGCGAGACGTAGATCGCGCGCAGGATGCCGGCCCAACAGCGGTCGTCTGTCTCTTCGACACGCCGCAGCACGGCACGCTCGAATGCTGCGAGCCCCGCCTTGTCGAATACGTCTGCGATGGTCGTCTCGATGGAGTACGCGAAGCCGTACTCATCGTCATCCATCCGGCGCAGCAGGAGCTCCGCTGTCTCGTCGTTATCCTTCTTCGCGGACTGACGGGCACGTACCCAGCCGCAGAAAAGGGTCCCAGCGAAGTCGCCGAACATCCCGTCGGAATCGTCCACCTCGTCCGCCTTCTGATACGACGCCGCGAGGAAGAGCTCGTAGAGGCGGATGGCGCGCTCGGGATCGGCTCGAATGAGGACATCGATCCGCCGCTTGACAGCTTCGAGCTCCGCAATGAAGTCGTCCTCGTATCCCGAGCCGATGAACTGTCCCGGCCGGAGTGCGGTCTCGATCTCATCTTCGAAGGGATCGGCCGGATTCGATCGTCGTCGTGGCATACGTCTCACCCCCGCATACTGCGCAATAACGCGGCGAGGCCCTCCGCGAATTGACCAAGCGCCTTGCGGCTCGGCATCGGGACCGCGAGGTACATCGACCCGTCGTCGTTTCTGCGTGCTTCGATGCGTCGCGGTTTCACTTCCACGCCAGAAGTTACCGGTAACGACGTGGCAAGTTGCTGCAGAAACGCGAGACCGCTCTCGATCAGTTGCGCGAAGGGCTGTCCCGGTTCGAGTGACGGCTCCGGGTCTAGCTCCGACTGCGGCGGTGCGGCCGGGATCGCGTTCGTGACGCTTTCCACGCTTTCCATGAAGCGCGCGAGCCGGTTCTTGCCGAGGGAGATTTCGGTCTCGCCTCCGTCGAGCACGCCGGCGAACAGCGATTTCTTGAAGCGCAGCACCGACAGCATGCTTTCCTCGATGGTCCCCTCGGCCACGAAGTTGACGACGCGAACGGGATTGCGCTGGCCGAGACGGTGTACGCGTCCGATGCGCTGCTCGAGCACGGCCGGGTTCCAGGGCAGGTCGACGTTCACGACCACGCTCGCGTGCTGCAGGTTGAGACCGACGCCTCCGGCGTCGGTGGAGAGAAAGATGCGGCAGGAGGGATCGTCGCGGAACCGCTGGACAAGCCCCGCCCGCGTGCGGCTGCTCACGCCGCCGTGGAAGAGGACGTGCCTCCATCCCGCGGTGGAGATTCGCGAAGCGAGGATCTCGTGCATGCGCAGCCACTGACTGAAGACGACGACCTTGGTCCCCTCCTCCTCCAGAATCTCGCCGAGCAGGGTCATGATCTCACCGGCCTTTTTTCCGTGGTCGCTCTGCTCGTCGAGAAGGTACGTGCTGTCGCACGACATACGCATGCGCTGTAGCGCGATCATCATGCGCCGCTGGTCACTCTCTGATAAATGATGGTGCTTGCGCCACTTCATCGCGATTCGGGCGACGATCTCCCGGTTCTCCTCATGATGCTGGACCTGCTCCGGTGTCATGGCCACGAAGAACTGTTTCTCCAGCCGCTCCGGAAGTTGCTTGAGGACTTCTTTCTTTCGCCTCCGCACGACCACGGAAGACAAGGTCGTCGCCACGCGGTCGAGATCGCGGTAACCGGTCACCCGTCCGGTCTCATCTTTCGTCTGATGCGCGTCGAGGAACCGGTACGTGGGGCCGAGCCGGAACGGATCGATGAAGTCGACGATCGACACCAACTCCTCGAGCCGGTTCTCAAGCGGCGTGCCGGTGAGAACGATCGCGTAGGCGGAGGCGATTTGCTTGACCGATCTGGCTGTGCGCGTCGACCAGTTCTTGATCCGTTGCGCCTCGTCGAGAATCACGAGGTCGGGTGCCCAGCCGCGGATCCGGCCGATGTCCGCGTGAACGGTGTCGTAGTTCATGATTTTGAAGAAGGCGTCTTCGCGGAACGCTGCGGCACGTGTGGGCGCGAGCCCCTCGACCACGCGCGCGGAACGATCAGAGAAGAGAGCGATCTCCTGCGACCATTGGTGTTTGAGCGAGGTCGGACAGACGACGAGCACGCGCTCGACGCCGAGGTGCCGGGCCATGATCTCCGCGGCAGCGATGGCCTGGATCGTCTTGCCGAGCCCCATCTCGTCGGCGATGAGGCTCCGCCCCGCGCGGGCCGCGAAGAGCGCACCCTCCTTCTGATAATCGTAGAGCGACGTCTTCACGAGGCCTTCGAATTCGGGGCTGCCGATGCCTTTCGCAAACGCGCCATCGATCACCTCCCTGCGCCGCGTCACATCGCGAACCTCGGCCACGAACGGCAGTACGTCCTCGTAGATGCGCAATTCGGGATCGACTTTCTTCGCTGCGGAAACGAACGTGTCGAACTGAGCGAAGGCTCCGGCCTTCAACCGGCCGCTGGCATCGAAGTACGTTGCCGCGAGCCGGCGAAGAGCCGGCGGACAGTCGATTCCGATGCGGAACCGCACGTGCCGCTGCGCGCCGTAGTCGATGCTGATGCTGCTGTACGGTGCTTCGTAGCCCGCGAGCAGAGCGCGTTTCGCGCCACGTCTGCGCAGCAGAGTTGCCAGGGTGAACTCGATGTGCTTGCAGGTGCCGAGGGCGTTCGTCTTGAAATCGGCGCAGGAGCAGAAGTTCCGTTCCGGCTCGGCGCCGCGGATGGCCACGCGGTACGCGCTGCCGCGCGCAGGATTGGTGACACGGAACTCGGAGAAGATGGGATGCTCACCGATGTTCTCGATCTCGAACGCCTGCTCTTCGCCGAACTGCCTGCGGAGCTCTCGTTGCCAGACCTCGAGCGGCATGTCCGGCGGCTGGTGAAGCCGTGACACATTCCGCTTCTTCGCCTGACGCAACATTCAAATCTAAGCTTATCGGAGAGTGCGCGCGTGTTCTTCTCGCATTTGCACGGTAGGCGGGGGCCCGCCGGCGCGGCGAGGGCGACGATGCCCTTGGGAAGGAAGGCTCACCAATGAATCACGTCGAGCGCGCTGACCTGATCAAACAGAGAATCGTTGGTCAGAAGCGGGAGCTGATGCTGAAGGCACAGGGCCGCGATCCAGATGTCATGCCCGAACCCTTCACGCTTTTCGAGCGACTGCGGAACCGTACGGACTTTGGCCAAGTCGTTTCGGACGCGGATGTAGAGCGGGATGGTGTCGGGATCTGGGGCGATCACCTCGCAGTGAGCAACCAGCGCGTCGACCTGCGCGGCGTTCTCCTCGCTCTGCCGCGAACGTGCGGCTCCGAGGCGAAGCTCGGCGAGGACGAAGAGCGGCATGATTAGCCGGCGTGCAGCTTTCAGTGGGAGTGGGAAGGGGCGCGCGGGGCGCAGCGAATCGATGGCGGCGTTCGCGTCGAAGGCGAGCCGGTCAAACTGCAATGTCATCCCGCCCGAACGCCTCGCGCACGGCTCGTGCGAGCTCGCGGCCGGCTTCCTCGCTAAGCGTAGGCCAGTCGCCAAGTTCGGGAGGTCTGCTATCGTCGATGATCACACGCACCTTCTCGTGGTTCCGAACCCCCGCAAGCGGCTCAGCAAGCCTGAGAACCTTCTCGTCGGAGATGTACTCGGCTTCGATCGTTCTGCCCATGGGACCAGCATAAAACACTTCGTGATTGCCTGATGCATTTCGAGCGGCGAGAATGTCGCCGTGGCTGGCGAGGACATTCTGGTTTTCCAGCTTGTGAGCCGAGGGGACTCGAAGTGCGATGAGTGCGGCCGTGAGTTGTTCAAAGGGAACCTGCTCAGGAAGGAAGGTGCGCGTGGTCTCTGCATCGACTGCGCAGACCTCGGACATCTCGCGTACGTTCCGGCCGGAGATGCCTGCATCACGCGCCGGGCGTCGAACTACTCGCCATTGCGCGCCGTCGTCCTGCGGTTTAGCCGCACGCGAAAGCGATATGAGCGCCAGGGCATTCTGGTCTCGGATGAGGCGCTCGCCCGTGCCGAAGAGGAGTGCCTCGACGATGCAGAAGTTCGCGAGCGCCGCCGAGAGGCTGATGCGGAGCGCCGCGCCGAGCGCGACGCCGAGTACGTCGGGAAGTTTGCAGACGAGATTCGCAAGCGGTATCCGAGCGCTCCAGCCGATGCCTCCGATGGGATCGCCGCCCATGCCTGCCAGGTGCATTCGAAACGCATCGGCCGCACTGCGAGCGCAAAGGATTTCGATCCAGGCGCGATCGATCTGGCAGTGCAGGCGCACGTCCGGCATCGAAACACACAGTACGATGCGCTGATGGCTGCCGGAATAGATCGCCTCGATGCCCGCGTCCAGGTTCGAGAAGCAATCGATGTCGTTCTCGCGAAGTGGCGCGAAAAATGTTGAAGTGTGAAGAGTGAAGAGAAAGGAATCTAGTTCCTTTCAGTCGTCACTCTACAGTTCGCTCGCTGATCTCGCGCTACGGATCGGCTGGAGACCGCTGTAGACATCACAACCATTTTGACGGCAAAAGTGGTGTCAATGTCTACATGTCCAAGTTGAGAGCCGCCATTTGCGGACGGCTCAAGTGCGCACATTTCTGCGAGCCAAACGCTGTGCAACTACACATACATCTCCCGCAGCATCTCCGCGGCGGAAACATCGAGTTGTTCGTCGCGGCGGATTTCTTCGAAGCGGTGGACGAGGTCCTCTGCGCGGATGCGGCGGCGGTCGGGGCCGGCGATGTCGGCCATCACGCGGCCCTGATTCATCATCACGATGCGGGTGCCGAGGGTGGCGGCTTGTTGCATGGAGTGGGTGACCATCAGGGTGGTCAGGTGGTGTTGGGAGACGATGCGTTGGGTGAGGCGGACGATCTGATCGGCGCTCTTGGGGTCGAGGGCGGCGGTGTGCTCGTCGAGGAGGAGGAGGTCGGGTCTTCGCCAGGTGGCCATTAATAATGTGAGCGCCTGGCGTTGGCCTCCGGAGAGGGTGCCGATGGGGTTGTTCATCCGCGTTTCGAGTTGCATGTTGAGCGTGGCGACGCGGTCGCGCAGTTCGGAGTGAAGCTTCGCTGGTAGCAGGGATCCGAGTCCTCGGGGCTGGCCGCGGCGGGCGGCGAGGGCGAGGTTTTCGGCGACGGTCATGTTGGGTGCGGTGCCGCTGAAGGGGTTCTGGAAGACACGGCCGATCATCGCTGCGCGGCGATGTTCGGGCCATTTCGTGACGTCGCGGCCGGCCAGAGTGATGGTGCCGGCATCCAGAGGGAAGGTGCCGGCGGCGGCGTTGAGGAGCGTCGATTTTCCGGAGCCGTTGGTGCCGATGACGATGACGAAGGAGCCTTCTTCGATGTCGAGGGTGACGCCCTGGAGGGCGCGCACTTCGTTGGGGGTATTGGGGAAGAAGGTTTTGGTCAGGTTTCTTAGCTGGAGCATGGTTGTTCCGATTCGGTTCGCTTACCGCGCGATCAAACCATCCGGGCGGGGACGCCCGGATGGCCGCGGACGAGACGTCCGCACTCCAAGCGCCATTGGCAGGACCAGGGCGCCGAAGACGAAGATGGCGGTGACTAGTTTCAGGTCGTTGGGGTTGAGGCCCCAGCGCAGGGCGACGGCGATGATCAGGCGGAAGAGGACGGAGCCCATGATCGTGCCGGTCAGGGCCGAGCCGAGACTGTCGGAGCCGACGAGGGCGCGTCCGATGATGACGCTGGCGAGGCCCCAGACCACCATGCCGATTCCCATCTGGACATCCGCAAAACCCTGATATTGCGCGAGCAGCGCGCCGGCGAATGCGATCAGGCCGTTGGAGATTGCCAGGCCGAGGATGATCATGTTCTCGACGCTGACGCCGAGGGCGCGGATCATCTGCGCGTTGTCACCGGAGGCGCGCATGGCGCTGCCGAGGTTCGTGCGGAAGAAGAGGTAGGCGGCGATGGCGACGAGCAGGACGACCGCGGCAATCAGTAGCAACGAGCCTAGCTCGCGCGCGCTCACGGGCCACCCGAGGAGCACCGCGGTGTCGCCGCCGCTGAGACGGCGGCCGATGCGTTCGGCGTAGGTCGTCAGTGTTCTCGCGGAAAGCAGCGGCAGGTTGCTCTGCCCCATCACATGAAGATTGATGGAGTAGAGCGCGGTCATGACCAGGATTCCGGAAAGCAGTTGGTTGATGCGGAATCGCGTGTGCAGCACACCGGTGCACGCGCCGGCAAGAGTGCCGGCTAGGAACGCCGCGCCGCTCGCGGCGAAGGGATTCATGCCGCGCGTGAGCATCGCCGCGGCTACGGCTGCGCCGAAGGTGATCGAGCCGTCGGCGGTGATGTCGGGAAAAGCGAAGACGCGGTAGCTGATGTAGACGCCGAGGGCGAGCAGAGAGAGGATGAGGCCGATCGTCCAGGCGGAGATGAGAAGCGTCACGATGCATCTCCATTCGCGATCGGGAAGATCCAGCACGCGCCGCGCTGGAATTCGCTCTCGCCGGCGCCTTCGATCGGGCGGTTGTCGCGCAGCAGGTGAACGACGGAGAAGACGCTCCGCGCCTGAAACGCCTGCGCCAGCACTTCGGCGATCTCGATCTTTCCTCGGGGCAACGATCGAAATGCGGTCACGGCGGCGTGGAAGTGTCCGCGGAAGGCATCGCTGACTGGACGAAGGAACGGATCCGCTTCTTCCGAGGGAGACGACGATGCGAAGCCGGTGACGATGCTGCTTGTGCGCGCGTACTCGTGCTCGGGCATGAACGACAGCCACTCGCGCACGTTGGGAAAATCGAATCGTGCGGGATCGGGCTGCGCGGGCGAGCGGCGCAGCATCGTGCAGATCAGGCCTGAGACTTCGGCGGCTATCACCACGCCGAAGTCTCGAGTGCCGGCGGCCGTCGCGCAGACGCGGACGATCTCGCTGAGCGGAACGGTGCCTCCGGGATTGCTCGCTTCGAAGCGCAGCAGATGGCTGGGCGCGCCGCGGAATTCGATCGCGTACAGCGCCTGAATCTCCGGAACGAGGCCACCGGAGCGCGTCATGTAATCGGGCGTCGATGTGCCGTCGGTCGGCATGTACGCGGCACTGCCGGCAGCGGCGACGAACTCGCCGAAGAGGCTGCGGCAGTCGTCGTAGCTGCTGCCGAGGGCGCCGACGCCGAGAGCGAAGAGGTCGAGGCTGGCGGTGATCGGAGTGGTCTCTTCGAATCCGCCGTGCACGAGCGTTGTGGGATCGCCGATGAAGCGGTGGGTCGCATGACCACCATCGAGCGGATAGCATTCGAAGAGTGCCTTCTCGGAGTCGATAGCGCGCGGACCTTCGATTGCAGACACCGGCGCTTCGGTCTCCGTCGAAGTGCCGAACAACAACGACTCCAGCTCGACGAGTTGAAGAATCATTCGGACGCGCTCGGATGCGGCGGTGATCACGAACGAGCCCTGCAACTCGCGGGTATCGCGATACGCGGTCATCAATGCGCCGATCCCGGCGGAGCTGAGGTAGTTCACGCCGGAGAGATCGACGCGCAGGTGATGCGCGCCCTCGCGGATCATCTCGGCGATGGCTTCGTCGAACGGCTGCGACCAGTGGTTGTCGAGCCGGCCCGACACGCGCACGTGCAGGAAGTCGCCGTCGCGTTGCTTAACGATTTCCAACCGGTGCTCCTATGACTTCTTTCGCCGATCGCACGAGCGCCGGTGGCAGCGTGATGTTCAATGCGCGCGCGGCATCGAGATTGACGATCAGCCGCGTCTTGCCGAAGTCCTCGAGCGGGATGCGCGCCGGACTCTCGCCGCGCATGATGCGCGCGGCCATGTGCGCGGCGTGGCGGCCGCTATCGCGATAGTCTCGGGCGACGACAATCAGCGCGCCGCCGATGGCCTGCGATTTCTGAAAGGCCACGATCGGGATGTGCGCCTGCCGCCCGGCGTCGCTGATGCTTCCGAATGCGGAGGCGGTGAGGTTGCCCGGAAGCTGCAGCACAGCGTCGATGTCGCGCCCCATCAGCGCGGCCGCGGCGTTGGGTACGTCTGTGGCGGTGTCGGCGGCGACGTAGACGACTTCGTATCCGAGTTTCTTCGCGTCCTTGTCGAGCGCTTCCTTCGAGACGACCATGTTCGTCTCCGCCGGGCAGTAGAGCGTGCCGACGCGATGAATCGCAGGGAAGTACGTCTTCAGAATCGTGAGCGCTTCTTCGTTGGCCGGCAGCAGATTGACGCCGGTGACGTTCGGCGCGTGATCGACATTGCTCTTTCCCGCGCCCGCTTTCAATCCGGACGAGACGTAGTTGTAGACGACCGGAACGTTCTGCGCGCGGCGCAGCGCGGCCTGGAGCGTGGGCGTGGAGAAGGTGATGAGCATGTCGGCGCCGCCGGTGACCGCGGCGTCGATCAGCGCGGAGACAGTGGCCATGTCGCCGTGCGCGTTCAGCGTCCGGACTTCGAAGTCGCGGCCGTTCTTCAGCCCCGACTCGCGCAAACCTTCCATCACACCGGCCGCGGCGTCTTCGACATCGACGACGTCATTGAGTTGAATGAAGTACAGCTTCCAACGATGGTTGGCCGCGTTGGCGCCGCGCGCGACGGGATGCCGGTGCTGCAGATCGGAAAGCAGCAGGATCGCCGACGCGGCGATCACGACGGCGAGGCCGAGCACGATTCTGCGTAAGGCGATGAGCACGGAAGGGACTCGTATCCTCGCCGCGCTTCTGGAGCGTGTCAAGACTGGAGAACGGTTTCACGCGGAGACGCGGAGATGCGGAGGTTTTCTCCGCGGCCTCCGCGCCTCCGCGTGAAACGCTTTTCGCGACAAAATACGCGCGGAGGTCATCTCATGCGCGCTCGTGTTGTGCCGTTGATCATCATTCTCCTCATCGCGATTACGCCACTCTTCGCTGCGCCAGCCGCACCGAAGTACATCCTCCTCCGCCCGCAGCGTGTCTTCGACGCGATGAGCAACGACACACACGAAGGGTGGTCCGTGCTCGTCTCCGGCGAGAAGATCGTCTCGGTCGGTCCGAATCTCGCGATTCCGCCCGGAACAACGACGATCGATCTGCCTGGAATGACGCTTCTCCCCGGATTGATCGATGCGCACTCGCACATCCTTCTCCATCCGTACAACGAGACGCTCTGGAACGATCAGGTGCTGCACGAGCCGCTTGCCTATCGAACGATTGCGGCAACCCTGCACGCGCGCGACACGCTCCTTGCCGGCTTCACCACCCTTCGCGACCTCGGCACCGAAGGAGCGGGATTCGCCGACGTCTCGGTCAAGCGTGCCATCGATGAGGGCCGCATTCCCGGTCCGCGGCTCTTCGTCGCCACGCGTGCGATCGTTGCCACGGCGAGCTACGGCCCCGGGCCCGGCGGTTTCGCGCCGGAGTTCGAGCCGCTTACCAAAGGAGGCCAGGAAGCGAGCGGCACCGCGGAGATCCTGCGTGCGGTCCGCGAGCAGATCGGACACGGCGCCGACTGGGTGAAGGTTTACGCCGATTACGGCCGCGGCAGCGGCCCGGCCACGCCGACGTTCTCGCTCGATGAGCTGAAGACGCTGGTCGAAGAGGCGCACAGCGCCAACCGTCCCGTGTCCGCGCACGCCACCACGCCCGAAGGGATGCGCCGCGCGATCCTCGCCGGCGTCGACACGATCGAGCATGGCTACAACGGCACGGACGAAATCTTCAAGCTGATGGCCGCGCACAACGTCGCCTATCTCCCGACGCTGGCCGCCGAGGAGGCGTATTCCGAATACTTCCAATCGTACAAGCGGGGGACCAAGCCCTACACGAAAAGCATGGAGAACGTCCTGCGTGCATTCAAACTGGCCATGGCCAACAACGTGATCATCGGCTGCGGCAGCGACGTCGGCGTTTTCACGCACGGCGACAACTACCGCGAGCTGGAATGGATGGTTCGCGCCGGCATGACCCCAACGCAGGCCCTCCTCGCTGCCACCTCCGTCGACGCCAAGATCCTCAAACAGCAGGATCACTTCGGAACGATCGCTCCCGGCCTTTTCGCCGACCTGATCGCAGTCGCCGGCGATCCCACGAAGGACATCGCCACGATCGAGCACGTATCGTTTGTGATGAAGGGGGGGCAAGTGGTGGTGGGGGTGAAGTGAATGACGAGTCTGGTCGGAACGTTAATCGCTGTGACAATGAACCACGACCGTCTCCGAGGTAAACTTCGTTAGGCTCTGACCATGACGCAGATTCGATTTCGCTTCAGTCCTGAGAAGCTTGTGCAGGCTCTCGCGTTTTTCGCGCAACGCGGCGTGCGCGATCTGGACAAGATGAAAGCGGCGAAGCTCCTCTTTCATGCGGACAAGTATCACCTTCTGAAGTATGGCCGTCCGGTCATCGGCGACCAGTACGCTTGCATGGAGTATGGCCCGGTCCCGTCCGCGTCCCTCAACGTCATGAACGATGTGCTCGCCCAGGACGAGCACTTCCCTCCGATGGCCAAGGAGCTGTTTGACGACTACCTGATCGTCGAGAAAGGCATCTTCAGGAAATATGCTGTCTTTCGAGCGCGACGTGAGCCGGACCTCGACGTCTTCTCGGACTCGGACATCGAAGCCCTCGAGTATGCGCAGAAGACCTACGGCGGCAAGTCTGCGTGGGCGTTGAGCGAGGAATCGCACGCCGAGCCGTGCTGGCAGGCTGCGAATGAGAATCGCGCGCCGGGCAGCAGCATCATGATGGACTATCGCCTCTTCTTCGAAGGACATCCTGAGGCAGCGGACATGCTTCGTTTCGTCGAGGCGCAACAGGAAGATCGCGACGCATCCGACGAGCTGGCGACACGTCGCGCTTCGTTGGCAGAACGGCAGTACGTAGTCACGAGCCGCTAGCCGTAGCTCGCGAGAATCATCTTCTTCAGCTTACGCACGATCACCGTCGACGCGCGCACCGCATCGTCGATCGCCTTCATGTGATCCGGGCGAAGCTGCACTACAAACTTGAACGCTGCCGCGCTCACGATCGAGGAGAGCTGCTCCGTTTCGGGGCGCGTGAGATCGATGATGGTTGGCGCAGTCACGAACGCGTAGTCGCCGGGACTCAAACGGACAATGGTCTCTTCGGATACGCGCGCCGCCTCGAAATGCGCGACGTTCGTCGTCGTGAATGCGTAGACAACGAGTCCATCTGGCGGCGGCCAGGTGTGATTGAGTGCGACGAGGTACTTAGTTTTGTTTGCGCGCGTTGAAAAGTGATGCAGCACCGCCCCGCGGGCGCGGCCTTCAGCGTCGGCCAGATCGTTCTCGAAGGCCACGTCCTCATTTTCGCACCAAGGTCGCCGGCAGCGGCGGATCTTATGAGGCAGATGTGAACGCCTGTGTTTTCCCGGATTTCAGAAGACAGGATGCACGTAAACTGACGGCATGCTGCCTCATCGATCCCGCGCTTCGTTCGTTAAGACGCTCGTTCTCGCGCTGCTGATCGCCGTCCCTGCAATCGCGAATCAGGATCCGCGGATCGCTGAAGGTACCGCCCTTCACGACGCCGGCAGATATGACGAAGCCATTGCCAAGTACCTCGCGATACTCGCCGACGATCCGTCGAACGGATCCGCCTCTTACGAGTTGGCGTATTCGTATCAAGCGAAGGGCGATTACGCGAAGTGCATCGCGGTCTTGAAGCCGCTGTCCGGAGCCGAGTCGGTATTGCTCCCGAAGATTCTCCGAAGTCTCGGCAATTGCCTCGACAGCTCCGGGGACGCGCCAGGCGCGGTAGCGGCATATCGCACGTCTCTCGCTCTAGCTCCCGATGATCCGTTAACGCTGTACAACCTCGCAGTCACGCTCTTTGGCCAGTCGAAGCTGGATGAAGCGCGCGAGGTTCTGAAGAAGGAGCTCATCGCGCGGCCCGGTCACGCCAATGGCCACTACCTCCTGGCCCGCGTGTTCGACGCGCAGAATTTCCGCGCCGCCGCGATCCTCGAATACCTCCGCTTTCTGGCCATCGAGCCTGCCTCACCTCGCTCGAAGGGTGCGGCCACCAGTCTCGTGGCACTTCTGAACCTGGGCGTTGAGGACAAAGGCGTGGGCAAGGATGGGAAAAAGGCCATCGACATTAAGGTCGACACAAACTCGCGCACCGAGGAGGGAGATTTTCACGGCTGGGAGATGACGATCTCCATTGCGTCCGCCGTCCGCTTTACGACGGAGGACAAGGACAAGAACGCAACGGAGCTCGACATCGCGCGCGGACAGCTTAGTAGCACGCTGGCGATGCTCATCGAAATGAAGGACGCGCCGGCCAGCTACAGCGGAAAGCAGAACGTCCCGTTCTTTGCGGCACTCGACCAGCACAAACTCCTCGACACCTTCGCCGGCGCTGCCCTGCAGTCCCTTGGCCTCAAAGGCAGTGACGCATGGATGAAGGAAAACGCGAAGGGGTTGCAGGATCTGACGGTGTTCCTGGGCGGTCAGCACTGAAGGGGAGACGTCGACCGATCTCAGCGATCGTGGATCGTGTCGCTTGGACGCGTTTCGTCATCGAGACTGGGGTCGTCGGGATCGACCTCCATCAGCACGCCGTCGCGAACGATCACGAGCGGCGTGCCAGTCTGACGCGCGATCTCGCGGGCGCGGCGGGCGGCGCGAAGCAGCGCTGGCCCAACCCCTGCCATATCGGCGTCAGCAAAGTGAGGTGGACTTTGCTGGCTTCCCGTCACTTTCTTGTCATCGCTCATGACGTGATCTCAGCTTTGTGCGTGGCACCGCCGCCGCGCGTGTTCGTCACGTCGATGAAGACGTCGGCGATGAGTGGGAACCTGGATCGGATCGCGTGATCGAGGTCGTCCATGGCTCGCGAAAGCTCGTCGATATTCAGGTGCGGCGATGGATGTACTTTCGCGAAGACGACGACCTCCTCCGGGCCTGTGTAGACGGCGCGGAGCGTCAGCACTTCTTCGACCGCCGGATTCCGGCTGACGAGTGCATGAACGGCGTCGACCTGCTCCGGCGGCAGGGATCGCCCGATCAGAAAATCGGCCAATGGCCGGGCCACGCCGAATGCGGTAACGGCGAGCAGGAGTCCGATCAGCAGCGATGCGATGGAATCGGGCACGTTCGTCCCGGCGATTCTGCTCGCGAGAAGGCCACCCGCAGCGATCGCGAGGCCGGCCAGCGCCGCGCTGTCTTCGACAACGATGGCGCGGACGACCGGGTCGCTAGCGCGGACGAGGTAGCGCCATACCGTGAGGCCGTATTCGTGAGCCTGGCGCCGTGCCTGCCGCATGCTTTGCAGCCACGATGCGCCGTCGGCCGCAAACGAAATCGCCAGAACGATCCAGGCCGCCATCGTCGCGCCGACCGGATGACGCGTCTCGAGCTCGCGGATTGCGAGGACGATGGAGAGACAGCCGCCGATCAGAAACGATGCGATCGCGGCCATGAAGGCCCAGAGAAAACGCTCGCGTCCATGGCCGAGGGGATGTATTTCGTCGGGAGGGTCCTTTTCGCGGCGCAGGCCGATGGCCAGAAAGATCTCGTTCACCGAATCCGCCGCGGAATGTGCCGCCTCGGCCAGCATGCCCGTCGAGTGCGAAGCGAGACCGGCCATCAACTTCGCAGCCCCGATGACGAGGTTGGCGAGCAGCGCGATCACGATCGTGCGGACGCTCTCTCCTTCCGCGGCACGCCGCATAGCAGTGGAGGAACGCCGCCGCGGCTGTCTGCTTAGCATGCGTGGTCTTGCTTTCTTTGTGGCGGCGAAAGAGGACGGAGTCGCCGCTTCCGCTCTGTTTTACTACGTTTGAAATCTTCGCGCCTCACGGCGATTCTGGTACTTCGGCTGGATCTGGAGCACGGAATGTTGACTGTTCCATGTTGAACAGGCGGGATCATTAGCTGGCCAACCGGGGGAAAGTTGGATGGCCGTTGACACCGTTGCAGGAGTCCCCCGTACCCCTTTGGGACACCGACCGTGTCCCAGTAGGGTACGCACTGTGTCCCAGTGGGCACCTGCCGGTTCCGGAAATTCTGGCCGGGTAAGAAGTGCTGTCGTCGTGAGTCGCCGAAGCCGCGCTTCGACGCACGGTAGGCGGCGAGACGCCGCCTGGCCAGCCGGCGGGACGCCAGCGTTCCGCCGGCTCAAAGTACGCCACAGGCGGATGGAACGCTGGCGTCCTCGCCGGCTGGCTCGGTGGCGTCCCGCCGCCGGCGCAAGCGCGTGTCTGGAGAGTGGATGCTGCCACGCGCGCGCTGCGGCAGGCGGGAACGTCGGGTACAGGGGTTTGACCCTCGGGTACACGGCGCGGGACCGTGGGGTACACGGTGTGGGACCGTGGGGTACGCGGTGTGGGACCATGGGGTACACGGTGTGGGACCGTGGGGTACACGGTGTGTGACCATGGGTTACACGGTGTGTGACCATGGGGTACACGGTGTGGGACCGTGGGGTACACGGTGTGTGACCGTGGGGTACACGGTGTGGGACCGTGGGGTACACGGTGTGTAACCGTGGGGTACACGGTGTGGGACCGTGGGGTACACGGTGTGTAACCGTGGGGTACATGGTGTGTGACCGTGGGGTACACGGTGTGGGACCGTGGGGTACACGGTGCGGGACTGTGGGGTACACGGCGCGAGACCAGCTGTGCGCACCCCCGTGTCGCAGCGTAGTGTGCTGGGTGCACACGTGCGCGCGCATGTTGCTGGCAGCGTTACACTTCGGCGTGTCCCCGCAACATTGAACCGTCAACATTCTCACCAGGTTGCTCAGATCACTTGGGTTGCGGGTACAGGTGGTTCATGCGTTTCCCCCGGCTACAGCACACTTGCGATCTCCGCCACGATCTCGTACGAGCGAAGCCGCGCGGCGTGATCGTAAATCGCCGACGCCACGATGACCTCATCGACACCCGTCCGCTCGATGAAACCGGCCAGTCCTCGGCGAACGGTATCGCGGGAACCGGCGAACGAGCAGGCCAGCATCGCGGAGGCCTGCGTCTTTTCCTCGGGCGTCCAGTACGTCTCGATGTCGTCGATTGGCGGCGGCAGACGTCCACGCGTTCCGCGAAAGATATTCGCGAACGACTGTTGCGCAGACGTAAAGAGGCGGCGCCCCTCCGCGTCGGTATCGGCTGCGAAGACATTGACGCCGGCCATGGCGTAGGGACGATCGAGTTGGCTCGACGGCTTGAATCGCGCGCGATAGATCGCCATCGCCTCCATCAGCGCTCCCGGCATGAAGTGCGAAGCGAAGGCGTAGGGGAGCCCGAGCTCGGCCGCGAGCTGTGCGCCGAAAAGGCTCGATCCCAGAATCCACAGCGGGACGTTGAGACCGGTTCCCGGCACCGCTTGAATGAGCTGTCCCTCGCGAAGCGGTGCAAAGTACGACTGAAGCTCGATCACATCCTGCGGGAAGGTGTCGGAGCTCAGAGGTGAGACGCGCAACGCACGCAACGTGCGCTGATCGGTTCCCGGAGCGCGCCCCAGCCCGAGGTCGATGCGGTTCGGGTAAAGCGACTCGAGCGTCCCGAACTGCTCCGCGATCACCAACGGCGCGTGATTCGGCAACATGATCCCGCCCGCCCCGACGCGGATCGTGCGCGTGCCCGCCGCGACATAGCCGATGACCACCGCCGTCGCCGCGCTGGCGATCCCGATCATGTTGTGATGCTCCGCGAGCCAGAACCGCCGGAAACCCCACCGCTCCGCATGCCGCGCAAGATCGAGCGTGTTCCGCAACGCATCGGACGGCGCAGAGCCGGCAGGAACAAACGCGAGATCAAGAACGGAGAAGGGCGTTGGCATCGGTCAGGAGTAGTGCAAGAAAATCACCGGGTGGGGCTACCCACTTGCGCGCAGTCCAGATTCACCGCGGCAGCGCCATGAACTGTGTCGCGTGGAGCGTGCAATTGCTCTCGACTCGCCCATCGAGCGAAAACATCAATGGCCGCGCTGCGAAATCGTAGACGCGGTAGAGCGAGTAGTGATCGTGGTTCTCGGTTGAGAAGGATATCTCGCTCTCGGTGATGTAAAACGGAGTCATTGGTCCGAGCTGCGTGGTCTTCACTTCGATGAATCGATCGCGGCCATCAGCAGTGAAAGAGAGGACGTCATAGCCCAATCCGTCGCCAATCGTGGCTGCGACATGCTGCACGCGTTGCGCGAGCGTGTCGCAGCCGAGGGAGCTGAGTCGCGCGCGCTCGTAGCTGACAACCAGGGCTTCTCCTCCGAATCCGATTGCGCGATTCCGCGATTCACGCGCGAGGTAATCGATCGTTCGTGCCTGCCGTCTTCGTTTCTGCGAAGCGAGGGCAAGACGTGCCGACTCGAGAAGGTCGGGAGGTTTGGTCATCAAGGAGAGCATGTCGCCGATCTGTGGAGGCTGAACCACTGCCTCGGCGAATTCGACGGCTAGATGCCGAAGCGCTGCGTCGCCATCCAGCCGATCGAGGACCACATCGCTCAGCAAGCCTTGATATTGCGATGCCGGCTTGTATCCGCGAATGTAAGGATGCCCTGCCTCGATCAGAATGGCAGTGATGTTCTGATGCTTCATCTCGATCGACCCATCGGACCGGTCTCGGAGTAGTGGCTTCAATGCCCGGCGATGCGCACTCTTGTTGTAAGGCACGCCTTGTCGCTCCTTCACCAGCATCGAGAAGTAGTCAGCGACGATCGCCTCTACTTCGAGCTCGCTCCAATCCTGACCAGATGTCACGAAGCCAGGATAGCAGCCGCTCCTTCGTGTGACTCGATCAGGTTTCTGGTTCAATCCGTTAGAGCTATCAGGCCGGATCCAACCACCGAGGCGGGACGCCCCGATGGCCGCGGGCGAGACGCCTGGCGAGACGCCCACACTCCTCACCACTGCACGTCGTAAGGAGTGCGGTCGTCTCGACCGCGGGCACTCGGGCGTCCTCGCCCGAGTGCTGCCAGGGCGGATGTCGAAATTCGCCGACGTTCTTGCCTGCGTGAAGGGCGGCTTCGTAGTCTCTGGCCGCGCAAACTCCTAGGCTGCCCGCCATCTTCGGCCGCATGACTGACAACTGACGCCCCCGGCCTCGGCTATCTCCGAGTCGGTGAGCTCGCGGCCGAGGGCTTTTCCGTTTCGTTCGGCGCAGTCGAGGCAGTGGATCTCATCCTCTTCTCGCAGGCCGTAATCTGCGGCGTCAATCGTCCACCACGGATAGTCCATAACCCCTCGGTCCTGCCTCGGCATCAAGACGCAGAAGCTCAGGCACGCATTGTCCCTCGGACTCAACGAAAAGCTACTGCGGATGTCGGTTCACGTTCGCGTGAGTACCGAGCGACTCGAGCGCCCACAGAGCCCAGAGGTCGGTGTCCGCCAGAAAGAAGTATCCGGTCTGAGAGTCTCCGATCACCGCGGCGGTCCCGGCTGCGGCGAAGGCGGCAGTCAAGAGGCAGATTAGCGCGGCTCGCTTTTCGTGATCGCGTTCCGCGTGCAGCACCGACGTCAGCTCAAGCGGAAGACCGCAGCGCAGCACGGCTTCTGAGAAGAGATCGAGAGCGATCCATTGATCGTAAAGCCAGTCGAACTTCGCTCCACGAGGGAGCTTTGGACGTTCGACAAATATTTGATCCGGCACCGCAACACCCAGAAACGCGTTTGGGAATGCCTCGATGACTCCGCAATCCGGGACGATCGTCGGAAATGGCAAGTCTCGTCCCCATCGCGAAGCCTCGGCAATCGCCACTGCTGATCGCATCCCATGTTCGCGCAACAGGTGACCGGTTCCGCGAACGTGCGAGGCTCCTGGTTTGCACCGCTTCTGGAAGAGTCCTCTGCTGAAGATCTGCTCAACGAGCCTCGGTCTCGTTGCAGGGCAGCCCGAGGGAACGAGAGGCGCATCGATAGCGATGACGTCGACTTCACGGTGTCGCTGTAACTCTAGATCGCGCTCAGCCACATTGAGCTTCACAACGCGAAGATCGCCGTTCGCTACCTCCGCGAGCGCGTTTGTGCGTCGTTTTGCTGAGAAGCCGATATCGAGTCCGATGAGGTGCATTCGAATAGTGATCTTCCGCAATCGTGGTTGAAGCTGGAGAGCCTCGGAGGAAAAGTGTTACCTTACTCGGAAGGGGAGGGCTCGATGCCCTCCCCTTTCTTTCGAGTGCATAACCCATCGCGGGTCTGCCGAATCAATCGCGCGACGCCGGTCCATCAGCAAAGAAACTAAATGCCTTCCAGTTCAAAGAGGGAGGGAGGTGGGGGTTGTTCACAGTTCGAACGAAACTCGCGAAGGCGGTCTTGTTACCCGTGCGGAGGAGATAAAACGACCATGTCTCGATCCACTGGCCGTCGAAATCCCAGCCGGAATCGATCGAGGAGATTACGGCAGTCTGGCCTTCGCGGATCAAGCGGAACTTGCCTGGCTTCGACTCGATCCACTTGCCGTCGGCTTCGTAAAACACTTTCGATGCGTCGTTCTCGATCAAAATCCGATAGTTGAGCTTCGGTGTTCCTGCCGGCGGCGCTTTTGTCGTGACGAGCGCCATGTTCCATGTGCCGTTAAAGTTTGTTGGCGAGTCATCGCAATGAAGCTGTGCGCGTGGAATCTTGGCATTCTCTAGCAGCTGGCTCGCCTGTGGAAACCCGCTGCAAGCTGACTGGCGCATCAGCTCGCGCCCCTCGCTTCGATCGGACTCAACGGCGCTACTCATCTTGATCATGGCGAGGGCATGCTGCGCAGGAGGATGACCGGTTGCCGCCGCACGCGTGAGCCATTCGAGAGCTTGGGGCGACTTGACACCGTCCGCGTTCAGGAAGGTGACACCGATCACGTACTGCGCGGCGGGGATTCCCTTGTCCGCGGTTTCCTTGCAAGCGGCCATGACAACCGAGGGTGTAGCGCGAGCGCGGCCGGCTTCGGTGCATTTACCGTAGGCGTCAAGGTCGACGGAGTCAGCGCAGAGCGCGGATTTGGAGATAGTCGCGATGAACAGGATGAGCAGTGTTGGACTTCGCATGATCGGAGGATACCGCGCGGGGCGACAGTCTCTTCTTTCGCCAAAGTGTCAGGGGCGGCTGAACCGCCCCTGACGTGTTTACAGCAGTTTCATTACGCGCTCGTTCAGGCCGCTCTCGCCGCCGAGAAGCACGGTGAGGTTGGCCTTGTCGGCGACCTTCTCGAGCACCTCGAGCTCCTTCAGCTTCATCAGCGTTGGGTTCGACTCGAGGATCTTCGCCGTGTTCGCCTGCATACGCATCGATGCCGTCTCCTCACGCCGGCTGATGAGCGACGCCTCGGCGGCCTTGCGGGCCTCCATGACCTTGTTCATCAGCTCCTTCATGTCGCCCGGCAGGATGACGTCACGGATACCGGTAGAAAGAACAGTCAGACCGAGCTCGCCGGCACGCGCCTTCGTGAGCTCCGACAGCTCGGTGGCCAGAGCCTCCTTGCTGACGAGCAGTACGTCGAGCTCCCGCGCACCGACGATCTCACGCAGCGCGAGCTGCGCGGCCCGATACAGCGCCTGTCCCGCGCCATCGACCTCGGCGACCGACCGCAGCGGATCGGTGACGCGGTAAACGACGAGAGCATTGAGCCGCAGCGTGACCTTGTCGGCCGTCATGATCTCCTGACCGTTGATGTCGAGCGTCTGCTCGCGGAGATCGACGTCGATCACCTTGAGCCGTCCGGTGCCCTTCCAGAACACCCACGCACCCGGAGCCAGCGTCGCCTGGTACGCGCCGTCGCGGAACCAGACGCCGTTGTGGCCGGCCTCGACGTTCACGATCTCCAGAAGCTCACTCGCGCCGGAGCCCTTCATGATGACCGGGAGATCGGCGTGGACGAGCTGCATGGAACGGGCGTCGACGATCTCGACCCGAACCTCGTGCTCGACGTTCCAGAGAACGTAGAGACCCGGGGCCAGAAGACGAGCGAAACGCTTGTCGATCCACACCAGTCCGCGCTGATGATCGTTGAGGTCGATGACAGTCGCCTCGCTGCCGAGCTCTCCGGAGCGGGCGATGAGATCGAGCGACGGATGCACCAGCCACGGATTGACCCGAGGCGACACGACGTGCAGACGCAGCTTCATGAGCGGGTCGAGGTACCAGTGCACACCCGGCCCGAGCACGGTGACGAGATCGCCCTCCTTGAACAGGAGACCTCGCTCGTGCGGATTGATCTTGTAACGATGGAACATTGGTCGGTACCTCCTTTCGTTTGATGCCGGATGACAAAGATCCGGCTTCTTATGCCCGTTCGTCCGCTGCAGTCGGCCGTTGAGGCAATGCCTGATTAGAACTTGAGAAAGACTCACCACAGAGACACAGAGGACACAGAGAATTCTCAGTGCTCTCTGTGTCTCTGTGGTGAATCCAAAACTCCCGACTGAACAAGAACCTTGCGACGGCGAGCCTTCGTTCGCCACGTCGCCCGCGCGGGGCGATCGTTGCTGCGCGCTCGGCAGTGTTCCGATCACCGTCTTGTGGAAGCCACCTGCTCTTCCGCTCGACGATGTCGTCTACGCTGCTTCGTCGCGTGCCTCGCGATTGCCTCAAGGCGCCGGCTTTCCGTTTGCCTCAGGCCGGAGCCTTTGGCTGGCGGGACGAATCCCGCCGTCGCCCGGTTGACCACTTACGGCGGTCAGTCGTTGTTTTGAAAAGGCTTTGAAGGCCTTTGGTTAGCGTAACGGGATTCGAACCCGTGTATGCAGGATCCCTGGTCCTGTGCTCTATCCACTGAGCTATACGTTAGTGCGGCAAACCTCCATCGTCAGAACCCGTTCACGGAACAGGCAATCCGAATGTCGTCATGACACGGACGCCCGCCGCCGGCCCGGACGGCTTATCGCCTAAGTTGAAATCGCACAAAGAAACAAAAAGCCCCTTCGACCAGACGGTTCGAAGGGGCCTCGCAATGAGGTAGATGTGCGGTTCTCTACCCGATTCGAGGCACCTCCGGCGCAAACCTGCAGCCGAGACCCGAAGGCCAGGAGCTGCGCTGTGCGCGTTCAATCAATTGATCCATGAGTTTCATAGGGCGGCGGAAAATAGCATTGCTATATGCGTGCAGTCAACATGTTTTTTCTTATGAGAGTGAAAATGCATTTAAGAGACCCGGATACGAGTCAATGACGAGCAGCATTGTGTCGCGAGGTTTTGCTGGAGAGTCTTCGGAGGAGCGCGCAGTTCCGGCTTGGTTCTGACCGATTCTGATGCAGACACGAACCGGCCGGTTGCGATCTCAGGGCAGCCTGTCGCCGGGTGCGTGCACCTTGATGCGCAACGGGGTGGCATCGCCCGCAGGGGTAGGCGTACGTGATGGGGATCGGTGCCTGTCGCACGCGCCGCATTCTGAACGAGCAGCGGATCGTTTGACGACAGTTGAGGTATCTTCGCTCCCCGAAATGGCAGCCCGGAGTATCCCGCTCTCCTCTCCCGACATCACGTCCGAGGAGCGGCGCCTCGTCGATGAAGTCCTGAGCTCGGGACAGCTCTCGTTCGGGCCGGTGCTTGAGGCTTTCGAAAACGAATTTGCGGCGAAGTTCGGAGCGCGTCATGCCGTGGCCATGTCGAGCGGCACAGCTGCCTTGCATGTGGCCATGATTGCGGCTGGCGTGAGCGATGGAGACGTCGTCATCACCACGCCTTTCTCGTTCGTGGCCTCGGCCAACTCGATTCTGTTCGAGCGCGGCATCCCGCACTTCGTCGACATCGATCCCGTGACGCTCACGATGGATCCGGCGGCGACTGTGCACGCGATCGAGACGCTCGCACCGCAAGGACGCCTGCGGGCCGTATTGCCCGTTCATATCTTCGGGCGGACCGTGGAGATGGATGGGATTCTCGCCGCCGCGCGCAGGAATGGCGTGGCAGTCATCGAAGATGCATGCGAGGCCATTGGCGCTTCCGCCGATGGTGTCTTCGCCGGGCGCTGGGGCGATGCGTCGGCATTCGGGTTCTATCCGAACAAGCAGATGACGACGGGCGAAGGCGGCATGCTGATCACGGATCGCGACGACTGGGCGCGGCTGGCGCGCAGTCTCCGCAACCAGGGACGCTCCGATTCCGGCTCATGGCTCGCGCATGACCGGCTCGGGTTCAACTACCGCATGGGCACCATCAGTGCGGCAATCGGCCTGGCGCAGATCCGCCGCCTCGACGAATTAGTGCAGAAGCGCGAGGCGGTGGCGCTGCGCTACAACGAGTTGCTGGCAGGCATCGATGGCGTCTCGCCGCTTCCCCCTGCCCGCGCCGGCTCTCGCCTGAGCTGGTTCGTCTACATGGTCCGCCTCGACGAAGGAATCGATCGCGAGCAACTACAAGCAGCACTTGCTGCGTCCGGCGTGGCAAGCCGTCCCTATTTTCCAGCCATCCATCTGCAGCCGTTCTATCGAGAGCGCTTCGGTTTCGCGCCGGGGATGTTTCCGCACACCGAGGCCGCGAGCACGTCGCTGCTGGCGCTGCCTTTCCACGGAAACCTGGCCGCGGACGATATCGGCTATGTATGCGAGGCGATCGCGGTTGCCATCCGTGACGTATTGGCACAACGATCGTGAAACGCATCGCCATCATCGGCGCTGGAGGTCACGGCACAATCGTCGCGGATATTCTGGGAGAACGTGCCGTGGGCTTCGTCGACGATCGTGCCGCACTTCACGGTACGACGGTGCTAGGACTACCCATCTTCGCCTCTCTCGACGAGATCGAGCATGACGGTGTGATCGTCGCCATCGGTAACAACAGCGTGCGACGCAGGCTCACTGATCGTCTCGTGAGTGCAGGTGAGAGTCTGGCGACGGCCATTCATCCGTCCGCGTCCGTTGCCCGATCGGCGCGGATCGCCGCCGGCAGCATGCTTTGTGCGGGGTCCATCGTGCTCCCGCGGGCAACGCTGGGGCATGGCGTGATTCTGAACACGAAGGCATCCGTCGATCACGACTCTGTGATCGGCGATTTCGTCCATCTCGCACCGGCAGCGACCCTGGGTGGAAACGTGCGCGTGGGGATCGACACGCTCATCGGACCCGGCGCGACGATCGTGTCGGGAGTCAGCATCGGATCGCGTACCGTGATCGGTGCTGGGGCCGTGGTGCTGCGGAATGTGCCTGACGACGTAACGGCATGGGGCGTTCCGGCGCGCGTTACATCCGATCGCCGTTCTGAAGCCTCCAGGCGATGACGTCTGTCGGCGGGAACGTCGACAGGAAGCCGTCGGTCCATTCGCATGGAAGGGATGGCGGCGTCAACGCGAACCAGAATAGCCGGCGCCCTTCTGCGTGAGCGCGTGCCGCAAGCAGAGGGAGAGCCGTCTCGTCGGAAACTGCGTGGACGCGATCGAAATCTGCGGCTCTCTCGATGATTGCTGCCCATTCCCCCGGACGGCCAACGCATTCAATCGTCGCATGCGGCCGCTCCAGGAACTGCCTCCGCCATTCCTCGGGCGCATAAGAAATGGATGAGGGGAACGTGTACGAGCCGGGATCGAGATGATCGAGCGATGCCGGCGGCGCTTCCGGCTCACCCTGTGGAAGGGAGCGGCAATAGAACGTCGCCGTTGTCTGCGCGCCGGCGTCTTCGACACGCCGGCGGCTGACGTTGTCCATCCGGCCGAACGAAATCGTCGTGGCATGGCGCTCTCGCGCCGCAAGGTGAGTCGCCTCGATCAGACGCGCAAATGCGCCGGTGCCGCGTGCCACGGGCGACGTCCATGCTCCGCTGATGATGGCGATGGACGTCCCGTCAACGAGCGTGCGGTAGTTGATGCCCGAGGCCGAAACCGGCCTTCCGCGCTCGTCGTCCAGAAAGACGATCTCGCCGCCGCGAAAGGCCCAGGCAAACGTCTGCTCATCGCCCCAGTGTCCGAAGGCCTGATTCGCGCCGTCGAGGTAGTCGGCCGGGTCGACATCGCTGGAGAGCACGCGCCGGATTGTCATGACGCCATCTCGCCCATCGACGTCCACCACACGTCCTCACCGAAGCGCTCTTCGATCGTGCTGAACAGGCGGTGAAGGGAATCGCGGTACTCCTGCGAAAGTCCGTCGAGCGCGCGATACGAGCCCGATTGCACCAGGAGATGCGCTTTGATCGAGAGCAGACCTCCGGAATCGAGGATTGCCACTGCACGCTCGATTGATGACGTGGCCTGATAGTTCGTGGGGAAGTGCCAGAGGCCGGGCTCGATGCGCTGCGGGCGTACTAGCGAAAGGCCGCGCAGTCCGGTGCCGTTCGACACGGCATCGCGCGTGATTGGCGTTTCGAGATCGCGGGCCGAGGCGACGAAGGTGAGGCCGGCATCGACCATCGCTTCGAGCAGCGGGCGCGGTGCATCCCATCCTGGCGGCGACATCCCGGGCACGAAGGGGAGATGCGCGTCGTCGAAGATTCCCATCGATTCGCTCAGGATGTTGCGGCACTTCCCGCGCGTGCGCTCCGCAAACTCGAGCACGGGCTTCATCCCTCTCCGCACGTGATGCAATCCGTGCAACCCGACTTCGGCTCCTTTCCAGCTGCGAAGGAGCGAACAGAATTGCTCGTGACGGTCGAGCCGGTAGGTGCCGGATGGATGGATGGCGACGGTGAATATGTGGTCCCGGACGAAGGGGAGGCGGCCCAGGAACCGCCCAGTCGGATAGGGATCGAGTGTCCGCCAGTCGGGAGTCGTGAAAAGAGTGACGCGCAATTGCGGATGTCGTTGCTGCAGCCACTGCACGTGCGCGAGCGCTTCTCCGGCGGACGGCGCGGGATGAACGTCGTCGACGGAGAAGCAGACTGCAGGTCGATTCCAGTTCATCAGGGATGTTGTGCTGCCGCATAGCGTGCGACAACTTCCTGCGGGTTGCCGATGGCGAGGATGCGGCCGTGGTCGAGCCAGACGATACGATCGCAACTCTCCCGCAGTCGGACCACATCATGAGAGACGACGACGAATGTCACACCGCGAGCCCGATGCTCGGCCATCCGGGCCGCACACCGTATCTGAAATTCCGCGTCGCCGACGGCAAGGGCCTCGTCGATGAGCAGAATGTCGGCGTCGACGCTGGCCGTGACTGCGAAGGCGAGGCGCACGATCATGCCGGCCGAATACGTCCGCAGAAACGCGTCGAAGAAAGGGCCGATGTCTGCAAACGAAGCGATGGCATCGATACGCTCGTCCATGCGCGCGCGGCTGACTCCGAGGAACGCGCCGCGGAGATAGCAATTCTCGCGGCCTGTGAGCTCGGGATGGAATCCGCTCAACAGGTCGATGATCGAAGAGACCGCGCCGCGGATGCGCAGCCGGCCGGATGTCGGTTGAAGCACGCGCGCCATCACGTTGAGGAGCGTCGTCTTGCCCGCGCCGTTCCTGCCGATGACGCCGAGCATTTCGCCGCGGGGGATGGAAAGGGAAATGTCGTCGAGGGCCAGGTGGTCGACGAATCGCCGCCGGCGGCCGCGGACCATCGACTCCTTCAGCGTGATGTGAGGATCGAGTGCGACCTTGTAGCGCACGGTGACATGGTCCAACTGCACAGCGGCATCGTCAGACACGGTAGGCAATCTCATCGGCGGAGCGCGTGAAGAGCAGCCATCCCAGAGCCAGCGTCACCACTGCGATCGTGAACATCAGGATGAAGGTGAGGGGATCCGGCATCGTGTTCGTATAGAGCGGCGCGCGGAACGCCTCGATGTACAACGTCATCGGATTGAGATGCAGCAGCGGTTTCAGCAATGGCGGAACGATCCCCGCGGGGTAGATGACGGGCGCGGTGAACATGAGCGCCGGTAGCAGGATGGTCCATGCCGGCATCACATCGCCGAATCGTAGCGCGCCGGTTGCCAGAATCAACGACGCGCCCAGCACGAAGATCGCAGTGAGTGCGATTGTGATTGGGAGTGTCAGCAGCGCCAGGCCGAGCGGGCGGTGCGCCAGCGCGAGGATCGCGATGAGCGTGATGAGCGCCAGAGCCAGGTTGACCATCCCCGTGAGCAGCGTGGAGATCGCCAGGGCGGTCTTAGGGAAGCGCAGGCGCTTCCAGATGTCGCTGCCGGCCATCTCCTCGCCGGACATCGTCGTGGTCTGGGCGAAGAAGTTCCACAACAACAGGCCGGGAAAGACGTACGCCGGATAGGCCGGCGCACTTGCGGCGAATGCGCGCGTGAATGCGAACGACAGCACGATGAGCATCAAGGCCGGACTGGCCATCGTCCATAGGAAGCCGAATGCCGAGCGTTTGTAGCGGACTTTGATGTTTCGTGCGACGAGCTCGCGCAGGAGAGGGGCGTGGGCGCGGAGCTCGAGGATCTCTTCGAGCGCGCGAGGCCGGCGGTTCGCGGAATCGTATTCGATCATGCCGTAGCTCTCTTGTTCATCAGCCGTGCATAGAGCGCCGCCACGTCATCCGCGGTCCTCGCCGCCGTGAATCGCTCCAGCATCAGTTGGCGTCCCGCTCGACCGAAGGCACTTGCTTTCTCGCGGTCTTCCAGCAACTGCACGATTGCCGACGCCAGAGCCGTGGGATTCGACGGTGGCACGAGGAGGCCGGTCTCGCCGTCGCGGACCGATTCCGGCATGCCGCCAACGCACGTGGCCACGACCGGCCGCTCCATGAGAAGCGCCTCGATCGTCCCCCCGAGATTCTCGGTGAGGGAACATTGCACGGCCACGTCCGCAGCGGCGAGAAGCGAGGGCACATCATCGATGTGGCCCGGGAAGATCATGCGATCACTGCTCCAGGTGCTCACCAATCGGCTCCGGTAGTTTTCTCCCGCCTCGGTGATGCCTTGTCCGGCCAATACGAAGCGTACGCCGGGAAGGTGGCTGGCCACGATTCGCGCAGCGGCCAGGAAGTCTTCATGTCCCTTCGGTCCTCGTCCTTCTGTGTGCGGTGGTGTCTGGGCGCCATGCGTTGGAGGATAAAAGTGCGCCACGATCACGACGAGGGGAGCATCAGCCGGGACTCCGAGTACGCGGCGCGCTGCGGCCGGATCGGCGAGTGCCGGATCGAAGCGATCCGCATCGGCCCCGTAGTAGATGCAGGCCATGCGGTCGCCGTTCGCGCCGAGTGCCCTATAGAGATCGTGCGTGTATTGGCAACCGGCCACGGTGGCGTCGTCCATCCACCATGTCTTTCGATCGACGGCGCGCGTGAGCGGCGCCTCGAGGTGCCGAGGTCCGGCGATGCCGGCGACGTGACGGACACGCGCGAGAATGCTGGCCAGGCGCGCCACGATGACGGAGACGAAGACGTGCGAATGCACGATGTCGATCCGCTCACGCCGGAGGATGCGCGCAAGACGGACCGCGGCCAGCGGGATCTGCATGGCGTATATCGGGAGGCGCGCGCGATCGAGGCGTGTGGCGAAGGTCATTGCGACACGATGGTAGCGAATGCCGGCCTCCTCCAGACGCGACGCGAGATCGCCATGATGGACGTCGATGATGGCGATCACCTCGTAGCCGCGAGCTTTCAGATCGCGACAAAGGCCGGCGAACCATGCGCAATCGCTCCAGACCGCGGCCACCTGGGCCACGCGAACCTGCCCGCGCTGCTTCGGGGTTGGTTTGATCAGTCTGCGTAACGCGGATTTCACTCGTACAGCGAACGCTGGAGGCGGGTTGTATCGGCGCTGCACCCGCCGGATCTCGCGCAACACCGGCAGGAGTTGGCGCGGCATGGCCAGGGATCGGCTTAGTGTAGTGAGGAGTCTGTAGTGACTCTCCGCGCGCGCGGGTTGACCGGCGAGAATCGTTTCCAGTTTCTCGATCGATCGCTGCAGTGTGAAGGTCTCCAACATTCGTTTACGGCCGTTCTCGCCGAGACGGCTGGCGAGTTTGCGGTCGCGCAGCAGGCGCACGACGGCATCGGCCAGCGCGCCGGCATCGCCTACGGGTACGACGAGGCCGGTATTTTCGTGAAGGACGCTGTCTTCGTAGCCGCGGATGTTGGAGACGACCATCGGGCGTGCCATGAGCAACGATTCGATCGTGCCGCCGAGGTTGTCGCTGAGCGATGGATGCACGGAGACGTCGAACGCCGCCAGAGTGTCGGCCACATCGCTGCGCTCACCGGGAAAGAGTACGGCATCGCCGAACTCCCTGGCGTCCTCTTTCATCGATTGCAGATAGGCCTTACCTTCGTCGCCCCAGCCTCTGCCCACCAGGACGAACTTTGCATCCGGGAACTGCGCGAGGATTTGCGGGACGGCGTCGAGCAAGACCTCATGACCTTTGACGCCTCGCCCGACGAGCTCGGGTCCGAACACCTCGGGCGACTTCGACGGAGCGTAGAAGTACGCGACGATCCCGACCACGGGAGTGTCGCCGGCGATGCCGAGCTCTCGGCGCACGCGCGCGCCGTCTGCCCGGGACGGATCGAAGCGGGCCTCATCCGGCCCGTAGTAGACGAGATCGCATTGCGAACGAGGAATGCCGTGGCGCGCATAGAGCTCGAGCGTGTAGGAGCACGATGCGATCGTGCGCGTATCGAACCTCGCCGTGCCGATTTCCGCGGGCCCCAACAGCTCCGACTCGAGCGTGAGCGGGCCGGCATTCGCGCCGATTCGGATCGGCACATCGGCGATCCACGCGGCAATTCGCGACGTAACGACAGAGCCGATGATGTGGCTGTGTACAACGTCGGGCCGCAGCCGCCGCAGCAGCCTGACCAGCGTCAGGATCACTCCTGCCCGCCGGAAGTTGCTGCTCACGCCCAACACATCACACGGTGCGATGTGGTACGGAATGCCCAATGCCTCCAGCGCCGGCACGATGCTGCCGTTGCGTGATGGGAGGATGACCGAGACCTCGTGCCCGAGGCGGCGCTGTTCGCGCGCCATGCCAATCATCCAGGGCGCGCCATCGATCGCGGCGGTGAGGTGAATGATGCGCAGCGGGCGAGACATCGGTGGCGCAGCTTACCTGACGAGGTCGAGGCTTCGCCCGCAGCACCGAGTGCGCTGCATCGGAAGCTGCGTACGCCCAGTTGGTGTACGTGCGCGACGGTTGCGCGTCGCCGGTGGTTATGGTTGAATTGAATGCGTTCAACGATTGAACGCCGCCCGGTTTGGCCGGTCCCTCGATCAGCATCGTGAGTGGATCGTCCAGTAGCCGAAGCACGCGCGGGGACAGAAGACCCCGGACGCGCCTCAGATGTGAGTTTGTTGGAAATCGTGTCGGCGCGGACCAGTTCCGCGTCTGCAAGACCGGGAGGGTAAGCGCGCTCCCGCAAGAAGTTCGCAATGTCGATGCCGGTCGAAGGCGCCGTCTTTCATGGCGGCATGTACACCGAAAGGGGCGAAGCCTGCCCGGTTCGTGAATCGGAATGACGACCGAAACCGCGCCATTGGTCGAGAGCCCGACATCGCTGCACGCGTTGATCGAAAAAATCGACGCGTGCGCCGCTCGTGTCGGTGTGATCGGGCTCGGATACGTTGGCTTGCCGCTGGTGCTTCTCTTTGCTGAGTCGGGTTTCGAGGTCACCGGTTTCGACGTCGATCCGAAGAAGGCGCAGGCTCTGAACGCTGGTGAGTCGTACATCCGTCACATCGGCGCTGGCCGGGTCCGCGCTGCGTTTGTCGATCACGCTCGAGCCTCGGCGTCGATCGACTTCCAGCAGCTCGCCTCGTGCGACGCGGTCATCATCTGCGTTCCGACTCCGCTTGGCGATCATCGTGAGCCCGATCTCTCGTATGTCCGCGCCACGGCCGACGCAATCGCGAAGACACTCCGGCGCGGCCAACTCATGGTTCTCGAATCGACGACATATCCCGGCACGACGAGGGAAGAATTGCTGCCCCGTTTCGAGGCCGGCGGTCTTACCTGCGGTCGCGATTTCTTCCTCGCGTTTTCACCCGAGCGCGAAGACCCGGGCAACGAGAGTTACTCTGCCAAAACGATCCCGAAGGTTGTCGGCGGGATCGACGGCCCGTCACTAACAGCCGCCGCAGCGCTCTACGGTGCCGTGGTCGATCACGTCGTGCCGGTGGCATCTGCGGAAGTGGCCGAGTCCGCCAAGCTGCTCGAGAACATCTTCCGGTCCGTCAACATCGCGCTCGTCAACGAGCTGAAAGTCGTATTCGACCGGATGGGCATCGACATCTGGGAAGTTATCGCCGCCGCAAAGACCAAACCCTTCGGGTTCATGCCGTTCGAGCCCGGCCCCGGACTCGGTGGTCATTGTATTCCGCTCGATCCGTTCTATCTCACATGGAAGGCCGCGGAGCACGGCGTATGGGCTCGCTTCATCGAACTGGCCGGCGAAGTGAACACCTCCATGCCGCGCTATGTGGTCGAGAAGACTGCCGCGGCTCTCAATGACGCCGGAAAAAGCATGAAAGGTGCGCGAGTGCTCGTGCTGGGCCTTTCGTACAAGGCCGGCATCGATGACGACCGCGAGTCGCCGAGCTTCGAGATTCTCGAATTGCTACGGGAGCGCGGCGCCGAAATCGCCTACTGCGATCCGCACATCCCGGTTGCCCGCCCGGGACGCAAACACGATCTGCACCTGGCGTCGGTCGACTGCACTCGGCGGTCGTTCGCCGAGTACGATGCCATCGTGATCTCGACTGCGCACGCCGAGTTCAAAGATCCAGACCTTTATCGCGACGCAAGAATCGTCGTCGACACGCGCAACATCGTTTCCGCGGCCGTTGTGACGAACGGACGGCTCTACAAAGCATGATCCTGGTCACCGGCGCCGCCGGCTTCATCGGCTATCACGTTTCCCGGAGTCTTCTCGACCGTGGCGAAGACGTTCTTGGGATCGACAACCTCAATGACTATTACGATCCGGCACTGAAGGAAGCGCGGCTCGATCGCCTCCGCCAGTATCCGAATTTTCGGTTTCGCCAGGATGACATTGCCGATCGCACGGCCATGGCGGCGGCGTTCGCGGATGAGAAGCCGCGGCGCGTCATTCACCTGGCCGCGCAGGCCGGTGTGCGTTACTCGCTGACGAATCCGCACTCGTATGTGACGAGCAATATCGAAGGGTTTCTCAATATCCTCGAAGGCTGCCGCCACAATGCAGTTGAGCATCTCGTCTACAGCTCCTCGAGCTCAGTCTATGGCGCGAACGTTACCCAGCCCTTTTCCGAGCACGACAGCGTCGACCATCCCGTCTCGCTCTATGCCGCGACGAAGAAAGCGAACGAGCTGATGGCGCACTCGTACTCCCATTTGTACGCAATGCCTACGACAGGGCTGCGCTTCTTTACGGTGTACGGGCCGTGGGGCCGGCCGGACATGGCCCTTTTCAAGTTCACGCGCGGCATCCTGGCCGGCGAGCCCATCCCGGTCTTCAACAATGGCGAGATGATCCGCGACTTTACCTACATCGACGACATCGTCGAAGGCGTGATCCGAGTCCTCGATCATGTGCCGATCCCCAATCCATCCTGGCCGCGCGAGCATCCCGATCCGGCGACCAGTTACGCGCCGTATCGAGTCTTCAACATCGGCAATAACCGGCCAGTCCCCCTCCTCGACTGCATCGCCGCGTTGGAACGAGCGCTCGGGAAAACCGCCACGCTGAACCTGCTGCCAATGCAGCCGGGCGATGTTCCCTCGACGATGGCCGACGTCAGCGATCTGGAGAACGCGGTCGGTTTTCGGCCCAACACGGCGATTGAGACCGGCATCGCCCGATTTGTGGAGTGGTACCGCGAATTCTACGGCACGAGTTGACGAAAGTTGACGATATGAATCCCACTGTCGAAGACGAGATGCGGTATCGCTTGCTGCGATATTTCGAGCAGCATCCTCACGCCTCACAGCGCGAGCTGGCCCGGGAGCTTGGCATCAGCGTGGGTAAAGTGAACTACTGTCTGCGAGCGTTGATCCAGCGAGGCTGGGTGAAAATGCGCAACTTTCGCGACAGCACGAACAAACTCGCCTACACCTACACGCTCACCAGTAAGGGGATTGAAGAGAGGGTGAGCGTTGCTTCGCGATTTCTGCGCCGGAAACTCGCCGAGTACGACGCACTGTCGCAGGAGATTGAGAGGCTGACCCAGGATCTGCGCGAGGATCGCGATCAGGCCGGCGCCGAATCGACGCCGAGTCCGTCGCCTTCGCGGTAGAGATTCTTCTAAAAAGGACCGAACTCATGACCGTAGTCAAAGCAGCGAAGCGGGCTCTCGTCACCGGCATTACCGGTCAGGACGGCTCGTACCTGGCGGAGTTGTTACTGCAGAAGGGTTACGAGGTTCACGGCATCGTCCGGCGCTCTTCCTCTTTCAACACATCGCGGCTCGATTCGATCTATCAGGACCCGCACGAGCAGAACCGCCGCCTGATCCTCCACTATGGCGATCTCAATGATGCGTCGTCGCTGAACCGCATCCTGCGCGTCGTCGATCCCGACGAGATCTACAACCTCGGCGCGCAAAGTCACGTCCGCGTTTCCTTCGATACCCCGGAGTACACCGGCGAGGTGACCGGCCTCGGGTGCACCCGTTTGCTCGAGGCGATCCGCGAGCTGAAGATCCGCCCACGCATTTATCAGGCTTCCTCTTCTGAAATGTTCGGTAGGGTGCTCGAAACGCCTCAAACCGAGAAGACGCCTTTCTATCCGCGCAGCCCCTATGGTGTGGCCAAGGTCTATGCCTTCTGGATCACCGTGAATTATCGGGAGGCCTACGATCTTTTTGCGGTCAACGGCATCCTTTTCAATCACGAGTCGCCGAGGCGGGGCGAAACGTTCGTGTCGCGAAAGATCACGCGTGCCGTGGCACGGATCGCGGCCGGTACCCAGGATTGTTTGTATCTTGGAAACCTCGAAGCCCGACGCGATTGGGGATACGCGAAGGACTACGTTGAGGCGATGTGGCGCATGCTGCAGCACGACGTCCCCAAGGACTACGTAATCGCCACCGGAGACACGCGAACCGTTCGTGAATTCTGCGAGCGAGCATTCGCGGAGGCCGGTATCGATCTGGACTGGCGCGGCGAGGGCCTCGAGGAGAAAGGCGTCGACCGCAAGAACGGCCGGGTGATCGTGGAGATCGATCCTCGCTACCTGCGTCCCACGGAAGTCGATCTGCTCGTAGGGGACGCCTCGAGAGCGCGCCAGGATCTCGGATGGACGCCAACGACCGGCTTCGAGGAGCTGGTCAGGCTGATGGTTCAATCCGACGTCAAGCTGGCCGAAAGCGAGGCCCGGGCCGCAGGCTCCGATGGCCTGCGGGTAATGGTGGAGTAAGAAATGAACGGAAATAGCTCGCGCATTCTTAAAGATGCATGGAATGGATTGCGCGTCCGTGCGCTGAGCAGCCGTCTCAGGTCCGGGAATCCAGTGCAGAGGGCGCGCTATGATGACCTCAAGTCGACATTCGCGGCGCGCCTTTACTCTGCGTCCGGCGAAGGCGAGGTCTCCGGGTTCATGACGCCTTTGTGGGAGACCGTGAACCGGGATCTTCGCCGCAGCTTCAGCCCCTATCCGCCGTATGCGTTTCTTCGCCACCGGTTAATCGGCCGGACAATGGTTTTTCACTCGCCAGGGCTTATCTTCGAGCGAGAAATCGAAGAGGTAAAGAGGCAGTTTGCCGATGGAGACCTTGCGTCGTTGATTCGAGAAGACGATGTCGGAAAACCGCACCTTATTGAGGCCTCGACAGAGAATGGTTCCATTATGACCTCGCACAACACGGTCCATCACGCATATCACCTCAGCCGGTTCCTGGCCGTGGCCAGGCCAGACATCGATAGTCTGCGAACGATCGTCGAGTGGGGCGGGGGGTACGGGAATCTGGCAAAGATTGTTACTCGTTGGCGTCCGGGAACGACTTACGTGATTATTGATACACCGTTGTTCTCCTGCATTCAGTGGCTTTACCTGTCGGTCGTATTCGGTTCCGATTCGGTCGTGTTTCTCGACCGGAGGACGCCGCTCGCGTTCGGCCGTATCAACGTGTTGCCTAATTCGTTCGCGGACAGTTACGACCTGAACGCTGACCTATTCATCTCCACGTGGGCGCTCAGCGAAAGTTCGCGTGAAGCACAGGATTACGTCCTCACGGAGAACTGGTTTGGGGCGAAACGATTGTTGCTCGCCTATCAGGTGCACAGCGAATTTCCTGACGCGCACCGTGTCGGATTGCTCGCACGCGAAGCCGGCGCTGCCATCGAGCGAATCGATTTTCTTCCGCAAAACGAGTACGCGCTTCTGTAGATTGCCTCTCCTTGCCGGCAGAAAAAGACTTACCGATCAGTCATCGATTGGAATCATGATCCCACCATCTCCGGATTCAATCTCCGCCAACCCGGAACCGTCGACAAGTGCGTACGTTACGGTGCGGTCGTGGCTGGCGCGAGGGCGTACGGGCCGAGCGTTCGCGGGTCTGGTCGTGGATTTCCTGGGCAGCTCATCCAGCATCGCGATTGCACTTCTGTTTACGCCGATCGTCGTCGCGTGGCTCGGGGCGCCGATGTACGGCTTCTGGATCGCGGCCTCACAGATCATTCTGTGGCTCAGCCTTCTCGACGGCGGCATCGGTGTGAATCTGATGAAGACCATCAGTGCGCACCGAGCCAGTGCGCCGGAGCGGGTGGAGCGCGCCATTGCCAGTACGTTCTGGTGTTACGTCTGCGTCGCGGTGACCACACTGCTCATTGGCGCATCGGTCACGCCCTTCGTCGCAAGCTGGATGCACCTTCGTGGAGAGGCTGCGCGCGAAGGTACGATCACGTTTGCGATCGCCGTGCTCACGAGCGTCGTTGCCCTCGTGGCCGTCCCAACCTTCTATGTGATTCTCAACGGTTTTCAGAAGCTCGCTCTTGTCAATGGACTGGTGAGCGGTGTCAGCATCGCTGGCACGATTGGCGGGCTTCTTCTCGTCTGGGCCGGATTGGGAGTGATCGGTCTGGCACTGGCGCAGCTGATCGCCACGCTGGCCGGAGCATCTTTGGCACTATTCTGGGCGCGGCGCCTCTTTCCCTTTCGTCTATCCCTCCGCTTTGTCAGCCGGTCCGAGCTCGTGGAAATGTTGCGCTTTGCCCTCTATTTCACGATGTCCAAAACAGCCTTCCTCACGTCCAACTACAGCGACGGGATCCTGATCGCAATGTTCTACGGTACTGCGCCCGTGGCCGTGTTCGCGCTAACCCAGAAGCTCTCCTCGGCCGCCTTCATGTTCGTCATCAAAGTCGGATCAGTCGCCGTCCCTGGGCTTGCGGAGCTCATGGGCGCGGGAGATCGTTCCGCGCTGCGATCGGTCATTACCCGAATGACGAGGATTTTGATCCGCATCGCCATCCTGGCGGCCACGATCATCGTGACGCTCAATCACCGGTTTGTTGCGGCGTGGACGGGCGAGGCGACATTCGGTGGCGCCTTCCTGACTGCCCTCTTTGCCTGGGGCATTTTCCGCGACACAATCATTCGTAATCTTTCGGCGCCGCTCTTTGCGTCGGGTGATTTGAAGTGGTGGGGATTGTTGTCGAGCGTCGAGGCCGTCCTGAAGGTTGGCCTGTCGATCGCGCTGATGCCAATTCTGGGTATCGTTGGCCCGATGGTCGGTACTGCTGTCGCGGAGATGATCACCGGGGTCTATACCCCGTTCAAGTTGATTCGTCTTCTGGATATCGATCCCAGGACCATATTCAATGACGCGATCCTGCCGCCGCTCTTGCGCTCGCTGCCGACGGTGGTCGTGATGACATTCCTCGCTTTCGTCGTGCCAGTGCATTGGCGCTGGTTTGGAATCGTGACCATCGCCAGCGCTGGAGTGCTGGCGAACATCGTTGCGTTCGACATGAGCCATATCACAACGTTTCTCCGGCAGCCTCAATTTGGGAGGACTACTTGATCGTCGATAGCATTGCCCGGGGTGCCGGCATGGGCGAGCACAGCGATTTCTGGTCCGGCAAGCGCGTCCTGGTGACGGGGGGAGCGGGGTTTCTTGGTTCGCACATCGTTGAACGGCTGAAGCGCCGCGGCGCGACTACGTTTGTACCACGAGCCGAGAAGTATGACTTGACGCGCGAAGGCGACGTCAAGCGTTGCTATGACGACGCCGGCGCTGAGATTGTTCTCCATCTCGCTGCAAAGGTAGGCGGTATCGGCGCGAATCGCCCTCACCCTGGCAGTTTCTTTCACGACAATGCGCTGATGGGCATCCAGCTCATCGAGGAAGCGCGAATCCGGGGTGTGGCCAAGTTCGTCTGCCTCGGCACCGTCTGCGCGTATCCGAAGTTTGCACCCGTGCCATTTCGCGAGGAAGACCTCTGGAACGGCTATCCCGAGGAAACCAATGCTCCGTACGGTGTCGCCAAGAAGGCGCTCCTTGTCATGCTTCAAGGCTACCGGCAGGAGTATGGCCTCAATGGAATCTATCTCCTGCCGGTGAACCTTTACGGGCCGCGCGACAATTTCGATCTCGTCACCAGTCATGTGATTCCGGCCATGATTCGGAAGTTTCTTGAAGCGAAAGAGGCACACGCGGAAGCGGTTTCTCTCTGGGGTGACGGATCACCCACGCGCGAATTCCTCTACGTTGAGGACGCCGCGGAAGGCATCCTTGCGGCGGCTGAGAAATATGACGACGCCGATCCGGTAAACCTGGGCTCGGGCGAGGAGATCTCGATCAGGAACCTCGCGGAAACGATCAAGACGCTCACGGCCTACGGGGGCGAAATCCTGTGGGACCCGACACAACCGAATGGGCAGCCGAGGAGAAAGCTGGACATCTCTCGTGCAATGGAGCGATTCGGCTGGCGCAGCACGACCTCGTTGCAGGACGGACTGAAGAAGACTCTCGATTGGTATCTCGACCCTTACAAAGCAGCAACGTGACCGCTCGTTCGGACGGATCTGGGATGCTGTCACCCGCGCCACCGTCGCGGCCGCGCATCCTCATTTGTCACGCGGAAGGTCCTGCGAATGCCCTCTTCATGGAGAATGCCCGTGATAACTGTACAGAGCCATATCGCCTCCTGAGGCAATCGTGGATCGACATGGGGTTCGCTGTCGAAGAGGTAAGCGAGAGCGCACTCCAGGACTGCGCACTTCTACTGTTCTGGGACCCGAGCAGCATACGACATGGTATTCGTGGTCTGATCAGGAACATCCTGCGAGGCTATCGGCCAAACTGGTTAGGAAGAGCCAAGCAGGCCGGTATCGCCGATCGTACGGCGCTTATTGCATTTGAGCCGCCGGCGGCCTGCGCCGGCAATGCAGATCTCGCGATTTACGACGAGTTCCCCGTCGTCCTCACCTGGAACGACGCCGTCATTGATGGCCGGCGCGTTGTGAAATATCGCCTACCTGTGCCCGAGCAGTATCCTTCTCCGCCGATGGTTCCGTTTTCGGAAAAGAAACTGCTCGTCAACATCTCGTACAACAAGTACTCGAACGTTCCCGGCGAGTTGTACTCAGCGCGGCGGGAGACCATCGAATACTTCGAGCAGCACCACCCTGACGCCTTCGACTTGTATGGCGTGGGCTGGCTGGGAACGCAGGATTCGCTCCAGCGCTCGACGGGCCGCGGAAGGCGGCACCCGTCGTATCGAGGGACTGTGGAAAATAAATGGGACGTACTTCCTCAGTATAAGTTTTCGCTTTGCTATGAAAACAGCCGCGATCAGCCGGGCTGCGTAACCGAGAAGATCTTCGATTGCCTTCGCTCGGACTGCATGCCGATCTACTGGGGAGCACCGAACATCTCCACGTACGTTGACGATGATGTATTCATCGATCGCCGCAAGTTTGCCTCCAACGAGGAGCTGGCGAAATTCATCGGGTCGATATCTGACAGCCAATACGAGACATGGCGAAAGGCAGTTGCTCATTACCTGGCGAGCGAACGCTTTCGGCAGTTCCTGTCACCAGCATTTGTGAGCACCGTAAATACCGCGCTCGGTATGGTCGATCGCGCAGCAACCGCCATGGACTATCGCTTCAGTGGCGTCCAAATGTCGGGCCGGGCTGCTTCGATATAGAAAGCGCCGGCCTTCAGGGGCGCAACGCATCAGGTCAATGACAATGAAACTACATCTTGGCTGTGGCAAACGGTTTTTGCCGGGCTTCGTCCATATCGACGCTGTGGACTATCCACATGTCGACCACGTGTCGACAATCGATAACCTGTCGTTTGTCCCTGACGGCAGCATCGATCTGATCTACAACTGTCACGTGCTCGAGCATTTCAAGCGGCGCGACGTTGGCCGCGTCCTGCGCGAGTGGCATCGCGTTCTCAAACCGGGTGGCGTGCTCCGTACTTCCGTTCCCGATTTCGCAGCGGTCTGCGAAATATACCAGCGGAACCAGGATATCGGGTTGGTGATCGGGCCCATTTTTGGCCGGCAGGATTATCTCTACAACATCCACTACAACGTGTTCGACTTTGCTTCGCTGCGAAGCGAGCTCGAAGCGGCAGGCTTCAGCGACATTCGCAAGTATGACTGGCAGCAGACAGAGCACGCCGACGTGGACGACTACTCGCAGGCTTACATACCTCATATGGAAAAGCAGACAGGCGTCTTGATCAGCCTCAACGTCGAGTGCCATCGAACGGCGTAAGCGTTCGACTCCATGAATTTCCGTGTCGGAATGACATAGCCAATGGTGGGTATCCTCAACAGCAATTCCCGAATCTACGTTGCAGGTCACGCCGGGCTTGTCGGCTCGGCGCTCGTCAGACGGTTGCGCAAGGCGTCCGTTGACAATGTCATTCTTCGGACTAGGCAGGAGCTCGATCTGACGTCGCGCGAGGCCGTCTTCAAGATGTTCGAGCAGACGCGGCCGGAATTTGTGTTCATTGCCGCGGCTCGGGTCGGCGGCATCGCCGCGAACATGGCATCACCGGTCGAGTTTCTGGTTGAGAATCTTGATATTCAGAACAATCTGTTGCTTGCCTGCTCCCGTTTTCGGGTGGCGAAGACGCTGTTCCTGGGAAGTTCGTGTATTTACCCGCGCGAGGCGCACCAGCCGATGAGGGAAGACGATTTCATGACCGGGCCGCTGGAGCCGACAAACGAATCGTACGCCATTGCAAAGATCGCTGGGATTCGCCTGGCACGCGCGCTGCGTGAGCAGCATGGAGTCAATGTCATCTGCGCGATGCCGAGCAACGTTTATGGGCCGGGCGACCATTTCGATCTGACTCGTGCACACGTCGCGTCCGCGCTCGTGCGGCGGTTCAGCGAGGCAAAACAGAACCTGGTGCCGTCCGTCGGCGTATGGGGAACCGGCAGTGCGCGTCGCGAGCTTTTGCACGTTGACGATCTCGCCGATGCCTGTTTGTTCCTGATGGAGCATTACGATTCGCCGGAACTGGTCAATATAGGAACCGGCGAGGACGTGACAATCCGAGAGCTTGCAGAAACGATCGGAGGGTTGGTGGAGTATCGGGGCGAAATCCAGTGGGATGCTACAAAGCCGGACGGGATGCCGAGGAAGGTTCTCGATGTGGCGCGCTTGCACGGCCTCGGCTGGCGGCATTCGATCGGTTTTGAAGATGGGTTGCAAAGCCTGATTGACGCGTTCAACGGGTGGCAGGCGGGATTGAAGGCGGAACCTGCATGAAGAATCTGGGCCACACAGAATCGTTGCGCGCGCCGCTCCAGGCTCTCATAGACGAGGCCTCTCGAATCAATAGCTACAAGCCGCAGCCCTACTGGTACCCGCTGAGCATTGCCACCTACGACGTGGAAGAGGTTCTCGCGGCGGTTGATTCGATGTGCTCCTTCAGGACGACGATGTGGGAGAAGACCGGCCGGTTCGAAGAGGAGTTCGCACGGCTGCATGGCGTGAGCGAGGCCATCATGGTCAACAGCGGCTCGTCGGCCGATCTCCTGATCGCCTTCGCGCTGACCAACCCGGCCGGACGAATGAGACTCCAGCCAGGCGACGAAGTGTTGCTGCCGTCGGTGACCTGGCCGACACAGATCTGGTCCGTGATGATGGCGGGTCTGAAGGTCCGGCTGGTTGATACTGACCCGAGAACGCTGAACGTTGATCTCGACGACCTCGAGGCAAAGATCGGGGAACGGACCCGGGCGATCTCGCTGGTTCATCTGATGGGCAATCCGTGCGACATGGATCGGGTAACCGCCCTCTGCCAGAAGCACGGGTTGGTCTTGGTCGAGGATTGCTGCGAGGCGCTGGGCGCGCGCTTTGACGGAAAACCAGTAGGTACGTTCGGACTTGCCGGAAGCTACTCCTTTTTCTTCTCCCACCACATCACGACGATGGAAGGGGGGGGGATTATCTGTTCCGATCCGGACCTCTCGGATCTTCTCCGGCTCCTGCGAGCGCACGGCTGGGCCCGTAATACGAAACATATGGCTCCCGTTGTCATGGACGGACTCGATCCGCGATACATGTTCCTCAATTGGGGATTCAACGTGCGTCCTACGGAATTGCAGGCAGGGTTCGGGTTGGAGCAGTTGAAGCGCCTCGGCGTCTTTCAAAGCCAGCGGCTGCAAAACGCGACCTATCTGATGCGTAGCCTCGAACGTTACGGTGCGCTCATGCGGTCGATCGAGGTTCATCCGAAGGCGGAGTGCTCCTGGTTCGCTGTGCCTCTGATGCTTCGAGAGTCATGCCCGTTCGACCGGTCGGTTCTGTTGAAGCACCTCGAGGCCAACGGTGTGGAGACCCGGCCGATCGTTGCTGGAAACGTGGCACGACAGCCGGTGTGCAGCATATTTCCCGAACTTCAGGGACCACCACTTCCGGGAGCTGACCTCGTTCATGAGCGAGGTTTCTACATCGGGTTGCATCCATTCGCTGCCAGGGAGAGCCTGGACAGGTTGACCGGCGTCTTTGACTCCTTCTTGAAGTCGTACGCGTGACCCGCGGTTGTCGGCAGGATCAAACCTCGCGGCCACGTAATGCGCCCGATCATTCACGCCAAAGAGCCAAGGGTGACGTGAGCGAAATCCTATCTATTTGCGGTGGGGCGATGGGGTCTCCTGCTCGTTCCTCCTGGCTGCCTTCCCAGCAGTTAATCGATGCCCCGTTGGTAGAGGATATGGCTCAATGACGAACCGCGTTATGTTTGTGGCGTCCCTCTTCAATAATGGTCGCGAAGAGCACGGCCTGTCGTACGAGTATTACAACCTTTACAAGCCGCTGGAACAGGCCGTCGGCAGCGTCGACACGTTCGACTTCATGCAAAAGGCGCGCGAAGGCGGCCTTCAGCGCATGAACGAATCGCTGCTAGCCCTTGTCAAACGCGACCGGCCGGCCTTCGTGCTGCTCGTGCCATTCAGGGATCAATTTGACCCGGCCGTGATGGACGAGCTCAAGAAATACACGACGACGGTCGCATATTTCTTCGACGACGTGTGGCGGAGAGAGTATTCGGACTTCTGGGCGCCCCACTTCACGTACGTGACCACGTCTGATGTGAATGGGGTGCGCCGGTTTCGCGAGGCGGGGTCGGCCAACGCGGTCTACTCCCCTTTCGGTTGCAATCACGAAATCTTTATGAAGAAGGACTTCGAAAAGATCTACGACGTGGCTTTCGTCGGACAATTTCATCCCTACAGAGCGTGGTGGATCAGGCAGATCAGAAGAGCGGGCATCAACGTTGGCGTCTGGGGACATGGCTGGGGCACTGGCCATGCCGGCGAGGATGATATGGTGCGGATCTTCAACCAGGCCAGGATCAACCTCAACCTGTCGAACTCGACATCGTGGGACCTGCGTTATGTGCTGGCCCTCAGAAGGCCCATCACGGAAACGCTACGGGCCTGGAAGCGGACCATCATGCGAGGCGACGCGAAGGACCGGGAGCAGGTCAAGGGGCGCCATTTTGAAATCAGTGCATGCGGTGGATTCCAGCTCTCCTATTACGTCGAGGGTCTCGAGCGCCATTATCGGATCGGTGAGGAGATTGCGCTTTACGCGTCGCCGGACGATCTCATCGAGACGATACGCTACTACCTGAAACACGACGACGAGCGTGAAGAGATCGCCATTCGGGCGTACGAGCGCACCACGAGAGAACACACGATGGTGCACCGGTTCCGTGATTTGCTCGGACGGACCGGTCATTCAGATCTGCTGGTCACTCTGTGAAGTGGAATCAGGACTATCTGTCGTTGACGTGACCCACAGCGTGCCAATGAGTGACGATTCTCGACCACTAACAAAGCGTTGTCCTACCAACGCAGCCGAATATGCACGTGTACGCGGGGGAGGCCCGCGCATCTCGCTCTGGTTTGCACCTGTGCGCCGCTCGCTCAAGAGAAGGTTCTCGTTCTTTACGGACGATTTGCGAGTCCTCAGCCCGGTAGTGCGCAGGGGGGGCCTCGATGTCTATGATCGAAACGATCCACCCGCCCGATCACGCGGCATCTTCACCTGCGCGAGTTCGAGGCTCCCATGAGCGCGCGCTCTACTGCACAGGCTACATGGACGAGCTCGCGGAGATGTTGAGCCGGAGAAAGGAAGTCGTGGTCTATCGCAATCAATACGACCTTCTCGACAAGGTGAAGTTCTTCTTGGGAATTCAGGCACCTCTGCCGCCATACAAGCTGCCGGCCGCAGGCGCGCGCTCCGCGACCATACCTATCACCGGCGGTATCATCAGGCGTTTGGCGCACTGCGGCGTGGCCCGCGGTCCGATTCCGGGGAAGGCGGCGCTACGTGATGAAGAGGTTCGTCAAGACTCTTCTTGCCGCGGTCACCGCGAACGCGGCTGGACAGCGCCTGTTGGAACGACTCGTCGTTGCCATGCAGTGCTGATGGGTGTTGGCTCGAGCGCTGTCGTGGAAAGCAGCGGCGAGCGAGTCGTCGGGAAGCTCCTTCGCAAGAATCGAGGGGTCGACGGTCGGGCCTCTCTGCGTCTTCGATGTTGGAGCGAACCGCGGCCAGTTTCTATCCATGCTTCTCGAGGGGCTGGGAGATGCGGCTGTTCGAGTCCACGCGTTCGAGCCGAGCGCGGTCACTTTCGCCGCGCTGAGAAACGAGCACGGCTCCGATCAGCGAGTCGTTCTCAACAATTGCGGCCTCGGCGGTCAGCAAGGACAGATGACCCTCGACTCGAACGAAGATACCTCCGGGATCGCATCGCTCTACAAGCGGCGGCTGAATCACTTTGGCATTTCGATGACCCAATCGGAGACGGTGGTAATCAACACTTTGGATGCGTATTGTCAGAAACAGGGTATCGAGCACATTGATCTACTCAAGATCGACTTCGAAGGGCACGAGCTCGGTGTTCTCGCGGGCGCCGAGAAGCTCATCCGCGCCGGGAAGGTCGACCTCATCACGTTCGAATTCGGCAGTCGCAATATCGATTCGCGGAGTTGTTTTCAGGACTTCTTCTATTTCTTTGAGGAACACGGATCGTTCGAGCTCTGTCGAATTACGCCGTCGGGCTATTTGACGAGAGTGGAACACTACCGTGAGACTCAAGAACAGTTTCGAACCACAAACTCTCTGGCGCGTCGAAAGGGGAGGCAATCGTCATGAGTTGCGAATCGTCCTCGGCAACGATTCCCGGATCTTCGAATCCCATGTTTTCGGTTGTGATCCCTACGTTCAATCGCGAAAAAAAGATAGTGAAAGCCGTGCGAAGTGTGCTCGCGCAAACCCTCACGGATTTCGAGATTCTCGTCGTGGACGACGGGTCCGATGAGACGGAGAGGCAGCTGAAATGCGAGTTCGGCGATCGCATTCGGTATTTTCGCGGGATGGGGCAACGTGTGGCGGCGGCCAGAAATCTGGCGATCAGTCGTGCTTTGGGAGAGTGGATTGCCTTTCTGGACTCGGACGATTGGTGGTATCCGACCAAGCTCGAGCGCCATGCCGAAGCAGCGAAAGCGCATCCGGAGATCGGACTTTTCTACTCGACGATGGACATGGTCGACGAGCATGGACGGCATATCCGCACCCTGCCCATTCGCACGCGGCACGACGTATATCCTTCGATCCTCGAGGGCAACTTCATCTTTAACTCGACTGTTGCTGTGAAAAGAGAGTGTCTGCGCCGGGTCGGGCTCTTCGATACGAAGCTGATCGGTTGCGAAGACTGGGAGTTGTTCGTTCGGGTGACTCGCGAGTTTCCCGCGCTGCTGATCGACGAGTCGCTGGTCGCTTATGAGCGCTTTTCGTCCGGGAGCCTTTCGAGTGATCATGAAGTGTGGGCAGCCGCTCACGATGAAGTCATTGCGAAATGCCTGGCCGCGGATCCGAGCCTTTCCGCTGACTGGGTCCAGAGAATCCACGCGGGCGGACATTATGCGCAGGCCACGATCTACCTCGGCGCAGGAGACGAGCGCCATGCGCTGGAGAACTTCAGGGCTGCTTTTCGACAAAACCGGCGCCGATGGCGCGCGTTCGTTTACATGATTCTCCTTTCGTGGAAGCCATCCAGGATGATTCTGCCGCGTCGCACGAGGGTTTGGCTCCGTCTTCCTGAAGCACGGTGATCCACTTTGAGATCTTTGAACCACCATATCGTGAGGGACCGCTGTGTTATGCGTATCCGGCATCCCAATGGAGTATCAGCCGGGGCGCACGGAAGAGAGTGCACACGCTGTGAAATGGCCGGCTGGCCTGGGATTGGTTGCTCTGCTGCTGTCGGGACTCGATGAGCGTTCAACCCCGGACTCGCGTTCTGCACGTTGTGCCGCGCTTCAAGCCGGGCGGCGTTTCGCGAGTGATCGAGAACCTCATTGGGGGCGACGACGATAACTTCGTTTCAGCCGTGGCTTTTGGCGCGAATGAGTGGCCCGGTCCGCTTGAAGGGTTGAACGTTCCGTCGTTCATCGTCCCCTTGTTTCCATCGACTCCCGGCACGTTCGCCAAGGCATTCTGGGCGCTCCGCAGGGTAATTCGCGATAATCAGATCGATGTCGTTCATAGCCACCATCGCTTTTCATCACTCGCCGGCCGGGCCGCGGCACGCGCCGCGGGAGCGCGATTCGTCTGTTCCGTTCATGACTTCGCCGGCGGTAAGGGTCTCCTGACCAGGCTCGCTCTTGGCAAAGACGTCATGGTCTACGGCAGATCAGTACAGGAATATCTGGGGGAGTACTTCGCCGTCCGGAATGCCCGAATCAGAAACATCACGATGGGCGTCAGTCCGCCAAGGGAGTATTCGAGGGAAGAGCTGCGACAGTTTCGGATTGAAGCAGGGGTCAGTTCCGAGGCTCCGCTCATTGTCTTTGCGGGCCGTCTGGAGCACGAGAAGGCACCGGACATTCTCGTTGACGCAGTCCCTCGCATATTGGCGTCGGTCGGGGATGCTGTGATTTGTATCGCCGGCGATGGCCCAATGCGCTCGGAACTGGAGAGAACGGTCAAGGAAAGAGGGCTCGAGAGCTCAGTGAGATTTCTGGGATGGCGCGACGATGCAGACCGCATCATGGGAGCGGCGGATATCGTGGTTCACCTGCGACGGGGACTCGAAGCGTTCGGGCTGACTGTCGTCGAGGCGATGTTGCTGGGGAGGCCTGTCGTGGCTGTGGATTCCGGGGCGTTGCGAGACATCGTGAAGAATGGAGAAACAGGTGTTCGTCTCGAAACCCTCGAGGCCGGCGCCTTTGCTGACGCAGTCGTTCGGCTCCTGCTCGACCGCGATTTTGCGGCCCGCCTGGCCTTCGCGGCCCGCGAAACGGCAGTACGAAAATGGACACTCCAGGCAATGATCGCTGAGACGCACCAAGTTTACCGGGAAGTATTGCAAAGGAGTGATGATTGACAATCACGAACAAGGCGGATACCCGCACCAACGCAGCAGAATATGCGCGCGTGTACGCCGGCGAGGCGCCGCACATCTCGCTTTGGCTGCACCTGCGAGCGAAGTTGCGCTCAATCAAGAGAATGTTTTCGCCGATCGACGACTTTGACTGGGACGACTATCCTGCGCATTACCGGGCCGAGAACGAGTTCAATCGTCGCTTTTTTACGGACGATTTGCGAGACGCGGAATTCCTCTTCACGAACGGGAAACTATATTTGCTCGCGGATTGCAAGCCCCTCAACCTGACCCACCGATGCGTTTACGAGGCGATTTGCAACCTCCCCGGCATCCGGTCGATCGCTGAAATCGGAGTCGGCGGTGGACGCTATCTTGCGAATCTACGCCTATTGCTGGGGCGGGACGTTGTGCTCTTCGGTTACGATCGCGCGCCGTTACAGATCAAGTTTTTTCAAGAGCTCTTTCCTGAGGTGTTCCGCGAGACCACGACCGGCATTATGGACCTTACGGAGACATCAATCAAAGAAGAGCCCCTTCCGGACCTTGTCTATGCCGTTACGGTGCTGATGCATATTCAGCGGCCCGACGCTTATCGTAATGCGCTGAGCAATCTCCTCGCCAGCGGCCGCCAGTTCGTGCTGCTCCTCGACCATTGGAACGCGCACGATTACTTCACAGATCTCGCCGCATACACCGCAAGCGATCCTTCCGCACGACTCTACACGTACGACTCCGGCGCGAACATTGCGGTTGTCGTCGCGAAGGGCGGCCACACACTAGACGCACCGTATGTCCCGTTGACCGATCCGGGGGCGTTGCGACGTTACCTGCGTCCGGCGTGATGACCCCAGTGATCATGAAAAAATGAATCCCGATATTCTCCGTCTTCATTCCCAACGCTGAACCGCGTATGATTACTTCACGGATCTCGCCGCATGCACGGCAATCGATCCTGACGCCCGACTGTACTCGTACTACTCCGGTGCAAGTATTGCCGTTGCCGTCGCGAGGGGCGGCCACACACTAGAGGCGCATTAATGACGGACCAGAAGACGCTCGCTCACGACAACGGCGTTGACCGGCTGCGGCCGAACATCTTCGATCGCGACTACTGGACGTTGCGAAGTTGCCATCCTCTCCTGGAGATCATTACGGCAGACGCCACCAAACTGAGTCAAGGTGCTTCTGCGACCTCCGGAGCGCATCCGCTGATGAAGGTAATTTTCGCGTAGCGCAGTTCCTGCAGCATGAAAACCGCTACCGTCGCGATCATCCTCTCGCTCCTGCTTTCATACGAGGAGCCACAGCTCGCACGCCGCTGCGCGCTAAACCGGGAGCTGATCGAGTGCTTGAAGTCAACTCAGTGCAGGGATACGCCGTGTGTGATGCCGGCGGGAACCGGCGACGACCGTGTCAATTACTTCGCGGGCCTTGGGGCGCTGAAGGCGGGCCATCCAAATGAAGCAATCCTGTTTCTTCGAGGGTATGGGCATGGTAAGTCACGCGACGACCTGTCTAGCTATTACCTCGGGTTGGCATACAGGAGCGCTGGAGACGAGGCCGCTGCGCTCGCGGTCTGGCGAACGGGAGGATCGGCTCGGCTGTTCGAGGCCATCGGCTGGCGAGAGGGCTCTGCGGAAGCGTTGCGCACGGCGATCGCTGTTGGCGATACGAAGGCGTCTACGTTCTACAAGCTTGGCGACCTTTTGTGGTATGCAGGACAATCTCGGGAGGCAGTCGTGAGATATCAGCAAGGTATCGCTCTCGATCAGAGTGACGAGCCGGTCCGATTGCTGGCCGCTGCACGAATTGCCGAGGGCAACGGCGACTGGCTGAAAGCGGTTAGGATCAATGAGGCGTTCATCGCTCAAATGCCGGACGACAGTCGCGGCTATCTTCACGCAGCGGCAATCTTCAGGCAGAAGAGCCTTGCCGCGCCAGCGATTGGTCTCTATGAGCAGTGTGCTACGCGGACAAAGGCAATGGCTTGTTATCTCGGTGCCGGTGAGATATGCCTGGCGAATGGGGATATCGCGGGCGCGCAACACTGGTCTATCGAAGCGCGGCGATTGTTTCCGGGGAAATCGGAACCGATCGTGCTGCTGGGCGCAGCCTCACTGGCCGCCGGCCGGCTGAAGGAAGCCGCGCAAGCCTATGCAGACGCCGCGTCCGTTGATCCGCAGAACTTCTGGATTCCGGTCTATCAGGGGGATCTTGCCACGCGCCAGGGTGACCTCGACGGAGCGCTGCGTTACTACAACCAGGCACTCCGACTCAATCCGAGCTCACCCCTAGTCTACCTCTCACTTGGTCTTGGGTATCAGCATCGCGGCGATCTCGATGTTGCCAGGGCTTCCTATAAGAAGGCGCTAGCACTCGCGCCCGGTCTGATGGCGGCTGAAAAGGGGTTGAAAGAAACTAAAGCGCCGGCAGAAATTGGAGTCGCAAGCTCCGGCAGCAATAAGCATGTTCGATAAAATCCTGGCGTTCGGCGGTTGGCCTGGCCTTGTATTGCTCCTTGGCGGCAATCTGTTTGGCATGACGGCGTGGCTGGCTTGTGTGGCGGCAGGTCGCTACCGCTTTGCACTCTTCGTTTCGATCGTGATCTTTCCGTTCACCTTCTATGCGGGCCGAGCGGCTGGTATACGCGCGTTCAGCGTTCCGGACTTCGACCAGTTTCTTGGACTGAGCACGCTCTTGCTTCTGTCATTGTTCGTGATTCTTCTGGTGACAGGTCGTGTGAGGAGGCCACGCGGAACGATTGCGAGGTCAATCGAGTTGACTCTCTGGGCGTTTGCTATTGCGCTGACGGCGAGCCAGATAGCAACGCACACGCCGTTGGAAGCTCTCTTACTTTCGATCGGCGCGGCCTGGCAATTCGTGGCTCTCTTTTACCTGCTGACGTCGTTGATCGTACGAGAGCGGGACCTCTTCGGTCTGCTAAATGCGATGTTCTTGTTTTCTGTCCTTAATATCGTTGTGAGGGTAGTCGCGAAGGGCGAGAGTTTCTTTGTGTCATTGTCGTCGCCGACCGCCGGCGATTCGTCGACATTTGGCGCGGATGTGGGAAGGGTTGGCTCCGGCGCGCTGGGGCCCGCCATGTCATACGCCGGATATCTGGCAATGTTCATTACGCTGGCGTTAGGTGTGTACTTTGTGACCCGCAAAGCAGTGTACCTCGCCTATATTGCAGTCATGCTAATGGAGTTGCTGAATACCTTCACTCGCGGCGGCTTGTTCGTTCTATTCCTGCTGGCATTGCTCCTGGTTTTCCGCCGGACGCGTCCGGCGACGTTGAAACTGATCCTGCCGCTCGTTGGCTTGCTCGCAGTGTCGTGGCCAATCATTGGCGCGTACGTGGTATTCCGCGGCTTTTCCTTCGACGTCATGAACCTCGGCAATTTTTCATTGCGCGTGGAACTGACAAGGCTGTTTCTGAGCGACTATCGATTCAACTGGTGGGGGAATGGCATTCTGCGGCTGACAATGTTCGAGCTGAGATCCTGGCTGATTGTGCCGATACACAATGCGTATCTGGAGGTTCTCGACGAGTGCGGACCATTGGTTTTCGGACTGTTCGTTTTGCTATCGATCCTTGTCGTGATTGCTGCCATCCGGGCGTGCCGGCAGAGCAGGGCTGGGAACATATGTGACCGGGCGCTCGCCGGTCTGGCGCCATTCGTGCTGATCGCGCTCCTGCAATGGATCGTGTATGCGAACACGACGAGCACCTCGATTCTCGCCTACTACCCATACGAAGGGACCGCCGTCTTCTGGACCGTGGCGATCGCACCAGTGCTGCTCCTTTCCATACGACGAACAGCGGTGCTCGCAGTCGCGAGGTCTCCGCGCCGGATGGCGGCTGTCCGGGTTGGGGAACTGCGGCCAGCGGTACCGCCGCAATGGCAACCGTCGCTTCCTGCTGGCAGATCCTTCTCGTCGCACGATTGAGGAGACAACGGAAAATACTGAGCCCGGCGTTGGGGTGGTTTCCGCGTTGGGAGCGTGGCGGGCACATGCAGTGAGCCGACCTTGCGACGCTGTTAACCGAGGCAATTTCGATTCTTCGTCGATGCACGTCACAATCCCCTGATTGATGGCGATGGATCAGGGATAACAACCAATATGCTAAGAGTCAGAGATGTTGTCGTAAAACAGCTAAAAAAGCATCGAAGGCTTTCCGTGCTGCTACGGACGATTGCATGCGGCTTCTCGCCTGACAAAGTTGTGGTGCTCGACTACCCCATCGATTCAAAAAGGCGTTGGACTGAGGACAATCCACATTCGGGGTTGTACGACATCATCAATCAGAACAAGGCGACGTATGCATCGCATCTCCAATCGTTCCTACCGTTCATGGAGTATTTTCTCAGCATCTCCGAGCTGCCGGTGGCAGATACTTCAGCGACGGCCCCATTTTGGCTTAATGGGTGGATGCCGGCGCTGGATGGAGTCGCGTTGTATAGTTTTATCGCGATTAACAAGCCGCGCTGCTACATCGAAGTAGGGTCGGGAAATTCAACCAAGTTTGCCCGGCAGGCGATACGTGATCACGGGCTGGCAACGAGAATTATATCCATCGATCCGTGCCCGCGTGCGGATGTGGCCGCCATTTGTGACGAAAACATCCGGCAACCTGTCGAGAGTGTCGGTGTGGATATGTTTGACCAGCTTGGACGCAACGATATTCTGTATATCGACAATTCACACAGAGTGCTGATGAACTCGGATGCGACAACGTTGTTGCTCGATGTGCTCCCCATATTAAAGCCCGGCGTGTTGGTGGAGATACACGATGTGGCACTTCCATACGACTATCCCGACGATTGGATCGACAGGTACTATTCCGAGCAATATGTGCTGGCTGCGTACCTTCTAGCGAAGGGCAGCAGATTCGAAATCGTCTTGCCGAATACGTTCATCAGTCACGATAACGATCTCCGAAGCATTCTTGCGCCTCTGTGGGCGAAAGAACAAATGAAAAACGTCGAAACGCACGGTTGTTCATTCTGGATCAGGACGAAATAAGGCTCGTGGGACGCCGCTCCGCGCTTATTGATTGCGAAGTGATGCTCGACTACGACAGCGCGACACCGTCGGGCACGTGTTTCGCGGCAAGTGCGTTCCCGTGTGCGATCGGCACCCGTTTTTACGAGGGTTCGCATGCGATGCCGCTCGGCGGCTATTCGGTTCAAGGTATGGCGGATGCTATGAGCGCGACCTACTTACGCTTGATTTCGGCGCGGGATGAATCTGCGCGAGTTCGGAAGCAATGAAATTCCTGGGTGTGCGCCTCACCAGGCTCGATGTTCGGAATCTCGTTGACCGAATGAGCGATGCTATTCTTTCGGGCCGCAAACTCACTGTAACGTATTACGGCTTCCATACTGCAAATTGTCTCCGGGCGAACCCAGAGAGTCGTGCGGCTTTCGACTCATTCTCAATTGTCGCTCCAGACGGCATCGCCGTCATCTATGCATCGCCACTCTTTGGTGTCGGACTTAGCATGTCAAATCGCATGGCTGGGGACTACAGCGTCCCGGAGTTTCTTCGCGTCGCGACCGTCAATCGCTGGCGCGTATTTCTTCTCGGCGGCGCGCCAGACGTAATTGGCGCGGCGTCGGATCGAGTTGGCGAAATGTTTCCTGAGCTCGCTCTGGCGGGAACGCACGATGGCTATTTCCGCATTGAGGAGTCTCAAGGGGTCATCGAGAAAATAAACGCGACCGGTGCGGACGTGCTGGTCGTCGGTATGGGTCAGCCCAAGCAGGAGGAGTGGATTGCGCGCCATGCCAAGGAGATTGCGGCGCCTGTGATCTGGGCGGTGGGGGGATATTTCGATCACCTCGCACGGCGTGCGGATTGCTACCCGCCCATGATCACCCGTCTGCGACTCAACTGGGCATACCGTCTTTTGACGGAGCCGCGGCGTCTCTGGAAGCGATATTTGTTCGGCTTTCCGTTGTATCTGGCGCAACTCGTGGCCTATGCCGCGGGCATGGGCAAACGGCGCACATGAGCCTCGACCTCCTATGATTCCACGCCGTCTCTTCTGGGCTCTCGACTTCGCCATAGTGGCTTTGGGATTCGCGATTGCGTATACGGTTTGGCCGGAAGCGCATCGAATCGTCGACCAGATGAGTTTTGGCTGGGTTCCGCCGGCACTTCGTCCCGAGGCTGGCACCGGTGCCCTTCCCAGACCGCAGGAGATCCTTTGGGCAATCGTCATCGCGGGAGTAACGACGATTGTCGCGCTGGGGGTGAGCGGCGGCTATCAAGCGATCCTGGAACAAAGCCGTACCCGTGTTTGGCTCAGTTCTTTGTTTGCGCCGTTGTGTGGCGCGGGCGTTGTAACGCTCGTTCTCTTCCTGGGAAAAGAACGAGAGTGGAGCCGGCTCTTTGTCATCGCGTTCATCGTGCTTTCGGGCATTTGCCTGGGTAGTTTTCGAAGCGCGCTTAGACAATATTTCAGGCGCCGCCGGGATTCTGGGTACTATCAGAAGAAGGTTCTCGTGGTCGGACCGCTGCGCGTGGTGCTCTGGCTGGAAAGGTATTTCGACGAGAGCGTTGAGCCGGCGGAGTACGCGATTTGCGGCTACTTGAGCGTTCCCGCCGATGTGCCTGTGCTGCATGATGCGCCTCGATCGCCGCACGTCGGAGCCGTGGCCGACTTGAGCAGCGTTCTCATCTCCCGGCACGTTGATGAGGTGATCGCCGTCCAACCAAACGGCACCGCCGAATGGATGAACGCGGTCATCGAAAACTGCGACATGCTCGGCATTCTGCTCCGGATCGTCCCGGAATCGTTGCTGGCCGGGAAGACGCAGGTTCTTCACGCCATCTACCCGTACAGCCTTCTTCACCTGCCCTGCGTCGTCCTCGTGCCGCGGCATTTCGATTCTGATGCACTCTTTTTCAAGCGGTTGATCGACGTCGTCGTCTCAGCGATGGCCCTGGTGTTGTTGTTTCCGTTGTTCGCAGTGATCGCGATTGCGATCAAACTGAGCGACCGCAGGTTCCCCGTTTTCTACCGTTGGAATGTGGTGGGGCGGAACGGTGTGCGCTTCACGGGATACAAGTTCACGACTATGAAAATCGATGCGGACGAGCGGCGTCAGGAGCTGCTGGCCAGCAATGAGATGAGCGGGCCGGTCTTCAAAATCAGGAATGACCCGCGCGTGACCAGGCTGGGCCGGTTCCTGCGCAAGTTCAGCCTGAATGAGTTGCCCCAGCTCTGGAGCGTTCTCAAAGGCGACATGTCCCTCGTCGGTCCCCGCCCGGCTTTCCCTCACGAGCTCGATGGCTACGGATTCTGGCACAAGCGCAAACTCAGCGTCCGTCCTGGACTGACCTGTCTCTGGCAGGTAAGCGGGCGCAACGCCATCTCCAACTTTGACGACTGGGTCAGGATGGACCTCCAATACATCGACAACTGGTCGCTTTGGCTCGACTTCAAGATCTTCGTGCGAACGGCATGGGTTGTGCTCGCTGGAACAGGCTCGTAGATGTCCCTTCGAAACCAGATGGGTAGCCACTGTCTTTGTTGGATAAAATGCGCTGTCCGAACGGAGCCTGCATGAGAATTCTGTGTCTCCGAGTGGCTATCGTTATCGCAATAGCTCTTCCGATACCAGTTGTGGCGCAGACTATTTACGGCCTCCGTTTTGTGCCTGCGTCAGGAAACGTCGGCATCTACTCCATCGATCCTGCGACTGGCGTCGCGACGCTCATCACTGACACGGGTCTGACGGGGTACGCTAGTCCTGCGGCGGCCTTTGATCCCGTGGGCAGGCGATACTTTTTTGTCTCGAATAGCGGCGAGTTGTTTACGGTCAACGTGGCCAGCGGTGGAGTCACGCACGTGACCGGTTCGATGGCCGAACTTCAGTACGATCCTCTGACTGCCAATCTTTATGGGATGCGCTTTGTACCCGGCTCTGGAAACGTCGGCATCTATGCGATGAGCCCGGCTACCGGAATTCCGGTTCTCATCGCTGACACGGGTGTGACGGGGTACGCTAGTCCCGCGGCGGCCTTTGATCCAGTGGGCAGACGATACTTTTTTGTCTCGAATGGTGGCGAGTTGTTTACGGTCAACGTGGCCAGCGGTGGAGTCACGCACGTGACCGGTTCGATGGCCGAACCTCAGTACGATCCGCTGACTGCCAATCTTTATGGGATCCGCTTTGTACCCGGCACTGGAAACGTCGGCATCTATGCGATGAGCCCGGCTACCGGAATTCCGGCTCTCATCGCTGACACGGGTCTGGCCGGGTACGCTAGTCCCGCAGCGGCCTTTGATCCCGTGGGCAGGCGATACTTTTTTGTCTCGAATGGTGGCGAGTTGTTTACGGTCAACGTGACCGGAGGTGCATTTTCACATGTGACCGGCGCACTAGCCGAGATGCAATATGGGCTAACGAGCGTGCCAGCAATCCCTCTGTTCAACGATGTGGCAACCCTATTGGTAGCGATCACCCTGCTGGCAGTTGGTCTATCGCGATTACCGCGGTGATGTGAGTAACGACGCAGTTCCGGAATCGTCGTTTCGACGATGGCCTGGTATTGCAGTTTCCGCTGTTCACATTGATCGCGATTGCGGTCAACTGAGCGACCGCCGGCTGCCTGTTTTCTACCGTTGGAATGTGGTGAGACGGAACGGCATGCGCCTCACGGGATAGAAGTTCACGACCATGAAGATTGGTGCAGACGAGCGGCGCCAGGGCCTGCTGGAAAGCAATGAGATGACTGGGCCGGTCTTCAAGACCAAGAACGACCCGCGTGTTACCAGGTTAGGTCGTTTCCTGCGCAAGTTCAATCTGAATGAATTGCCGCAGCTCGGAAGCGTTCTCAAGGGCGGCATGTCCCTCGTCTGTCCCCCCCCAGCCTTCCCCCACGAGCCCGATGGTTACGGATTCTGACACAAGCGCAAACTCAGCGTGCGGTCCGGACTGGCCTATCTCTGGCGCGTGAGCGGTCGCAACGCATCTCCAACTTCGATGACTGGGTCAGGAGGGACCTCCTGGGCTTGGCTCGACTTCAAGCTTCTCGTCGTTCGAACAGCGTGGGTTGTGCTCGCTGGAACAGGCGTGGGATGGCAAACGCAGCGCTTCGACCTTTTTTGACCTCCGCGCGCAGGTTGAGGGAAATGTTGTATGATCATGAGTCCACACACGTAAACCCAAATTGCGTCACACGAAGGGGCCATCAATGAAAAATTTTCGTACAACGCTGAACAGAGCCGGGCTCGTCGCCATCGCACTCCTTGCCATGTCCGTGATCGGCCCGACAGCTTCGGCCCAGTGGACGCCGAACGGCAACCAACTCTATGCGACGTCCGCCACGTTCGTCGGTATCGGAACGACCAACCCTGCACCAAACACGATGAGTGTTTTTAACACGGGGAACGCTTTTTTTGGAGTCAAGTCAACGAATACAGGTGGGGCCTCGGGCACCGCCCTCGCAGCGTTCATCATGGATCGCGGGAACGCGAACTCTGGCGCCAACCTCAACTTTCGCACGAACGGTGTAGACAACTGGATCATGGGTATGGGGATTTACGTCCCTGGCACAGATTTCCAAATCGGCAACAACTTTCAGCCTCTGTACACGTTTACGACCACCGGCAACCTCGGCATCGGAACGATTGCCCCCGCCGCGAAGCTCGACGTCGTCGGCAACGTGAATGTGAGTGGTTCCATCACGGCAGCCAGCGTGATCGGGGCGGTGTACCAGGATATCGCGGAGTGGGTCCCCACCACCACGAAGGTTACACCGGGCACGGTGGTCGTCCTCAATCCCGCCGTTTCGAATGAAGTGATGCCCTCTTCGCAGGCCTACGACACAGGCGTAGCCGGCGTGGTGTCGGCACAGCCGGGCGTCATTCTCGGCAGGGCTGGCGAAGGGAAAGCGGCAATCGCGACCACCGGCCGTGTCAAGGTGATGGTTGACGCGAAGCAGAGCGGCATCCACGTCGGCGATCTTCTGGTCACCAGCGATGAGCTCGGCGTCGCCATGCGCTCCGAACCGATGGAAATCAACGGCCGCAAGTTCCATCAGCCTGGTACGGTACTCGGCAAGGCGCTTGAGCCTCTGGCGTCCGGCCGAGGAGAAATCCTCGTGCTGCTCTCGCTGCAGTAAGTTCTTCGCCCTCCACTTCGGGCGCGATGCCAGCCATCGCGCCCGATTTTCGATCGACCCGGATCACCACGAGCGATCGAATGTCCGCGCCTTCTGGCGGCGGGCCCAACGACTCCGAACAATGAAGACATTCGTCACCGGCGCTGCCGGTTTCATCGGAAGCAACGTCGTCGATCGTCTTCTTGACGATGGCCACGAAGTGGTCGGCTACGACAACTTCTCCACTGGGCAGGAACGCTTTCTGGTCCATGCCCACCACTCCGACGCGTTCTGCATGGTGCACGGCGACGTGCTCGATCTGCCGCGGCTCAGCGCGGCGATGTCGGGATGCGACGTCGTGTTTCACTTTGCCGCCAACGCAGACGTCCGCTTCGGACTCGATCATCCGAAGAGAGACCTCGAGCAGAACACGATCGCGACGTTCAACGTGCTCGAGGCAATGCGCGCCACCGGTGTGAAGCGCATCGCCTTTTCTTCAACGGGTTCGATCTATGGCGAGCCGAGTCAGTTTCCGACTCCCGAGAACGTTGCCTTCCCCCTCCAGACGTCCCTCTACGGCGCGTCGAAGCTCGCTGGTGAGAGTTTGATTCAGGCCTACTGCGAAGGCTATGGGTTCGAGGGCTATATCTTCCGGTTCGTTTCGATCCTCGGCGAGCGTTACTCGCATGGCCACATTTTCGATTTCTACCGCAGTCTCCGCGAGAATCCCGACGAGCTGCGTGTTCTCGGCAATGGCCGCCAGCGCAAGTCGTATCTCTACATCCAGGACTGCATCGACGCGATCCTTCTTGCGATGCAGCATCCGGCGTCGTGCGTCCACGTTTACAACCTCGGCACGGACGAATACTGCGAGGTCAACCAGTCCATCGGCTGGATCACGGAGAGCCTCGGCGTGAAGCCGCGGCTGTCGTATGGTGGTGGCGAGCGCGGGTGGGTCGGCGACAGCCCCTTCATCTTTCTGGACTGTTCGAAAATCCGAAGCCTCGGATGGACGCCGAAAGTCACGATCCGCGATGGCGTCATCCGCACGCTCGACTATCTCCGAGCCAATCCGTGGGTCTATGAGGTACGCGGTTGAAGGTCTGTGTGGCCGGGCTGTGGCACCTCGGCACGGTGACTGCGGCCTGTCTGGCATCGGGAGGCCACAAGGTTGTCGGTTGGGATGCGAACGAGCAGACGATCGAGGCGCTTGCTCGCAATGAGCCTCCCGTCTCCGAGCCGGGCCTTGCGGACTTGGTGACACGCGTTGCCGAAGAAGGGCGCCTGCGATTTACTGCCGATGCGGCGGACGCGTTGCGGGACGCCGAGATTGTCTGGATCGCGTACGACACGCCCGTCGATGACGACGACAGTGCCGACGTCGACTTCGTCCTTCGCTCCGTCGAGTCGATTCTTCCGCACGTCGCAACGGGCGCGCTCGTTCTCATCTCGTCGCAGCTCCCGGTCGGTTCGACGGGTGAGCTCGAGCGACGCGCTGCCGGCCGCGGAGTCAGCTTTGGTTATTCGCCAGAGAACCTCCGGCTCGGCAAAGCGATCGAAACATTCACGAAACCGGATCGCGTCGTCGCCGGAGTGCGCGACGAGCGCGACCGGCCACGCGTCGCGGAGCTTCTGGCGCCATTCACGGCTCGCATCGAGTGGATGAGCGTCGAATCGGCGGAAATGACAAAGCACGCGCTCAATGCTTTTCTCGCAACTTCGGTTGCGTTCATCAATGAAATCGCCGCGATCTGCGAACAGGTGGGAGCGGACGCCAGGGAAGTCGAGCGCGGCCTCAAGAGCGAGCCTCGCATCGGACCGAAAGCCTACCTCGGGCCGGGCGGAGCATTCGCAGGTGGGACGCTGGCGCGCGACGTCGTCTTTCTGTCAGCGCTCGGGCGTGAGCATGGCGTGCCGACGAACCTGATCAGCGGCGTGAAAGCGAGCAATGACGCCCATCGTGGCTGGGCAGCGCGCCGCCTGCGCGATCTGGTTGGCGAGCTTGCTGGCGTCCGTATCGCGGTTTGGGGACTCACGTACAAGCCGGGCACGGACACGCTGCGCCGTTCATCGGCGATCGAGCTTTGCCGATGGCTGGTCGGAGAGGGTGCGCGCGTTGCCGCGCACGATCCCGCCGTGAAATCGATCGACGTCACCGGCGTCGCGCTTTTCGGCGATCCGCTGGAGGCGGCCCGCGGCGCTTCCGCACTCGTCGTCATGACCGAGTGGCCCGAATACCGGACTATTGCGGGCGACTCCATCGCAAACGCCCTCGGCGGACGAAAGATCATCCTCGACGCGAACCGATTTCTCAGCGGCCAACTGGCAGAAAATCAGAGCGTCGTCTACGCAACCGTCGGAAAGGCTCTTTAATCCATGACCTACGATCTCACCGGCCGCTCCGCGATCATCACTGGAGCAAGCCAGGGCCTCGGGCTGGCCATCGCGCGGGCTTACGTCACCGCCGGCGCGGCCGTGGTCATCTGTGCGCGCGATGCAACGGCGCTTGCACAGGCGCAACAGGAGCTCGTCGAACTGGCGGGCGGTGAGTCTCGCGTCGTGGCCGAATCCGCCGACGTGGCGAATGAAGCCGATGTCGACAAAGTAGTCAAGGCTGCCTTCACCGCCTTCGGCCGAATCGATGTCCTCGTCAACAATGCAGGCATTTACGGTCCGATGGGGTCGATCGACGAGGTCGACTGGACTGCCTGGGTGCGTGCCATTGAAATCAATCTGCTCGGATCTGTGCTGTTTTGCCGAGCCGTGGTGCCGTACATGCGCCGGCAGGGCGGCGGCAAGATCATCCAACTCTCGGGCGGAGGAGCCACGAATCCGCTGCCCCGTATCAGCGCCTATGCGGCGTCGAAGGCTGCCGTTGTACGCTTTGCGGAGACGCTGGCCGAGGAGTTGCGCGAGGATCACATCGACGTGAACTCCATCGCGCCTGGCGCGCTCAACACCCGTTTGCTCGACGAAGTGCTTGCTGCGGGTCCGGAGCGCGTCGGTGCGTCGTTCTACGAGCGTTCAATCAAGCAGAAAGAGGGCGGGGGCGCCGGTTTGGAGCGAGGTGCCGAGCTGGCGCTTTTCCTCGCCTCTGCTGCAAGCGACGGAATCACGGGAAAGCTTGTAAGCGCCGTGTGGGATCCCTACGTCGAATTCCCCGAACATCTCGACGACTTGAATTCCATGGACATCTACACGCTGAGGCGCATCGTGCCGGGAGATCGCGGCCTCAAGTGGGGAGTGGAGTGACCTGGGCGGAGCGAGGCCGGATAGGTTCATGATCAGTGAGCACGACAGCAGGAGTCGCGGGCGCCGAATCGTCTCTGCCATCGTTCGCAGCCCGACAGCGCTCGCAATTTTCCTAGGTCTCGTTGCCGGTATTGCAGACGTGGGTTTCATCGAAACGAATCTCGATGGCAGCCGCGTGATCCCCTACCCGGCGGCATTGACCTGGATCTTCATTCCGTTGATCTGGGTGACGCTCTGTTTGTCGGTGGCGAGCCTCTTCTCGATTCCTGTTTTGCGCCGGCATTTGACCGCGGCGCTTGCGGTCGCCGGACCGGGTCTTCTATTGATGAGCCGATTCGTCCCGCTCCTTCGCCGGCCGATGGGGCTCGGCGTTCCCGCGGCATCGGCGATCATTGTCGCAATTGTCGTTCTTCTTGTGGCGTGTGTCCGGCGTTTCATGCCATCGAAACCCGCCTTTGAAGTCCGGGCCATCGTGCTGGCGCTTGCTGGCATTGCCGGACTTGCATGGTATTCACAGACGTCGGTTCGTCTGCCGGCGCCGACGGGGAAGCCGCCGGCTGGCCAGAAGAACATCGTTCTGATCTTTCTCGATACCGTTCGGTACGACGACGCGCTGCAGATGAGCGCAGTCCGCCATCTTGCCGCGCGCGCTACGGCTTTCGAAAACGCCTGGGCGCCCGCGTCGTGGACCCTGCCATCGCACTTCGCGGTTCTGACCGGCATCGATCCATGGGTTGTCCGTTTCGACGGCGCGCGCAGCCGCTTTGACCCGGCGGGATTAACGCTCGCGCAAGTACTCGGCGCCCGCGGCTACACAACTGCCGGAGTCTTCGCGAACCCACTCCTGCGACGCGGGAGCGGAGTCGCTCGTGGCCTGCAGCAGGCGTACGTTGCGGAGTCGTGTGTTCTCTGTGCGTCAGGAATCGTGCATATCATCGACCGCGTCTACTACCACGCGGGCTTCCTCAGTCCGATTTGCGATTGGTATACCGCACCCGAGGTCACGGCGCGCGCGGTCGATTTCGCGAGCCGTGCCCAGCGGCCGTACTTCCTCGCAATCAACTACATCGACGCGCACAGTCCTTACTACGTCGAGTCTCGATGTGGTGAAGAGGGACGACCGAGCAGAATGAGTGATGCCGACATTTCGCAGCTCCTCGATTCCGTCTATGGCAAGAAGCAGATCGCATCTCCGGTCGCCGAACGCAGTCACGAGCAATACCGTGCTTCGATCCGCTGTCTCGATCACTCGTTGTCGGCTCTTCTGGCGTCACTGGAACGCGAGCCCGACGCCGGCAATACGATCGTTGCGCTCATCGCGGATCATGGTGAACAGTTCGGGGAGCACTCAATGATCGGGCACGGGAACTCGCTGTATCGGCAGGTTCTCCACGTGCCGATGCTGCTTGTGGTACAGGGCCGCCCAGCGCAGCGCATCAGTGATCCGGTCTCGATTTCCGATCTTTATCCCACTCTTTTGCGAAGCGTCGGGGTCTCGGGCGTCGCGCCTGGATTGCTCGATGTGCCTCGCCGGCCGACAGTAGCCTTCTACCACATCTTTCTCCGGGGCCTGCCTCCGGAGCCCGCATTCAGCATCGCTAGTTCTCGTTACCATCTGATTGCCTGGAAGAGTGGCCGCGAAGAGCTTTACGCATACAAGGACGATCCAGAGGAATTGCACCCACTGCCGCATTCCGACGATCCCGAAGTCGCGCAACTTCGGCATGCTCTTTCTGAGGCTGCGGCTCGAGAAGATTCCCAGGCTGCTGCATTCAATTCGCTCGGGTATCTTCAATGACCGGTTCAAGGGCGCGACGCGTTGCGATCATCGGCTGTGGACTCATCGGCGCGAAGCGCGCCAAGGCCCTTGGCGATTCCACGCTGGTCGCCTGCTGTGACGCGCGTTCCGACCGCACGGAGGCGCTTGCGCGCGCGTACGGCGCGACATCGGACAGCGATTGGCGTAACGTCATCGGGCGCGAGGACGTCGACATCGTCATCGTCGCGACGACGAACGAATCGCTCGCACCGATTGCCCTAGCTGCGATCGAGGGGGGAAAACATGTTCTCGTCGAAAAGCCGGGCGCTCGCTCGGTCGGCGAGATCGAGCCGCTCATTGCTGCAGCAAAAGTGCGCGATGTTCGCGTCCGCGTCGGATTCAATCATCGCTATCACCCGGCTCTGCAGAAAGCACGTGAGCTGATCGATGACGGTTCGTGCGGGGAGCTGATGTTCGTCCGAGGACGTTACGGACACGGCGGGCGCATCGGGTACGACAAGGAGTGGCGCGCCGATCCAGTGCTGGCCGGCGGTGGGGAACTGATCGACCAGGGAGTTCATGTCATCGATCTCGCTCGCTGGTTCCTCGGCGATTTCACGCGCGTCGAGGGCTACGCCGGAACCTACTTCTGGCAGATGCCGGTCGACGACAACGCATTTCTTCTGCTACGCACCGAGAAGAACCTCGCCGCGTTTCTTCACGTGAGTTGCACCGAGTGGAAGAATCTCTTCTCCTTCGAGATCTACGGCCGCACGGGAAAACTGGCCATCGACGGACTCGGTGGCAGTTACGGTGTCGAGCGGCTGACGTACTACCGCATGTTGCCGGAGATGGGACCTCCTGAGACGACGTCGTGGGAGTATCCGCGCGGCGACGATTCGTGGGGGCTGGAGTTTCGCGAGTTTCTCGACGATATTGAAAGGAAGCGCACTCCATCGGCGGGGCTTGCGGAGGCGCGAGCGGCGCTCGATGTGGTTCGCAAGATCTACGAGGCATCCGCGAAATGATCATTGCCCGCAGTCCGCTTCGAATCACGCTCGGTGGCGGCGGTACCGATCTTCCTTCGTACTATCGCGAGCATGGCGGCTACCTCCTCGCCGCGGCCATCGACAAGTATGTCTACGTCACAGTCACGCGTCCGTTCACGCCCGGCATCTTTCTGAAGTACTCGCAGCTTGAACATGTCGACGACGTGCACGACGTACAGCACCCGATCATCCGTGAAGCGATTCGGATGCTCGATTTCAAAACGCCTCAGATCGAGATCACCACGCTGGCCGACATCCCTTCGGGCACCGGCCTCGGATCGTCTGGAAGTTTCACGACCGCCCTGTTGAAGGCGCTCTATGCGCATCGACGCAAGACGATCCTTCCTCACGATCTTGCGCGCCTTGCCTGCGAGATCGAAATCGATCGACTGCAGGAGCCGGTGGGGAAGCAGGATCAGTACATCGCTGCTCACGGAGGCATCACATGCTTCCGTTTCAATCCGGACGAATCGGTCAGTGCGTCACCGTTGCCGATCTCGTTCGACACGATGGCGGATCTCGAGGACAACGTGCTCCTTTTCTTCACAGGATTCTCGCGGAGTGCGGGCAGCATCCTGAAGGACCAGAAGGTTCGCAGCCAGGCGGGCGATGACGAGATGATCCGCAACCTCGACTACGTCAAGGATCTGGCCGTGCGAAGTGAAGCTGCGTTGGTCAATGGAAAGGTGACCGACTTCGGGGTACTGATGCACGAGCACTGGGAGCACAAAAAGCGGCGGTCGGGCGGCATGTCCAATCCGCAGATCGACGAGTGGTACGAGCTCGGGATTCAGAACGGCGCCATCGGCGGAAAACTCGTCGGTGCCGGCGGGGGAGGCTTCCTCATGTTTTATGCGGAAGACCGCAACCGGCTGCGCCACGCCATGTCGCACGCAGGGCTTGAAGAGGTGCGGTTTCGCTTCGACTTCGAGGGGACGAAGATCCTGCTCTCTTAGCCGCGGAACCTCTTATAATTTCGTGGCTCCTCGGCCATGTTATTCTCACCGAATTCCTCTGGAGAATGATTGTCCTACACGAAGCAACATCTTGCTGAAGCGTCGGAGGTTATTGCGCGGCTTGACGCCGACGCCATCGAGCGGATGGCGATCATGCTGGCGGATCTCCGCGAGCGTGCGGGGCGACTCTTCTTTCTCGGCGTCGGCGGCAGCGCCGGTAACTGCTCGCATGCAGTAAACGACTTTCGGAAGATCGTCGGGATTGAGTCGTACGCGCCGACCGATAACGTCTCCGAGCTTACCGCGCGCACGAACGATGAAGGTTGGGAAACAGTCTTCGTCGAATGGCTCAAGACGAGCCGGCTGTCATCGAACGACATGCTCTTCATCTTCTCGGTCGGCGGCGGCAATCTCGAGAAAAACATCAGTTCGAATCTCGTCCGTGCGCTGCAATACGCACAAGTCGTAGGCGCGAAAGTGACCGGCGTCGTCGGCCGCGATGGCGGCCACACTGCGAAGGTTGCCGACGTCTGCGTCATCGTTCCGACGGTGAATCCCGAAAATGTCACGCCCCACTCCGAGGCGTTTCAGGCCGTGATCTGGCACCTGCTGGTGTCGCATCCGGCGCTCAAAGCCAAACAGACCAAATGGGAATCCGCGTCGCTTGAAACGAGCCGTGTTTCTTGATCGCGACGGCGTGATCAACCGCGCCATCCTTCGCGATGGCAAGCCCTATCCACCTCAGACGCTCCGGGAGGTCGAGCTTGTGCCGGATGCCTTGCCGGCGCTGCAGCGGTTGCACGAAGAGGGATTCCTGCTGATCGTGGTCACGAACCAACCGGACGTTGCCCGCGGTACGCAGGAACGATCGATGGTCGAGGCAATCAACGACCGTCTCGCCAGCGAGTTGCCGATCGACGAGTTCGTCGTCTGCTATCACGACGACGATGCCGCGTGCGAATGCCGCAAGCCGAAACCCGGCGGCATCCTCGACGCCGCCGCTCGCCTCGGCATCGACCTCAGTTCCTCATTCCTGATCGGCGATCGATGGCGCGATATCGAGGCCGGACAGCGTGCCGGCTGCAGCAACTATTTCATCGACTACGGCTATGCCGAGCGCAAGCCCGTGCCGCCGTTTTCGCGCGTACACTCGCTTACCGAGGCCGTGCGTGGCATCGTTACCGGAATCGCAACGGAGGAATCATGAAGACGCTCCAGGATCTGAAGGTTAAATTGTTCGCCGATGGCGCGGACAAAGCCGGCATGCTCGAGATGTACCGGAAGCCATTCGTGAAAGGGTTCACGACGAATCCGACGCTGATGCGCAAAGCCGGCATCACCGACTACCGCAATTTCGCGCATGAGATTCTGGCGGCGATTCCCGACCGGCCGATTTCGTTCGAAGTCTTTTCCGACGAGTTCGACGAGATGGAGCGGCAGGCGCGCGAGATCGCCACGTGGGGCGCGAACGTCTACGTCAAGATTCCGATCACCAACACGCGTCGGGAGCCTGCATACAAGCTCGTACGTTCGCTTTCGCACGATGGCGTGAAGGTGAACGTGACGGCGATGATGACGCTCGATCAGGTTCGCGCCATTGCCGACGCACTTCGCGGCGGGGCGCCGAGCAACGTCTCCGTGTTCGCGGGCCGCATCGCCGATACCGGACGCGATCCGATGCCGATCATGGCGGAGTCGGTGCGGATGCTCGCCGATGTTCCGGGCGCGGAACTGATCTGGGCCAGCCCCCGCGAGCTTCTGAACGTCTTCCAGGCCGACGAGATTGGCTGCCACATCATCACGGCGACGAATGACATCCTCAAGAAGCTCGATCTCATCGGACGCGACCTTGCTGACTATTCGCTCGACACGGTCAAGATGTTCTTCAACGACGCTGCGCAGGCGGGGTTTGCGCTCGACGTGACCGCGGCCGCGCCTCGATGATGGCCGCAGCCGGGGCGTCGGGAGTGGGAGCGAGATTTGACCGCCGTCGTGCATGACTCGTCCAATCCGCGGTCTGGACTCCCGCGCTTCGTCTGGTTCGAGCTTTTCCTCGTTCTGCTCCTCGCGCCGTTGCTGGCGTTTCCGCCGCTCGGTCAACCGTGGCTGCTCTTCGTGGCCTTCCTTCTTCCGGTGCTATGGCTGATCAAGCCCCCGCCCATCACCCCTCTCAATGGATCGCTTCTGCTGCTGCTCGCGTCCGTTCTTCTCAGCCTCGCAGCCAGCTTCGATATCGCCTACAGCACTCCCAAAGTCCTCGGCGTCGTCCTCGGCGCAGCGTTCTTTTTTGCCGTGGTGCGCGCTCTCCTTTCGAGAGGCGCGCTGGACTTCGCGATTGAAACGTACGCCGCCGCCGGCGGTGCTCTTGCCGCGATCGGTATTCTCGGAACCAACTGGATTGGCAAAGTCGGCGCCCTGCAGAGTCTTACCGCTCGTGTGCCGGCCGTAATCCGCGGCGTGCCCGGGCAGCAAGAAGGCTTTCAGCCCAATGCGATCGCAGGAGCGTTGCTATTCTTCATTCCCCTGCAGCTTGCGCTCGCGATCGGCGGCCGGCGGCGCGTTCTGGCGGTTCTGCTCTTCCTCTTCACATCGCTCGTTTTTCTTTTAACGCAGTCGCGCAACGCGTGGCTGAGTCTCGCGGTGGCGATGGGAGCGTGGGCAATCTGTCAGAGCCGCGGACGGACACGGCGTGTCTTCATTGGAGTCGCCATCGTAGCGGTTATCGGCGGCGCGGCGATGTGGGCCTACGGCGCATCGCGCCTTAGCGAGCGCGTGGTGGGCGGCGGCCTTTCCAGCGACGTGGAGAGCCGCATTGAGCTGTGGTCGCGGGCCGTCTTGATGATCGAAGACTTCCCGTTCACCGGCATCGGTATGAACAATTTCCGCCGCGTGATGCCGGTCCTGTATCCGGTTTTCCTGACCCCGCCCGATTACGACGTTGCCCACGCGCACAACCAACTGCTCAATACAGGCGCGGAATTGGGGGTTGCCGGCCTCGTCGCATACATCGCGATTTTGTTGGGAGTCGCGGCGATGCTCGTGCGAGCGTGGCGCACCACGAATGATGAGCGGCTACGCTGGATCGCCGCTGGCCTCGGCGCCGGATTCCTGGCGTTCTTCGGTTTCGGAATGGCCGACGCGATCGCACTCGGGGCCAAGCTCGGTATCGTTTTCTGGGCGGCGCTGGCACTCGTCGTCGCTGTTGACGCGCGCAGTCGGGAAATATCGTCGTGATCGATTGGTGGAGCGTCTCGCGGCATGCCGTCTGGATCACCGGTGCCGCGATCGTCGTCGCCTCGTGGAGTTTCAAGCGCACGCTCGTGTCGGGTTACTCCTTTGCCGGAACGGCGATGTTTTGTGTGGGAATGGCCTCGGTGAGCCGTTGGTGGGAAGCCGTTCTCTGGCTTGCGCTTCCGCTTGTTCTGCGATGGAAAACCAGGAACTAGAGATCGACTGGCGGGCCCGCGTGCGCCGTGCGATGCCGCAGATCGGCATCGGCGCGGTCATCGGAATCGCGACGCTCATGCTGGCAGTGCGCGGCGTCGATTGGCCCTCCGTGAGAAGCGCGCTTCTTCACACGCGCGGCAGCATGATCCTGCTCGCCCTTCTCTCGGTGGCAGGTGCCATTTCCCTCTCCGCGGTTCGCTGGCGTCTGCTCTTCTTTCCTGCGCATCGTCGCCTCAGTTGGCGAGGGCTGGCCGGCGCAATTCTCATCGGGCAGACCGCGAACATTGTCATTCCGGCGCGCGTAGGCGAGCTGGCCCGGATCTACCTCGTCGGCAGCCGCGAAGGAGTCAGCAAAGCGCACGTTACGGCGACGATCGTCGTCGAGAAGGTCGCCGACCTGGCTGTGTTCGCGGTTGCCATCGGTCTTGCCCTCGTCGGCATGGCCATGCCCGAGTGGATGTCGCGTTCCGGTGCGGCGTTCGTCGCGGTGGCCGCGGTGCTTGTCGTGGCCACGGTCGCGTTGACTTTCTGGAGCGAATCGATGCTGCAATTCCTGGAGCGTCTCGCCGAGCATCTTCTGCCGGCAAAGTGGGCGCGGCGCTCGATCGGCGTCGCCGACGCGGCGCTCGAAGGACTGCGCTCGCTGCGCGACTGGCGACTCGGGCTTGGAGTCTGGTTGCTTTCCGGCGCGATCTTCTTCCTGTCCGTGATGAACAACTACCTTGTCTTCGAAGCGATGCGGCTTCCACTCTCGCCGGTCGCAGCGCTGTTTCTAACAATCGTTCTGCGCATCGGGGTGGCGCCACCGTCGCTGCCGGGGCGTCTGGGTCTATTCCAGTATCTGGTTGTTCTGGCATTGGCAATGTTCAGCGTCAACCGCACCGCCGCGCTCACCTATTCGTTCGCGCTCTACGGCACGGCCGTCATCCCGGTTCTGTTCGCGGGCGTCGTGTCGCTCTTCGCGATTCGGTGGACCGCACGCAGTCTCGGGAGCAACGCAGGCCGGGAAGTTTGATGGCGAGCCGTCCGCAACCGCGGGCTCTCGGCGCGCCAACCATGCGCGTCTGGCTCCTCAATCCTTACGGGCCGATTCCGGGCGAAGGATGGCGCGACTATCGATTCACGCTCATGGCGCGGGAGCTGGCGGAACGCGGGCATCAGGTGACCTGGTTCACAGCGACGTTTGCCCATCAGTCGAAACAGCAACGGGCCGCGGGGTGGGCGCAGCACGAGGTCAGCGAGCGATTCGCGATCGAGCTTGTTCCGACGCCGTCGTATTCGCGAAACATTGGTTTGAAGCGGCTCTGGTTTGAGCTGGTTTTTGGCGAGCGCGTTTTTCAGCGGGGGAAGTCGCTTCCTCCGCCGGATGTGATCGTCGCCGCTGATCCTCCGCAGTTTTGTGGCGCAGCCGGACGCAAACTGGCTCGTCATCATCACGCGTCATTCGTCACCGACTGCTTCGATCTCTGGCCGGAGCTGTTTGTTGCCGCCGCGCCCTCTTCGTTGCGCTGGCTCGTCAGCGCGGCTGTTGCTCCGTTGCGCCGGTTGCGACGCCGCAATCTTCGCGCGACATCGCTGGCCATCGCCGTCGCCGAGACCTACCGCGTGTTGCTTCAGCGCGAGGGCGCACGGCAAACCGTGACGATTCCGATCGGTATCGATGTCGATGCCTTTGCGCCGCGCGAGAAACGCGCTGGCGATCACCTCGGCCTGGTCTATGCCGGCAGTCTGGGCGAGCACTACGATCTCGATACGTTGCTTGATGTTGTCGCGACCATGCCTGATGTCCGGCTCACGATTGCCGGGCGAGGTCCCGCGGAAGATCGGCTGCGCAAACGCGCGGCGTCGCTGCCGAACGTAACATTCGCCGGTGCGGTCGACGTGGCGAAACTTTCGGAGCTCTACGCGGCTGCGGACATCGGACTTGCGCCGTACCGCGCGGGGTCGACGGTTGCATTGCCGACCAAGCTTTTCGATTACCTTGCCGCCGCACTTCCGGTGATTACCTCGCTCGACAGCGAGGTGAGCACGTTGATCGAAGATGCCGGTGCCGGCGTCCGATACGCAGCCGGCGACGCCGTGTCGCTGCGCACTGCCATCGTTGCGCTCTCTGATCCGGCGCGTCGCGGGCCAATGGCAGCCGCAGCGCGCGCTCTGGCGATGCGATTTGATGCTCGTATGCTCTACGCGCAATTCGCCGATGCCATCGAGGCGCTGGTGGGCTCATGATTGAGGTGCGCCCGATGGCGCGAGAAGACCTTGCTCGCGTGGTGGCAATCCACCGCGGCGCGTTTCCGAACTTCTTCCTGTCACTTCTAGGACCACGTTTTCTTCGGGTTTTCTACGGTTTTATCGCCGGCGAAGGCATCGCGATCGTTGCGCTGGCGGAGGGTAAGTTGGCTGGCTTCGTCGCAGGTGTTTTGGAACCCACGCTCTTCTACCGGCGGCTGATGAGGCGGCGCTTTGCGCAGCTCGCGCTGGCAATTGCTCCAATGGTGTTGCTCCATCCGTCGACGCTCATGCGCGTTGCGCGGCGCGCGCGCCAGCGAACAGGTGCCGGCAATGACGAGCCGGAGGGTGCCGAGTTGATGTCGCTGGCGGTCGATCCGGGACAGGAACATCGGGGGATTGGACGCGCGCTGGTGGCCGCATTTGTCGAGTGCGTGACGGCTTCCGGCCAGAGGCGCTTGTGGCTGACTACCGATGCCGCAGACAATGATCGCGTGATCCACTTTTACGAGAGTCAGGGGTTCCTGCGGTCGCGTGAGTTTGTCACCGCCGAGGGACGCGCGATGGTGGAGCTCACTCGGGACGCGGAGCCGCAATCGTGACGTTCGTTCCGTTTGCGAAGCCGGATCTCAGTGACCAAGAGTTCGCAGCCGTCCGCGCGGTGCTCGAATCGGGCTGGCTGACCACCGGCGAGCGGGTGCACGAGTTCGAGGGCGCGTTCGCGGCGGCGGTCGGCGCCAAACACGCGGTTGCGCTCAATTCGTGTACGGCCGCGCTGCACCTCGCTCTCGACGCCATTGCCCTTCGCGCCGGCGACGAGGTCATCATCCCGGCGTATACGTTCACCGCGACCGCGGAAGTCGTTCTCTATTTTGGTGCGACTCCGGTGTTGGTGGACATCGATGCCCGAACGCTGAACATCGATCCGCGCCGTGTCGCCGAAGCAGTGACCGCACGGACGAAGGCGATCATCCCCGTTCATTTCGGCGGGCTGGCTGCCGATCTCGACGCGCTTCGTGCCATCGCCGAGCCTCGCGGCATCGCCATCATCGACGATGCCGCGCACGCGTTTCCGTCGCGCTACAACGGCAAGTACATCGGGTCGATAAGCGACATCACCTGTTTCAGTTTTTACGCGACGAAGACAATCACGACGGGTGAGGGCGGCATGCTATGCACCGACAACGATGTCTACGCGGCGCGCTGCCGGCTGATGTCGCTGCACGGCATCAGCCACGATGCGTGGAAGCGTTATCGCGCCGAAGGGTCGTGGTACTACGAGGTGGTCGCGCCCGGTTTCAAGTACAACATGACCGACATCGCCGCCGCGCTCGGTCTCGCGCAACTGCGCCGGGCGGATGCGATGCGTGCACGGCGGCAGGAGATCGCCGAGCGTTACAACGCTGCATTCGAAGGTCATGATTTCGATTTGCCAGCGTTCGGCGATGCGCGCGAACACGCCTGGCACATTTATCCGTTGCGCCTTCCTCGAGGTGCCGACCGCGGAGTCTTCGTCGACGCGCTGCGCGCGCGGGAAATCGGCGCGAGCGTGCACTTCATCCCGCTGCACCTTCATCCTTTTTACCGCGACCGCTACGGTTTCACGCCCGATTCCTTCCCGGTCAGCACCGCCGAATACGAGCGCGAAGTCTCGCTTCCGATCTACTCGGCGATGAGTGATGCCGATTTGGACGCGGTGATCGGCGCGGTGACGGCCGTGATTCGCGGCGCGTCGCGCGTTCTGGCCGGGTGATGCTGCGCGCGCTCGACGTCGCCGTCTCGCTCGCCGCCATCTTCTTCCTGTCACCTCTTTTCGCGGTGATCGCGGTGGCGGTGAAGCTCACCTCGCCCGGCCCCCTTTTCTACCGCGGGCCTCGTGTGGGCCGCTTCGGCGAGGAGTTCTCGATCCTGAAGTTCCGAACGATGCGAAGCGGCGCCGCGGGACCGTCGATTACGCGTGCAGGCGACCCGCGAGTCACGCGGGCTGGCCGTTTCCTGCGGCGGTGGAAGCTCGACGAGTTGCCGCAATTCATGAACGTTTTGCGCGGCGAGATGAGTCTCGTCGGTCCGCGTCCCGAGGTTCCCGAATACGTGCTCCTCTACTCCGCGGAGGAGCGGAGCGTGCTGCGCGTACGGCCCGGTATCACCAGCCCGGCTTCACTTCGCTATCGCGACGAGGAGGCGCTGCTCACGGGTGAAGCGTGGCGCGACGAGTACGTGAATCGAATCATGCGCGACAAGCTACGCATCGATATCGAGTGGCTCGATCGCCGGACAGTGGCATCCGACCTTCGCCTCCTCGCCCGCACCGCGGCGTCGCTCCTCACGTCCCGGCGAGATAGGGATATTGCCGCCGCAACGCGTCGCTGACCTCGGCCTGGACGTCGGCCGGCAGATCGCGCAGATACGCGCGGCTGAACGAGACGGCCGTCAACAGGTCGGCGATCGCTGCATCCCTCTGGTGCAGTTGGAGCTCCACGACGCCGAGGTTGTAGTACAGCTCTGGACGCCGGTCGTATCGCAGCGCGCGGCGGTACATCGCGGCGGCATCCGCGTCGCGGCCGATCAGACGCTGATTTGCGGCAGCGAGCATGTAGAGCGCGATGTTGTTGGGTGCCGCATCCAGGCATGGCTCCAGCGCGGCGAGATTATCGTGCGCGTTGCGGGACGTCTGGATCGGGTCGGCCACGCTGTCGTACGTCAGACTCGTTCGTGTCTGAATCTCTTTCTCCGTCAAGTTGCACTGCCAGCGCTGGAGCGCGATTCGTCTGATCAAGAGGGCGGCCCCGATCACGACCACGATGACGGCCGCAACGGATAGTGTTGCGGGCATACGACGCGTGCGGATGATCGCGGCGAGGCACTCATTCAGTGCCGGAGGGACCTTGACCTCCGCATGCGCTCCCCATGCGACGCAGAGTGTGGCGATGTAGATGATCGTGAGCGTCGACGCGGCGAGGTGTAGCGGAAAGTGAGCGAGACAGAGAATGCCGACGGACATGCTCGTGGGAAGAGCAAGCGTACGAACGAGGGTATCGCGTTCCGCGTCGTCGTCGTTCTCGCGGGTCGCCTTGCGGCGCGAAGAGGCGGCCAGAATGACCAGCGCAGCGACGAAGAGCGCGTAGCCGGGCAGGCCACTCTCGGCGAGAGTCTGCAGATGATCGTTGTGAGCTTCGCCGAAGTTGTAATCTGCACTCCACGCTTTTGCCAGCGAAGGATGGGCGCGCTCCGCGGCAACTTTGTATTCGAAGTATGCCCAGCGGAAACAACCTGGCCCCACTCCGAAGAGCGGATGATCCATCGCCATCATCGACGCTGAAACAAACGCCGTGATCCGGCCGGAGGTTGCTTCGGCGTAGTCGTGAGCGCGCAATGCGTTGGCGATGCTCGTGGCGCGTGCGCGCGTCGGCGGATCGCCAACGACGAGGGCGATCCCTCCGATCACGAGCAATGCGGTTGCGATCGCGCCGACTTTGCGTGATCGCACAAAACCCATGACCAGCAGTCCCGCCCCGCAGGCGAGGAGCGAGGTCAGCCTCCCTGTGGCGACGGCGGCAAGCAGCAGGACTGCGGTGGGGATCCAAAGTGCACGGCGGCGCCGGTCACAAAGTGCCAGAGCGACCGCTACCAGAGCGGGTGCCATGAGCAACCCGCCGACATCATCAGGGTTCCCCAGCAGCGCCGTGTAGCGCATGTGATCCGGCAGGTCGGCCGGAAACGTCATCGGATTCCAGACGTGGAAACGCTGGAGGAGAAAGATGACCGCGTTGATGGCTGCGGGAATCAGCGGCCATGCGATTACGAGCGTGCTACGGGCGCCACCGCCGATGTCGACGGCACAGGCGAAAACGGCGACGGCTGCGACCCAGAGGATCGCGCGATTGCTGAGTGCGTGGTTCGTGCTGAAGAGCGCCGCCAGCGCTGTCCAGCCGACGCTTCCGATTGCGATCAGCGGGACAGTGCGAACTGCGCGTGACTGTTGGTTTCGCGTGGTGCTCCGCAGCCAGATGACAATCGCGGCCGCCGCGATGGCGATGGCGATGGCGAGGACGAGCAGATCCTTCGGCAGCCGGAACGGATCCTGGCCGCGCAAGCTCATCACGATCGGTACGAGCAGGGTGGCGGCCACCGCCAGCATCCACGGCAGCTTTGCCGTCGCGTCGCGACGTTGCGAACGCTCGGCAGGTGCAGGGAGCCTGGACTTCGCAGTCATCGGGAAAGGGTGATGCGCGTCCAGCGCTTCAATTCACTGTCGCTCCGGCGCCGATCATCTCAGCCGCTGCCGGAACGGCTGAGTACTCCGATTCCGAGCTTGCCGCATCGTACTCTGGGATGAGCTCCCGAAGCAGTTGCTTGACGTTACCGGAGCGAAGGGTCACCGCGGTTTCGAGGCGGCGGTACCACGCAGCGACAACCTCGGCATCCGGCTGACGCACTTCGACCCCCATGACCTGCGGATGCTGCGTCTCGCAGACGGTCTCGGCACCGGTGAAGAGCTCTTCGTTGAGTTTTTCGCCGGGACGCAGGCCGATGAACGTGATCGGAATCTCTTCGGGTGTGTGACTCGAAAGCCGGATCAGATCGCGTGCGAGCTCGGCGATACCGATGGGCTCACCCATGTCGAGCATGTAGATGCGACCTCCCTGGCCGAATGCCACCGCCTGCAGAATGAGTGAGATGGCTTCGGAAGGACGGAGGAAGTAGCGCGTCACATCGGGATGGGTCACGGTTACCGGTCCGCCGGCGGCGATCTGATCGAGGAAGAGCGGCACGACGCTTCCGGATGAGCCGATGACGTTGCCGAAGCGGACCACCATCACGCGCAGTTGCGTTCTGGCGGCGAGGTCGAGGAGTGCGATCTCCGCGGCGCGTTTGCTGGCGCCCATGGCGCTCGATGGGTTGATCGCTTTGTCCGTCGAGATGAAGACGAAGCGCTCGACGCCGGCGGCGGCGCACGCTTCCGCGAACTGATGTGCCACGAGGCAATTGTTGCGCACGTATTCGGTTGGATTCTGTTCGCCCAGCGGCACGTGCTTGTGTGCCGCGGCGTGAATGACGATCGCCGGACGGATCGAGGCGACGAGACCGCCGGCTTGAGCGCAATCGACGAGATGCGGATGGACGATGCGCAGCATCTGCGGAGCCTCACGCTCGATGCGGCGCAAGCAGTTGTAGAGCGCGTGCTCGGATCGTTCGAAGAGGTGCAGTTCGGAAGGTTCGTAGTTGAGACTCTGCATCGCCAGCTCAGAGCCGATGGTGCCGCCGGCGCCAGTGACGATGATCTTGCGGCCGCGGAAGAGGTCCCGCGTAGAGGCATCGCCGATCACCACCTGCTCGCGGCGCAGGAGGTCCTCGACGTTCACCTCGCGGAGACTGGTCACCTGTGCCTTGCCGCTGGCGATCTGGTCGAGGCCCGGCATCGTGCGGAACTTCAACCCGGCGGCGGAGAGGTGATGGATGATTTCGCGGATCCTGCGGCCGGATGCGCTCGGAATCGCCAGCAACACCTCGTCGGCGCGCGTGTCTTCGGCAATGGCACCAACGCCGGAAATGGGACCGAGCACTTCGATGCCGCGGATCTGCGATCGCCATTTGGCCCGGTGATCGTCTACGAAGGCGACGATTTTCATCCCCAGTTGCGGCCGGTGCTGGATCTCACGTGCCAGAGCTTCACCAGCGTCTCCTGCGCCAACGATGAGGATTCGCCTGGCCTCGTGGGTGGCGTCCGCGCGGGTCAGATCCTTCGTCAGCCGAACGAGCACGCGCGCCCCGAAGATGGCCAGCAGTGCGAACATCGAATCGATCAGCAACACGCTGCGTGACACGCCCACGACCGGCTGAAACGCGATCGCCGCACCAACGTACCAGAGCGCGATCGAGACGCCCAGGGAGACCACGATGCCGGCCGCGATCCGCAGGACGTCGCTGATGCCGACGTAACGCCACCAGCCTCGAAAGAAGCCGAAGACAGTCGCTACCCCGAGTTGCACCAGCACGATGAAGGGGAGGCTGCTCCACATGACGGCTGCGTAGCGAGGAGGTACGGAAAAGTCGAAGCGCGCCAGCCACGCCAAGAGGTAGCTCGCCGTGAAGACGAGGATGTGCAGCACGAAGAGGATCACGACTCTTACGGCTGACGTGCGCAAGAGAGGAGTGGGAAGCGGAGGGCTGTCAGTCGAAACGTTCATCAGGGAGTTGCAAGCACTCCGGTAAGGCGCAATATGTTTGCGCCGATCATAGTCGAAAGTTATTCTAAAAACAGCGGCGCGCCGCGCCGGCTGCGTGTTCCGGCTTCCCGCTCACGTGATCTGGTTTCACGTTCATGTGATCCGAGATCACGTTCATGTGATCTCGTTTCACATTCATATGATCCGGGATCACATTCATATGATCCGGGATCACATTCATATGATCTGGTTTCACATTCATATGATCCGGTTTCACATTCATGTGATCTGATTTCATATTGCTTCCGTTTTTGGTGCTAGTTATTTGCGAGCGCACATGCAGTATTCCAACCTTGCACTCCGGAACCTTTCACGGGAAGAGCTATCGGTGTTCTTCGCCGAGAATGGCTCTTCGCTTCTCGAGGGCGAGGCGCTGTCACTGCTGGACAATCCCAACTGCGGCCCCACGATTTGTCAGGCCGTCGCCAGAACAACCCACCTCACTGCGTTTTACGCGGTGCGGTTTCGTCTGGTGCAGCATCGTGCTACTCCGCTCACACATGCGGTCAAGCTCGTTCATTACCTTTTCTGGCCTGACCTGCTGCGCCTATCGGTCGATGTGAAAGTTCCTGCCCAGGTGCGGCGCGCTGTCGAGACGCAGCTCCTCTTTCGCGTGAAAAAGCTCTCCCTCGGCGAGAAGATCGCTTCGGCGAAGCGATGTAGCGCCGCCCTGATCAAGGTCTTCCTCTTCGATCCTGATCCGAAGGTCTTCGCGGCTCTGCTGATCAACCAACGGCTGCGTGAGGAAGATCTGTTGCTGTTCGCCGGCTCAGAGAGCGCGTTGCCGGAGTCGCTGCGGCTCCTCGCCGCCGATCAGAAGTGGTCATTCCGCTACGCAATCCGCCGGGCTCTGGTCATGAATCCATCGACGCCGCGTTCGTCGGCAGCTTCGCAGTTGCGGTTCCTGTCGCAGCGGGATCTCTGCCTCATTCATGAACATCCTGCCACCTCAACGTACCTGCGCCGCTGCATCGAACGGCTGCGAGAGCGCGTTTTCGTTAGAATGGTGGAACAGAGCTGAGAGATCAGCGGCCAGAGATCAGGTGCCAGAGACTAGAGACCAGAGATCAGAGATCAGTGCCTCATCTCCTGCTCGTTGATCTCTAGTCTCTGATCTCTAGTCTCTGATCTCTAGTCTCTGATCTCTTCTCGGATTTCTACGCCCAACTATGCCTGATCAGGATCCCACGCCCCCTCAATCGGAGCTCGCGTCGTTCGGCGAGGAGCTTCGGCGCGAGCGTGAGATTCGCGGCATCTCGCTCAAAGAGATCGCCGATGCCACGAAGATCAGCAAGCGTTTTCTGGAGGCGATCGAGCGCAACGATCACAAGACGCTGCCCGCGCCCGTTTTCACGCGCGGTTTTGTCCGGGAGTACGCCCGCTACCTCGGCCTGAGCTCGGAAGAGATGGTCAATCGATACAACTTCGCCGCCGTTGGCGACGATCGCATCGAGCAGTCTGTGCATCTCGAACGGCTCACGACGCCGCAGGCGCCACCGATGCCCAAGAAGAAGTCGCCGGTCAGCATTCCGCCGGCCTACGCCCGCGTTGACCGCAACGTCTACATCCTCATCCTCGTCGTAATCGCCCTCGCCGCCGTCAGCTACTGGGCGCTCAAACACCGCCGCGAAGGCCGCCTCGCCAACGAGGAACGCCTGAGTACCGAGGCCAAAACGGTCGTTACGGCGCCGCCGCCGAAAGCGCCCGCAGCGCTGCCGCAGACGGCGACGGCTCCCGTTGCTCCTGAGCCGGGGCAACCGGCGCCGCTGCTACTGAGCATCGAGGTCAGCGAGCCGTCCGTCGTGGTTCTGGAAGCCGACGGCGAGACCGTCATCAACGATGAGCTTCGGCGGGGCTACCACCGCACGATCGAAGCGAAGGAGCGTTTCCGCTTCCGCACGATTGGCAACGCAGCAGGGATCGCATTGACGCTCAACGACAAGCCGGTGCCGCCGCTAGGACGCGGAGGGCAGGTCCTGCACGACGTCGTGTTCGATCGCGAATCCCTCCAGAAGACGCAGCAATGATGAGCGCTTCCTCGGCCGAGCTGTCCGGCGACATCATCATCGAGCGGATCATTTCCGGCGATTACCCTCGTGAAGCGGTGGAAACGTTCGCGCGCGGTTTTCTGCCACTGCCGCAGGACGATCTCATCGTCGTTCTGGCGTATCTGACACGATCTCCCGATGCGGAGATCGCATCCGCGGCGCGCAGCTCCCTCGCCGACGTCCCCTCGCGCAGTATTCAGTCGTTTGCAGCGAACGAGAGTCTGCCGCCGGCGCATCTGTCGATGCTGATGCGGGCAAGCGAGGATCCCTTCGTCCTCGAGGCGCTGATCCGCAACCGTGCCGTACCGGACGAGCTGGTCGTGGAGTTGGCCGCCGTTGCTGATGCCGCTGTGCAGGAAGTCGTTGCCATCAATCAGGCGCGCATCATTCGCACTCCGGGGATACTGGATGCGCTCCTCGCGAATCCGCAGCTGACGCCGGACGTACGACGCCGTGCGCTTGAGACGCGCGAGGAGTTCTTCGACAAGAAAGCGCGCATCGCCGCGCAACAGCCGGCCGAGGTCGGTGAAGACGAGGCCATGCTCACGCTCTCCGATGAGCCGATTGCCGATCTTCTGGAGAAAGCGGCGCAGGAGCCGGAATCCGATTCGCCGCCGCCCGTGCTGATGGAGAGCGAGAAACAGGACGAGAAAAAGCTATCCGTTTTTTCCCAGATTCTGGTGATGACCGTTTCCGAGAAAGTGCAGATGGGGTTCAAAGGCGGCAAGACCGAGCGGATGATCCTCATCCGCGATCACAACAGGCTGGTGTGCGGCGCTGTGATGCGCAATCCGCGGATGAGCGAGTCGGAGGTGGAATCGATCGCCTCGATGAGAAACATCGCGGAGGAAGTGCTCCGGCTCATCACTCTGAAGCGCGAGTGGATCTCCAAGTACAACATCGCCGTTACCCTGGCGCGCAATCCGAAGTGCCCGGTGGGGGTTGTCCTGCCATTGATCAATCGACTAACCTTGCGTGATTTGAAGGGCTTGAAAGACGACAAAGGCGTGAGCGAAACCGTCAGAGGCTTGGCGCGGAAGGCCTACATCCAACGCAGTCAAAAATCCTGAATGAAGGTCAACTACTACGAAGTGCTCGGAGTCGATCGCTCCGCTTCCGAGCCGGAAATCCGGGAGCGTTTCCGGAAGCTTGCCCGCGAGCAGCATCCTGACCGCTACAAGGGCCCCGACAAGGCGGATGCGGAGCGAAAGTTCCAGACCCTGACCGAAGCCGTCAACGTGCTGACGAATACCGCCCGGCGCAAGCAGCACGATGCGGAGATCGGCTCGGCGGGATCGCGCGCGACGACGGGTCCGGCTGATTTCGTGCAGGTAGCCAAGGTCTACTTGTCGAGGGGAGTCAAGGCGTACAAGGAAGGTGACATGAGCGCCGCGTACGAGAACTTCGACATGGCTGCGAAGCACAATCCGGCGGATGGCAAAGCCTTTCACTACCTCGCGCTTGCAGCGACCCGCATTCCGGCATACTCCCGCCAGGCGGTGCAGGCAATCGAGACGGCGGTGCAGCGCGAACCGATCAATCCCCTGTTTCTCAGAGACGCCGGATCGATCTGCAAGCGCGCCGGACTGACCGCAAAAGCTGAGAGATATCTCGAGGAAGCGTTAAAGTGGGACACAGACAATCCTGAAATCCGTGCGTCACTGGCCGAATTGCGCCAGCGTGGTGAGGCGAAGGAAGGCGGAAAGGGGTTTACCCTTTTCAAAAAGGGCTGAGGAATGGAAGTGAAGGCATACGGCCTCACACATGTCGGACGGCAACGGCAGCATAACGAGGATTCCTTCCTCGTCGCTGATGAGGCGAAGTTGTTCCTCGTCGCCGACGGTATGGGAGGGCACGCAGCCGGCGAGATCGCCTCGCGGATCGCCGTAGACTCGATCTCCGAGTTCATCGTCCACACGAAGGAAGACGACGGCACGTGGCCGCACGCCTACGACGAACACTACTCGCGGACGACGAACCGGCTGATGGCGGCTCTACGCATGGCCAACACCCGCGTCCTCGAAGCAATGCGCAAGGATGCCCGCCTGCGCGGCATGGGCACGACCGTGGTTGCCGCCATGGCGGACGGCGACAAGATGTCGGTCGCCCATGTGGGCGACTCGCGCGCCTACATGATCCGCGACGGTAAGATCACCCGCATCACGAGTGATCACTCCTGGGTTTTCGAGCAGGTGCAGGCCGGCATGCTCACCGAAGCGGAAGCCGAAAAACATCCTCTTCGAAACGTGATCACGCGCGCCCTTGGCGGCGCTCTGTCCGTCAATCCCGATGCCTCCGAAATCGACAGCCGGCCCGGCGACTTCTACCTCCTCTGCTCCGACGGCCTCACTGGCATGGTTCCCGAAGAAGAGATTCTCAAGCTCGTGACCGGCAACGCCGACGACCTCGAAAAGGCTTGCCGCGACCTGATCGATACCGCCAACGAACGTGGCGGGCTGGATAACGTGACCGCGATCCTGGTGAAGACGATTTAAGCAGAGATCAGGAACCAGAGATCAGAGACAAGAAGCCCTGATCTCTGACCTCTTGTCTCTGATCTCTCGAAAACCATGCACATTCGAATCGATTACTGCGGCGTTTGAAACTACCTCCCACGAGCCTCCAGTCTGGTGGCTGAGATCAAACGGGAATTCGGGATCGACAGCGAGGTCGTCCGCGGCAGCGGCGGAATCTTTGTCGTCTCGATTGACGGCAAAGCCATCTTCTCGAAGAAGGAGGAAGGCCGTTTCCCGACCGAGCGCGAGATCCTCGACAAGGTGAGAGAGCAATAGCCCTCTTAGTCTTAGTCAGCCGCCGCTCTTAGCCGATTTCTCCTAGACCAACCGAGGAGCCGCACGAAGCCCTTCCTCTGCAGGACCGGGACGTCGAGCGAGCATCGCGCGGTAACGACAATCACCAAGGTTCGTTCGCGAATCAACCACTTCTGAGGCAAGCGAACCTTTGGTGACCAGCACCTAGGCACCGCCGCGGCTTGTCGATGCGAATATCGAGAATGCGTCCGTCTTGATTCAGTGACCAGCCCTTCACGACAATTTGAGACTCGGAGGACATCATGTCCGAAAACCAACAGACGGAGTCTGCGAGTGGCCTCAACGCTTCGCGTGCGGGTGCTATCAGGTTCCTTGAACAACAAATCGACAAACTCAGAGAGACGGCACCTGCCTGGGTGCGCGCGATCGTCTACTTCATGTTCTGCGCCGCGTTCGTGGTAGTCCTCTTCCGGCTCACGGCCGGTGACTATGTTGTCGGAGGGCATGTGGAGGTGAAGGAGCCGACGGGAGCAGTCTCCGCCGTGGGATATGAGGTCAAGCTGGATCGCCTTTACGCCGTGAATTCGACCGGCGACTTCTACGCTGTAATGTCGATGCGCGAGTTCATGCCGCTTCTGGTGACTGGCGATCTTGACGCGAAGATCTATCACGCTTCTACCTATCGACCTTACCGGCTGCATTACCGCCGATGGTCCGGGAACTTCGAGGATCTCGATATCAACCTCGAAGGAACTACCGTCGGCGCCGTCGCCACTCCCGTGAGCGATTCTGAGCTTCACCCACCGTCCTTTGAGCTGATCAGTTCCGCATTCGCTGATGAAGTGACCACTGCGCGCTTGATCATCGAGTCTGTGCGGATGGGAAAGCTTGATGATTCTGCGGATACCGAGGTCTATGTCCGGCTGGGAGACGACCGGTACGATCTGCGTTACATCACCGACACCACCACCGTGCCGCTAAGAGGAACGGAAACACGCCAGCTAGGCCAAGACTATTTCTGTCCGATCCCGTGGAGCCCGCGACTCAGCGGCCATGTCAGCCTTCAGGCCCACACAGGATTCTTTACTCGAGTTCATGAACGATTCCGCTTCAACTCTCTCCCTGCCTATAACATCCGGACGAGAATCCCCGGTGATGATGGCGGGGAGATGTGGGTGCGCCTTGCCTCGAACTACGACTTCATGCTTTTTCGCCGAGCCGACATCGCACCGCATCTGGATGCGATCCGTTCGCAACTCGAGCGCGCCGGATTTCGGGTCATCATCTCCGAGGCGCCGGCCGGAGACACCTTCCGCACGAACGTTCTCTTTCTCGGGTCGAAGGTTCCATTCAACATGGCTCGCTTGGTAGTGGCTGTGCTTGCGAAGGAAAACGTGCCGTTGGCTCTGGTAAAGCGCCGAAGTTCGTTCAAGAACGGAAACGATCTGCAGATCGAGTTGGGCGGCCAAAGAGAAAAACAGCAGGCTCCGCCCCTAAGTCCGCAACAGATTGATGCGATTCTCTCGGCGAAGTCGGAGAGCGACTTCGCGCGTGCCACGATGTAGCGCAGCGTCGCGATACACTTCGCGCCCGATGAAGATCGACCGCGACGAAGCAAAGCGTATCGCCGGCCTGGCCCATCTCGAATTCGATGACGCCGGTCTGGACCGGATGGCCGGCGAGATGACGAAGATCCTCTCGTACATCGACCAACTTCGCGAGGTGGACGTCGCCGGATTCGACAGCGGTTCGTCCGCCGAGGCCACACCGCTGCGCGACGACGTGCCGCGGCCATCCGTCGATCGTGCGGCAGTGGCGTCGAACGCTCCCGCGTTCAGCGCCGACGGGCACTTCATCGTTCCGAAGGTGATCGGTGAGTGAGCTTCTTAACCTTCCGTGGCACGAGGCGAAGACTGCGGCCACCGCGCGTGAACTTGTCGACGCCTCGCTCTGCGCCATCGACGAGCGCAACCCCGCGCTGAACGCGTTTCTGCATGTTGCCCGTGATGCCGCCGGTGGAATGCCGGTCGCGGTGAAGGACAACATCGTCACCACCGGTATGCCGACGACGTGCGCGTCGCGGATTCTCGGGTCGTTCGTCTCGCCGTTCGACGCGACGGCCGTGGCGCGGTTGCGCCAGTCCGGCTGCAGCATCGTCGGCAAAACCAATCTCGACGAGTTCGCGATGGGATCGTCGACCGAGCATTCCGCGTTCGGCACGGCTCGAAATCCGTGGGATCCGACTCGCGTGCCAGGTGGATCGTCGGGCGGCTCGGCAGTCGCCGTGGCCGCGCGGATGGTGCCCGCTGCTCTCGGCTCAGAGACCGGCGGCTCCGTGCGTCAGCCTGCGGCGCTCTGCGGTGTGGTCGGACTGAAACCGACCTACGGCCGCATAAGCCGGAACGGCTTGGTGGCGTTTGGATCGAGTGTCGATCAGATCGGGATCCTGACCAAGACCGTCCGCGAGTGCGCCGAGCTCCTCGGCGTGATCGCCGGGCCCGATCCGCTCGATTCGACGTCGTCATTCGCGCCAGTCGATGACTACGCCGCGGATCTCGACGCCGGCATTCGAGGGCTGCGCTTCGGCGTCGTTCGGGAAGCGGTCTCGCAACTGGAAGGAGAGGTGCGCGCCAATTTCGACGACGCTCTGGCCGTACTTCGCGGCGCTGGCGCGGTCATCGAAGAGGTCAGTGTTCCGACCATCGGCTACGCCATCGCCGTCTACTACATCGTGGCGAACGCCGAGGCGAGCGCGAATCTTTCGCGGTTCGACGGCATCCGCTACGGACATCGCAGCGCGCGCGCGAAGACGATTCGCGAGGTCTACTTCGAGTCACGCGGCGAAGGTTTCGGCGACGAGGTGAAGCGTCGGATCATGCTCGGCACCTTCGCCCTTTCGTCCGGCTACTACGATGCTTACTACGGCCGCGCCCAGGCCGTGCGAGCGAGGCTGCGCGCCGATTTCGACGCCGCGTTTGCCCGCTTCGATTACCTTTTGACGCCGACGACTCCCGAGGCGGCATTCGCCATCGGCGCAAAGACCGACGATCCACTGGCGATGTACCTGAGCGACATTTTCACCGCCCCCGCGAACCTCGTCGGCATCCCGGCCATCGCGGTCCCCTCCGGTTTTTGGCGCGGGAAGCTGCCGCTGTCGTTGCAGATCATGGGGCCTCGGTTTTCCGAGCGCGCCCTGTTCCGTGCCGCCAGCGCGTTCGAGCGCGAGACCGGATACTGGCGCGAATTGCCGCCGGTGTGCACCTGACGATTGGCCGTCAACCAGCTTTACCGGCGCTGAGGTCGCCCCCGCTGCACAAACGGTGAATCGCCCGCGGGATCTCGCCGAGCGGGAGCACTTGATCGACGCACCCGGTCTTGATTGCTTCGTTCGGCATGCCGAAGATGATGGCGCTTTGGGCGGATTCGGCGATCGTCTTGCCGCCTCGCTCGCGGACGCGGCGGATGGCTTGCGCGCCATCGTCGCCCATGCCGGTCATGATGATGGCCACGAGGCGCTCACCGCAGGCGTCGCTGGCGGAGATGAGAAGCCGGTCGACGGATGGCGCGTAGACGTCGGCGAGCTTTGCGGGAAACGTCCGTAGGAGCAGCCCGTCCGCGTTCCGGCGCACTTCCATCTGCATGCCGCCGGGTGCGATGTAGACCGTCCCGTTCTCGATCTTCTCGCCGTCGTCGGCCTCTTTCACGGTATAGCTGGTGAGCTTGTTGACGCGCTCAGCGAAGAGACGGGTGAAGGCCGGGGGCATGTGCTGCGCGACGACGATCGGAATCGGCAGCAGCGGCAGCGATTGAAAAACATGCTGCAGCGCCGGCGGGCCGCCCGTGGAGCAGCCGATGGCGACGAGCTCGATCCCGCCCTCGCAAACGGCTGACGGACCTGTGTCCTGCGGTTCGAGATGTTCCTCCTCGACGATCCGTCGCCGCAGATTCTCCATGCGGATGTCGGCAACCTGCAGCACTTTGGCAACGAGATCGCGCTCGATCTCCTCGAGCCGCGGCGAAACGCGTCCGCCTGGCTTGCCGATGAAGTCAATCGCGCCGAGGTCGAGAGCCTTGAAGACGCTCCGGTCGCTCGATCGCGACGACACGGCGATGACCGCCGTCGGGATATTTGCCATCAGCCAGCGCAGAAACGCGAAGCCGTCCATGACCGGCATCTCGAGATCGAGCGTGATCACGTCAGGCTTGTGCTTCATCACCTGCTTGATCCCGTCTTCACCGTTGACGGCGGTGGCTACGACCTTGATCTTCGGTGACGACTCGAGCATCCGCGAGATCGTCACGCGGTTGTAGGCGGAGTCGTCGATGACGAGGGCACGGAGGGGCATTCGGGCGGGCATCCTACCAGCGCGTTACTTCTGGTAAACCATGTCGTTTTTCAGGTGGCGCAGTTTGAATTGCGTGGAGAGAGAAATGAGCGACTCGCTGTGGCCGAGAAGGAGGTAGCCGGACTCGGCGAGCCGGTTGTAGAAGTTCGTGACGACCACCTTCTTCGAGACGTCGTCGAAATAGATGATGACGTTGCGGCAGAAGATGATGTCGAGGTGGCCGAGGAGTGAGACGCGCGCTTCGTCGTAGAGGTTGAGGCGGCCGAAGGAAACGCGGTTGCGGATGTCGTCGTGCAGCCGCCACGATCCGTCGAGGTTGGGGCTGAAGTACTTGTCGCGCAGCGGGATCTCCGTGGCCCGGAACGCGCTCTCGCGATAGTGCCCGCGCCGCGCCTTGGCCAGCACCTGCTGGTTGATGTCGCTGGCGAAGATCTCGAAGACGGCGTGGTCGTAGTGTCCGGCTTCCGACAGCAGCATGGCGATCGAATACGGTTCTTCGCCGGAGGAACAACCAGCAGACCAGATGCGGATCTTCTTCACGGTCTTGCGGCTGAGGATCTCGGGAACGATCTCCTCAGCGAACGCAGCGAGCTGCGCGGGCTCGCGAAAGAAATAGGTCTCATTCGTCGTGACGAGGTCGTAGATCTGGTCGAACTCGGCTTCGGCGCGCGGGTCGTACTGTAGAAAGTAAAAGTACTTCTGGAACGAGTCGAAGTTCAACTCCTTGGCGCGAGGCGAGAGCCGCTTCTGCAGCAGGTACTTCGAGTTGTCGGAGAACCACATTCCTGTCCGCTTGTAAATCTGATCCCGCATCAGCCTGAACACGTCGTCCGGCAGATCGAGATGGTGATTCAGGGACAGATTGAATGTGGACATGGGACACCAGAGATCAGGGACTAGAGATCAGAGATCAGGAATGCACGTCATCGAGCCGGATCTCTGGTCTCCAATCACTTCTCTATGCTCATTGCTAAGTGATCGGAGACAAGCGATCAGAGATTGAGGACGACACGCTGTCCTGACCCTGATCTCTGATCCCTGGTCTCTGATCACTGCTTCTCTCTCACTCCAGAGATCAGAGCCGAGAGATCGGAAACCGACTGCTTCTCCTGATCTCGGATCTCTAGTCTCTGATCTCTGCTTCACTACCCCTTCATTGCCTGCAGAATCGCCGCGATCACCACCTCGCGCCGGCTGTCGGCCGTGCGCCACGCCTCCTCCAGAAGATCGCGGTAGAACTGTTTGTGTCGGACAAAGAGATCCGAGACCTCGTCGAGAATGGCGCTGTTCTCCAGGGCTCGGAACAGATGCGGAAACGACGAACGATCCGGCAGTTTGTCGAGCGCCATGACGGCGGACTGCTGCACGTAGGTATCCGGATCCTGCAGCGCCACATGCAGTGCCGGCAGCGCGGTGAGATCGCCGCGAACGGCAACCGAGGTCACGGCCGCGGCGCGCACACGCCAATCGTCATCCGTCGTCGCGAACATCAGGTAGTCGAAGACCTCGTCACCGGGCACGCGTCCCAGCGCGAGGATGGCGGCGCGGCGAATCTCGAGATCGGATTCGTGAGCGCAGTTGAAGAGCACGTCCTTCACACGCTCGTCCCCCGACTTGCCGAGCGCCTCGATCGCGGCGATGCGGACGGGTGGAAGGTCGTACGCGAGATGGTGCATGAGCGGCTGCAAGGCATCCGGATGCCGGTATTCGCCGAGCGCCTGCGCGGCAGAAGTACGAATCCAGATGTCGGAGTCTTCCAAAGCGCTGATCAACGGATCGAGGCCTTGCGCGGGGAGATGCCGGACGATGGCGTTGATCGCCGCGAGACGCACCGCCGTTGCTTCGTCGGTCAGCGAAAGCACGAGCTGATCGCCGAACCGTTCTTCGCTGAACTTCCCCATCAGTGAGATGGCCTTCTGCCGGATTACGGGATCGCTGTCCTTCGAGGCCAGGAGCAATTCGTCGTGATACCCGTCTCCCTGGATGTTGACGAACACGGAGAGAGAGTTGAGTTTCATGGGGACCGAGGGCGCCTGCAGCAGCCTGCGTATCCTGGTCAGGACTTCGCCTTTTTTCTCCGGATAGGCGGCGACGAGACCGGAGATGGCGTTGACCGCGGCCTGCTGCGACGCCACGTCGGTGTCGTCGAGCTTCGCGAGCAGGTAGTCGATCGAGCGCGGGTCAGTGATCTCGCCCAGCGTTTCGATCGCCAGGCGGCGGATCAGAGCGTTTTCGTGATCGAGGAGCGGGAGGATGTTCGGACCGGCGTCGCGGCCGCCGATGACGTTCAGCACGCGCAACAGCAGCGCGATGATCTCGTCCTCTTCCGCGGTGCGAAGCATTTCCAGAACGGCCGGTACGGCACCGTCGCCGAAGTCGGTCAGAGCTTGAGCAGCCGTCTCGGCGGAGTCGGGATGCTGCAGGCAGTTCATCAGCACCGGCAGCGCCCGCATGTCGCCGGACCATCCCAGGAATTTGATGATGAACGAGCGGACGTCGCGCTTCGGGGTAGCGTGCAGGTGATCGATGAGCGGACCAATCTTCGACTCCGGGAAGGACTCGCGGAACTTGCGCTGAATCAGCGTTCGTTCCGCCTGTTCCACGATCTTCGGTTTGCTCGCCTCAGCAATCCTCACGAGCGCTCGCAACGCCGTCAGGTTCAGCCTTTCCTCGGACGCGATGATCCGCAGGAGAAACGAGACCGTGCCGACATCGGCAATCTTGCCGATCGCTTCCAGCACCGGTTTGCGAAGCGACTTCTCCGCGTAGAGCGGCATGATCGCGGGCAGCGCGGCCCGATCGCCGATCTCGCCAAACGCTTCCACGGCGTGAAACTTGAGCCACAGATCTTCGCGCTTCAAAACGCGCATGAGATGAGGCAACGCCGCGGCATCACGGTACTTGCCGAGGGAGGAGACGATCGACGAAGAGACGTTGATGTCGGGCTCTCCTTCCAGAGACTCGACGAGGATGTCGAAAGCGTCGCTGCTGCGAAGGTCGCCGAGGAGATTGACGAGCGACAAGCGGACGTCGACGTCTTTCTCGATGCGCAGACGGTCGACGATCGGCCTGATCGCAGGTTCGCCAATCCTGACCAGCGCTTCGGTTGCGGAGTTGCGCTTGCCTGCGTTCTCGGCATCCGCCAACGCATCGAGCAGACCTGTGACGACCTCGGGCTGCAGATCGTGCAGCAGGCCGTCGACGATGGTCTTACGGACGCGCCAATCCTTGTCGCCGAGGAGCTCGAACATCAGCGGATAGTTCCGCTCGTCGACCATGTGCGCGACGAGATAGGCCGCTTTCTGCCGCGCGTCGGCATCGGACGAGCGGGCCTGTTCGAGGAGTTGGGGATCGGCGTTCATGTTGCGGTCTCGCAGTCTCGCGGTCGCGCGGTCGCGCGGTGTTTCGCTGCCTTACTCCGAGACCGCGCAACCTCAGATCCTCGCGACCTCATCGTTCCGTCCCCGTCATCAAACGGCCAGCTTCTTCCCTCTTCATCCGCACGAACAACTGCAGGGTCTCGGAGAAAATCTCCGAGTCCTGGCGGACCCGCAACGGGACGCGCGAGTCGTAGTAGTCGCGGCCTTCGGCGATCTCGTTCTTTAGCACCTCGAAGAAGTTGTCGTCGCGGATTCCGGCCTCTACTTTCGCCGGGTGGTAGATCACGATGTCGCTGAGGATGAGCCGGGCCAGGCGCCGCGCTTCGTCGTATTCCTTCGGCTCGACCGGTAGCTCCTCGGTGTGGCCGACCTGCGGGAAGAGTTTGCGGATGATCTGCCGGAACTCTCGCTCAGGAATCTGCTCTTCGATGTACTCGTCGGCGCCGTAAAGATTCGTCGGATTGGCGCGGAAGCGGTTGGCGCGGAAGAGAGCCCCGATCAAGATGACTCGCGTGTGCTCCAGCGCGGGATCGGCGCGGATGTCTTCCGTCACTTCGACGCCGAGTCTGCCCTTGAGGTAGACGTTGACAATAGCGAGGTCGGCGCGGGAGCGGCGCACGAAGTCGAAGGCCTGCTCGCCGCCTTCAAACGTCGTCACATCGAAGCCGAGCCGGCGCAGATGCTCAGCCAGAAACGCTCGGAAGGGGCGCGGCTCGTCGGCGATGACGGCAATGCGCCGGCGCGCCGTATGGGCCGGGGTGCTGTGTGGCCGCGGGTTGTCTGTAGATGCCGTTGCCGACGCTGTCTCGGACGCCGGCTTGAGCACCATCTGGTTGCTGCACGAAGGACAAGCCAGACGTACCGGGCGTGTCAACGGCTCGGGGATCGCCGCGCGGAATCTCGCGCCACATTGCTTGCATGTAAGTTCCATGATCTCAAGTCAGGCCAGTAGCTTGTCCAAATCGAGGAGGATCGTCAACGCATTCGCGTGCCGGAAGACACCGCGAATGGCTTCGCTTAGCTCGCTGGCATGGACGACCGGGTGCGGTTCGATCGCCGTTGTCCCGACTTTGAGCACGCGCAAAACGCGATCGACTTCGAACCCGAGAGTCTCTCCGTTGCGCTCGGCAACAATCGTTCGTGTGTCACTACTTCCGGGCCGAGGAGGATGTCCCAGTTTCTGCCGGACGTCGACGACGGTCACGATCGTGCCTCGGAGCGACATGATCCCGACGATCGACCGGTCGGCGTTCGGAATGTGCGTGGCCGGGCGCGGCGTCACGATCTCGACGATGTGATCGATCGATACCGCGTACTGCTCGCCGGCAAGCACAAATGTGAGCAGTTCCACCTGATCGCCGGCGCTGGTTGCGGCCTCTTCTTCGATGAAGCCTTCGCGTCTCCTGCCAGCTTCCTCGCGGAATCGCGCAAGTTTGTCGTCCGCGGGGGTCGTGCGTCGGGGGTCGGGGGTCGGAGCTGGCTGTTCGATCGTCGGCTTTGCGGATTGAGACAATGTGGAGGGTTCGAGTACCGGAGTCTCCTCCGACTCCCGACTCCCGACAGCCGACGCCGATTCTTTCTCCGACACCCGACTCCCGACAGCCGGCGTCTCCGCCGCCGCTCGCGCGCCCTTCGCCTTCTTCCGCAGCTTCACCAGATCAACCATGTGGTTGCTCGATCCTATCTCCATTCAGAGGAGGCGCCTCGCGAAGGCGGTGTTCTCGGGCGGCGGCGGCGATGCGCGGCGCATCGATCGTCGGGGCGTCGTCTCCGAAGGCATCGAGCAGGGCGGTGGTCGCGAGCGTGTTGATCACACGCGGGATGCCGCCGCTCACGGCGTGCATGGCCCTCACGGCATCCTCGGTGAACGGATTGCGCGCGCCGCCGGCCACGCGAATTCGGTGCTCGACGTAGCGCGTCGTTTCCTCGATCGACAGGGGGCCGAGGCGATAGCGCATCCCGATGCGTTGGCGGAGCGGCGCGTAGTGTGCGCGCTCGAGGCGTACTTCCAATTCCGGTTGCCCGATGAGGAGCACCGACAGGAGGTTCTGGTCATCGAGCTGAAAGTTCGTCAGCAGGCGGATCTCGTCGAAGGTTGCCTTCGACGGGATGAGCTGCGCCTCGTCGATGATCAGCACCGGCTCGCGTCGGGACTCGTAAAGCTCGAACAGTTTGGCGTGAATCTGGTCGAGCAGCTCGTTCCGGTAGCGCGCGGGCTGGATGCCGAGGCCTGAAGCGATCGAGCGGAGAAGCTGCACCGGCGTCAGGCGCGGATTGATCAGCAGAATCACCGGACGCGCTTCGCCGATCCGGTCGATCAGAGCGCGCGAAAGAGTGGTCTTCCCCGATCCGATGTCACCCACCAGCAGTGAGAGCTCTTTCTCCTCCACCGCATACTCCAGACGAGCCAGCGCCTCGCCATGCTGCGGGCTTTCATACAGAAATCCCGGATCGGGCGTCTTGCCGAAGGGCTTGGTGGTGAAGCCGAAGAATTGTTCGAACATGGATCACTAATCACTGCTTCACGACACCCACGCTACCGCCGCGCGCATCTCCCGCGCTTTGCCTCCGAACTGCTCGATCAGCGTGCCGACATCGATCACCAGCACGATCTCTCCTTCGCCGACTTCGGTTGCTCCGGCAATGCCCGGGATCGTCTTCAAACGCTCGCCGATCGACTTGATCACCACCTCCTGTTGACGCACCAACGCGTCGACGAGGATGCCGGCCACCTTCTCCCCGGAGCGCGTCACGACGACGAACCATTTCGAGTCGGGATTCTCGTCGCGCTCGTGGCCGAGGTGGAAGGCGTCGGCGAGGCGGAGGAGGGGGAGGGTGAAATCGCGCAGCGTGAAAACTTCGCGGCGCTCCACCGTGCGAATATCCCGCGAGTAGATGCGCAGCGACTCCTCGACTGACGTCAGCGGAATGGCGAACTGCTCGCCGCCCGCGCGCACGACCAGCGCCTGAATGATCGCCAGCGTGATCGGAAGCATGATCCGGAACGTCGACCCTTCGCCCGGAACCGAACGGATGTCGATCGTTCCTTTCAGCTCCTGCAGGTTCTTCTTCACGACATCGAGACCGACGCCGCGTCCTGAAATCTCGCTGACCGCGGATGCGGTCGAGAAGCCGGGCGTGAAGAGCATTTCGTAGGCTCGCACCTGATCGAAGGGGTCGTGCTGGGCGATCAGATTCCGCTTGATACCCGCCTTGCGAACATTCTCGGGATCGATCCCGCGTCCGTCGTCGGTGACATCGAGAACGACGGAGTTGCCCTGCTGGTAGGCGTTGAGTGTGATCCGGCCGATCGGGTTCTTTCCCGCCTTCACCCGCTCTTCGGCTGACTCGATCCCGTGGTCCAGCGCATTGCGGATGATGTGCATGAGCGGATCGGTCAGCTCCTCGACCATCACCTTGTCGAGCTCCGTGTCTTCGCCGCGCAGCACCAGCTCGATCTCTTTGTTCAGCTCGCGCGCCACCTTCCGGACCGTACGGGAGAGCTTCGCGTAGATCTGCCCGACCGGCACCATGCGCGTCTCGATGACCGATTTCTGCAACTCGTTGAGCTTGCGGTCGAAGTTCCGCGCGATCTTGGTCAGCTCGTGCGCCGTAAGCCGGGCCTGTTGCAGCGCTTCTCCCTGATGCAGCGAGCGCGTGAGCGTATCGAGCTGCGTCTTCTCGATGATCAGCTCCCCGACGATGTTCATGACGTGATCGAGTTTGCTGATGTCGACGCGCACGGTCTGCGAGATCGAACGAAGCGACAGATCCTCTTCCGGCACGTCGATGGGCGCTGCTGCATCTACGCTTTCCGCGCTGCCAGCCGGCTCCGCAATTCGCAACGAGGTGACGCTCCCCTCCGGAACGAGCGCCGCCACCTCGGCTACATTCATCGTCGAGCCGTAGAGCAGGCGGAAGGCAATGCCCGCGCCGCCGCTGCTGTCGATCGCAGGCAACGTGGAGATGACTTCGCCCGACTGGCTGAGCAACTCCGTCAGCGCGCGCAACTTCTCATCGAAATCGGAGAAGTCGAACCGGACCTCGACCGCGAGGATGTGCTTGCGGCCGCGGACGTTCTCGACGAGACGATGCTCCTCGTACTCGGTCAACGACTTCTTCGTCTGCTCGTCGAGCGTGAGATCGGCGAACGGATCGTCGTGCGCCTTCTGCGGCTGGCTGCTGACGACGTGATGGATGCGCCGCGTCAGGCCCGTGATGTCGATCAGCCCGCTCACCGCAGGATCGTTGATAGCGATGACCAGCCGGTTCAGGGAATCGACGGCATCGTAGAGAAGGTCGATCAGATCGCGGGTGATCTCGATCTTGCCCATCCGCAGGCGGTCGAGCATGTCCTCGAGCGTGTGCGAAAGCTCGGAGATCTCGCCGAAGCCGAGCATGCCCGCCAGCCCCTTGAGCGAGTGCACCTCGCGGAAGATCTTGTTGATGACCTCAGGCCGGACGTCGCGCCCCTGCGCCTCGAGCTCGACGAGGTCGCGCGAGAGCGTATCCAGCAGCTCTTCCGCCTCGCCCGTGAACTCGTTCAGCGCCCGGTCGTCTTCTTTGGACATTCGGGCGCCATTGTAGCGGTTCAGGACGGCCCGACCCGGAGTGTGGGTAAAGTAGGTTCGCGATGAAAAGGAGCGTCTACGTCGAAACCTCCATCGTCAGCTACCTCGGGGATGGCTGCATCCGAAAGATTTGGCTGGTGGCGGATGAGTTGGTGATGCTGTCGCTACTTCCGGAGGTTTGATTTCTTCGAAGTTGGCCGCTTCAAGTCGTGCGGCCGGACACGAAGAGCTGCACCCTTTGCGACCGACTTCGGGTAGACCGATCCCGCGAAGGCGAAATCAAACTTGTCGATGTCGAGACCACCGATGATCGGCTGCCCGCTTTTCGTGATCGTCCCCGGAATCTGGTAGCACATGATGGAACGCGGGTCCGCATGCGCAGTGCCCAGCAGCGACGCTTCTTCGAGAGGAGTCAGGACCTGTTGCCGAACCTCCGCTTCCGACCAACCCTGCGTCGCGCCAAAATACGCGATTGCTTTCTTGGCGTCGATCAGGTTGACGAGCTCCTTGCGCATGTGCTCGTGAGGAAAGCCAAGAGTGTGGCCCGTCTCATGCCGGACGACGCGGTGGAACTCTCCTTCCGAGGTTTGCATCGTAAATCCCTCGAGATTCAGAGTCGGTTGATCCTTCTCGATGCTGAGGATCTCGGTGCCGACATACGACCAGTAACCCGACATTTCGGGAGGCGCATCGAGACGGCTGATCCGTACCTGAGGATCTGTCTTCGTTTCTGTGAACTTGACGTTTGCTGTTTTTGCCCACGCGTTCATGTGCAGCAGAATGCGCTTTCGCAGGTCCGACGCGGGGTTATCGAGAAACCCGACTGTGAGGTGGACACCCGCTGAAGGCCACCGCTTTGCTACGAGAAGCGCTATCCGGGCCGGAGTGGGTGGTGCACCCGCGAGCGCCTGAGCCATCAAGTGACTGGCCGGTTGATTCGCCGGATTGATACGCACTGCTACGGCCGCTGCATCGACGATCTTGTGGTCGGGAAGAGACTTCGGAGTACAAACAATCACGTTTTGGGTTTTTCGCATCGCCATCTCCTTACGCTGTGCTTCTAGAATAGGAGTGACGCTTTTGAGGAATTCCCTACCCTTGACCAAGAAAAACCGGCTGGATCGCCAACATCGAGCGAATCTTCGCAAACGACGAGTTCGCGCTCCGATTGTCCCGAAGCAGCCTGGCGCTTGCCGAAGAGTTGTCGCTGGACGGTGAACAGAACGCCAGGATGGAGTTGTACGAGCGGATGCTGGCGCGCTGATCGTCCCTACGCCACCTTCAGCAACCGGCGCAGCTTTTCGATCAGCTCCGAGGCTTGGAACGGCTTGACCAGATACTCCTCGGCGCCCAGCGCGGCCGCGCGTTTGCGGTCTTCATCGCGCGACTCGGTGGAGATCACCATGATTGGGATCGAGCGGTGGACGGGATGGTTCTTGAGGAACGAGACCAGCTCGAGGCCATTGATGTCGGGCATGTTGATGTCGGTGAGGATGGCGTCGAACTTGTGATGCGGCAGCGTCTTCAGCGCTTCGAATCCGCTGGCTGCTTCGACGATCTCCAGGTCGTACGCTTCCGTCCCACCCTCGATGATCGTGGTGAGGTAGGCACGCATGGAGCTCGAGTCTTCGACGACGAGTACTTTCAACGGCCTGCCTTCTCCGCCGCGAACACGGCATTTCCGAATGCGTATCCGGCTTGTGAAAGGAAAATCTCCAGCCCTGTCATGGCATCGATCGGTGCGCGGTGCGCCGCGTTGTCGCCGTACAGAATACCAATCGTTCGTTTCGCGTGCATGATCGGTAGTGCCACCACCTCGGAGGGAAGAAGACCGCCGAGGGAGTTGATCAACTCCACGTTGGCAGGAGTGCGCCGCATCTTGCCGCGGTGTGCCTCGCCTGACGACGCCACATCGCTCAGGATCGACGGCACCGCGCGCGGGAGCCGCAGCGACTTGATCCGCTTCGTCATATCGTCCCCGCCATCGGTCGGACCGAATCCAGCCACGCCCGTGAACATGTGATCGCCGGCGATGAAGATCGCTCCGCGGTCGAGATACTCCGCGGAAAGACGAAGAATCGTCGCCGACACCTCGCCGATGTCGTTCGGATTCGATAGCTCGTTGATGAGTTGCTTGAGAATGCCGAAACTGCGGTCGACGCTTTCTTTCTCGGCCGTCTCGTAGAAACGCTTTCCGGCATCGGGATCGAGGCCGCCGGTGAACTGTTCCCACTGCTGGAAGGCGCGCTCGGCAAAGAGCACCAGCTCATCGGCGAAGAGGCTGAGCTCCTCCTCGGCCAAGCCTGGCTGGAGGCGCGCAGCCGAGGGTTTCGTGAGATAGAGATCGGCACCCTTGCGCAACAGATCGTGCCGCCGCCGTAGATCCGCCTCGGCGTCGATGAGCACCACCGGCAGCCGCGGGTTCTTTCGTTTGAGTTGCTGCATCAGCACTTCGGCGTCCGCGTTCAATTCGAGAAACGTGACGAAGAACGTGTTCGCCCGGATGTAGTCGCCGATCGCGGTGCGTGCATCATCGAGCGATCCAAACTGCGCGATCTTCACGCCATTCCTGCCGAACGCACGGCGTGCCGCGACGCGGATGAGCGGGTTGCGCTCGAAGAGGACGACGTTGCGATAGGTGGCGTCGGGCGACTCGATCTCGATCAGACCGCCTGCGACTTTGAACTGCGATGCCCGCGATGCGGGTGCCGGTTCCGGCGGAACCGGCCGCAGCTTCGGTTCTTCGGGCTCGGGTGCTGGTTTCAGTTCGGGTGCTGGTTTCAATTCCGGCGCCGGCGTGACCTCAGGGAAAGGCTCGTCGTCGGGCACCGGCGCGAACGTCGCGTCTTCCCTCTCCTCCGGCGTTGGAAAGGGAAGAACGTTGTCCTCGATGACCGCGGAGAGCGCCGGTGGTTTTGCCTGACCGAGACCGAGGTCGAGCGACGAAACGGGAGTTTCCGGAGAGGACGAGCGCAACAGCGCTTTGCCGACTTTCATCGACTCCTCGAGTCCGCGCAGCGGCTTCAGCTTCTCGCCATCGGCAGTGCTAACGATTTTCTGAGGAGGGAAACCGCCTTCCTTGAAGATCGCGTCCGCGTCGTACTCGACGTCGAGCGGCCCGACGTGGTCGCTGAGGATGAAGTTGAACTCCCCCTCCCGGCTCTGCAGCAGCGGCGCGACGACGCTCACGATCCGCTCGTGAACGGCGGCCGCGAGATCGGAGGCGGAGATGAAGTTCATCTCGATTGCAGCCGTGCCACACGGGATGCCCTTCTCCTCCATTTGCCGCAGACCCGGCACAGCGGCCTCGGGTACCAGGCCTTTCGCGGCGAGGTATGAAGCAAGATCGGGATGCTCGGGCGACGAGGCATTGACCACCAGTCCCTGCCGGAACAACACCGTGTGCCGCCCATGCTCATCGACGATCTCGAGCACGCCGGTGCGCCGGCTGAGATAGACGATCTGAACGATGTCGGTGAGGGAAAGGTCTTCGAGGCGGCCGAGAAGACTCACGAAGGGCCCCCTCTGAAAGGCAGAAGGCAGAAGGCAGAAGGCAAAAGTGGAAAGGCGGCACCCTTCTGCCTTTTGCTTTCTGCCTTCTGCCTTCCGGAGGCTTTCTGCCTTTCACTCACGACGCGAGATTGTAGCGTTTCAGTATCCCGTCGAGGATGCCATTGATGAACTGCGAGGACTTCTCCGTTCCGAACTTCTTCGCGATCTCGATGGCCTCATCGATGACGACCAGCTTCGGTGTGCTGCTCTCGTGGAGAAACTCGTAGATCGACATCCGGATGATGTTGCGGTCGACGACGGCCATCCGCGAGAGGCGCCAGTTGTCGGCCTGGGCCTGGATCATGCCGTCGATCTCGGACAGGTTGTCGACCGTGCCGCGGAAGATTTTCGTGGCGAAGTCGCGCGTGTTCGGCTTCGACTTCTGCAGATCGTCGAACGTGTCGACGATCATGTCGGGCGCGTTCCCGGACATGTCGTGCTGGTAGAGCATCTGCAGCACCAGCTCGCGGGCCTTTCTTCGCGCGCCCATCAGAATTCACCGCTGTTGAGCTCGCGCCACAGGTTTGCCATCTCGACCGCTGCCAACGCGGCTTCCCAACCTTTATTTCCGTTGCCCGGCGATGATCGCTCCTCGGCCTGCTCGCGTGTGTTGCACGTGATGACACCGAAGGCGACCGGAAAGCGAGTCTTGATGGCGACGTGCGAGAGCTCGTTCGTGACCTGTGCGGAGATGAAATCGAAGTGAGGCGTGTCGCCGCGCAGAAGGCATCCGAGGGTGATGACGGCGTCGATGGCGCCGCGATCGATGAGCATGCGCGCCAGCGTCGGAATCTCGAACGCGCCGGGAACGCGGTAGACGCTGATGTCGTCGTCCGCCGCGCCGTGCCGGGCAAGGCATTCGAGCGCGCCACGCAGCAGTCCGTCGACGATCTCGTCGTTGAACCGGCTGGCAATCACAGCGAAGCGAAGACCTTCGGCGTTGTGATCGCCTTCAAAAGAGCGGGGCATAGCGGCGGGCGATTATATGCGCGGGTTCGCCAATCGGGCGCCACGAGGAGGCAGTACCATAAGGCCATGCGAAACAAACTGCTTCTTGCCGGGCTGGCGATCGTCGCGGGAGCCGCGTGCGACCCGACCATCTCGAAGTTCACCGTCGTGCCCGACACGCTCCAGTGCGCCGGCAACGTGACTCTGACATGGAAGGCCAGCGACAAAGGAGTGAATCTCAACTCCGATCAGCCCGTCGTGCCGGCCACGCCTGCGATCCTGCCCAAGGAAGGAAGCCGGCAGGAGCACGTCACGTTGACGACGCAGTTCTCGCTCTACTTCCCCGGCGCAGGCAACAAGGAAAGGACGGTCACCGTCGTCGGCGGCAATCAGTGCGGCGGCGGAGGCTCTTGCGGACCGTCAGCTCTCACGTTTCACGGACAGTGCACGAGCGCCAACATCGGACCGTCGTACGACACGCAATCGATCAGCGCGGCAGCCGGGCCGGGCGCGATCACGATGCTCCTCAACGACGCCGACTTCCCCGTCCACGTCTTCCACGCCGGCCAGGAGATCGGCCTCGGCGCCGGCGGCGGACCAGTCTTCCCGCTCCTGCCCGGAATCCCCGCCTCCGGCAGCTACACGATCACAGTACCCGGCCAGCCAGGCCTCCTGATCTGCAAGGATGCCGGGCCGACAAACGGAACGGTCGACGCGCCGCCGATCACGATTCACGTCACGCCGACGTGCCCGACGCCGTAGTTGGGCGCTTTTGCTGAGGAGTGCGGTCGTCTCGACCGCGGCCACCGGGGCGTCCCGCCTCGGTGGTTGTTGGCCGCCGCCGCGGACCCTCTCAGCAAGGTGCATTCGGCAAGTTTTACCTCGATGCTTCCGAAATCGATGCTTTCGGCTCACAAAATGTGTTGGGTGGGTCAAAACTTTTGATGGCCGAGTCAAATCATTTGATCAGTGGGTCAAATGTTTTGATGGCCGAGTCAAAACTCTTGATGGCCGAATCAAATCTTTTGATGACCGAGTCAAATCTTTTGATGGCCGAATCAAATGTTCTGATGACCGAGTCAAATCTTTTGATGACGGGATCAAATGTTTTGATGGCCGAGTCAAATATTTTGATGGCTGGATCAAATCTTTTGATGACGGAGTCAAATCTCTTGATGCCTGAGTCAAAACTTTTGATGACCGAATCAAATTTTTTGATGGCTGGGTCAAAACTTTTGATGGCCGAGTCAAATGTTTTGATGCCGGAGTCAAAACTTTTGATGCCCGGTCAAATCATTTGATGCCCGAGTCATAATTTTTGCTGACCGAGTCAAATCATTTGATGACACCGACCCAAAATTTGTGAGTCCGGAGTAAAATTTTCCGAATCGGTCAGCGTGAATGTGATGGCGCCACGCCAAGGGTCGTTCGCATTCCCTAACATCGACGCGCTCACATCGTCGATGCGGAGCTCGACGCTGGAAGCCGGCCTTCACCGCCCGCTGGCAATCGATGGCGCCGCGCGGGCGTCGTCGCGGTCGTTGTAGTAGTTCACCAGCCCCTCGTAGATCGCTTCGGCGATGTGCTGGCGGTACTTTTTCGTCTTGATCAGCGCGCGGTCTTTCTCGTTGCCGAGGTTGCAGATCTCGAGGAGGACGCGGGTGGGGACGAGGTTATAGCGGATCACGGCGGGCACCCACTCGCGTCCATCGCGGACGACGTTGTCGCGCACCGGGTGGAACGGGTGGACTTTGAGGTCGTCGGTCTCGAACGCGTCGATGATCGATTCCGCGAGATCGCGCGACAGCCCTTCGGCAGCCAGGGACTCCTTCTCCGAATGCCGCACGACCGGGCTCTCCCTCACCTCGGCACGCGCGAGATAAACCTGGTCGCTCTTCTCGTACGATCCGGTCACGTAGCGCTGGCCGGGGATGTACGCCATCGCGCCGCGCAGCGACGGATGGAGCGAGTCTGCATGAATCGAAAGGAAGACCACCTTCTCCTTCGGCACGCTCTGCTTCATGGCGCGCCGGAAGATCGAGTTGGCGAGGTACCAGCGCAGGTTCACGCCGACCGCCGGATCGCCGATCACGTACTTCGGCGACGTCAGGATGATGTGATCGGTCTGTTCTTCCAGCTCATCGCCGTCGGGAATGGCGTAGCCGGCTTCCTTCGACTTCGTCGTCGCCGACACCGTGGCGCCGGACTTCTTTTCGAGGAGACGCTTGAGACGGCACATCACGTCGTACACGTAGTTCGATTCCCAGACATCGTCGTACGTAGCACCGGCGTCGCGTCCGCCGTGGCCGGCGTCGAGGATCACGCGCACACCGGCCAGGCCCTTCGCCCGAGGGCGTACGGCAAGCATCTCGCTCTCGCGCTTCAACTGTTCGCTGGCGACGCGGGTGGGATCGTCCGCTGGCAGGTACTCCGGCAGCAGCAGCGACATCGGAATCTTCACGCGATAGCCGATCGGAATCCGCGCCACATCGTCGATGCCGTTGAAGCGCTCGATGCGCTCCAGCACATCGCCGACGTCCTTCGCGTAGACGCGTCCGGTGAAGCGGATGGCCACCGATGAATAGAGCGCTTCACCTTTCTGCAGCCGGTAGATAGCGAACGGTTCGGCACCGGTCCGATCGTAAGTCAGCGAAGGCGTCAGCGACGACTGAGCGGATTCGCCCAGGGCCACGGCTTCAGGTAGCGCCGCTGCCGCACCATGAGCATCCGTGCTCGTACGCTCTTCCGGATCGTCCTCCGATTTCCGAACCGCGGCTGTCTTCGGTGCATACCGTTCCTCCATATCGCCGCGGCGGAATGCCGAAGCGAGAAGCTCCTTCGGGATGAGGATCACGTCACCTTTGCGGGTGGAGAGGCCTTGCGACGGATTGGCGGCGCGGATGGCGGCGTAGTTCTCGCCGCTGCCCGTGAACCATTCCGCGATGTTCCAGAGCGACTCTCCTTCGATGCCGCTGCCGCCGGCGACGACATGGCGCCAGCCGCTGTTGACCGCGCTGTCGGACGGAAACAACATCGCCACGACGTCGCGCTGCAGATTTGGACGGAGGATATTGAACGGGATACGAACGCTCTGCTCGGTGGTGAGGTTGCCGCCGGCCTGATTGAACGACGCGATCTCGTTCCAGCGCGCACCATCGCCGGTCACGCGCTTGGCCAGCCTGCTCCAGGCATCACCCACATGCGGCTTGACGACAATGTCGAGACGATAGTCAGCAGTAAGCGACGCGCGCAGCTCGGGCGTGACATTCGCCACCGCGAGAATCTTCGAGGGAGACGCGGCAGCGAGCGCCGCCGGAAGAAGAAGAGCTCCGAGGAGACTCACCCACCACTTACGCACGAGAGAAAGTGTAGCACCGGACGAGGCAATGCAGACGGCGTTTTGCAGACGTTTTGCGGGTCAGGGCCGTATCTACCATCGTGAAAAAGCTCCTCCTTCCCATTCTCTTGCTCCACACGGTTACTGCATTCGCCCAACCCTCGATCGGCCCCGAGGTTTCTTCCGATCCGCTGCCGGGACGCTTGTCGGTCAACTCGTTCGCCATTCCTGCCGTGGCGATGGCAAGAGATCGTAGGGGCATCGCTGTCTCATGGACCGCCCAGGGATCCGATGGACGAGACCAGATCGCCGTCGTCCGGCTCGACGGCTCGGCTCACTTCGCTGGTCCGGTTCGCATGGTGCCCTCGGCATCGCTAACTCCCGTCAATGGCGCCGATCCATCCATTGCAGTCGCTCCCGGCGGAGAAGGTTTCGTCCTGGTTTGGATAGAACGGCCAGACAACGGAGCCGTTGTCGCCTATTGCCGGTTGGACGCGGACCTGAATCCGTCGGCGCCGGTCATCGTCCCCTCGCGCAACGGTTTTTCGATCACTTCGCCGCCGATCGTGCGCTCCGGAAAAACGACCTGGCTCACCGCCGATACCTGGGTCTGGCAAATCCGGGCGGACGGCTCGCTGAGCGGTCCATTCGATGGCGGCATCCAAGGCAGCGATATGGCGGTGACGACGGACTTGCCGCAGTTGGTTTCCGGGATTACGGGGACTTCCGATACGTTCACATGCCGGGAGGAGCCGGGCTGCAAGGTCGGAGGCGGACCGTTCCGAGGCTACTGCTACCCCAACTGCAGGAACAACTGGTATTCGTATGGGCTGAGCTTCACTGCCCTCTACACAGCGTCTGCGGCAACGACGTACGTGTTCAAAAGCGACACGAAGCCGGCCATCCGAAGCAATGGTCACGACGCGCTGATGGCCTGGTTCCTCGGAACGGAGTCAAGCGGCGGAGTCCTGGTATCCGCTCGTCTTGACCCCGCAAGTTTCACCCATTTTTCCCAGGCGGCAGACGACCATCGTGTCCTCGGGACCTTGGGATCCGACGTCGGTGCGTCGCGGCCCGACATCGCCAGCGATGACGACCGCTACGTCGTCGTCTGGCGCACAACGTCTCCGACTCATGATCACGACATCGCCGGCGCGTCGGTCGATCGAAGTGGAAACATTACCGCGTTCCCGATCGCCACATCGCGCGACGACGAGCGCGATCCCTCGGTCATCGCGCTCGGCAGTGGAACGTTTCTCGTGGCCTACGAGAAGTTCGACTCCGCCGGAGAACGCCGCATCGCGGGACGATTGGTGACGTTCGAGTCGAGATCGCATGCGGTGCGGTGAAAGTGCAGCAGACGCGGCAATGCAGACGCCGTTTTGCAGACGTTTTGCGGGTCAAGGCCGTAACTAAGAGTGTGAAAAAAGTTCTCCTTTCCATTCTCCTGCTCCACGCGGTTGCTGCATTTGCCCAACCGACGGCCCTACCGACGATCAGCGCCGAGATCTCTTCGGGTTCCCTTCCGCTCACGAACTTGTTGCCCTTCTTGCCGGCGCCGGCGGTAGCGATGGCGAAAGACCGAACGGGCGTCGCCATCGCATGGCTGATGCCCGACTCAAACGGCGATCGGATCTCCGTCGTTCGCCTCGACATGACGGGTCACTTCACCGGCCAGGTCCAGCCGATTCCAGCCGCTTCGGCGCAGCCCATCAACGTTGTCGCGCCTTCGATCGCCGCCGCACCGGCTGGCGACGGGTTCACCCTGGTCTGGCTCGAAAGCTCGGCGACCCCATACGCGGCGTACTGCCGGCTCGATCGCGATCTGAAGCCGTCCACGCCGGTAGTGCTGCTCGAAATGGCGCAGCCGGTGACGGCGCCAGCAATCGTTCGTTCCGGGAAAACTACATGGATTTCCGCCGGCGGCTTTGCATGGGAGCTCGGCGATGACGGCTCGCTCAGTGCGCCCCTCAACGCAGGCATGACCGCGAGCGACATGACCGTCGCCACCGATTTTCCTCAAATCGTTGCCCTCGGTCACTTCACCAGAGGGTTCATATGCCCGTGTGGTGGCTACCGTTGGACCTGTTACTGCCCGCTCGTTCCCGTGACTGCGGCTACACTTCAGTTCACCTCGCTGTACAGCATCACCGCATCGACAATCTTTGATTACGAAACCGACGCCGCGCCCGCAGTCAGCAGCAACGGCCGGGATGTGGCGATCGTCTGGTTTAAGGGTGCGCACGTGAAGGGCGGTCAGGTCGTGATGTCGCAACTCCTGCCCCCGTCATTCGGGGAGTTTCCGTCGGCGGTCAATCAATATCGCGTTCTTGGCAGCTTCCTCCCTGAAGGCGGTGCGACGCGTCCCGACATCGCAAGCGACGGCGCGCGCTACATCGTCGTCTGGCGGACGGCGACATTCGACGGCTCGCATGACATCGTCGGGGCGTCCATCGATCGGGCCGGCAACATCATTCCGCTGTCAATCGCCACGTCGGCCGCGGACGAGATCGACCCGTCCGTCGTTTCCCTGGGCGACGGCAACTTCCTCGTCGCCTACGAAAAACTCGGCCCAGGAGAACGCCGCATTGCCGGACGATTGGTGACGTTCGAGTCGAGGTCGCACGCGGTGCGGTAGTCCAGATCCAAACACCGAGGCGGGACGCCCCGATGGCCGAAGGAGTGCGGTCGTCTCGACCGCGGGCACTCGGGCGTCCTCGCCCGAGTGCTGTCAGGGCGGAGGTCGAAATTCGATAGAACTCGGGTGGCCCTGCCGGATTACGCCGCCGCTTTTGCCTTCGTGTTCTCCTGCTGGGACGATGCCCATTTGGCGTGTTCCTGGGAGACGAGCGACTCGACGCGCTCGGCGAGGAGGGCGCGCGGATCGGCGATGCCTGCGTACGGCGACGCTTTCGCGATGTAGACGTACTTCTCGTGCTTGAGCGATTCACACGTCGAGCGATAGGCGATCCAGTTCTGCTGGTATTGGTTCAGATGGAGCAATCCTTCGAGCACCGTGATCAGCACGCCGAGGGCGCTCGTCCACCATCCAACATGCGGGGGATTCAGCGCGCCGAGGAGCGGAATCACCGCGGCCGCGACGATCTCGGTGACCTTGATCAGTTTGTATGCCCGTTGGTTGCTCGCGCTCTTGCGGTCGTACCACGAGATCTGATCCTCGAGGCGATCCATGACCGGATCTGTTTCCATCGTCATCGCAACTCCAAGATTGATTGATGGATCTATTGTAGCGCCCGTTGGGGCGCTCGATGGCGATCACTTTCTTTCCGCCGTCCCAACGGCCACGCTCCCTGTGCTACTCTCCGCGTCGGTCCAAGCGAGATTTTCATGACGGAAGAAAGAGCGGAGAAGTTCCTCGAGCTTTTCAATAAGGGGAAGGAATTCACCGAGGAGCTGCTGCGGGAAAACCAGCGCCTTCGGTATCGCATCGCCACGCTCGAAACAGGATCGACAGCCGGCTTCGACGAAGAGGTTCAGCGGCTGCGCGCGGAAGTGCAGCAGCTCACCGAGGAGAACCGCCGCATCGGCCAGCGATTCAAGGAAGTCGAAGAAGAGAACAAGGACTTCGCAAACCGCTACATCGAAGTCGAAGAGCAGAACAACAACCTCGCCAATCTGTACGTGGCCAGCTACCAGCTTCACTCCACGCTCGACTTTCGCGAAGTCATCCAGATCGTGCAGGAGATCGTCATCAATCTGATCGGCGCAGAATCGTTCGCGATCCTGCTGCTCGACGAGAAGACGAACGAGCTCAAGACGATCGCCTCGGAAGGGGAGGATGTCATGCCCGGCATCGAGAGCATCTCGACGCGGCTCGGGGACGGCATCATGGGCGGCGTGGCCAGGACCGGCGAGAGCTACTACATCAATCAGGACATGGAAGGCGGCAAGGTGACGCTCGAGAAGCCGCTGGCTGCCGTTCCGCTGAAGATCAAGGAACATGTCATCGGGCTGGTAGTCATCTACAAACTGCTCCAGCAGAAAGACTCGTTCTCGGCGGTCGATTACGAGCTCTTCTCGCTTCTCGCCGCGCACGCTGCGACAGCGATCTTCTCGTCCAAACTCTATTCGCAGTCGGAGCGGAAGCTGAACACGATTCAGAGCTTCCTCGACCTGCTGACGACCACATCGTGAGGGGCGGATAAACCTTGGCACTCGAGAACGCAAACTTTCTGGTTGTCGAAGACTCGCCAACCATGCGCCAGTTGATCTCGTTCTCGCTGAAGCGATTCAAGAACGCCAGGATCATCGAAGCTGTGGATGGCGTCGACGCGCTCAAGAAACTCTCCGGGCCCGACAAGATCGATCTCATCCTCACCGACATCAACATGCCGGTGATGGACGGACTGAAGCTCGTATCGCTCGTCCGCCAGAACGCGCAGCTCCGCAACATCCCCATCATCATCATCACGACCGAAGGCGCTGAAGAAGATCGCGAGCGTGGTCTGGCCCTCGGCGCTAACGCCTACATCTCCAAGCCGATTCAGTCGTCGCACCTGATCAAGACGATTTCGGAGTTGCTGGCGGTGTGAATCGAAGGCTGAGGGATGAAGGATGAACCGCAAGCGGCACGTCATCCTTCGTCCATCCACCTTCTCTTCTATTTTTTGACCCTCGCGATCTTCCTGGCGCTGCGCGTTCCGCTTCTCCTCTATCGCGCGCCCTTTTTCGACGAGCTTTTCACGCGATGGATCGCGGGCAAGTCGTTTGCCGGGATTCTGGCGGCGCTGCGGCTTGATTCCGGGCCGCCGCTCTACTACTTCGTCGTGCATGCGATCGGCGATCCGTCGGTTGTGGCGACGCGCGTGATTTCGCTGATCTGTGCGGCGGTTTCGGTGTTTGTGATTCTGCGGGCGACCCGTTGGGCGCCGGCCGCTGCGATGTTGTTTGCGGCCTTCCCTCCAGCGGTGCTCTTCGCGGTGGATGCGCGTGCGTATGCGATGTGCGCGATGTTCGTGACGATCGCGGTGCTGGCGATCGATCGGGATTGGCCGTTTGTCGCTTCTCTCTCGCTGGTTCTTGCCGCGTATTCGCATTACTACGGGGTGTTGTTCTTTCCGATTCTTTTGTTAACCGCCGCCGGGCCGGCGGCGATACAGCCGGCGGGCCGCCGGCGCTACGCTTGGCACTGGCGCTACGCGTTGGGGCGGCGGCGCTTCGCTTCGCTTGCGCTTGCGGTTGTCTTGTTTATGCCGGGGTTTTGGTTGGCGATGCAGCAACCGGCGGGGGCTCGGGAGTGGATGACGAGCGCGTGGCCTGAGGGGTTGTTCGTGCGGCCTCCGCTTGCGCTGGCGCTCGCCGGTACGGTGGCGGTTCTGCTGTCGCTGCGAATCAATCGTTATCTGTTCATGGTCGTCGTTCCGCTGATTCTTGCGGTCGCGTTGCGCGTTTATGTACCGATGCGGTTCGAGGTGGTTGTCGCGGCGCCGCTGGTGCTCTGGCTTGCGCAATCGTTGAGGCAGAACCGGTTTCGTCTGGCGTTGATGGCGGCGCTGGTCGGTGTCGGAGTCACGTGGAGCGCGCTCGGCATCGTCGATCACGCCAATCGCCCGCCCGATTCGTATCGTCAGGCGGCGCGATGGGTATCGGGAAACATCGCCGCAAATCAGAATGTCGTCGCCTCCGGATATGGCTACCTCGAGACATTGATGAATGGCCATTCGCGCGTGAGCGCGTTTCCGCCCGAGCAGGCGGAGCATCCGGGCTGGCGGGCGCTGCCGCAGGCGGGACTGCGATCGCCTGCGGGGTTGTTCTTTTGGATTGGTGAACGCAGCGCGCCCGAGCTCGATGTCTTCGTCCACGAACGCCGCAGAATCCAACCACTCTTCATCAACGACCGTGCGATGGTTGCACTGGTAAGGTAAACTCCGAGCCCATGCCTCATTTCATCACCGACAAGTGCATTGGATGCAGCGTCTGCGAGGTCAAGTGCCCCACGAACACGATCTGGGGTGCTGCCCGAGGGATGTACTACATCCATCCTGAGCGCTGCATTGATTGTTCTGTCTGCGGGATCTATTGCCCGGTCGACGCCATCCAGAACCAGCATGGCGAGTTCATTCCGCGCGTGAAGCCGAAAGAGATTCCGAAGGCCGAAGTCATCAAAGAGCTATGCACGGGATGTGAGTTCTGCGTCGACATCTGCCCGTTCGAGTGCATCAAGATGATCGACCCGAACGACGAGACGGTGGCCAACCACTACAAGATCGCCTTCGTCGACGAAAAGAAATGTGTGGCCTGCCGGCTCTGCGAATCGGTCTGCGACAAGGATGCGATCGTCGTCCCCGATGCGCCGACGCAGCTCAAGACGTACCTCCCTGACTTTGTCGTGATGGGCACGGGACGTTGAGCGGGGGGGAGTGGGGAGTGGGGGGTGGGGAGTCGGAGAAAAAGCAACCCGCTTCGAACGCCGACTCTCGACTCGCGATCCCATCCAATCTAATGCACGAAGACCTCTCTGCATCTCCCACCCCCCACCCCCAACCCCCCACCCCCACCGACGTACCCAAAGAATCCTCCCGAACGATCCTCTTTCAGTTCGTCGTCTTTCCGCTCGGCATCGTCTTCATCGCCGTCCTGATCTTCTTCCTCTTCGGCAAACTGGCCACCGACGAGCAGACCATTCCTGACTACCTCAACGCCATCCGCTCCGGCAGCTCGCACGAGCGCTGGCAGGCGGCGTATCAGCTTTCGAAATCGCTCAAGCGCGGCGAGGCGTCTCGCTACCCGAACCTCGAGCCGCAGGTTGCCTCGCTCTACACCAATTCGAAAACCGACGATCCCCGCATCCGCCGCTACCTCGGCATGGTGCTCGGCACGCTCGGCGACCGCCGCGCCACCCCGCTGCTGCTCGATGGTCTCAACGACAAAGACACCGACAACCGCGTCTATGCGCTGATGGCCCTCGGCGAGCTTCACGATCCCGCTTCCGTGCCCGGCATCGCCAAAGCCGCGGCGGACGAGGACAAAGACATCCGCAAGACTGCGTACTTCACGCTCGGCGCGATCGGCGACGCCAGCGCCATCCCCGTCCTCGTGAATGGTCTGCAGGACGAGGTCGCGGACGTTCGCTGGAACGCCGCCGTCTCGCTGGCCCGCCTCGGCGACCGGCGCGCCATCGGACCGCTGCGCGAGATGCTCGACCGCTCGCGGCTCAATGCCGTGGCAGGCATGCGCGAGGATCAGAAGGAAGACGCCATGATCGTGGCTATGTCCGCCTACGTGAAGGTCGCCGGCCGCGAGGCTGTGCCCGATCTTCAGCGCATCGCCACGAGCGACCCCAGCCTTCGGGTGCAAGCTGCGGCGAAGCAGGCGTTAGAGAAGAAGTAGGTTGTTGCTGAGCTCGAGGAAAAGGTCCTCAACTTGAGGACAAAAGGTCCTGAAGTTTGATGACAAGGTCCTGAAGTTTGATGACCAAGGTCATGAAGTTTGATGACCAAGGTCCTGAAGTTTGATGACAAAGGTCCTGAAGTTTGATGACAAAGGTCATGAAGTTTGATGACCAAGGTCATGAAGTTTGATGACCAAGGTCCTGAAGTTTGATGACCAAGGTCCTGAAGTTTGATGACCAAGGTCCTGAAGTTTGATGACAAACGTCCTGAAGTTGAGGACGAAGGTCCTCAAAGTTCGGCAAATTTTCCTCAATCTCCAGGAAATCCTCCTCAACTTCGAGGAAATCGTCCTCAAAGTTCGGCAAATTTTTCTCAGCACGTACAGCTTCCTCGAGACAAGTGTCCAAGTAGCGCCGGAGCGAACTGCCGGACCCTGGACACTCATCTCCGGGAAGCTGCACGAAGCAACGCGGCAACCGAGCACTCACCAACCCAACACTCGAAACTGCTGAAACCGCATCACGTCAACCTGTGTCCGCTGTCACCTTTTCCGTTGACACCGATTGACGAAAAGCGGATATTTACGCCCGCGCCGGAACGGCCTCCATTCGGCCCCAATCACGACCTCGGATGTCTGAAGAAATCAAGCCATATCAGTTGGTTCCGAAGACTCCCCTCGCAGGGAGTGCGGCTGCCGATATACGGGAACAGGGGGAGATCACGAGGCGTAGTTTCCCCTTCGTTCTCACCACCGCCTGGCTGGCTCTCGCGGCAGCGCTGGGCGGTCTGGCCAGCATTCTGGGCCGCTTTCTCTTCCCCAACGTCCTCTTCGAGCCGGTCCAGAAGTTCAAGGCCGGTCTGGTCGCCGATTACTCTGTCGGCGAGGTCGACGAGCGCTGGAAGGACAAGTACGGAATCTGGATCGTGCGCACCGAAGAGATCGTGTACGCCCTGATCACCGTCTGCACCCATCTCGGCTGCACGCCGAACTGGCTTCCCACACAGAACAAGTTCAAATGCCCCTGCCACGGCAGCGGCTACTACAAGTCGGGGATCAACTTCGAAGGACCGACTCCTCGCCCGCTCGAGCGCGCCAAGATCTTCATCGACGTTGCTGACGGCCAGATCGTCGTCGACAAGTCGAAGCAGTTCCACCAGGAGCGCGGCGAGTGGACCGACCCCGAAGCGTTCATCAAGTTATAGGGAGCTGAATGGCGAACCTGACGGCACTCAAAGACGGCATCGTCAACTCACAGGTCTGGAAGTCCGTCTTCCGTGTCGGCATCCCGAACACGAACCGTAAGCGTGTTCTCGCGGTTCTCGGCTCGCTCATCCTGCATCTGCATCCGGTGAAAGTGCGCCGCTCCGGCGTGCGCATGAGCTACACCTGGTGCATGGGCGGGACGTCCTTCTTCCTCTTCCTCGTCGAGACGGTCACCGGTCTGCTGCTGATGTTCTACTACCGTCCGACGATCGAATACGCCTTCACCGACATCATGGATCTGCGCGAGCAGGCCCCGTTCGGGATCATGCGCGAGATGCACCGATGGGGCGCACACGCCATGGTCATCGCCGTCTGGCTGCACATGTTCCGCGTCTTCATGACCGGCTCGTACAAGCCGCCGCGCGAATTCAACTGGAACGTCGGCGTCATTCTCCTCGTCCTCACGCTGCTGCTCTCGTTCACGGGATATCTCCTCCCGTGGGATCAGCTCGCAATCTGGGCCATCACGGTTGGATCTTCGATGGCGCGCGCCTCTCCCGGCGCCGGCAATGAGGGACCCATGTCGGGGCTGGTCAAACTGGGCGATATCAGGCTCATTCACGCAGGTGATGACGCCCGATTTGCGCTCATCGGCGGCCGATCGATCGGCGCGGCTACGCTGCTGCGGTTTTACGTGCTGCACTGCGTCGTCATTCCTCTGGCGGCCGGCTTCCTGATGGCCATTCACTTCTGGCGGGTGCGAAAAGACGGAGGAATCTCGGGTCCTCTGTAGGACGACGAGCGCGCGATGGACTTCATCAAGGATTTCGTCAACGTACTCTCCGCGGGATCGATCTCGTTCCTGTTGTTGACGTCGATTTTCGCGCTCATCATCTATTTCAATCTTCTCAACGGCCGGATCAAATCGGGCGGCGGAATCGCCTTTCTAGGCTTCGGTATCCTTCTCCTTGTGGTCGGCATTTTCATCCGGCCGCTGGCCTACCTCGGCGTCGCCTACCTGCTGATTCTCTTCGGGCTGGCGGCACTTGGCGGGCGCCTGTGGGATACCAAAGTCGGCCTACGTCTCTTTGTCGTGGGCGGGCTCGCATTCGGCCTGTCGATGCTCGATCCGAACTTCTTTCTCATCGCCGCCAAGCCCGACAACGTTCCCATCGTGGCGATGATCTTCCTCCTCGGTTTTTTTACCTGGCTGGCTCTGCGGAAAGCCTATTTGAACGACTCGCAACTCGCGCTCGGCGGCATTCCGTGGGAGAAGACCGAGTCGGATGAAAAGCTCTTCACCTGGCCCGATCTTGTCTACACCGAGATGCTCTGCATGATCCTGCTGACGATCGTGATGATCGTCTGGTCGGTGGTGTTGCGCGCGCCGCTGGAGGAAGCAGCCAATCCGACTTCCTCACCCAATCCTGCCAAGGCCCCCTGGTACTTCCTCGGCCTGCAGGAAATGCTCGTCTACTTCGACCCCTGGCTGGCCGGCGTCGTACTGCCGACGCTCATCATCGTCGGGCTGATGGCCATCCCCTACATCGACACCAATCCGAAGGGCAACGGCTACTACTCCTTCCGCGAACGGAAGTGGGAGATCGGCGTTTTCCTCTATGGATTCCTCGTGCTCTGGTCGTTCCTGATCATCACCGGGACGTTCCTGCGCGGACCGAACTGGAACTTCTTCGGACCTTATGAATTCTGGGATCCGAACAAGCTCGTGCCGCTCGTCAATGTCGATCTTTCCGAGCTGATGTGGGTCAAGGTTCTCGGCACGTCGCTGCCGAAGCTCTGGATCATCCGCGAGATCTTCGGGCTCGCCCTCATCGGCGCATACCTCGGCACGCCGCCGGTGATGGCGGCCGGCCCGTTCCGCCGCTTCTATCTGAAGATGGGAGCAGCGCGCTACTACGTCGGCGCTTACCTCTTCCTGATCATGATGTCGCTGCCGATCAAGATGGTGCTGCGCTGGCTCTTCAATCTGAAATACATCCTTCACATCCAGGAGATTTTCTTCAACGTCTGAGGGCGCCACCTAACCGATGAAGCCACAAGAACCGATTCCGCACAATTACTCGATTCGCAGGCTGAATATGATCTTCGCCCTGTCGAGTCTCGTTCTGCTTGCGGTCACGGGTCTCATGGTCGGATATGACTACATTCGCGGTTGGAAGTGGTTTCAGCTCGAGTTCATGCGCATGCAGCAGGAGCGCATCTCGCAGGAGATCGGCGTCGCGCAGGCTGAGGAGAACAAGCAGCAACTCGCCGATCTCGACGCGCAGGACCGCAAGAATGAAATCGAGCTGGCCCGGCATCGCGATCAATATCTTTCCGCGCAGAAAGAGCTCGACGCGATCGAGGGCGATCATTACCGCGCCGATCAGGACTACCGCTTCGTCAAGGCTAATCTCGATGCCCAGCGCTACATCACGGAGGCTGCCGTCGTGCAGCACTTACCGGATGCGCCGCAGCAGCAGGCCGAGTTCGAGCGGCAGACGAAGCATCTCGCCGATCTCCAGCTCACATTGCAAGAATCGACGCGCAAACGCGACGCGGCCAAAGCAAACGTCGATCAATGGCTCAAGAAGATCAAGGATGCAGAGGACAAGAAGAAAGAGCTGACCGCATCCGTCGACCTGCTGAACAAGCAACTGGGCACCGTCGATATGAAGCCGTTCAGCACGAACTGGATACTCAGCCAGCCGCTGCTCGACTTCGTCAATCCCGTGATCAAAATCGATCAGGTGGTTCTCAACGATCTGTCGATCGACATGAACTACATGAGCGTCCCGCGCGTCGACCGATGCCAGACCTGCCACCGCGCCATCGACACGCCGGGATGGGAGTCCAAGACCGAGGCGGCAAGACTGTCGAAGGAATTGCAGCAGAAGCTCGATGCCTACCAGATCCCGCAGGAGAAGCGGAAAGAGACCGAGGAGCGCATCGCGCAGCTCAAACGAATTCAGGATGCGCCCAACGACATCCTCAATCCGTGGCGCACGCACCCGAAGCTCGATCTCTACGTGGGATCGGCGTCCGTTCATCCGCTGCTGGAGTACGGCTGCACGGTCTGCCATCGCGGCCAGGATCGCGCCACCGAGTTCGGCCGGGCAGGTCACACGCCGGCAAGTCCCCGCATGGAGCATCGCTGGGCAGAGCGCACGGCACTCTCCGCCGGCTTCTTCCCGCTGCCACGCGATTTCGAGCAGCGACATTGGGGCTACGAAGAGAACGAGTTCATCGAGACGCCGATGTATCCGCGTCACTACTACGAGGCCGGCTGCATCAAGTGCCACTCGGGACAGATGGGCGTCGACCGCGGCGACGACATCACGAAGGCGGAGCAAACGATCGAGATCTATGGCTGCTACGCCTGCCACAAGATCGCCAACTGGCGTTTCACCGATCTCCGCAAGCCCGGCCCGGACCTCGGCGGCATCGCAGAGAAGACGACGCCGGAGTGGGCGTTCCGCTGGATCAGTGAGCCGCACAACTTCCGTGCGACCACCCGGATGCCATCGTTCTTCTACCAGCGGAACATGATCGATCCGAACGTCGTGCCTCCGCAGGAACGGGCGCACAACGTCAAGCTCCAGGATGCCGAGATTCACGCCATCGTCAGCTTCCTGTTCGATAAATCGACCCATCGGCCGTGGTCGCCGCCGGGCGCCGGCGACGCCGCCCGCGGCAAGCAACTCGTCGGCAGCGTCGGCTGCATGGGCTGTCACATCGACACCGAGCAGGTCAAAGACGAGAAGACCGGCCAGATCCGACTGGCGAAGCGCGAAGACTTCCCGTTGGAGCGCAACTACGGCTTCAACCTGACCGGCGTCGGAACGAAGGCGAATCCAGCCTGGATTTACAACTGGGTGAAGAATCCGAAGGCCTACTACGCTGACGCGCCGATGCCGTCGCTGCGGCTCACCGATCAGGAAGCCGCGGACGTGACGGCGTATCTCGTGACGATGCAGAAGCCGGCGTTCATGAATACACCGATCCGCCCACCGGATGCGCAGGCGGTTCACGATCTCGCCAAGGGCTACCTCATCAACACGCTGAGCGACGTCGAGGCGGAAGCGAAGCTCCGCTCGATGACCCAACACGATCAGCTCGTCTACCTCGGCCAGCGATCGATCGAAAAGTACGGTTGCTACTCCTGCCACAACATCAAAGGATTCGAAGGCCTCAAGCCGATCGGCACCGAGCTGACGGTGGAAGGCTCGAAAGCGCTGCACCTTTTCGATTTTGGCTTCATGAACGATGAGCAGTGGAAGAACGAGGACGGCACCACCGAACACGTCATCCACACAGTGCCGTCGTGGGTCTACAACAAGCTTCGCAATCCGCGCATCTACGACGACCGGCGCACGAAGGTCTACAACGACAAGCTGAAGATGCCGAACTTCCACCTCTCGCCGGAGGAAGCGCGCCGCATCGCCATGGTCGTCGTCGGATTGACGAAGGAAAAGGTCGCCGAAAACCGGATGGCTGGACGCGACGCGCGTACGCGCCTGATCGAAGAAGGCCGGAAGCGCGTTTCGCAGCACAACTGCCGCGCATGCCATGTTGTCGACGGGCGAGGGCGCGACTCGATCGCCTCAACGATTGCGGACGCCAACTTCCTGCCGCCGGATCTTTCGCCCGAGGGGGCGAGGGCACAGTCGCCGTTCCTGTTCAACTTCCTCAAAGACCCAACTGTGATGAAGATCCGTCCGTGGGTCAGCGTGCGCATGCCGACCTTCCACTTCAGCGACGAGGAAGCGAACACGCTCGTCACGTTCTTCGCGGAAGCGGGGAAGGGCCAGCAGTTCGAAACGTCGCGCGGGATGAACCCGCCCGCGCAGAACGTGGCTATCGGCAAGCAGGTCTTTACGATGATGCGCTGCACGCAGTGCCACGGGACGACGCCGGTCAATCCCGAGAATCCGCCCGTACCGAACACTGCCGATTCGACTTCGCTCGCACCGAACCTCACGCTCGCGAGGATGCGTCTGCGTCACGAGTGGATCTCCGATTGGATCCGCCGTCCGAATGAAATGATCAACGGCACGCGCATGCCGACGAACTTCCCCCGCGATGCCGCGACCGGAGGGTTCCAATCGCCGCTGGCGATGGCCATCGACACGCCGCCGTTCGCGCAGTACAAGGCGACGCTGCTGCCGCTGTTCAACGGCGACGAGAAAGAATTGAAGCGCACGATGGGCGATGCTGTCGCACTGACCGACTATCTGCGCGATTACATCTGGAGCATCGGCATCACCCAGATGCGGACGGCAGCGCCAGGCGAGACTGTTCCGGCGATCGCCATGCCGCAGCCATCGCTGCCGCCGCCAACGGCGCCGGCATTGAAGTCAACTCGCAATCAGCGCGGCGCAGCCGGCAACAGCGGCGGCCCCGGACGTTAGAAACAGGAGACAGACCATGAAGAAGTTCGTATCACTGCTATTCGCAACGACGCTCGTTTTCTCGATTGCCTGCGGTAAGGGCAAAGAAGCATCGAAAGAAGACCAGGGCGAGGATGACGAGACACAGACCGCCACCGTCGCCACGAACACGGCCTCGACGGCGCCTGCAGCCGCAGCTCCGGCAGCCGCGGTTTCAGCCGACGCAGCGACGCTCACCGGCATGGTGAAGTTCGAGGGCGCCGCGCCGAAGATGGCGAGTATTCAGATGTCGGCCGATCCGTACTGCCAGTCGCAGCACGGCAGCGCTCCGGCGATGGAAGAGGACGCCGTTGTCGGCTCGGCAGGCGAGCTCGCCAATGTGTTCGTCTACATCAAAGACATCAAAGGCAATTTCCCGGCGCCGACGACGCCGGTGACGATCGAGCAGAAGGGCTGCCAGTACCATCCGCACGTCAACGCCGTCATGGTTGGGCAGCCGCTTGACATCAAGAACGACGACAACACGCTGCACAATATCCACGCCTTGCCGGCCGTCAATTCACAGTTCAATGAAGGACAGCCGGTTCAGGGGATGGTCTCTACAAAGAAACTCGACAAAGCCGAAATGACGCCGTTCAAGATCAAGTGCGACGTGCACGGCTGGATGAAGTCGTATATGGCCGTCATGCCGCATCCGTTCTATGCGGTATCACAGACCAACGGCACCTTCACGATCCCCAATCTTCCGCCGGGTTCCTACACGGTCGTAGCGTGGCACGAGAAGTACGGCCAGCAGGAACAGAAGGTCACCGTCGGTGCAAAAGAGTCGAAGGCTTTGAGTTTCACGTTCAAAGGATAAACGCTCTTAGCTCGTAGCTATTTAGCTCCCAGGGAGCGGTCGCTGCGAGAGAGAGCCTGGTTATTCGAAGAGCTAACAGCAAGAGCGAAGAGCTAAAACATGGGACTGAGACGACAGATCCGGGTAGGTTCGCAATGGATGTACGCGGATGAAGCGCACAGGGCGCTCCGCGAGGCGCTTCGCGTCATGGACGACGAGCATGGCGAGCACGGCGGGCATCATCAGTCGTGGATTCGCCGCTATGTCTTCTCGACGGACCACAAGTGGATCGGCATCCAGTATGGCTTCACAGCCCTCTGCTTCCTGCTGCTCGGTTTCTGTCTGATGATCCTGATGCGCTTGCAGCTCGGCTGGCCGGGACAACCGTTCGGCGTCATGAAACTGCTCGGCGCCACTCGCGCACCGGGCGGGATTCTGTTACCCGAGGCTTACAACCAGCTGGGTGCCATGCACGGCACGATCATGATCTTCCTCGGCATCGTGCCACTGGCAGTGGGTGCGTTTGGCAATTACCTCGTGCCGTTGCAGATCGGCGCTCCCGATATGGCCTTCCCGAAACTCAACATGGCCAGCTACTGGTGCTACCTGCCAGGCGGTCTGATCATGCTGGCAAGTTTTCTCGCGCCCGGAGGCACTGCGCAGTCGGGCTGGACGTCGTATCCGCCGTTGAGCGTCATTGCATCGCAAGGGCAGACGTGGTGGCTGATCGGAATGGTTTTCCTGATCACCTCGTCGCTGCTGGGCTCTGTAAACTTCATTGTGACAATCGTTCAATTGCGCGCCAAGGGGCTGTCGTATATGCGCTTCCCCTTCTTCGTACACGCGCAGTTCGTGACGTCGTTTCTTCTGCTACTCGCATTTCCGCCACTCGAAGCCGCTGCGGTGCTGCAGCTCATGGACCGCGTCGCCGGGACGAGCTTCTTCCTGCCGAGCGGTTTGGTTGTTAGCGGTCAGGTTTTGACCAATGCCGGCGGCGGGAACCCGCTCCTCTGGCAGCATCTCTTCTGGTTCCTGGCTCATCCCGAGGTTTACGTTCTGATTCTGCCGGCGATGGGAATCGTCGCCGAGATCATCGCGAACGGCACGCGCAAGCCGCTCTGGGGCTACAAGTCGATGGTGTTCGCCACCGTCTTCCTCGGGTTCATGTCGTTCGTCGTATGGGCGCACCACATGTTCCTGACGGGCATGGGCACGACGATCAGCGCATTCTTCCAGACGACGACGATGATCATCTCCATCCCGTCGGTCATCATCCTCAGTTCGTTATTCATCTCGTTATGGGGCGGTTCCATACGATTTACGACGCCGATGCTCTTCGCCCTGGCGTTCCTCCCGATGTTCGGCATCGGCGGTTTGACGGGATTGCCGCTCGGCCTCGCTGCCGCCGACATTCACCTGCATGACACCTACTACGTCATCGGGCACTTCCACTATGTCGTTGCGCCGGGGACGATCTTCGCGATGTTCGCCGGCATCTACTACTGGTTCCCGAAGGCGACAGGCCGCAAGCTGAATGAGTTCTGGGGCCGCGTCCACTTCTGGATCTCATTCGTCTGCATCAACGGAATCTTCTTCCCGATGTTCGCGCAGGGACTTGCCGGTGTCTCGCGCCGCCTGTATGACGGCGGTATGCAGTACCAGCACGCCAAACAGATTGCTGCGCAGACGAATCCGTTCATGTCGATCTGCGCGATCGGTCTGCTCGCCGCGCAGGTGCCGTTCATTTTCAACTTCTTCTACAACGCGATCGCTGCCGCATTCGGGCATCGGGACGAAGGCCTTGGCTCGAATCCGTGGGGCGCGACGACGATGGAGTGGGCAGCGACGACGTCGCCTCCATTGGCGCATGGCAACTTCGAAGTCCTGCCGGTCGTCTATCGCGGGCCGTATGAGTACAGCGTTCCCGGGTCCGAGGTTGATTTCATTCCGCAGCATCAGCCGACCGCGATTGAGCCTGCGCCGCGGGGTGGTCTGCTGCCAGAAAAAGCCGTAGCGATGAGGGAGAATTAATGGACGCGCACGCTTCGGTCGGTCACGCAGAGCTGGAGATTCCGTACAACGTCCATCCGCGGCCGGATACCGGCGTTTATAACGCCAAGCTCGGTATCTGGCTGTTTCTGGCCTCCGAGGTCATGCTGTTCGGGGCGCTGTTTTCGTCGCTGATCCTGCTGCGGACGGGTGCCGACTCCTGGCCGCGCGGGTATGACATGCTGAACGTGCCTCTCGCGACGTTCAATACATTCATCCTCATTCTGTCGAGTGTGACCGTCGTGATGGCCTGGTCCCACCTCCGCCTCGGCAATCTGCTCAAGGGCCGCATCTATATTTCGGTGACGATCCTTTGCGCGCTCATCTTCCTCGTCAACAAGGGCTTCGAGTACTCCCACGAATTCCGTGAAGGACGTTTCCCGAAGACGAACAATTTCCTGGCCATTTACTTCACGATGACCGGATTGCACGGCCTGCACATTCTCGGCGGTGTCATCGTCTTCCTCTATTTCCTCGGGCCGGGCGCGAAGATGTGGGCGCACGATCCGGAGCGCTATACAAATCGGATCGAAGTCGTCGGCCTTTACTGGCATTTCGTCGACCTCGTCTGGATTTTCCTTTTCCCGATTCTGTACCTCATGTAGGAGGAGCACGACGTGACCGATCCAGCAGCCGCAGTGGAGCCAGGCGTTGACGTGCACGAGCACGCCGGCATTGGCGATCCCAACGCGCATCATCACAGCCCGGAGCAGATCCGTAAGGAGATGCGGGTCTACGTAACCGTGTTCCTCGGTCTCGCTGTGCTCACAGCGGTAACCGTCTATGCGTGCTATGGACTCAAACTACCTGTCCATACCGCAATCATCGTGGCGCTCATTATCGCGTCGATCAAGGGCTTCCTTGTCGCCGGCTTCTTCATGCATCTTCTGTCGGAAAAGAAAGTCATTTATGGCGTGTTGATCCTGACAGTCGTATTCTTCATCTTCCTGATGACGCTTCCGATCAGTCACCACGCCAACCCATTCGGATCGTAAATGTCCCTGCGCATCTTCCACATCGTGTTCATCAGCGTCTCGGTCGCTCTGACGCTATATCTCACGGTGTGGGGTGTGCGTGAGTTCATGGCGGCGCGGAGCTCGCTTGGAATCATGATGGCGGTAGTCGGTGTTGCCGGTGGCGCCACGCTCGTCTGGTACGGAAAACACGTATTTCACAAGCTGAAGGAATTGCCATGAGACGCCCTGCAAAACTCAACGTTCAGCTCATTCTGATCACCGCCGCGATTCTGCTCGTTCCGGCCGTGCTATCCGCGTGTCCCGTCTGCTACGGCGCACCTGATTCGCCGATGACGAAGAGCTCGAACAACGCCATCGGATTCCTTCTCGGCGTCATCGGTTTCGTGCAGATCGGATTCATTGCCATGTTCTGGAGTTTCTGGCGGCGCGCCAAGGCCATGCGCCGCTTGCGGGAGTCATTCCGTCTCGTTGACGGAGGAGCGGCGCACTAACGCGCGCCGCCGGAGGGAAGCATCATGGAAAAGTTTCTCGCTCAGTTCATGCCGGTCGATGCCTCGGAGCATGGTCCGGCGCTGGACCGCCTCAGTGCGAACGTGCACTGGCTGATGCTCGTTCTCTTCGTCGCCTGGGGTCTCTACTTCCTCTTCGTACTGTGGCGCTTCAACGCGAAACGGAACGCGAAGGCGAGTTACCACGGCGTTCAGAGCCATTTCTCGAGCTATGCCGAGGCCGGCGTGGCCGTGGTGGAAGTCATCCTGCTGGTCGGCTTTTCGATTCCGATGTGGTCTGCCTGGACCCACCCTCCCTCGGCAGCATCGAATCCGCTGGAAATCCGCGTCGTCGCCGAGCAGTTTGCATGGAACGTTCAGTACCCAGGCCCGGACGGTATCTTCGGGAAGCGCGACGTCAAGCTCGTCACATCATCGAACCCGCTCGGAATCGATCTCAACGATCCGCATGCAAAAGACGATATCGTTACGCTCAATGACCTCCATCTCGAGGTCAACCGTCCGGTGATCATTCACGTCACATCGAAGGACGTGATTCACAGTTTCAAACTGCCGGTGATGCGCGTGGAGACCGATGCCATCCCGGGGATGGAGATCGCCATCCACTTCACACCGAAAATGACCAACGAATCAGGAACGGAAAACGACAAGTGGGAAATCGCCTGCGCACAGCTTTGCGGTCTCGGTCATTACCGGATGCGCGGCCAGATGTTCGTCCATTCGAAGGACTCGTTCCGGAAGTGGCTTGCCGCCGCGCCGCCGGCGCAAACAAGTATTGGCTCCTAGAAAAATGAAACCTTCTTTCGAAGCGGCGCCCGAGGCGCTACGCCGTTCGGACGAGACACCGGTCTGGTTGCGGAGATACACCAAGCTCGTCGCCGGGTCGACGCTGTTCCTCATCTTCGCGGGAGCGATGGTCACCTCGACCGGCTCCGGCCTCGCCGTTCCCGACTGGCCGCTTTCGTATGGCATGGTCATGCCGCCGATGGTCGGCGGGATCTTCTACGAACATGGTCACCGCTTGATCGCGGCCACGGTCGGCCTGCTCACGGTGATTCAGGCGATCTGGCTGCAACTGCGCGAGCCGAAGCGCTTCGCGCGCATCCTCGGCTGGTGCTCGGTCGGCGCCGTCATCGCCCAGGGCGTCCTCGGCGGCGTGACCGTGCTGCTGCTCCTTCCGCATTCCGTCTCGATCGCGCATGCCGCGCTCGCCGAGATCTTCTTCTGTCTGAACGTGTCAATCGCGTTTTTCACTTCGACCTTATTCCGTTCCTCGCGCGTACTCGAAAAGGGTGACGCGCCGATCGGATTGACTTCGCTTCTCGTCGTCGTGACCTACGCGCAAATCCTCGTCGGCGCGCTGATGCGTCACCTCGGCGCAGGCCTGGCCATCCCCGATTTTCCGCTGTCGTTCGGGCGGCTTATTCCGACGTTCAGCAGCCTCGAAGTCGGCGTCAACTTCGCGCATCGCGTCGGAGCTGTCTGCGTAGCAACGCTCGTGATCGTCACTGCGGTCCGCCTGCGTCGCTTTGAATCGGGGCATCCGCTCCGGCAGCTCGCGAACCTCCTCGTGACGGTCGTTATGATCCAGATCGTCCTCGGCGGCTACGTGGTCTGGAGTGGCAAGCAGCCGTTGATGACCAGCGTGCACGTGATGACAGGCGCCGCCACGCTGGCGCTCTCGCTGCTGACGGCGCTGACCGCGCGCACGGTTGGCTGGCGGACGCGCCGCCAGCGGACGCGTGCGCTTCTCGCTTCCGAGGTGCCGGCATGAGCGACGTTCTCGCGTTGCCGCGGCCGGTCGGATTCGCCAGCGTGACTCGCGACTATCTCGAGCTGTCGAAATCGCGCATCGTGATGATGGTTCTCATCACCACGGCAGCCGGCTATTTCTTCGCGGCGCCCCGTGTCGATTGGGCGCTCCTTCTCAACGCGCTCGTCGGAACAGCGCTTGTCGCGGCGGGGACCAACGCGCTCAATCAGTACGTGGAGCGAGAGCACGACGCGAAAATGCGCCGCACGCGGCTTCGTCCGTTACCCGACGGACGGATCACGCCGCGAGCGGCATTGCTGTTCTCGATCGCGATCTCGATCATCGGCACGGTCTATCTCGGTCTGGCCGTGAACTGGCTCACCGCGGCCCTCGGCGCGCTGACTCTGCTGACCTATATCTTCATCTATACCCCCTTGAAGAGAGTCTCCACGATCTGCACGATCATCGGCGCGGTGCCCGGCGCGATTCCGCCGCTCATGGGATGGACGGCTGCGACCGGTTCGCTTGGAACGGGTGGGTGGATCGTCTTCGCCATCCTCTTCTTCTGGCAGTTGCCACACTTCATGGCCATCAGTTGGATGTACCGCGACGACTACGCCCGCGGCGGGTTTGCCATGCTGGCTGTTCGGGATGATGAAGGGCGCGTAACCGCCCGGCATGCCGTGTTTTACAGCTTCGCCCTGCTCACGGTCAGCGTGCTGCCTCCGTTGTTCGGACTGGCGACGTACGTCTACCTCGTCGGCGCAATCGCGGCCGGAGGAGCCCTCACGGTCGCCAGCTTCTTCTTCCTCGCGGACCGCTCTCCTCGCAGCGCGCGGCGGCTCTTCATGGCATCGAACGTTTACCTGATCGTGGCCATGCTGCTGCTCGTTCTGGCGTAGAGTGCGCTGGTCAAATTGCTGTCCAGTCTTTCGCAAGCGGGCCGGGCAAATTGTCAGATTTGTCGCATTGACTTGCTAAAACGCCGGAACCTATACTCCGGCAGCTTTCCAGCCTAGGCGCGCCGCTGCTGCCCGTCCACCGCTGCCACCGATTCAGGAGGCTCCGATGCCGTTCGAAGAAGTGAAGAAAATCTGGATGAACGGGCGCCTCGTCGACTTTGCCGACGCCAAGATTCACGTGCTCACGCACGCCCTCCACTACGGTTCAGGGTTGTTCGAGGGCATCCGCTGCTACGACACGCGCAATCAAGGGCCGGCGATTTTCCGGCTCGACGACCACATCCGGCGGCTGTACGACAGTTGCCGCATTTACAGGATGGAGATCCCCTACACGCCGGACGAGTTCAAGAAAGTCTGCGTTGATGTCGTCGCCGCGAACGGCTTCGACGACTGTTACCTCCGTCCGGTCGTCTACCGCGGATTCCACTCGCTGGGCGTTTTCCCCGCGGCCTGCCCTGTCGACATCGTCGTCGCCGCCTGGCACTGGGGCAAATACCTCGGCCCCGAGGCGATCGAGCAAGGCGTCGACGTGCGGGTGTCGTCATGGAACCGCATGGCACCGAACACGTTCCCGGCTCTGGCCAAGGCCACCGGCAACTACATGAACTCGATCCTGATCCGTCAGGAAGCGGCCGCGGATGGCTACGCCGAGGGGATCGCGCTCGACGTCAACGGCTACGTGAGCGAAGGCTCCGGCGAGAACGTGTTTGTCGTTCGCGACGGCAAGATCATGACGCCGCCGCTCGGCGCATCGATCCTGGCCGGCATCACCCGGGCCAGCATCATCAAGATGGCGCGCGAGCTTGGCTTTGATGTGGTCGAGTCGCTGATTCCGCGCGAGTTGCTCTACATCGCCGACGAAGTCTTCTTCACCGGCACTGCGGCCGAGGTGACACCGATCCGCAGCATTGACCGCGTCCCCGTTGGCAACGGACGCCGCGGCCCGGTCACCGAGCGCATTCAGAAGGAGTTCTTCGACTACATCGCCGGCGAGATCCCCGACCGCTACGGCTGGTTCACGCCGGTGTACGCGGAGCGTGCCGCGGCGTTGCCGAAGCCGGCGCTGGTGGCGGGGTAGGCGAACGAGGACTTTGGCTGCCCTCGGCTTCTCGTTAAGAAGGATAGTTGGGCGGCGGAAGAGCCGAGAAGCCGCTATCATTCAAATCGTTATGACCAAGGTGGAGCAGATTGAGCGCGAAGTTGAGGAGTTGAGCCCGGAGGAGTGGGCCGCGTTCCGGTCCTGGTTCGTCGAGCGCGACTGGCAGGCGTGGGATCGAGAGCTTGAACGTGATGTGGCCGAGGGGCGTCTCGATCGGTTCGCAGCCGAGGCTCTGGCCGAATTTGAGCGCGGTGATACTACTGAGCTTTGAGTCATCGTGCTTCGAGGTCGCCTTATCCGGCAGGCCTGAGCCATTCGGCCCTCCTCAAATCAACCCCTTCCGCCCCATCGAAACGAAGCTGTGCGCTCCGGCGATAATGTGGTCGACGAGCTCGATGTCAATCGAGCGGAGGGTTTCGCCCGTTTTCCGGGTGTAGTGGTTGTCTTCGCCGGAGGGTGTCGGGTCGCCGGATGGGTGGTTGTGGTACAGAACGACGCCGACGGCATTGGCTTCGAGCGTGAGGCGGATGACGTCGCGCGCGGAGACGAAGGCGCGGTCGACGGTGCCAACGTAGAGCGTGCGGTCGCGGAGGATGCGGTGGCGCGAGTCGAGAAGAAGCGCGCCGAGCCGCTCCTGACGCAGCCGCGCGCAGCGGATGATGAGGTTGCGGCCGAAGAGATCAGCGTCGAAGTCTTTCGGATCATCGGTTCTGAAATCCGCGAGGCGTCGTGCGATCTCGAACGCCGCGACTACGCGCGTCGCTTTCGCCTCACCGACGCCGTTCCGCTTCACCAGTTGCTCCGCATCGCAGCGAGCGAGTGACGCAAAGCCATCGTCGAGAAGCTCGCGCGCCAGTTGGATGGCGTTCTTTCCGCGCATGCCGGATCCCAGGATCACGGCCAGCAGTTCGGCATCGGAAAGGGTCTCCGCGCCGTGCATCAGCATCCGCTCGCGCGGGCGTTCATCGAGAGGTAGATCGGCAATCAGCTCGTGCATTGGTGCCCGCAAAGCTTAGGCCGCAAGACAACAATACGCGTCAAACTCTACTGGGGCGGGGGATGACGGCTGTCCGAGGGAGCTAAAACGCCCGGAAAAGCCACCAGGTGTAGATCGCAGGAAAAGGGCGGACTGGAGAAGTCCGCCCTTCGATGATTCTCGATGCGTTGCGAGCTAGGTCGACGGGATGTACTGATCGTTGATCTGGATGAAAGCGTCTTTGCGCAGCCGTTCGATGTAAGCCTTGTAATCGCGCTGCCAGGCGTCTTCGCTGGCATCCTTCCGAAGACGGTCTTTGACCGACTCGAACGCCGGAACTTCGGAGGGCAGGCGCGCTTCGACCTTCAGGATGTGCCAGCCGGACTTCGTCTCGATCGGGCCCAGGACCGCGCCCGATTGGGCATTGAACACGGCTTTATCGAGATCGGGGAGGAGCTCGCCGCGGGTGACTTCGCCGAGGTCGCCGCCCTTTTCTTTGGTGCCGGAATCGGAGGAGGTCGTGGCCAGCTTCGCGAAGTCGCCGGTGCGGCTCTGCGCCGCAAGGGCGGTTGCACGCTCGCGGGCGGCTTCGACTTTGGTCGGATCCTCCGGTTTGATCACGATGATCTCGCGCAGACGGGCGCGCTCCGGGAGGCGGTAGCGCTCCTTCTCGCGGTCATAACGGTCGCGCAATTCCTTGTCGGTCAGATCTTCGCGCGACCGCAGCTCGCGGCCGAAGACCTTGTTTGTGAGGATCGTGTCGTGAAGCCGTGCTTCCATGTCCGCCCGGGACATTCCCGACTTGCGGAGCGATGCTTCGAACTCCTGATCGGTCTTCATGCCGTACTGCTCTTTCAGGCGGACAAGTGCTTCTTTGATCTCATCGGGGGTAACCGTGATGGCGAGCCGGTCGGCGCGGTCTTTGATCAGCAGCTCGGCGATCAGATCGTTCGAGAGATTCTTCCGCATCTCTTCTTTCTTCGAGGCGATCTCTGCCGGAGACGTTCCTGTCTGCTCGATCTCCGCGGAGGCGTCATGCAGCCTGCGCGCGTACTGGGTCCGTGTGATGACGCGGTCGCCGACGCGGATGACGATGGCTTCGAGTAACTGGGCCGCGGAAAGCGTGGCCGCCGAGAGGGTGATGGCGAGTGCGAGAATCGTTTTTTTCATGCGTATCTCTTTGACGTAGATGGAGTGGTTGGGTTGCTGTACGGACGGACAACGGCGGTACGGAGCCGGTTTATTCGTTCTCCGACTTCGGGAAGCCGCCGGTGTACTTGAAAGGGAGGCGCTTGGTCAGGACGGCGATCGAAAGCTCGGAGCGGGCGCGGCCGACGAGCTGAGCCATGCGATCGCGGACGGCATCGTCCTTCAGCCGTTCGCGGATGACGGGCGAGGCGGTGCCGAGGTCGATGACACCGGGCGGACGGCGGTCTGCCACCTTGAAAATGTGAAAGCTGGAATCCGTCCGGATGACGCCGCTGACGCTGCCCGGTTTGAGCGCGAAGATCTCATCCTCGAACATTTTCGGCAGCTCGCCGCGGCTGACGTAGCCGATCTCGCCGCCTTTCTTGGCATTCGGAGCCAGGGAGTATTGGCTGGAGAGCGCCTCGAACGAGCCACCGGCGTGCAGCTTCTGATCGATCTCGGTGGCGACGTTCTCGTCATGCACGAGGATCTGTTTGACGTGCACTTCCTCGCCGCTCTTGAACTCGGCCGGATGCTGCTCGTAGTAGGCGCGGATATCTGCATCTGACGGCGGCGGGACGTTCTCCGACGTGTCGCCGATGAGCCGCTGGCGCCTCATTTCGTCGCGTTTTTCGATGACTGTGACCCCAGCGTCGGTGCGGACGGCGGAGGCGATCTTTTCCGCCGGAATCTCCACGCCGTGCGCCGCCGCATACTCGGAGAGAATCACCTCTTCCAGGTACTGATCGACCATCGCGGTCGCGACCTCGGGGCCCATCTGCGCCAGCTCAGTGCCGGTGTTCCGGTCGAGATAGCGCTTGAAATCGCTCAGCGTGACCATCCGCTCGCCCACGCGCGCGACCACGTCCGGCGGCACCGACGGTTTGCGGTGGCAGGCGGCAATCAGGACAACGGCAATGAGGAGAAGAGCGCGGCGATCCACGAGGCACCCAAAGTGTAGCCGATTCGCGATTGCGCTGCGACCGCATGCGGAATCAGAATGGACCGTTTCTGGAGGAACCCGACCAATGAAAACGACGACCATGTTTCTTGCACTGAGCGCATTCGCGATGACGCTGGCCGCGCGCCAGCCTGCGCACCTGGCGCGCCTCTCCGCCGCCGATCCTGCCACCCTCGTATTCTCGTCCGTCGAGCCGGAGTTGCCCGCTCAACTCCTCGCGCAACTCCACGCTCGCAAGGTCACACACGCAAAAGGTGTGCGCGCATCAGCGATCACCGACTCCATCTCCGCCCGGGCCTTCATCATTCCGGCCGCGGGCAGTGTGGCCGGAGGAGGAGGCCTCTTCTTCAAGTCCGACGTCACGCTCGTGAACTATCGCGACACGCCGCAGCAGGTCGTGGTCGGCTTCTGGTCACAGGGCACGACCAACACGCTGAACTTTGCGAATTACAAGAGCGTCACCCTTCCTTCGCAACAATTCGTCACCATCCAGGACTTCGTGGCCAGCTCGCTCGGATCATCGGGCCTCGGCAGCCTGGTATTCATTCCCTATACCGGCACGACACTCGACGCCAACGCGGCAATCGACGGTTTCTCACGCATTTACACGAAACAACCCGGATCGGCCGGCACGGTCTCGCAGCCGTTCGATGCCATCGATCCTGATACGTTGTCCGTGCAATACATCGACGAGGGAATCGCGCTGGGACTGCGGCAGGACACGGATTTCCGGACGAACTTCGGCATCGTGAACGTCGATCCATCGCCGCACGCATACAAGGTCAGCTTCATCGGCGAGAAGCTGCAGACCAACATCACCATCACGGTCCCCGCGTACGGGATGATTCAGCAGGCCATTCCCGCGGGCGATTACGGCGCGCTGCAGGTCCTCTATCAGGTGACCGACGCCGGCTCCAACACCGTGAGCTGGATCGGTTACGCGAGCAGTACCGACAATGTCACAGGCGACGGCTGGGTATCGATCGCCTCCGCCGACTTTTCGCCGGATGAACTGACGTTGATCGGATATTGATTCTGTGCTTCGCGCGTTGGTTTGTTGCACTTCGTGCATTGTCGGTTGATTGCGCTTCGCGCGTTGTCAGTTGTCGTTTGGTTCGGGACGAGTTGGTAACCAGTGACAACCGACAACCGACAACGCGGCGCGCGCTAGCGCGCCGCAAGTAAGCCCAGCGTCGCCTCGATCTCGTCGATCACCTCGGGGCCTTGCACCTTGAGCGGGAAGATCAGCACTCCGTTCGGGGTGAACTTCACCTGCGGGTTCTGCTGGATGAGCATGAGTAGTTTGTTCGGATCGACCTTTGCCTGTGCCGTCAGCTTCACGACGGCACGCGCGCCTTCCCGGACGATCGAGATCACGCCCATCTGTTGCGCGAAGCGCTTGACCTGCACGAAGTGAAGGAGGTTCTCGACGTTCGCCGGTAGCGCGCCGAAGCGGTCGCGCATCTCGTTGCGGATCTGTTCGAGGCGGTCATCGGTCGATGCCGAGGCGATCTTCTTGTAGAACGTCATGCGCAGGTTTTCTTCGCTGATGTAGTTCTTGGGGATGTAGATGTCGACGCCGAGGTTCATGGAGGTTTCGACCTCCTCCTCGATGCGCTCGCCCTTCATCTCGCGGATCGTCTCTTCGAGCAGCTTCGTGTACATCTCGAAGCCGACGGCGGCGATCTGGCCGGACTGCTCGCCGCCGAGAATGTTGCCGGCGCCGCGGATCTCGAGGTCTTTCGCAGCGATGCGGAAGCCGGCGCCGAGGTCGGAGAACTCCTGGATCGCGGCAAGACGCTTGCGAGCGTCGGACGTGAGAACTTTGTCGCTCGGCACGAGCAGGTAGCAGAACGCCAGCCGGTCGCTGCGTCCGACGCGCCCCCGAAGCTGATAGAGCTGCGACAGGCCGAAGCGCTCGGCGTGATTGATGAGGATCGTGTTGCAGGCGGGGATGTCGATGCCGTTCTCGATGATCGTCGTTGCCAGCAGGACGTCATACTCGCGTTGAATGAAGGCGAGCATGGCCCGCTCCAGCTCGCGCTCTTCCATCTGCCCGTGCCCGACGACGACGCGCAGACCGGGAACGAGCTTCTCCAGATACTCCTTCATCGCGTAGATCGACTCGACGCGGTTGTGGACGAAGAAGACCTGCCCGCCGCGTCCGACCTCGAACTCGATCGCTTCACGGATGAAGTCGTCGCTGAACGGCACCACCGCGGTCTGGATGGCCAGCCGGTCCTTCGGTGGCGTCTCGATGACCGAGATGTCGCGGATGCCGACCATCGACATGTGCAGCGTGCGCGGAATGGGCGTGGCAGACATCGAGAGCACGTCGACCGCTTTCTTGATCTGCTTGAGCTTCTCTTTCTGTCCGACACCGAAGCGCTGCTCTTCGTCGATGACCAAAAGGCCGATGTCCTTGAAGTTGATGTCCTTCGACAGGACGCGGTGCGTGCCGATGATGATGTCGATCTCGCCGGTCTCCAGTTTCTTGAGGATCTCCTTTTGCTCTTTGGCCGTGTAGTAGCGCGTGAGCAGCTCGATCGTGACGGGAAACGAAGCGAAGCGCCGCAGGAATGTGCGGTAGTGCTGGTAGGTGAGGACGGTGGTCGGCGCGAGGACGGCCACCTGCTTGCCGTCCATCACCGATTTGAACGCCGCGCGCATCGCCACTTCGGTCTTGCCGTACCCGACGTCGCCACAGAGGAGGCGGTCCATCGGTTTGCGCGACTCCATGTCCGACTTCACGTCATCGATCGCCGATTCCTGATCCTCGGTCTCATCGAACTCGAACGCATCCTCGAACTCGAACTGCCACGGCGAGTCCTTCGAGAAGGCATGACCCTGCACCATCTGCCGCGTGGCGTAGAGCTTGAGCAGCTCGTCGGCCATGTCGCGCATCGCTTTCTTGACCGACGCCTTCGTGCGCGCCCAGGCTGTGCCGCCGAGGCGGTCGAGCTTCGGCTGCGTGTCGGCGCCGCCGGAGAAGCGCTGGATGAGATTCAGGTTCTCCATCGGCATCAGCAGCTTGCCGCCGCCGGAGTACTCGATCTCCATCACCTCGCGCTCGGTCGGCCCGAACGGAATGCGCTGCAGGCCCTGGAAGCGCCCCACGCCGTGATCGACGTGAACGATGTAGTCGCCGACTTTCAGGTCGCGCAGATCGGTGACGAACGCCTCGGTCGTTCGCTTCTTGCCGCCTACGCGCGTCGACGTCGGCGGTTCGAAGAGATCCCACTCCGAGTAAATGGTGAGGTTCAGCTCTTCGAAGTCGAAGCCGCGAGGAAGGGCACCGGCAGCGAGAAGAATCTCGCTCCCCAGCTCGGCTTTGCCCTTGGCGCCCGCGCCCTCGCCGGTGTCATCGACGAAGACAACGTCAAACTCCTTCAACAGCCGCTCGACCTTCTCTCGCCCACCCTTCGTGGCCGCAAAGAAAACCTGCCGCCGCCCTTTCTCGTGCCCACGTTTCACGTCGTTCGTGAACTCGGGCAACCGGTTCGTGTACCGATCAACCTGCGACGCCCGCAGCCGCAGCTCCTCGTACTCAGTTGCGTTATGGAGCGCCGGCGTCCCGCCGGCTGGCCCGGCGGCGTCTCGCCGCCGATCAGGCGGCGCTCCCACATGAACCTCACTGAACGCAATCCGCGCCGTCCCCAGCAACGCCAGCACATCCGTCCCCGCCGTCGTCAACTTCTCCGGCCGGTAAACCGCGCGTCCCTTCTCCGATGCCGCCTCGTACTCGTTGGACAGCAGCGACTCGAACTTCGCCACATTCGTCGTGATCTGGTCCGGCTCGATGAGCGCGAGCATCCATTCCGCAGGATCGAGATAGTCGAAGAACGAGACGGTGTTGGTGGCCACCGGCAGGTAGTGCTCCATGCCGGGAAACGTCCCGTTCTCGTTGATGCGCTCGATCTTGTCCGAGAGATCGCGCTTGTAGATCGGGTCGTTGAAGTCGAGCGAGAGCCGCCGCGCCAGGGCGCTGCGCATCGGCTGCGTGACCGGGAACTGCGTCATCGGCAGAACGGTGACCGGGCCGCTGGCCTCTTCCGAGCGCTGCGTCTCGACGTCGAACCAGCGCAGCGAATCGACCGTGTCGCCGAACAGCTCCACCCGCACCGGCTTCGCGGTGTTGGGTGGAAAGAGATCGAGGATGCCGCCGCGAAAGGCGAACTCGCCTGCCTCGCCGGCGAGGTCGGTCCGCACGAAGCCGTTCTCGACGAGCCGCTCCAGCAGCACCCGCAGATCCAGTTCGTCCCCCTCGGCCAGCCTCACCACGCGCGCGGCAAACTCCTCGGCATGCGGCAGCCGCGAGAACAGCGCGCGCGCCGGCACGAGCAGCACGTCGACGCTCCGGTCGATGAGCATGCCCAGCGCGCGAATCTCGTTGCGCGCCACGCCGAGCGACGGCGACAGATCCTGATACGGCGAGAGCGAAGGGGAGGGATACGACGACACGCACTGCGGATCGCGATGAAACAGTTTCAGCGAGGCCTCGAAGTCGTCGATGGCTGCGTCGCCCGGAACGACGATGGCCATCCGTTGCGCGGTCGAGTCCTGCAGCGTAGCCAGCAGCAGCGCCCGAGCCTCGACCGCCGCGCCGGTGATGTCGAGCCGCTCTTCCGCGATCCTCTTTCCGATCGCGCGAAACGCCTTCGTCCGCGCCAGCTCGGCCCGGACTTGCGCCAGCAGCCTGTCGTTTCGCTCAGTCATGCGCCGGGGATTCTATGCGCGGGCGAACGAACATCGTGGAACGACGAGCGGGCAGTCTCGCACCCGCGATGCTGCGTCCTGCACCCCTGATGAGATGTTCTGCACCCCCGATGAGAAGTTCTGCACCCCCGATGAGAAGTTCTGCACCCCCGATGAGAAGTTCTGCACCCCCGATGAGAAGTTCTGCACCCCCGA
>JADGNZ010000050.1 GCA_017883205.1 Thermoanaerobaculia bacterium | reverse complement strand
TTTGGTTGAGAGGGATCACACCTCCTTTTCAGATGCGCTTTCGGGCGCACGAGTGCGGTCGTCTCGACCGCGGGCACTCGGGCGTCCTCGCCCGAGTGCTGTCAGTGGGCGGTCGAAATTCACCGACGTTCCATCCGTTGCGCACGGCCAGGATCACCCGTCGGAAGCAAAGTCAGTTCCTCGATCAGACGGTGTTTCCTAACGGGAGTTGCATGAACCGGGTGCGTTGGTGTGTCGACTGAAAAATGAACTTCACCCTTACAATGTGTAGTTCTTCTCCAGCAGCACCCTCGCTCGCCGATCGCGCAGATTCCGGATCTGCGACTCGATGTCGCGCTCGTACGGGATCTTGCGGTGGCTGGCGTAGACGGGGGCGTCAACCGTGATCTTCTTCAGCTCTTCGCCGAAGGTGTTGGGGGAGAGGTGGGCGGTGTCGTCGGCAAGCTGTTGCTGGTCGTTCGGGAACGACGCCTCGGTCACCACGGCTACGACGCCGGGCGTCTTGTTCGTCCGCTTCCAGATTTCCGAGGTGGGGCCGGTGTCGCCGGTGAAGGTGATGGCCTGGCCGTTCATCTCCACGATCACGCCGGCGGCGGGGATCTGGTGATGGACGGGGACGGCGGTCATGCCGATGCCTTCGAACATCACCTTCTTGCCGGGAGTGAGGGCACGGTAGATCACGGCCGGTTTGTTCGTCAGCGGAGAGATGAGCGTCGAGAAATCGGGCCAGATGATTCCGTTGAAGACGTTGGAGATCAGCAGCTCCATCACATCTTTCGCCGCGAAAACGGTCAGCGGACCGGCGGTCTGGCTGAAGCGGTTGTGGATGAGATGCGGCAGATCGCGGATGTGATCGGCGTGGGTATGAGTAATGAAGACAGCCTGGATGCGCGCCTGCTGCGCGAAGGAGAGCTTGGATGTGAGGGTCCCGGCGTCGACTGCAAACCAGTCGTCGATCAGGTAGCCCGTCAGATTATGTTCAGCATCTGACGCGCCGTACGCGCCGAGCACCTTGAGCCGCATCCCTGTCCTTCGCCCCGCCTGTCTGTGGCCGCCTGGAAGGAGACTATTCTTGCAGCGGAAGAACTTAATGTCCAGCGTTGGCGGAAGGTTCACACGTTGACCACATCACGAAAGGCTCGCCCGGGCTCTCCCGCCGATGCGGCCATGGCGCCGTTTCACCCGGCCGTTCGCGACTGGTTCACGAACGTTTTCAGCACGCCGACGCGCGCGCAGGAGCTCGGCTGGCCGGCCATCGCCCGCGGCGACTGGACGTTGATTTTCGCTCCAACCGGCAGCGGTAAGACGCTGACGGCGTTCCTCTGGGCGCTCGATCGACTGATGTTCGCCGAGCGACCGGAAAAGGATCGCCGGTGCCGCGTCGTCTATATCTCGCCGCTCAAAGCGCTGGCTGTCGATGTCGAGCGAAACCTGCGCGCGCCTCTGGTGGGAATCGCCAATCTCGCTGCCGAGCGCGGCGAATCGTTCGTGCTCCCGTCGATCGCCATCCGCACCGGCGACACGCCGCAAAACGAGCGTGCGCGATTCCTTCGCGATCCAGCCGACATCCTCATCACCACCCCTGAGTCGATCTACCTGATGCTGACGTCGAACGCCCGCGACGTCCTGCGCGGCGTGGAGACGATCATCATCGACGAGGTCCACGCGCTGGTTCCGAACAAGCGCGGCGCGCATCTGGCGCTGTCGCTGGAGCGCCTGCAGCGCGCGGCGCACAAGGTGCCTCAGCGCATCGGGCTCTCCGCGACGCAGAATCCGTTGGAAGAAGTTGCAAAGTACCTTGGTGGGTTCGTGATTGAACGTAGGTCGGACTCTCAGTCCGACATCACGAACAGTCGGACTGAGAGTCCGACCTACGTAACTCCCCGCAACGTCACAATCATCAACACCGGCGAGAAAAAGCAGCTCACGCTTCATGTCGAAGTGCCGGTCGAGGAGATGGCCAAGCTCAATGAGTCGTCGCGCGACGACATCCCGAGCGGGCCGGCCGGGCAAGGTGTTCGCGCGTCGATCTGGCCGGCCATTCATCCGCGGTTGCTGGAGCTGATTCGCGCGCATCGCTCGACGCTCATCTTCGTTAACTCGCGGCGCCTTGCCGAACGCCTGGCCGGCGCGATCAACGAGCTTGCCGGCGAGATGCTCGTGCAGGCGCATCACGGCTCGATCGCGCGCGCACAACGGATCGAGATCGAAGACAACCTCAAATCGGGACGGCTGCCCGCGCTCGTGGCTACGTCGTCGCTCGAGCTGGGCATCGACATGGGCGCGATCGACCTCGTCATCCAGATCGAAGCGCCGCCGTCGATCGCCAGCGGCATGCAGCGCATCGGCCGCGCCTCGCACCAGGTCGGCACCGTCAGCGAAGGAATCATCTTTCCGAAGTTTCGCGGCGACCTGCTCGCGTGCGCGGCGATCACCGACGCCATGCACCGCGGCGCCATCGAGCCGACGCGCTACCCGCGCAATCCGCTCGACGTGCTCGCGCAGCAGGTTGTAGCCATGATCGCCACCGACTCGTACCACGCCGACGAGCTCTTCGCGCTCGTCCGCCAGGCCGCGCCGTTCGCCGAGCTCTCGCGAACGTCATTCGACGGCGTGCTCGACATGCTCTCCGGCCTCTACCCCTCGGACGAATTCGCCGAGCTGCGGCCGCGCATCACGTGGGATCGCGTCACGAACATCCTCACACCGCGCCCGAACGCGAAGCGCGTGGCCATCATCAGCGGCGGCACGATCCCGGACCGCGGTCTCTTCGGTGTCTTCCTGGCCGGGGGCGAAAGAGTGCAGAGCGCGCGTGTCGGCGAGCTCGACGAAGAGATGGTCTTCGAATCGCGCGTCGGCGAGACCTTCCTCCTCGGCGCGTCGACGTGGCGCATCGAAGAGATCACGCACGACCGCGTGCTCGTCACGCCCGCGCCCGGCGAGCCGGGGAAGATGCCGTTTTGGAAAGCCGACGCCGCCGAGCGAACGGTTCCCTTCGGCGAAGCGATCGGCGCGCTCGTCCGCGAGATCGGTCTGATGCAGCCCGCCGCCGCCATCAAACGTCTGACGACCAAACACGACCTCGGCGAGCTTGCCGCGAAGAACTTCATCCAGTATCTCGACGATCAACACGCTGCCACCGGCGCCGTCCCCGACGACCGCACCATCGTCATCGAGCGCGTCCTCGACGACCTCGGCGACTGGCGCGTCTGCGTCCTCACCCCGTTCGGCGGCCGCATTCACGCGCCCTGGGCGATGGCCGTGACGGCGAAGGTGCGCAACGAGCTGCAGATCGACGTCGAAACGATGTGGAGCGACGACGGCTTCATCGTCCGCTTCCCCGACACCGACGCGCCGCCGCGCGCGGAGTTGCTCATTCCCGACGCCGACGAGATCGAGCAGCTCGTCGTCCGCCAACTTGGCTCCAGCTCGATGTTCGCCGCAAAGTTCCGCGAAGCCGCGGCCCGCGCGCTGCTGCTGCCGCGCTTCCGTCCCGACCGCCGCCAACCGCTCTGGCAGCAACGCAAACGCGCTTACGATCTGCTGCAAGTAGCCTCGCGCTTCGGCTCGTTCCCGATCATCCTCGAGACGTATCGCGAAGTCCTGCGCGATGTCTTCGACGTCCCCGCGCTCGTGGCCACGATGAAGAAGATCCAGCAGCGAACCATTCGTGTCGTCGTCGCCGACACCGACAAGCCGTCGCCGTTCGCCGGATCGCTTCTCTTCCGCTACGTCGCCAACTTCATCTACGACGGCGACGCGCCGCTCGCCGAGCGCCGCGCTCAAGCATTGTCCATAGACCAGGCCCAGCTCCGCGAGCTACTCGGCGAGCCGGAGTTGCGCGAGCTGCTCGACGCCGATGCGCTCAACGCGCTCGAGATCGAACTGCAGCACCTCGACGACCGCCACAAAGCGAAATCGCTCGATGCCCTTCACGATCTCTTTCTCCGTCTCGGCGATCTGAGCTTCGACGAGGTCGTCGCCAGATCGCTGCCGACCGTTGGCCCGTCGCCCGCGAAGCCCGGCGCAACGGTTGAAACGCAAGTCAAAGCCGCAATCCGTGAGCTGATCAAGACCCGCCGCATCATCGAAGTCGGCGTCGCGCGCGAGAAGCGCTTCATCGCCATCGAAGACGCCAGCCGCTACCGCGACGCCCTCGGCGCGCCGTTACCTCCCGGACTGGCCGATCGTTACCTGCAACCGGTCGCCGATCCGACCGGCGATCTCGTTCTCCGCTACGCGCGTACGCATGGCCCGTTCACACCGCACGACGTCGCGCATCGTTACGGCCTCGGCGTCGCTGTCGTGACGAGCGCGTTGGAACGATTCGTCGAGCGCGGACGCCTCATCGAAGGCGAGTTCCGTCCCGGCGGTACGCAGCGCGAGTGGTGCGATAACGACGTGCTGAGCGCCATTCGCCGCCGTTCGCTGGCGAAACTTCGCAAGGAAGTCGAGCCGGTCGAGACGAAAGCCTACGTCCGGCTCATCAACCATTGGCAATTCGTCACGAAGAAACGCCGTGGCCTCGAAGGACTGCTCGAGGTGATCGAAGCGCTGCAAGGTGCCGCGTTGCCGGCCTCGATCTTCGAGTCGGAGATCCTGACCGCGCGCATCGATGGCTACAAACCGTCCGATCTCGACACGCTCAGCGCCGCCGGAGAAATCATCTGGACCGGCGTCGAACCGCTCGGCGATCGCGACGGACGAATCGCGCTCTACCTCACCGATCATCTGCCGTTGCTGCATTCGAACGTAGCGACGGAAGCGAGCGAGCTGGAGCAGCAGATTGTCGATCACCTTCGCGCGAGCGGCGCTTCGTTCTTCGCCGAGGTCCAGACGGCGCTCGGCGGATTCGCGAACGACGTCGTCGATGCTCTCTGGAACCTCGTCTGGCGCGGCGTCATCACCAACGACACGTTCCATGCGTTGCGCGCCTACACGCGCCCGAAGGCATCGCCGCGCACGACCGGATTCCGTTCACGCCGCGTCGCGCCGCCATCGACGCAGGGCCGTTGGTCGCTCATTCAACCGTCTCGCGGCACGGCAACGGAGCGCGCCAGCGCGACCGCGCATCAGCTCCTGGCACGCTACGGGATCGTGGTGCGTGAAGCAGCCGCGGTCGAAGGCATCCCCGGCGGTTTCAGCGCGATCTATCCCGTGCTCAAAGGCATGGAGGAGTCGGGCCGCACGCGCCGCGGCTACTTCGTGGCCGGCTTCGGCGCGACGCAGTTCGGCAGCGCCGGCGCGCTTGACCTTCTACGCTCGTATCGCGACGAGCCCGACGAACCGGAGACGGTGATGCTCGCCGCCACCGACCCCGCCAATCCATACGGCTCACTGCTGAAATGGCCGCTTGCCGGTCTGATGCGCGTACCGGGCGCGAACGTCATCCTCGTGAACGGCATGCTCGGTGCCTACGTCGGCCGCGGCGAGAAACAACTCTCCGTTTTCCTTCCCGAGAACGAACCGATGCGCGGCATCGTCGCGCGCGAGATCGCGAAGACGTTGGCTTCTCTCGTAACGAACGGCCTGCGCCGCGCGATGCTGATCGCCGATGTGAATGGCGCCCCGGCCGCGAAATCGGATCTCGCGCCGTATCTGGCCGAGGCGGGATTCGTCCCGACGGCGATGGGGTATCAGATGCGGGCGCTTCGAATCTGAGCGATGAAGAGCCATGCCTGAAGGCGACAGCATTTTCCGCGCGGCCAAGGCGCTGCATCGCGCGCTGGCAGGCAAGACGGTCACATCGTTCGAGACGGTGCTTCCCAAACTCGCGCGCATCGATGAAGACGCGCCGCTGAAGGGCCGCACAATCGAGCGCGTGATCTCCGCGGGCAAGAACCTCATCATCGTGTTCTCCGGCGATCTTCACCTTCACACGCACATGAAGATGAACGGAAGCTGGCACATCTACCGCCCTGGCGAGCGCTGGCAGCGTCCGCATCGCGACATGCGCATCGTGATCACAACGGACGAATTTGTCGCCGTCGCCTTCACGGTCCCGGTGGCCGAGTTTCACACCAGCCGCAGCCTGGCGCGCGACGAGAACCTCCGCCGCATCGGCCCCGACCTCCTCGGTGCGACGTTCGATCACGCCGAGGCGTTGCGCCGCATCCGCGCGCATCCGGACGAAGAGATTGCGAACGTCCTCCTCAACCAGCGCGTCGTCGCCGGCATCGGCAACATCTGGAAGTCGGAGACGTTGTTCGACGCTGGCATCGATCCCTTCACGCACGTGTCCGCGCTCGACGATACCCAACTCGATCGGATCATCACCTCCGCGCTGAAGCTCCTCCGCCGCAGCGCCGAAGGGCGAGGCGAATTCGCCGTCTACAGCCGCGGCGGCGATCCCTGCCGCAAATGCCGCGCGCCGATCCGCTATCGAAAGCAGGGCGCGGATGCGCGGGGAACGTACTGGTGCGCTACGTGCCAGAAGAGTTAACGGATCGCACCTGACATGATGCGAAAGGAGATGAGACGGGTAGGGATTGTCCGTCCGTGGACACTCCTAGGTATGGGATGGTTATTCGAGCAAGAGCTATTTAACGGATGGAGATCGGCATGAATGAACCTGAATATCTCAAGCTTAGGATGGAGTCACTGCGCGATGCGGCAAGCCGAACACGCTTGGCCTTCATAGTCCTTACAACGGCAGCGTTGGCAGTGATGGTAACGGCATGGAACTCCTATCTGTCTTGGTGTGACTTTCCTGCCTACGAGAACGTCTGGCCTGTGAGGAATGGTCAAACGCTGACGGCACTAGCAGCCGTCCATACGGCCCAAATCGACAAATGGATTAGCTCCCGATGGTTGACGGTCGGACCCTTGGGGATTCAGATCGGATCTGACGACCTTGCCGTATGGGGCTCGCTTGGCTTGGCCATGATCGCGATCTGGTTCCTAATCGGTGTCCGCCTCGAGAATCACATCGTTGCGTGGCTACTCACGGACACACTTGAGAGTGACCCCCAGCTTCGGCGCGAGATATTCGTCGGAATATTGTCGCGGCTGTTGTTTGTACGAGTCACTCAAACCGATGCTCCATATGATCGCCTTCCGGCAAAGCTTGCTGTGTCAGAAGGTGCTCCCCACACCTCGGCATTTTACACATTCTTTCGGCGCTCTGCAGTTTGGCTTTTGTTTCTTCCGGCAGCCGCGATACTACTGATCATCGCGCTTGATGTGGCCTCGTGGCATTTCATTGGGTCGGCCTTCAATATTGATCATGTTCCGATTTGGAATAAGCTGAGCGGGGATCGAAAGTTCCGTGCGATTGCTATGGATGTATTCTGCGCGTTGGTCGGTATCTTTGTGACGATCATACTTATTAAAGTCATGCAATTCGAGGAGGCGACACGCGCCTTGCTTCGGGCCTACTGGCGTAGCTTGGAGTCGCCAGTGAAATCCGACGTTTGACCGGCCAATTGTTGATGAGTGGGCGTTGACACCGAGCCTGGTCACGATGGTGCTGGATTGGGTGTTCGGGCAAACCCGGTTATCCTGCCAAGGTGGCGCGCGATCTTCCTATCGGCAACGGCAGCCTCATGGTCAACTTCGATCATGAGTACAACATCCGCGACGTTTACTACCCGCATGTCGGGCAGGACAACCAGACCAACGGGGATGTTAGCTTCTTTGGCATTTGGTGCGATGGGAAGTTTGCCTGGATCGGCGATCCGGCGTGGGTGAAGCGGCTCGACTACGACGGCGACACGCTCGTCACGCGGATGGACGCGCATTCCGATTCGCTGCAGCTCGATATGACGATCAACGACGCGGTCGATTTCGATCGCGATGTCTTCATCCGGCGCGTCGAGCTCCGCAATCTGGCCGACACGAAGCGGACCGTGCGCCTCTTCAGTCACTTCGATCCGCATCTCAGCGGAAACGCCATCGGCGACACGATCTTCTTCGACCCGGAGTTCGACGGCTTCGTCGCGTACAAGGCGCAGCGCTACGTTTTGATCAATGCGGTGAGCGACGATCAATTCGGCTTCAAGGCCTTCGCCATCGGCACGAAGGAGCGGGAGGGCTATCAGGGAACGTGGCGCGACGCCGAGGATGGCGTGTTCGAACCAAACAAAGCAATCGCTCAGGGATCGGTCGATTGCACCGGGATGATCGAGATTGCGCTACTGCCGGGCGCGGTGTCGACAGCTTACGTCTGGTGGGTTTTCGGGCAGTCCTACAAGGAGGTCGTTGCGCTCGACACCTTCGTTCGCGAGCGCGGCGCGGCGTCGCTGCTCGATCGCACGCGCGACTATTGGAAGTTGTGGGTCAAGAACGACGTCGATGTCAGCCGATTACCCGAGGCGGTGCAGCGGCTGTATCGACGATCGTTGCTGATCATCCGCACGCAGGTCGATCACAGCGGTGCCGTCATCGCCGCGACCGACTCCGACATCGTGCAGTTCGGCAAGGACACGTACACCTATATGTGGCCGCGCGACGGCGCGATCGTGGCCATGGCACTGCTGCAGGCCGGTTACGCGGAGATCACGCGACGTTTTTTCGATTTCTGTTGCCGGCTCATCACGCCCGAGGGATTTCTGCTGCACAAGTACAACCCGGATGGATCGGTGGGATCGTCCTGGCATCCATGGCTCGCGGACGGCAAGCGGCAACTGCCGATTCAGGAAGACGAGACCGCGCTGGTCGTCGTCGCGCTCTGGACGCATTTCGAGAAGTTTCACGACGTCGAGTTCGTGAAGCCGCTCTACAAGCCGATCATCAAGCAGATGGCCGATTTTCTGGCGCGCTACCGTGAGCCGCACACACGTTTGCCCGCGCCGTCGTGGGATTTATGGGAGGAGCGCCGCGGGATTGCTGCGTACACGATCGGCTCGGTCTGGGCGGGTCTGTACGCTGCGGCGCGATTCACCGACGCCTTCGGCGAGACTGCGCAGGCGGAGAAGTACCGGCGCGCGGCCTCAGAGATCCGTGAAGCGACGTCGCGCTTCCTCTTTGACGAGACGACTGGCTGCTTTGCGCGATCCGTGAATGTGTCCCGCGAAGGGGAGATCACGACCGACCCGACGCTCGACGCCTCGATGGCCGGGCTCTGGCTCTTCGGGATGTTCGACCCTGGCGATCCGAAGATCGTGGCCACGATGGAGGCGATGATCGCGCGGCTGACGATCAAGACCGACGTCGGCGGCGTGGCGCGCTACGAGAACGATTACTACTTTCAGGTGTCGAAGGATGTGCAGAACGTTGCCGGCAATCCGTGGATCGTCTGCACGCTCTCAGTCGCGCACTGGTATGCGATGCAGGCGCAAACGACAGCCGAGCTGCAGAAGGCGATCGACATTCTGCTGTGGGCGTGCGATCGCGCGCTACCGAGCGGGGTGCTCGCGGAACAGCTCGATCCCTACACCGGCGCGCCACTCTCCGTCGCGCCACTGACCTGGAGTCACGCCGCGTTTGTGCTGGCCACGCACGTCGTTGCACGGCGCGCCATCGAACTGGCGGAAAAAAGCTGACGATGGTTCGGCGCACCCGGCTTCGCTCGCGCGTGTGGCTTCTGACGGCAGCATTTGCGCTCGTGCTTTTCGGAATCACGTTCGGTCTGAGCTGGCGCGCGCAGGTGGCGCAGGACCGCTGGAGCCGGCTCGTCGGCGTCGAGACGCGGGCGATTGCTACGCTCGAGGAGCTGATCCGCGCGCAGAACGCGTATCGCGCGCACGCAGTCGCCGGCGACGCCTCGCGCTACCGCATCGTCGCGCAACTGCTGGAGTCGGATTCGTTGTCGACGATCGACACAGCGGCACTGCGGCGCAGGATGGAGACATTTCGTAGCGCGATCGGCGACAGCACTTCCCAGTCCGATGAGATCGACACCGAGTCGCTGCGCGTTGTGGCCGAGGCGCAGAGGATGATCGACGAGCGAAAGCGCGAGATCGCGCGGCAACTGCCGATGCTCGAGCGTGAATCGCGCGAGTTGATGACCGCTGGCCTGGCCGTAGCGTGGATCGTCGTCATCTGCAGCTTCGCGGCGGTGCAGGTGACGCTGCGCAAGGTCGTGCGTCCGCTCGAAGACCTCTCCCACGCTGCCGACCGCATCGCCGCCGGCGACCTCGGCGCACGCGCGCAGGTGGAGGGCGATTTCGAGATCGCCAACCTGGCCGCGGCGGTCAATCACATGGCGGATGAGTTGAAGGCGCATGCCCGGACCGACGAGCTGACGAACTTGCCGAACTTCCGCGCCTTTCGCGAGCGCATCGACATCGAGATCGAGCGTGCAAGCCGCTACCCGGAACACGTCGGCATCCTCATCCTCGATCTCGACCGCTTCAAGAAATACAACGACACCTACGGCCACCTCGCCGGGAACGATGCATTGCAGCGCGTGGGGCGTGTGATTCGCGAGACGGTGCGCTCGGTCGATTTTCCGGCGCGCTACGGCGGCGAGGAGTTCGCGGTAATCGTTCCGCAGATCGACTCCGCGTCGCTGGCAGCGATCGCCGAACGAGTCCGCGAAGGGATCGAGTCGATGCCCGCGCCAAAGGATGGCGCCGCCGTGACGGTCAGCATCGGGGCATCGATCTTCCCTGACGACGGCAACAGCGTCGATGTGCTCTTCCGCGTTGCCGATGAGCGGCTTTACGCGGCGAAGAAAGCGGGGCGGAATCGAGTGGTGGTTGGCACTTCCACCGCAATGCGCGTTTCCTCGTAGGTTGCGAAGAAGTCTTTAACCACAGAGGACACAGAGGTTTTTCTCTGTGTTCTCTGCGCCTCTGAGGTGAAGCCTTGATGAACGCGTTGACACCCACCGATCCCTCGGCGCGCGCGGCGATTCTCACAGCGGCTCGACGAAGGCGTCCGTAAGAACCTAGTTGGGCGACCCGGAACACTGACTGCCAGGCGGGGTACGCTGACTAGCTGATCGTGTACACCGACTAGCTGATCGTGTGCGCTGGCATGCCCATCATGTGCACCGACATGCTGATCGTGTGCGCTGACATGCCCATCGTGTGCACCGACATGCCCACCGTGCGCACCGACATGCCCACCGTGCGCACCGACATGCCCATCGTGTGCGCTGACATGCCCATCGTGCGCACACACATGCCCATCCTGCGCACCGACTAGCGGACCGTGTGAACCGACGGTGCAACACGCCAACCAGTCGGCGTACCGGCTGAGCTGGCTGGCGCGCACGGTCGGCAAGCGGGTGCGCACGATGGGCAAGTCGGTGCACACGGTCGGCATGTCAGCGCACACGATGGGCAAGTGTGTGCACACGATGGGCAGATCGGTGCGCACGATGGGCATGTGTGAGCGCACGATGAGCATGTGTGTGCGCACGATGGGCAAGTGTGTGCACACGATCGGCATGTGTGTGCGCACGATCGGCGATTCGGTGCACACGGCCCGTTAGTCGGTGCACACGGCGAACCGCCAGCACAGGCGGTGAATCCGTCGGCGCGCATGGTGAGTCGTCCGGTTGCGAGAGGAGAATCGCCGGCGGCGCGCGGAAGGAGTTGACGATCTCGCGATCGATAAGCTTGATTCGGTCAACGGAGGAAAGCACGGAACGATCGATCTGGGGTTTCGGCGAGGTTCACAGGCGCGTGCTGCCCAGCGTGGCCCTTGCGCAGCCGCGTAGGAAGTGCGCTAGCATCCCGCGTCGCGGCCACGCCGCTGAAGCGCAAGCCCGTTACGCCGCAGGAGGACCGTTATGAGGCGCACGTGGACGATCATCGGGGTTGGCGACGTGCCTGGTAGCTTCAAGTGGTACCAGTCGCTACTTGGCCTGCCGGAGACGGCTCCCGCCCACGAATACTTCGGTCAAATCCTCGACGCGGATGGAACGGTCCTGCTCTGCCTTCATCAGTGGGGCGCTCACGATCATCCCTCCTTGACGAGCCCCGATCACGTGCAGCCTGGCAACGGCCTCCTATTGTTCTTTCGCGTCGACGATTTCGATAGCGCGCTGAAGCGCGCGCGCTCTCTCGTTGTCCAATTCGAAGAGGAGCCGAGCACGAACCCGAATACAGGAACCCGCGAGTTCTCGCTCCGCGATCCGGACGGTTACTACGTCACGATCAGTGCGTTCTCTCAGCTCGAGCTGGATGAGCTTTCGAAATGAAGTCACGTTCAGAATTGAAAGTGACTACACAGAGGCGCTGTTAGAGATCAGGCATCGACTATCACTTTTCAAACTATCGACTGACCCATTTTCGGAAAGTGCGCGTCAGTAAGCTTACACTTAGCGACCACGCACCTAAACGCTTGCGCATCGCGACAGAACACAGTATACAAATGCCTCCTAATTCAACAGCGGTGATCCTCCATCGCGTGAAGTACTTTGGCCATACGGTTGAGTTAGTGCATAGGAACTATGCCGCCCTGACCGAAATGGTCAGCTATGTGCTTGGCAGTCCCGCTCCAAGACACATCCTAGATACAACCGACGCGTGGTTGCGGCATGACATGTTGAAGGAACTGACTTTCCGCTTGCACGACTATTTGGCAGCGGTGAAATCACTCGTCGATCACTCCCGGCGGCTCTACAAAAAGCTCTACAAAGATCGTGGGCTGTTCCCCGAGTACGAACCTGAGGTTCGGCGTGTTTTTGCAACCAACGGTATCGTGCAGACCGTCCAGTGCCTGCGCGAAATGGCTCAGCATTACCAACTGCCTAGCATCGTGCTAATCAGACGCACGACTAGCGACGACGAGACGTCGACTCGTGTCATTCTCCGTCGGGACGATCTCCTCAAATTCGACGGCTGGAACTCACATGCTAGACGCTTCATATCCACCGGCGGCGAGGAAATCGATCTGCGCGACCTATGCGAGCGGCATCATTCCATCGTCGTAGAGTTCTACCGTTGGATGTCCGAGTCGTTGGCACAGATACACGCGAGCGAACTCGAAGCTTACAACGCGGACCAACTCGCCAACTTCCTCAAGTTTCTTCCTGACATGCTACGCAGCGTTGAAAGTAGGGTGCAATTCCTAGAGCGTACTGGGATTAGTGACTTGCCTTGGGCCTTCGGGCAACTGCTCTCACAGGCAGAACGTCGCAGCCTTCACGGGATCGCACAAAACACCGCCGAATGGGCCGAGTCGGCACTGGCGGCGGTATCGTCCCGAGCCGAGCTTCCCGCTGAGCTAGCGGCGCGGATTCGTCTTCTAGCGCGGCGTCAGGATTCTGGCTGACACACGCCGCGGACGGGTATGGGGTCAGACCGAAAGTGAAAGTGACGAAATCTCGTTCGCCGCCTGGCTGGAAGCCGGTTTTCGTCACTTTCACTTTCGGTCTGACCCCATACCTCGGAGCTCCGCGTGCGGCTCCAAGCTGGGGATCTTTTGGCCAGCCAGAAGAGAGCGATAGAATTGTGCCGAAGTGGCCGACCGGAAGTTGCCGCGCCTTCGCGACCTCGTCCGGCAGCATCGATACTTGGTCTCCTCCCACGCGGCCGAGTAACTGGAAGATGACGAACTCGACATTCTCGACCTCGAAAGCATCGTCCTCACGGACAAAATCATCGAGCGTCAAAAGGACCACAGGACGGGCGAAGCAAAGTACGTCATCCGGGGCATCACGCTCGCGAACGCTATCGGCACCGTTGTCGCCAAGTTCGACTCAGTCGGACGCGCGGTCATCATCACCGTCTACCTCGAGTGACCCTTGTGCATTTTGCGGAAACGCCGAGGTGTCACTTCGCCACGTCACAAGGAGCTACGGTAGCGGCGCGACTCTCCTCGTAATCGAGAACATTCCGATGTTTTCTTGCCCGAGGTGCGGCGAGAGTTACTTTACGGCCGAAACGCTCCATGAGGTATCGCGAATCAAGGCGAAACGGCGAAGCATGGCTGCTCTGCGGCCGGTTCCCGTCGCAGTCTTCCCGGAGCGCCCGAGCGCGGCTGCCTAACCCGTCGCTTCAGACGACCTTGGTCTGCATCGAGCTAGGAGGCTACGCGTGTGCGAGCCGCGGTGTAGTCGTTTCTCCAAACACCTCGTACCAGAACTTGGTCATGATGTTCTCGGCGAGCTGCAGGCGGTAGTCGGCGGAGCCGCGGACGTCGCTGATCGGCTTAATCTCGCTGCGGGCGATGCGGCCTGCTTGTTCGAACGTTTCGAGCGTCGCTGATTTGCCGGTGAGAAATGCTTCCGTGCGCGGAAGGCGGATGACAGTTGGCGCCACGCCGCCGTATGCGATTCCGGCGCGGTCGATGCGATCGCCGGTCATGGCCAGGCGGATGGCGGCGGTGAAGGCGGAGATGTCGAGATCTTTGCGTCGCGAGACTTTGTAGAGTTTGAGCGTGTCGCGGACGATACCGATGCGGACGCGCGTGATGATCTCGTCGGGTTGGAGATCGAATTTGCGGTAGCCGAGGTAGAAGCGGTCGATGGGAACGGTGCGGGCGCCGCCGTTCAGTTCGAGTACGGCGCCGGCGACGAAGAGGTAGGGCAAGGTGTCGCCGATCGGGGAGCCGTTGGCGATGTTGCCGACGAGCGTGCCTGCGTTCTTGATCTGCGGCGAGCCGAAGATGGCCATGATTCCGGCCAGCTCGGGGATGCGGTCAGCGATGAACGCTTCGAAATCAGCCAGCGTCGTGTTTGCGCCTACGACGACCGTGCCGTCTTCTTCGCGAAGCTCGCGCAGTGAATCGATCTTTGCCAGCGACAGCATCGCCGGAGCCTGGTAGCGGCGCTTGTTGACCCAGACGCCGACGTCGGTTCCGCCCTGCACGATCGTGCAGCCTGGATGCTCGCGTTTGAACGCGATCGCTTCGTCGAGCGTTGCGGGCGCGCAGAAGGTGCCGACCTGCACGGAGTCGTTCGCGTCAGGCAACGAAGGGTAACGCTGGCGCATCTTCGCGGCCGGCGCGCCGTCCACCGCCAGCGCCGCTTTGATGATCGGCTCGTAGCCGGTGCAGCGGCAGAGGTTTCCCGTCAGTCCGTCGCGAACCTGTTTCTCATCAATGCGATCACAAGGGCGATCGCAGCGCTCGAACATCCCGACCATCGCCACGACGAAGCCGGGCGTGCAGTAGCCGCACTGCGCGCCGTGGCACTGCACCATCGCTTCCTGCACGGGATGCAGCGACTTCTCGTCGCGCAGACCTTCGACCGTCACGATCGACGAGCCATCGAGTTGCGCGAGGTTCAGGATGCACGAGTTGACGGCGCGATAGTCGTCCTCGGCACTGCGTCGCGTGAGCACGGTGCAGGCGCCGCAGTCGCCTTCTTCGCAGACGATCTTCGTGCCGGTGGCGGCGACATCCCGCCGCAGATAGTTCGCCAGCGTCTCGAACGCGGCGTCGCCGTCGATGCGATGCGGTTTGCCGTTGATGTGGATGAGGATGTGGTCGCGCATGATTTCAAGAAAACCGGTTTCACGCGGAGACGCGGAGGTGCGGAGAAACCCTTCGCGTCTCCGCGCCTCCGCGTGAAAGGTTTTAGCGAACGAAGATCTACAGCCGCACGATTCCGGTGTACGTCTCCGGACGCCGGTCGCGATAAAACTGCCACGTGTTGCGCACTTCGCGGATCTTGTCCATGTCGAGATCGGCGGTGACGAGGGCATCGGCATCGCGCGGGCCAACAGCCAGCATTTGGCCGCGCGGATCGCAGAAGTAGCTCTGCCCGTAGAACTCGCCGATGTTCCACGGCGCTTCATAGCCGACGCGGTTGATGGCGCCGATGAAGTAGCCGTTGGCGACGGCGTGCGCGGGCTGCTCGAGCTTCCAGAGATACTCGGAGAGCCCGGCCACGGTGGCCGAGGGGTTCATCACGATCTCCGCGCCGGCCAGCCCAAGCTCGCGCGCGCCTTCGGGGAAGTGGCGGTCGTAGCAGATGTAGACGCCGACCTTCGCGTAGGCGGTCTCGAACACCGGGTACCCGAGGTTGCCCGGGCGGAAGTAGAACTTCTCCCAGAAACCGGGAGCAACGTGCGGGATGTGGTTCTTGCGGTACTTGCCGAGGTACTTGCCATCGGCGTCGATGACGGCGGCGGTGTTGTAGTACACGCCGGTCTCTTCCTCTTCGTAAAGAGGCACGACGATGACCATGTTGTATTTCTTGGCGTACTCCTGCATGAGCTTCGTGGTTGGTCCGTCGGGGATTTTCTCGACGGAGTCGTACCAGCGCGTGTTCTGCTCGGCGCAGAAGTAGGGACCGGTGAAGATCTCCTGCATGCAGAGAATCTGCACACCTTCGGCTCCGGCCTGATCGACGTACTTGAGGGTGCGCTCGGTCTGGGCCTCGCGGATCTTGTCGAGCGGCTCGCTGGTATCGCAAGCGAGGGACGTCTGAATCAAACCACCTTTGACGATTCGGGACATGTGCGTTCTCTCCGATTTTGGTCCGCGCATTATAGCGGGCACGGCCCGCAGCGCTTGTTGCCTTCGGCTTAGCCTACCTGTGGCCGTGAATGTCTGTTTGGGCAGTCGCTCGGCGGCGACGATGATCGTTGGCTGCATTAGTTCCGGCGGTGGCGGCTCGGGTGCTGGTTGAGGCTCCGGCTCGATGATCGGGAGCGGTTCGGGATCGGCGTTGGGAAGCGGCTCGGGATCGGTGACCGGCGGTTGGTCGCTGGCGACGATGATCGTTGGCTGCGTTGGCTCCGGCGAAGACGGTGGCTCGGGCGCTGGCTGAGGCTCGGGCTCGATGATCGGGAGCGGTTCTGGGTCGGCTTCTGGTAGCGGCTCGGGATCGGTGACCGGCGGCAAATCGGGGATCGCGGGCGGTTGCGGCTGAGGATCGGACATCGCCAACGGCTGCGGTGCGAAATCAGGCTCCGATCGTAGAGCAGGCATCCCTGCCTGCTGCCGCCGGGCGTCCCTGCCCGGCGGTACGTCGGTGCGAAACGCGGGATAAGGAGCCGGTTCCACCGTCCCTGGTTCGATCGGTGTGGAAGGAAGTTCCAGCGCTGGCGGGTTGACTTCAGCCCGCTCATCCCCACTCTGCGGCTCGGGCTCGGAGTGGGCCGGCGCGATCTTTGGCGATCCGGTTTCTTGTTGGGATTCCGGATTCGTAACCACCGCCGGGCGGGGACGCCCGTCGGGAGCAGGCAAGGACGCCTGCTCTACGTCGCGTTGGGCTTTTTTTCGCTTCAGCGAGGCGCCTGCTACGAGTGCGGCCACTGCGGCGCCGCCGAGGATGAGTAGTGTGATCATGCCGGGGCTGGAGTTGCTTCCACGATATCGCTCGGCGGCATCACTTTCATCAGGATGAGGTGCGTCACCGCGGCGACGCCGAAGCCGATGAACCAAGCGTAATCGTATAGCGGGCGCAGGGCGGGGACGACGAGGCCGATCCACGCTGCGGTACAGCCGAGGAGCGTGGCGATGACAGCGCGCCAATTCCAGCCGGCGGCGTACCGGTACGTCCCCTCGGTGCGATAGAGATCGCCGAGGATGAGATGCTTCTTTCGCACGATCCAGTAGTCGACGATCATCACGCCGCCGATCGATCCCAGGCCGCCGGAGTAGCCGAGGAGCCAGGTGAAGATGTAGCCGGAAGGATCGGCGAGGAGGCGCCACGGCTGCATGGCGATGGCGAGGAGGCCGGTGATCAGGCCACCGGTGCGGAAGGAGATCCACTTGGGAAAGGCGTTGGCGAAGTCATTCGCGGGCGAGACGACGTTCGCGGCGATGTTGACTGACAGCGTGGCGATGACCACGGTGAACATCGAGATGGCTACGACGAGAGGCTGCTTGAACTGCGCAACGAGCCTGAGCGGATCCCACAGCTCGTTGATGCCCATCGTCGGATAGATGACGACGGCCGCGGAGGTGATGATGACGCCCATCGCCGCGAAGACGGTCATCGTCGTCGGCAGCGCCACGGTTTGACCGATGGCCTGCTCGCGCTGGCTGCGTCCGAAGCGCGTGAAGTCCGGCATGTTCAGCGACAGCGTGGCCCAGAAGCCGATCATCGCTGTCAGCGATGGGATGAAGATCGGCCGGAACTGCGCCCACGTTTCGAATTTGCCCTTCTCGTGCAGCAGGTAGCCGAGTCCGTGTGCGCGCCAGACGGCCCAGCCGAGGAGAAGCGCGGTCATGACGAGAACGAAGGGAGCAGCCCAGTTTTCGAAGCGCCGCAGCAGGTCCATCCCGCGGTAGATGATCAGGATGTTCAGCGCCCAGAAGAGAAGAAACGAGATCCACTCTGTCGTCGGATGTCCCGCGAACTTGCCGAGCAGCGACGGCCACGCGGGAAGGATCGAGGTGAAAAACGTGTGCAGCGCTTCTCCGCCGATCCACGCCTGAATGCCGAACCAGCCGCAAGCGACGATGGCGCGCATGAGCGCCGGCAGGTTCGAGCCGATCGTGCCGTAGCTGGCGCGTGCGAAGACGGGGAAAGGGATGCCGTACTTGGTGCCGGCGTGCGAGTTGAGCAGGATCGGAACGAGCACGATCGTGTTTCCGACGAGGATCGTAAGCAGCGCCTGCCACCAGTTCATCCCCGCGCCGATGAGGCCCGACGACATCATGTAGGTCGGGATGCAGTGCGCCATGGCGATCCAGAGCGCCGCGTAGTTGTACGTGGTCCAGTTTCGCTGCGAGACCGGCACGGGCGCCAGATCGTGGTTGTAGAGCGCGCTGGTGCGAATGCCTTCGTCTGAGCGAAGCTCGACACGTCCGTCTTCGTGTTGAATGACTGCATCAGTCATCGATCGCCTCCGTGCGGGATTCCCAAAATGAGGGGAAGCGCGACATTCTGCCACACGCGGTTTGTGGGGTGTCGGGAGTCGGGAGTCGTAGATAAAGCAGGGCATCCGGAGGCGCGGTGAGTGCGTATCAGTCGCCATGGGAAGGCTCCGGCTGCCGCTATCATCGGCGGGTGAAGCTGCCCAAGCACGCCGCTGCAGCCGTCCTCTTCGCGGTTCTCGCCATCTTCATGACGTGGCCGCTGTTGCCGAACCTCAATCGCGCCGTTGCCTATCCGGGGGATCCCTACATCAACACCTGGATTCTCGACTGGGACTATCACGCCACGTTTCATCAGCCCGGACGGCTGTTCCAGGCGAACATCTTCTATCCCGCGAAGTACTCGCTTGCTTTCAGCGAAAACCTTTACGGAATCGCGGTCGTTCTTTTTCCGCTTCGCGCCGTCGGTGTGCCGCCGCTGACTGCATACAACGTGGCCATGCTGCTGGGTTTCGCGATGTGCGGATTCTTCGCCTACCGGCTGACGCGAGAAGTCACAGGAGGCGTCGCTGGGGCAATTGCGGCGGGGATCTTCTATGCGTTCGTTCCCTTTCGCTTTACGCACTCGTCACACGTGCAGTACGTCTGGGCGGGAACATTGCCGCTGCTGCTCTATGCGCTGATCCGGTATGCGCGCGTGCCTGACTGGCGTCACGCAATCGGCTTCGGCGCCGCCTTCTTGTGGAACGGCCTGTCGAACGTCCACTTCTTCTTTTTCGGCAGCATCGCCATTGTGATGACGATTGCGTTATTACGGCCGCCGCTCCGCCGCATCGCCGTCACTTTGACCGTGGCTTTGTTAGTGCTCGCGCCGTTTCTCTACCCGTATCACGAAGCATCGAAGTTATACGGGATGGAGCGCTCATGGGACGAGACATTGAGTTACTCCGCGTGGCCGGGCGACTGGTTGGTCGACAACTTTGCGCATCGTCCGTACCCGACACATAGTGACCCGACGGTCAACCCGGAACGATGGCTCTTTCCGGGTGCACTGGCGCTCTGCCTTGCGCTCATCGCGATCGCTTCGCGTCAATGGAAGCCATTGGTATTGGGATGGAGCTGGGTCCTTCTCGGATTTATCGGCTCACTTGGACTGCACACGCCCTTCTACCAGCTTCTCTTCAACTACGTGCCGGGATTTCACGCCATTCGTGCGCCCGCACGCTGGGCAGTGATCACGCACGTAGGGCTTGCGCTTCTCGTTGCGGTCGCCGTCGGCTGGATCGCCAAACGCGCGGCGTGGGCTGGCATCGTTGCGTCAATTGCGTTTATCGCGGAACTGCACGGACCGATTCGCTGGTATATGGCACCGACCGTCGTGCGGCCCGTCGATCGCTGGGCGGCTGCGGCCCGCCCTCACGCGATGGCCGAGCTCCCGTTGTCCGACCAGAACGACGAATACGGAGTCATGCTCAACGCCACCGTTCACCACAGGCCCATCGTCAACGGGGTCTCCGGCTTCGCGCCCTCCGAATACCTGAAGGTCGCCTCGCTCGCGCAATCGTGGTCGGATGACCTTGTGCCTGAGCTTGCGCGCATCGGCGTGACGCACGTGGTCGTGCGAGGCGTCGGCCTCGACGCTCCTGGCCGTGCATGGCTGGGCCGTATGGTTGACCGCGGCCTCCTCGGCGTCGTGAAGCGCTTCGACGATGGCGCCTGGGGCGACTGGGTCTTCCGCATCGGGGCGCGCGGTGATTCGCCCGAGCTGCGGTCGATGCTTGGCGGCCACGTGACGTACAACGAGTCGACGTTCGGCGCACTCGTTCAGCCCACCGGCCACGAGCCGCTCAAGGGGCGAGCGACGTTTTCCGGCGTTGCGCTCTCGCCGTTCGGCGTGCGCGAGGTGAATCTCCTGTTCAACAACGGGAGGGTCCGGTACCCGGCGACGCTCGTTACGGACCCAGCCACGAGCCGCTGGTATCGCTTCTATGACGCCACCACGAAGCCGTCATACGCGCGAACGTTCGAAGCGAGGCCGGCGAATGTCCGGATTCTTACAGATGTGCAGGTGGAGATCGTCGACGGCCGCGGCGGGCGTACATTGCTCGACGACCGCTGGATTGATTGGAATTGACGTGCAAATGCTTAGTAATAGCGCTTTACGAGAACGACAAACGCATCGATATTGATCGCCACTGCCGTGAACGCGTACAGAGCGAGCACGGCAACGCTCACCCTCTTATTTCGCACGATGGACACGACCGGCAGCAAAAGGACCACCGCCAACGGCAGAAAGTAGCGTCCCTGAATGCCATCGACGTACTCCACACCGGGAGGTGTCCATGCCACGTATTGCGAGAGGCTCACCGCGAAGAAAAGGGAGAGAGTGAGAAGCAGCGCGAAGAGCCGCGCGGCTGGGGTAATGGCGACGTCCCTCGTCATCGCCACGGCAAAAAGCAGATAGAACGCCGCCACCGTCAGGAAACCGGACAACGGGAGGTCGACCCATCCGAGGCGGCCGATAAACTGGTCGCGATAGCCGGCGTACTGGGCCACGAAGTCTTTCGCTACGAGACTCGCGATATGGGCGGGGTGCGCTGCGATTGACTGCAATTGCACCTTCGGATTCGCATCCGGCCGGAGCGGATGATATTGGCGCGACACCATTGCTGCCGACAATGCCAACCCGATCGCGAGGGACACGAACAGCGAAATCGCTTGCCGCGGCCTATTTGGAGATCCGCCGTAACCGCGGGCGCGCGGCGCAAGTGCCAGCAGCGCGAGCGGCGCATAAAGCATCTTGCACAACGCCAGCGCAGCCGCGGCAACGCACAACCTCGCCCACCGCCTTGTATTCATCGTGTCATCCGACCGCGCGCGCCAGGCTACGGCAGTCGTATAAATCGCCAGGCTGATTGTGACGGCATCGGCCGAGAACGACCCAAACATGTAGAGCGTCATCGGCAGAGCTGCAATTGCGGCGATGATCGCGGCGAGCTCTCCGCACTCCAGCATTGCGGCCGCGATCAGCAGTACACAAGCCGTAGCCGTCACGATCCGACCGGCGTAAAACGCGATGAGTGGCCGCACGTGCAGCGAATCAGCCACCATGCTCGTCAGGGTCCCGGGTAGGTAGGGAATCGGCGTATAGAGAGCGGGAAACGAGCGGAACACCGGCTCGGGCTCATACGGCAGCTCATTGGCCGCGCGCAACCGCGCCATTCCGATTTTGTTCTCAGGCTTCCCCGCGGTCTCCACCCACGTCAGATAAACGAAATCACGAGCGCTCTTCGGGACATACGTGCCCATCCGCCCGTTCTGCATCACATGAAAGACGTTGCCGTGAGCGAGCGAAACCGCGTGCCAGTAGTGCGCAACCTCGTCCGGCACTTGAAACGGGGGAGTGATGACCGCGTAGCCCACTGCGAAGATCCAGATCGCCAGACAAGTCCAGACGATGGCCCGCCGATCATTCTTCATTAACCGCATCTTACCCGGCGTCCAGTTCGTCATGCGGGAGCAAGCCTTACAATCCAGACATGGTTGCCATCGTCACCGGATCATCGAGCGGGCTCGGGCTGGAGATCGCACAACAGTTGCGCGCTCGAGACACGCTCGTTGTCGGCGTTTCGCGGCGAGCGAATGCTGACATCGCCGGCGATGCCTCGAAACGCGAGACCGCCTTGCGCGCCATCGAAGCAGCCGAGCGCCTCGGTGCCATCGACCTCCTCGTCAACTGCGCAGGCCTCGGCATCTTTGGTCCGGCCGGCTCGTACGACGAACCATCCATCGCCGCGGTCATCAATTCGAACCTCATCGCCACCATCAATTTTTGCGAGGTGTTCTTCCCACGTTTCAAGGAGCACGGCGGCACGATCGTGAACGTTCTCTCGACGGCTGCTCTCATCGGCAAAGCGAACGAGAGCGTCTACTGCGCGGCAAAGGGGGGCGCCCGCGGTTATGGCGAGGCGTTGAAGGCCGAGGCGAAGGGGACGAAGGCGCGGATCATCGCGGTGGCGCCCGGCGGGATGAATACGCCGTTCTGGAGTGAGCCGCGCAAAGGCTTCATGGATCCCGCGGATGTCGCAGCGACAATCATCGATGCCATCGACCGTCCCGTCGACATCAGCGAGATCGTCATCACGCGGCGATGAACCGCTATCATGCATGACGGAAGGAGCTCTCAGATGAATTCAGCGCATCGGTCCGTCCTCGCGTTCGTCATCCTGTCCTGGTGCCTCGCGCTTCCCTCTGTCGGGCAGACGCAATTTCCTGCCCCGTGGCCGAAGCCGTTGGCGCCCGAGGCGTATTGGCAGACGCTCATGACCGGGAACGCCACGTACATGGCCGGCGCCCTTCCGTACTCAGGATTGGGGGCAGAGCGCGAAGCAACCGCCGGGGGCCAGCATCCGCCGGTGACCGTTCTCTCCTGCGCCGACAGCCGGGTCCCGCCGGAACTGATCTTCGGCCGCGCAATCGGCGATCTCTTCGTCGTTCGTGTCGCCGGCAATGTGGCCGGCCCCTTCGACATCGCCAGCATCGAGTACGCCATTGATCACGAGTGGACGAGGCTGATCGTGGTGATGGGTCATGAGGATTGCGGCGCCGTCAAGGCAGCGCTCGATCCGGACGACCCGGGAACGCCGAGCCTTGTCTCGCTCGTGCAGCGGATCCGCGAATCATTCCTGCTTCCGACGTGGACCGGACCCGATCGCGTCGAAAGGGCAGTCAAGGCCAATGCCCGCAGCTCGGCCGCCTACCTGCTCGCGCACAGCACGGTGATCCGCAAAGCAGTGCTGGAGCATCACGTCGGATTGATCGTGGCGTACTACAACTTGAAGAGCGGCAAGGTGGAGGAAGTGAAGCAGTAGGCGTACCTTACCTTGGCGATGACCGAACTTCTGGTTGACGGAATCGAAGATGACGTGCTGAAGAAGCTTCAGCAACGCGCCGACCGCCACGGGCGCGGCTTGGAGGAAGAAGTCTGCGAGATCCTGCGTGACGCGGTCAAGAGTGAAAGCGGCATACCTTTGGGATTAGGAACACAGCTCGCGGCTATCTTTCACGGCGTGGGCATCGACGATGAAATTGCCGAGCTGCGCGGCTATACGGTCGTGCCGATTGAGTTCGATCCTTGATTGTGAACGCGACTGTCATTTCGCTCGGCAGAACCGCGAGGGCGGACGGGTGGTTGGCCGCGGTGTAGCACGATGAGAAATCCCCCGTCTCGTAGCGAATCACTCACATCGGCAAGGGATTCCTCTCCGCGCTCCACCGCTCCCCCGCCCTTCCACCCCTGCGGTTCCGCCGGATCGGAATGACAGGGTCTTGCGCTAGTCGCGCGATGACGACGCACCGCCGTGCGACATCGCGACCGCGTAACTGCTAGGCCGCTACCTACCGCCCCTTCCAAACCTCCGCCACCTTCGCCCCCATCTCGCTCGGCGCTTCGACGACGTGGATTCCGGCGGCCTTCAGCGCGGCCATCTTCTCCGAGGCCGTCCCCTTGCCGCCGCTGATGATTGCGCCGGCGTGGCCCATGCGGCGTCCCGGCGGTGCGGTCTGGCCGGCGATGAAGGCGACGACCGGCTTGGTTACGTTTGCTTTGACGAACGCTGCAGCCTCTTCCTCCGCCGAGCCGCCGATCTCGCCGATCATGATGATGGCCTCGGTGGCCGGATCGTTCTGGAACGCGGCGAGGCAGTCGATGAAGTTCGTTCCCGGCAGCGGATCGCCGCCGATGCCGACTGCGGTCGACTGGCCCATCGTGCGCGTCTGGCCGACCGCTTCGTACGTCAGCGTTCCCGAGCGCGACACGATGCCGATCGGGCCTGGGCGGTGGATGTGGCCCGGCATGATGCCGATCTTCGCCTCGCCGGGCGTGATGATGCCCGGGCAGTTCGGACCGATGAGACGTGACGGCGTTGCGCCCGATTGAATCGCCCGCGCATTCGACTTCTTCAGAAAGTCGTGGGCGCGAATCATGTCGTTGACCGGAATCCCTTCCGTAATGCAGATGATCAGCTCGATTCCGGCATCCGCCGCTTCCATGACCGCGTCGGCCGCGAACGGAGGCGGCACGAAGATCAGCGAGCAATTCGCGCCCGCTTTCTCGCGCGCTTCACGAACGCTGTTGAAGACCGCGAAACCCTCATGCGTCGTCCCGCCCTTGCCCGGCGTCACGCCGCCGACCATTTGCGTCCCGTACTCGCGGCACTGAATGGCGTGAAACGTTCCTTCGCGTCCGGTGATGCCCTGCACGATCACTCGTGTGTTCTTGTCTGCCCAGATAGCCATAATGTTGGTCTCTATTTTCCCTGCGCTGCAGCGACGACTTTCTGCGCGGCGTCCCACATCCCATCGGCGGTGATCAGCGGGAGTCCCGACTTCGCCAGGATCTCTTTCCCGAGCTCGACGTTCGTCCCTTCGAGGCGCACGACGACCGGCACCGGCAACCCGACTTCCCTTGACGCGCTGACCACGCCCTCGGCGATGCGATCGCAACGCATGATGCCGCCGAAGATGTTGATGAGGATCGCCTTCACGTTGGCGTCGGAAAGGATGATGCGGAACGCGTTGCGGACCTGTTCCGCGCTCGCGCCACCGCCGACGTCGAGGAAATTCGCGGGTTGTCCACCTGCGAGCTTGATGATGTCCATCGTGGCCATGGCCAGGCCGGCGCCGTTCACCATGCAGCCGACGTTGCCATCGAGCTTGATGTAGTTGAGGCCGAACTGCGAGGCCTCCACTTCGAGCGCATCCTCTTCCTTCAGATCGCGCATCTCGGCGACGTCTTTGTGCCGGAACAGAGCGTTGTCGTCGAAGTTCATTTTGCAGTCGAGCGCGAGAACATCGCCTTCCTTCGTCACCAGCAGCGGATTGATCTCGGCGAGCGACGCATCCATCTCGATGTAGCAGCGCATCAGCTTCTGGACAAAGTCGACGCACTTCTTGTACGAGTCGCCGGTGAGCCCGAGGGCATTTGCGACGGCGCGCGCTTGGAATGGCAGCGTGCCGAGGACGCTGTCGATCGGCTCGCGATGAATCGCGGACGGATCGCGCTCGGCCACCTCCTCGATCTCCATGCCGCCCTGCTTCGACGCCATGACCACCGGCATGCCGATGCGGCGGTCGAGCGTGATGCCGAGGTAGAGCTCCTTGTCGATGTTGAGCGCTTCTTCAATCAGCACCTTCCCGACGATGCGTCCTTCGGGGCCGGTCTGGTGAGTGACGAGGGTCATGCCGATGATCTTCTTCGCAAGCTCCACGGCTTCGTCGGGATCTTTGGCCAGCTTGACGCCGCCGCCTTTGCCGCGGCCGCCCGCGTGGATCTGCGCCTTGACGACGACGCGTCCGCCCAGCTCTTTGGCGGCGGCGCGTGCGTCTTCGGGATTGTCGACAACAATTCCGCGCGGCGTCGGTACGCCGTAACGGCGCAGGATTTCTTTGGCCTGATACTCGTGAACTTTCATAGGGCGGCGACTTTTATCACATTGAACGACGAAGCGCGGGCGCGCCCGGAAGTTGCATTAAACTGCCGCGCCCGGAGGTACCCGATGCCGATCGATGACGCTCATTTCAGACTGGCCATGTCGCACTTCGCGAGCGGAGTCACGATCGTCACGACCGAGCATGAAGGGCGGCCGTTTGGAATGACCGTAGCATCCTTCGCGTCGCTGTCGCTGAATCCCAAACTCGTTCTCGTCTGCATCGAAACGTCGGTGAAAACGCACGAGGCGATTGTCGCTGCCGGAAAGTTCGGTGTCAGCATTCTCGCCAGCGACCAGAGCGGCATCTCCTCCAAATTCGCATCGCGGAGCGACGACAAATTCACCGGCGTCGATGTCTTTCGCGGCACGCTCGATCTGCCGATGATCAGCGGAGCGCTCACCACGATCGAGTGCCGGCTGCAGTCACAGCTCCCCGGAGGCGATCACTCCATCTTCGTCGGCGAAGTCGTCGACATCCAGACCCGCGAAGGCGATCCTCTCCTCTATTTCCGCAGTGGCTATCGCGAGATGCGAAGCTGATGCAGCCGATGCGCGACACGTTGCGCGCGGCGTTTCTTCGCGTACTGCGGCTCGACAATCGCCGCAAAGAGGTCCGCCGCGGAACGCTCGATCACATTCGCGGCTTTCACTCCGACATTCTCGACAACGAGCGCGACATCACCATCTACCTGCCGCCCGGCTATCACGACCGCGATGAGCTGCGCTATCCGGTGCTCTACATGCACGACGGGCAGAACCTCTTCGAGCCGGAGCGTGCGTTCATACCCGGCCAGCACTGGCGTCTTGCCGAGGCGGCCGACGAAGTCATCGGCGCACGCACGGCGCGGCCGATGATCATCGTCGCCATCGACAACACCGGCCCTTCGCGCATCGACGAGTACACGCCGACACGGGACATCAAGCACCACAGCGGCGGCAAAGCGAGCGAATACGGCCGGATGCTGATCGAAGAGCTGAAGCCTGTCATCGATGCGCAGTTTCGAACGCTGGCTGATCCGTCGAACACCGCACTCGGCGGCTCTTCCCTCGGCGGCCTGGCCACGCTTCACCTCGGACTGAAGCATCCTGATTCTTTCGGCGGTCTTGCCGTGATGTCGCCTTCCGTCTGGTGGGACAACCACATCATTCTTGACGACGTCGAGCGCTTTGACGGCCGCAATCGCCCGCGCATCTGGCTCGACATGGGCGGGCGCGAGGGGGCCGATGGGTTGGCCAATGCGCGCACGCTGCGCGACCGGTTGCTCGCAAGCGGCTGGCGTTACGCCGGCAACTTTCGTTACTTCGAAGACCGCCGCGCCGACCACAGTGAGCGCTCCTGGGCCAAGCGCGCACCGGCGGTGCTGGAGTTTTTGTTCCCGCCGGTCGAGTTGTCCATCCCAAATGGCAGTTGACGCCCTCGGCCGCCCGCTTCGCGATCTGCGGATCTCTGTCACCGACCGGTGCAACTTCCGCTGCACGTACTGCATGCCGAAAGAGGTCTTCGGCCGCGACTTCGCCTTTCTCGAGCGCGCGGAGTTGTTGACCTTCGAGGAGATTGCGCGTCTGGCGCAGCTCTTCGTGCGTGAAGGCGTCACGAAGTTCCGTCTCACCGGCGGCGAGCCGCTCCTCCGCCGCGACATCGAGCGGCTCGTGGCAATGCTGTCGCGCATTCGTGGAGTTGAGGACATCGCGCTGACGACGAACGGTGCGCTGCTCACGCGCGAAAAGGCGCTGGCCCTGCGCAACGCCGGCCTGAATCGCATCACGCTCAGCCTCGACTCGCTCGACGACGCGGTCTTCCGTCGGATGAATGATGTCGAGTTCCCCGTCGCGCGCGTGCTCGACGCGATCGATGCCGCGTCCGATGCCGGTCTCACTCCGATCAAGATCGACATGGTCGTCAAGCGCGGCGAGAACGACGACAGCATCGTGGGCATGGCCTCGCGCTTCCGTGGCACCGGCCACATCGTCCGCTTCATCGAGTACATGGACGTGGGCAACACGAACGGCTGGCGGATGGAAGACGTCGTCTCTGCGCGCGAGATCGCCGAGCGCATTGCCGAGCAGTGGCCGATCGAGCCTATCCCGTCGAACTATTTCGGCGAGGTGGCCGAGCGCTGGCGCTACATCGATGGCGCAGGCGAGATCGGCATCATCTCGTCAGTCACGCAACCGTTCTGCGGAAGCTGCACGCGCGCGCGCCTTTCGGCCGACGGCAAACTCTACCTCTGCCTCTTCGCCGGCACCGGCCACGACCTTCGCGGCCTCCTGCGGGGCGCTGCGGACGACGAAACGATCGCCGCCGCCATCCGCTCACGCTGGCACAAACGCGACGACCGCTATTCCGAGATCCGTACTGAAGCGACTCCGGCAACGAAAGTGGAGATGTCGCATATCGGGGGGTGAGCAGGAGAGCACAGACAAGAGTGTCTGTGCCACATGGAGCAGCGCTGGTGGCAGCGTCTGTGCCCATGGAGTAGGCGTTGGTGGCAACGCCGTCGCCACCTGAAGCAGATGATGTGGCACAGACACTCTTGTCTGTGCTCTCCAGTTAACGATTGTGAGCTCGCGAAATCGCTTCCATGCCCGCTACGAACTTTGTCTTCCCCCCTTGCGACGGATGCCGCACCTTGTCGTGCTCGACTCCGAGCCGGGTGAGTGTGAGCGACGCCTGATTCCCGATCGCGGCAATGCGTTCGATGCCGAACAGGTCGATCAAGCGGCGCACGAAACGCTCGCCGATGCGCAGCTCGTCAGGTGTCGGCATCCGGTTCGACAGCGGGTTACCGGCCACGAACGGGTGAAACGGGAACGCGTTCCAGAGCAGCGGCAGCGGCTCGATGTTGCGGATCGTTCCCCAGACCATCGTGGCGCTTGCTTCGGTCGATCGGGGCGTTGAGAGATCCGCTTTGCGATAGCCGCGATCTTCACCGAGGACGCGCGCTCCGTTGGCGAGGTCCACGCCGGCCAGCATGACGGACTCGCTCACGAAGGCGATTCCAGTCAAGCGTCCGCCGCGATGCGATACCGCTTCACCGACGAGCAGGATGCGCGGTCCGATCGCGTCGAGCTCCTCGAGGTAGAGACGCAGATTGCGGCGGCGGATCGCATTTCGATCACCCTCGGCGCCTATGCGCGCGAACTGGTTGCAGGCGCGCGAGCTCAGCTCCACGCGCGAAAGATCATCGACGAAACGATCGAAGCGCCGCGACACGGCGCGCATGATAGCGGCGGCCAGTACAATCCGCGGCAATGCCGCTCGTAACGCTGACCACATTCCGGACTGCCCAAGACGCCCATCTCGCCAAAGCGGTGCTCGAAGACGAAGGTGTTCCCGCCTTTCTCGGCGACGAGAACGTCTCCTCGATCGCTCCCTATGTCGTGCCGAATGGCGTGCGTTTGCAGGTTGCGGCGGATGACTTCGATCGCGCCGAGGGGATTCTGAATCGCATCGCGGGGATGGATGTCGCGGAGAAGAGCACGGCCAGCGCCGAGCGCGCTATTCGTCATCCGGAGCAGTGCCCTCGCTGCGGTTCACCTGACATTCGCCGCACCCGCAGGCTCCTCGGCTTCTCCATCGCCGCAGCGCTGCTCTTCGCTGTGGGCGTGGCTGTCGATCAACTGGTCATGACGTTCTATCTGGCCATGGCTATCTGCATCTTCTTTCTCGTGGCCTCGCCGTTCCGCTGCGCGAACTGCGGCCATCGATGGTGAATCGTGATTCGCGCCTTCGTTCCTGACAGCGTCAACGCGCTCGGCTACGTGCTGCTGCTGTTCGTGGGCGTGGTGCTGCCGGTTCTGATTTTCCGCTCGGCGCGAAAGCTCGGATCGAGGCCGCTGCCAATCTCGCGATCACGATTCTTCCGTCAGACGATCATCTTTCAGTTGGTGCTGGCGCTGCTGTGCGCCTGGGCCGCGTGGGTGCACGGAATCCTGGTCATGCCGTTGCCGGAGCGCCCGCTGATCTCCTTCGGCGCGGCTGTGATCCTCTATCTCGTGATGCTCGCCACATTGAAGCTTCGCTGGAAGAGCCGCAGCAGCGCCGCGAAGCAGCGGCTCTACGACATCCTCCCGCGAACCTCGGCTGAGTTCGGCGAGTACGTGCTGCTCTGCATCGTGGCCGGGGTGGCGGAGGAGCTCATCTATCGCGGTGTTCTGACAGGGCTCCTGCAGCGAATAACGGGCATCACGCTCGTGACCGTCGTCACGCTCTCGGTGAGCTTTGCCATTGCGCACTCGATGCAGGGTCTGCGCAGCGTGGCCGGGATTTTCGTCATCGCGCTGGCTTGCCACGCGCTCGTGTGGCTGTCGCAGTCGCTGATCCCGATCATGGCCGTTCACTTCGCGTACGACCTGACAGCGGGGGTGCTCATCCCACGATGGGTGGAGGCGGGTGAGGCAGAGATCAGAGACTAGAGATCAGAGACTAGAGATCATCAGACGGGTTGACAGATGATGCCCTGATCTCTTGTCTCCTGTCTCTGATCTCTGCCTCACCTCACTGCCCGGCGCCGCGGCCCGTTGCGCGGCACGATCTTGTAGACGATGCCCTTTGCAACATCGAGCACGTACAGCTCGCCGGCGACATCCTCCCCGAAACTGCTGATGCTGATCGAAGTCGTGAAGAGCGTCTTCGGCGTCCAGACCGCACCGGTTTGGGTTGCGCTCGAGATCGTGCCGTTGCAATAGTCGCCATAGAGATACGCGCCGCGCAGCGCCGGAATCTGCGTACCGCGGTAGCGATAGCCGCCGCTGATCGAGCAGGCTCCCAGCGTGTGCGAATACTCGATCACGGGCATCGTGAACGAAGGATCGATGCAGTTCGTGGCCGGGTTGTAGCAGTGGAAGCCTTCCATCTTCCGCCAGCCATAGTTTTCGCCGCCGATGCTCGTGGCCAGCTGCAGGTCGACCTCTTCGTAGTTGTCCTGGCCGACGTCGCCGATCCAGAGGTCGCCGGTCTCACGATCGAAACTGAAACGCCACGGATTGCGAAGTCCGTACGCCCAGATCTCGCCGCGCGGGCCGGGGCGCAGAAAGAAGGGATTCGAGGCCGGGACGCTGTACGGCGAGCCGTGATCGACGTCGATGCGCAGGATCTTGCCGAGGAGTTGATCGATATTCTGCGCGTTGTTGCCTGGATCGCCGGCGGAGCCGCCGTCGCCGGTGCCGATGTAGAGGTAGCCGTCCGGACCGAACTGCAGTTGGCCGCCGTTGTGGTTGGCGAAGGTGGGATGGGGAATGGTCAGCAAAATCGAGCCCGACGACACATCGGCCAGGTTTGGATCGCCGGCCGAGACTTTGTAGCGGGCGATGGAGTTGTCCCCGTTCTTGTTCGTGTAGTAGACGAAGAAGAATCCGTTCTGGCTGTAGTGCGGATCAAAGGCCACGCTGAGCAGACCCCGCTCGCCGCCGCTGAGCACGAGCGAGCGGATGTCGAGGAAGGGCGTGGCACGAACTGCGGTCCCGTCGAAGATGACGATGGTCCCAATCTGCTGGGTGATGAAAAGCCGCGTGTCGCCGGCGTGGGTCAGCGCGACCGGCTGAGTGAGTCCGCTCGCGAGCTGCTGAAGAACGACATCTTGCGCCGCGACGGTTGCAGCAAGTAGCAGCAGGAGGATTGGGAGAATACGGGTCATGCGCTGATCGATGCAATAGGTTCGCCGGGAGTCGGTTTTCGGGGGTCGGGGGTCGGAGTAGTTATGCGATGCGCGTTTCCGAAACGACTCTCTTTGGGAGATCAGAGACAAGAGATACGAGAGATCAGGAGCGCAACGCGCTGCGAGATTCCGGAGTCTCGCCAGTTGCCAATCTCCGACCCCCGACCACCGAAAACCGACCCCCGAAGACTACGCTGCCGCCTCCCCGCAACACCTCTCCACCTCGGCATCCATGCGCCCGGCCATCATCAGGAAGAGCATCCGGTAATCGGCTGCCAGCGAATAGAACGGATGCTCGAACGTGGCCGGCCGGTTGTGCTCGACAAAGAAGTGCGCGTACCAGGCGAAGGCGTAACCGACGAGCGGCACGCCGATCAGAAACCAGAGGCTGACAGCGAAGCCGAGGCCCAGCATCACTACCGCCAGCACCGAGCCAATCGCGTGCAAGGCGCGCGTCTGCGCACGGGAGTGGGCGCGAACGTATTCCGGCCAGAAATCGGCGAAGCCGCGGCTCTGCATGGAAACGCGGCGATTCTCCCACGTTCCTCCATGGCACTTCAATTGCTGCGCCTTGGGACATGCCCACCGACTTCGAACAACTGCTCAAAGACGTCTTCGGCGATTCGCTCGACCGCCTGACGCAATTCTCGTCCGAACAGAAGCAACGGCTGCAGTCGCGTCTCCAGGAAATGGCCCGCGAAGCCCTGAAAGACGAGCTCACGAAACTCCACACCGAGGTCAACGACCTCCGCGAGCGCGTGGCCGCGCTGGAAAAAGAGAAGATCGACGACGCGGCGGAGACGGTTTGATTCGCGGTTGCGGGGCTAACCAGGGCTAACCACCGTTCTACGGCGCTTCGATCGCGTTCTGGATCTCCTTCGCCGCCAGTTTGAATCCGGTCTCTTTCGGATGTAGCTCGTTCGCCCAAAGCGTTTTCGTCGCCGGAAGAACGTTGCGCAAATCGACGTAGCGGACGTGATCGAAGTCCGCTGCGACGCCCTTGATCATGCTGTTGAAGCGGTCCATGAGCGCGTGCATCATGTCCGTATTCTGCGCCAGGCTGTCGAAGCCCTTCTCGATGAAACCGGGACGGAGCCACGGTCCCGGCAGCGGTCCCCAGCCACCGAGGACACCGACACCGTCGGGAATCGGATAGCCGTAGCCGTGCAGGATGATCCGCACTTTCTGCTTCAGGGTCTTCTGACACAGATCGGTGATGGTCTTGATAATCCAAACGTAGGCGTCGCGCACCCTCTCCTCGATGACGCCGCGCACGACGCTGTCGTTGAACCCCTGATTTGGTGAGCCGGCGTGATTGATGAGGAATCCGAACTCGCTGCCTGCGATGTCGTTGCCGCCGCCGGAGAGCAGAATTGCTTTGGGAGTGTTCCCGTTGCCGATGATCTTCTCCACAGCAGCAGCGAAACCGTCGAGCTGCCCTCGGCCGAAGGCCATCATCTCGACGCGATCACCGGCGCGCGCGACCGACTCGACGTCGTACGCGGATTGTTCCAGCGCATCGAGAATGTCGGTTCCCGGATAGTCGAACCAGGAGTCCCCTTCCGCGATCAGCCATCCCTTCGTTCCGGCGTTCGCGGCGATCGCGAGATCCATGTGCGGTGTGGACTTCGCCTTCGGCAACGCCTTGAGCGCCTTCGCCGCAGCCGGCGCTGGCATCTCCGCGAGGGCCTTCGCGCGCGCCCGCAACGCCTGAGCGCGGCGCTTCAGCACATCGTCGACAACATCGCCTACCGTGGGTCGCGCAGGTTTCGCCTTCTTCTTCGCAGCCGTTTTGGTCGCCATTTTGTTCCCCCCTGTTATGGAGTGACAGACCGGCGACTTTCCCTACCCCTTGGCGCACAACACCTAACGACTCTGCGCTTAAGCCGCAGGAGCTACACCGTCGTGCGGCAGCGCGGCTCGGTCAGTGATGCGATCAACGAACGTTCGGCGCGGCGGCCTTCAGTGGAACACGCCGTTCTCCGCCAAACGCTCGCAAAAGCGGCTTAGCCGCCGTCGGCGAATCGGCGCAGTTGGCTTGAAAGGTCGAGTTTATCCGCCCGGCTTACCCATTCGCTATTGGCGGGGTAGGGGTTTTAGCGTTTGCGGACACTCCTCTGATGACATGGCTACTTGCAAGTTCTGCCGAGAGGCGATGCATGACGATGCCTCCCGATGTCCGCACTGCTCCTCGATGGTCGCTGGCGAGGACGATCGTCGCGTCACGTACGTGGTCGACAGAGATCTGATTCGATTCGCGAAGTTTGCTCTCGCGGTGCTTGGCGTCTTCGTGATTTTTGGCGCGTTTGCGTTCGGATTCAAGATTGAGGTTGCCGTGGAGCACGCGCGCGATCTGCAGAAGGAGATGTCTGATCTCGAACCGAAGCTGCGAGACGCGGCCACAGATCTCGCGACAGCACGTGCCGACTTGGAAAAAGCCCGTGTAACAGCACAGCAACTCTCAGGAGAACTGGATGAGCTACGACGGCGGGCGCAGGAGAAGGTCGTACAAATCAACGCGTACCTAGTTTCATTTCAGCAGAAGTTAACACCTGTTGAACAACAAACGGCAGCAGCTGCCGCGCAACAACTAGGCGGAAATCAGCAAGGATTTCTACCGAAGCTTTGGCCCAACGGGTCCACACTCATGGTTGGGTTCATGGAAGGTGACACCGTTTTGATCTCGCGCGTCAAGAGCTACATGGAAGAATGGATCTCTCACACCAATCTTCACATTAGATATGTTCCGTCCAAGGAGGCGCAGGTTCGTGCGTCCTTTCGCCATGATCAAGGATCATGGTCGACAGTAGGCACAGACGCACTCGGGATTGCGAGGGATCAACCGACAATAAACTTTGGTGAGTTGCAGGCGAACAGTGACGAGGCAGATGTGCGCCGCGTTGTTCTTCACGAATTCGGGCACACACTGGGATTAGTTGAAGAAATGAAAAACCCCAAGGCCGAGATTCCATGGAACCGCGCGGCGATTATCGCTGAACTCACTGGACCTCGGAATCGCTGGTCGAAAAAAGAAGTCGAGCAAAACATGTTCGATAAGGAATCCGCCAAAGACTACAGGAGCTACCGCGCTTTTGATCCGACTTCGATAATGATGTTTGCCATTCCCGCGAGCTGGACTGACGGGAAGCTCGTTGTAGGCAGCAATGATCATCTCTCGGCAGGTGATCAGAAGTTCATTTCGCAGCTATACCCGCGATAGGTCAACCTAACGCCAAGTTGACCTGAAGCCAAACAGAATCTGCTCCACTCAGCAACCGAGCAACCCCACCGAGAGACCGATCAACCGCGTTACCCGCCCCCCGCAAGCTCAGAACGCGTACCCCAGCGTAATGAAGTACGCGAACGGCTTCTCGTACACGGCGTTGCCGCCGTCGTAGCGAAGGATCTGGCGTTTTAGTTTGTAGCCGAGGTCGAAGCGGATGGGGCCGACGGGGGAGATGTACCGCATGCCGGTGCCGACGCCGTACTTCAGATCGCCGAAGCGGATGTTGGTGTCGGAGAACGTATTGCCGGCGTCGGCGAAGAGCTGGCCGCCGAAGGAGCCGGCGATCGGGAAGCGGTACTCCGCGTTGAGAATGAGGAGCGCGCGACCACCCAGCGGCGCGGGGTTGTGGTGGCCATTTAGATCGACGACGTCGATGAGCGTCGGGCGGCAACCGGCATCGATCGAGGCCTGCGTCGGGCACGCCGTGCCGAGGGAATCGAGAGCGTAGGCGCGGTTCGATGTATCGCCACCGGAGGTGAAGCGCTCCGACAGCGGCACGCCGCTGGTCGGAATCAGGTTCCCGGTATCGGGATCGACCTTCATGCCCAGGCCGAGGTCCTGGATCAGACCGATGCGTCCCGACATCGCGAACGTGCTTTGCTCGGTGACCGGCAGATACCACGACGTCTGCGTGAACTCTTTCAGGAACCGCGCGTTCGCAGCGATGAGCGGGAAGGCGTATTCGATCGACGCTGTCGTGAAGAATCCGCGGTGCGGATTGAGCGAATCATCGCGCTTGTCCCAGAAAAATGCCGGCGTGACGCTGGAGATGGCAACGTTGGTGGCGTTGCGGTCGAGACCCGGAAGAAGGACGCTCTGCGCCAGCGCGCAAAGGTCACCGGACTTGCATTCGGCGATGCGGTATTCGTAGCGAAGCGACCAGCGCGTTTGATTGCGCGTGATGCGTGAGGCCTCGATGAACCCGCCGCGCTCGACGATACGCGTATGCGGCCGGGAATCATCGCTCTGGAAGGCGGTGACCTGGACGGGAACATCGAATCTGCCGATGGACGGCTCGCGGTAGGTGAGGAAGGCGTCCTGCCGGTTTGGGTGCGCGTAGATCAGTTCCAGGCCGAGGTAACGTCCCGTGCCGAAGAGATTGCGGTGGGCGATCGATGCGGAAACGAGCGGAGAGATGCGGTGTGCGCCGGTGTCGGCGGTGATCGGTGATGTGCCGCCGAACGAACCGGCAACAGTCAGGTCTTTCCCTTCGGCGACGGAGATGGAGACGTTTCGTTCGGAGACGTTGGTCGAGGCTTGCGCCGGCTGAATGTCGACGCGCTGGAAGATCCCGAGCCGGTAGAGCCGCTGCTGCGCTTCGAGAATCGCGGTGTAGCTGAAGGGTTGCCCTTTTTCCAGCTCGGCCGTGCGAAGGATGACGTTGTTGTTGGTGTAGGTGTTGCCGCGAACGACGACGTCGCCGAGGCTGATCTTCGGCCCTTCCACGATCGTGTAGACGACGCGCGCCGACGCCTTATCGGTACTCACTTCCTCCCGCACGTGCACCTGCACCTCGGCATTGCCGCGGTCGCCGTAGAACGCCTGCAGGGCGATGATGTCGTCGCGCTCGATCGTCGGATTCAGCGCGTCGCCCGGTTTCAGGATGAGCCTCGGCAGGTCCCTCGCCGCGACCTGCTCGTTCCCCTCGATCCCCACCGACGCCACCATCGTCCGCGGCCCCTCGGTGATCGGGAAGTCGATCGTCATGTCGCCACTGGCGGCATTCAGGCTCACGCTCGGCGTACCGACCGTCGCACTTTGGAAGCCCTGAAGCCGGTAGTACGACTCGAGTGTGGTGCGATCGTCCGCGAGTTGCTCGTGCGTGACGCCCTGCGGCCGGCGCAGAATTGAGGCGAGCAATCCTTTGACTCCGCCACTCGCAGACGTCGTGACGACGCCCTGCAATTTCTTGTCGGGAATCGAGGCGTTGCCGGTGAACGTGACGGCGGTGAGGTGGAACTGCTGACCAGGACTGACGTGGAAGGTCGAGGTCCAGACGTTGCCGTGCAGCGACTCCTCGGTGTCGACGGTGGCGTTGTAGAAGCCGCGCTGCTGCAGGTTGGTCACGATGGCCGCCGCAGCGCGCTCGATCGCATCTCCGCTGTAGGGCTGATTGCGGCCGAACGGGAGGATGCCGCCGATGGAACGGCGCGCGATGCCGGTCACTTCGACCTTCACGATCGGACCGGCGGACGCCGTATAGTGCAGCGCGACTCTGTGAGCGGCCGCGTCGTAGGTGTTGCTGACGTAGCGGACACCGGCCTTGCGATACTCCTGGCGAACTAGCCACTGCCGCATGCGGTCAGCATCGATGCGGGCCTCGTCGAGGTCGAACTTCTTGCCTGGACCGCGCTTCATCTGGCCAATGAGTTGTTGCGGCGTGAATGGTGACGTGTTGCCATCGATGATGACGTCGCCGACCGTTGCCACCGTGCCGCGCGTGACATGGAAGATGACGGTAGCTTTGCTCTGCACGCGGACGAATGTCGTCTCGGGATCGACGGTGGCGTCGAGATAGCCCGAGCGTTTGAGCTGCTCCTGCACGGCGTCGGCACCGTGGTCGACGGCGTTCAGCGAAAGGACGTCGCCGAGGTGGAAGGTCAGGGCGCGCATGGCGCGGTCGTGATCGGGTCCGGTCAGTCCTTCGAGCTCAATCGACGCAACACGGAAGTTCGTGTAAAGCGCGAAGACGATCGCGACGCCGTTTCCGGACGGCGTGGAGTCGACGCGGATGTCGCGGAAGTTGCCCGTGGCGAAGAGGCTCTTGATCGAGCTCTGAACGTTTCCGATCGATAACGGCTCGCCGATTTTCACGGCGACGTTTTGATTGAACGTGGACGTGTCGACGGACGAATCGGCGCGGAACGCGACGCTCGTGACGATTGCTGCGGACGGTGGGGCGACGGTGGTTGTGGCGATCGAGATCGGCGGCGGCGCGGGAACGCTCGCCGTCGCGATACTCGATGACGTCAGCAGCAGGAACGGATTGCGGCCGCGCGATCCCCAGACCCAGCGTCCGTCGTAACGCCGCCGGAAGCGAGCCTGGATGTCGTACTCGTTCGAGAGTTGATCGCGCGTGAATTGGAGAACCCAATCGGGAGTGACCTGCCACTCCAGCGAGATACGATTCCTGGAGTCGCGTGTGTTGTAGATGACGAGGATGCGGACGGTGTTGGAGATCTGCTTCTCGAAGGAGACCTTCGTGCCGGGATCGCCGGTCTTGTCGAGATCACCGGCGTCGGGTGAGATGGCGAAGGAGTCGAACAGCGACAGACCGTTGGAGTTGATCAGACGGCTGACGGACTGAAAGAGCAGCGATCGGCCGGCCGTTCCCGCGGTGAGCGGCCCGGTGGCCGTGTTGCGCGTCAAAGCACCGAGCCCGAGGAGCGAGAAAAGCGTGATGTCGCTGGCGGGTGGATCGCTCGTGATCGAAGGCGTCATCCGGTCGAGCGTTCCGGTCAGCGTTACCGTGACATCGATCGGGCCGGACTCGACTTCGGAGATGCCTCCGCGCACGCGCGCTTCGAGTGCGATGTCGAAGAACGGATCGATGCGAAACGGATTCTGGAAGTTGATCGAGCCGCGCACGACGCGGTAGTCGATGTCCTGAAAGCGCACCTTGCCGCCTTCGTTGAGCGTGACCAGGCCGAGGATGGCGGGGTTGGCGAGCGTGCCATTGACTTCGATGTCTGCGCTGCCGGTGAAGTCGGCGATGTTGTTTCGGATCGCCAGCGTGTTGTCGCTGGTGAGATGAACGCGCAGGCCGACCTTGTCCTGCCACGAAGCGCTGACGACCGGCGTGACGCTGCGCCGGGCCAGTACGGCGTTGAGCAGGGCCGCACCGATGTCGGTGTCTTTGAAGTAGAGCGCGCGATTGACGGTGACGTCGCCGGTGAGGATGGAGCGCTCCAGATCGCCGCTGAGGAGCAGCGTGAAGTTCGCTTCGAGCGTCAATCCCTCGAAGTAGCGGATCGCCACTTCCGTTCCCTGCATCGTGATGCGGACGCTCTTCGGCGACATCCCTTCGAGCGCAACCGATCCTCCGAGAACGATCTGTCCGCCGCCGAGCCGGAGGCGGATGGAGTCGATGTCGATCCGGTCTTCGCGGAATACGAGCGTGCCGGTGATGGCATCGAGCGCCTGCGGGAATCCGGGGATGCGCGCCGAGGCGTTTTGGAATTCCGCGGTACCGGTGAAGCGCGGCGCGGCCATTGTTCCGCCGAGACTGCCGGCGACGACGATCTGGCCACCGGCGCGAAGGTCGGGCACGAAGAGCTGCAACAGCGCCGCTTCGATCGTGCCGTGCAGATCGATCTTGAGCCGCTTCGCGCCGGTCAGCTCGGCGAACCCGCCAATCGCGAAGGTTGATGGCGATGCGCCGCCGAGTCCCTGGGACAGCTCGAAGTCATCGAAGGCGATGCGGCCATCGTGAAGGCTCAGGTGCATCGGACGCGCCGGCGTGAAGGCGTGCTCCGAAACGCGGACATCGAATTCGGGGAAGGTGGCATCGACGCGCAGCGTCTCGATCGAGGTCAGCTTGCCACCTAGTTGCAGGTTCATGGTCAGCTTGCCCGACGCGGGAAGTGAAGCCGTTTTCGGCGACATCGCCAGCGCTTTGGCGAGGTCGGTCACCTTCACCTGCACGAGTCCCGAGAGCGTGCCGTCCGTGGCCACGCTGCCGTTGCCGTCGATCGTCAGCAGCCCTGCAGCCGATCCTTTAACGATGAGCTGCCCGTTGCGGACGGCGATGTAGAGCTTCGGCGGCGGTGCATCGGCCGGCAGATTCAGTCCGCTGAGCGTGGCTTGGTTGAGCGTCGCCTCGAGCACGAGCTCGGGTTGTTCCAGCGTGCCTGCGCCTGTCGACGTCAGCGTGATGTTGCCGCCGAGGATGTTCGCCAGAGATGACAGCAGTTTCAGTTTGGAGAGATCGATCGACGATGACTTGATCGTGTACGAGAACTGGTTCGTGCCGAAATCGATCTGCGCTTCTCCGGTGATCGTGCCGGCAGGCGCGACGACGGTCACGTTGGTTGCCTTCAGCGCGCCCTTCGTGAAATTGATGTCGGCCTTCGCACTCGTTACTGGCTCGCCGTAAATCGAGCCGTTGGTGATCGTCACCTGGCCGGTGCCGCCGAGCGTTGCTTTCGGTCCCGAAAGGTGCAGCTTCCCGCTCACGTCGCCGGTGATGGGAAGCGTGCCGAGGTCGAGGAAGGTGATGATGTCGGCGACGGGGAAGCTTGTTGTGGCGATGTCGAGGTCGAAGTTGGTCGTTCCCTTGCCGGGCGACCAGGCCACAGCTCCGTTGAGGCGCAGATCGCCCTTCGCCTCGTGCACAAGAAAGTTTGCGAAGGTCACTTTGCCGGCGTCGGCTGTTCCGGTGACGACGAGGTGGCCGGTGCCTGAGCCCTTGATCGCGAGCTTCAGATCGACGGCCTGCATGGCGCGCTCGACGTTGTAGTTCACGGCGTCGAGGGCGAGATCGAACTGCGGAGGACCTTTGTCGGGGAAGAAGATCGTGCCGGTCATGCCGAGCCGTGTGGCGCCGTCGCGAATCGTGGTCTTCTCGAACGTCAGCAGATTCTTCGGCGCCCAATGGAAGTCACCACGCTCATCCTGGCCGACAAGCCTCAGGCCCTCGTACAGCAGATCCATGTCGAGATCGCCGAGAAGAACGTTGTTGTACTTCGCACCGATACTCGTAATCCTTGCGTTCACCCTCGGCGACTTGAGCACTCCCTGCATGGCGGCGGTGATGGTGCCACTCCCACCGAGACCGAGCAGCGTGTAGCTGTTCTTGCCGGCGGAGTGGGCGAGGTTGTAGCCGATGCGATCGAGCTCTGCGAAGTCGCGGCTGTCGATCTTCGTCCAGAGTTGAATCGAGCCGGTTTCGAGTTGAAAAGACGCATCGTTAAGGTTGATGGTGGAAGCGTCGGTGACGAGATCCGCGCGCTTGAATTTGATGTACTTGTTCTCGATCTTGAAATCGACCGACCCTGCGAGCGGAATCGGATACGCGGCGTTCGAATACGGTGTGGCGCTTTTCGCCAGCGTGGCCTTCCCATCGCCGATGCCGGCGAGGACTCGGTCTTTTTCCCAGTAGTGATTGATCGTGCCCGTTGCCGCGCTGCGCAAGCCGGTGTCTTTGATGCCGAGGTCGTTGAAGAGCTTTTCGAGCCCGATGTTGTTGTAGCGAAGTTCGGCGCTCATCGCGTACGGCTCGTTGTATTGCGGCAGTGCGTACTTGCCGGCCACCGTGCCGCCCGCGTACGTGGCGCGCTGAATGTCGACGTCCGTGCGGTCGCCGGTGATTTTCAGTGTCCCGCGCGCATTGGTGAGGTCATAGGCGTCGGCTTTCATCTTCGGCGATAACCATCCGCCGGTAAGCGCGAATGTTCCGGCCTTGCCGCGCAGCATGCCGTCAAGATCGATCGTGCCGTCGAGCACTTTGTTGACTTTGAAAATCTGGCGGACGCGATTGAGTCCGACCTGCGACGTAACGTGCAGGTTGTAGACAGCGTCGCTCAGAGGCGCGACGTGTCCATTGAGAAAGACGCGCAGATCGGGTCCGCCTTCGAGCGCCAATGACCGCAGCTCGAGGTTGTCGGGCGTAAAGCGAAACTGTCCGCGCAGACTCGTCGTCATCGGAACGTAGTCCTGAATGCGTAATGTGAATTGCGGACTGCTGACGACGCCGGCGTAGAGGTCTTCGAGCGGCGTGACGTTGATCGTCGAGGTAATGTCGGACGTGACCGCGGCGATGTCGTGGCGGCGGTCGAGGAAGTCGAATGCGCCATGCGTCACGTAGAGGTTGCCGAGGTCGAGGTGATAGATCTCGTAGCGCGACGGCGTACCGGAATTCCAGTGCGGGAAGTTGTGCGTCAGCTTCGCGCCGGCGGGATAGATCTCGAAGTAGAGATGCGGCTCGACGATGTCGACGCGCCCTACGCGGATCTTGCGTCCCCAGAACGAGTCGATGCCGCCGTTGACGATGATCTGCGATGCGGTGGCAAAGTACGGATGCACTGATCCCGGCGCGTTGGCGATGCGCAGGCCATTGATGATGATGCGGCTCTGGCGTCCGCCCTCGATGGTGACCGGCCCGACATACACGTCGCGGCCAAGGCGCGCTTCGAGCGTCTTCTCGATGCGCAGCCGCACCAGTCCGGCGAAACTCGAAGATCCGAGATACCACCACCCGCCGAGGATGACGATGGCGAGGAGCGCGAAGAAGCCGATCGCGGTGCAACCGACGCCGCGCAGACAGCCCCACATCGGGCCTCTCCGCTGCCGCTCACGCGCGGAGCGGTGAACGTGCTCGGTGTGCTCCGCGTGTTCCTCAGGTGCTGGGAAGATCGTCATTTCGTTGCGGCCGTCAGTCTCCTGCTAAGTGCGAGCCAAAAGATAGAGGTCACGGAGGTTATTGCCGGCCGGGGGAATCATAACGGTCTCCCCGATCTCCTCGGCCACAGCGAGACTGTTCGACCGCAACAGTTCGCGTTCTGCGACTTCGCGATCGAACGATGCCGGAAGAGTGAGGACGATGGCGGCGACGCCGCTGTTTCCGTCGACGCCATCGGAGGTGCCGAGGAGTGCGTGGAGCGACGGAAGGATTGACGACGATTGGACTGAGGTGTCAGAGGCTGACGTAGGTCGGACTCTCCAGTCCGACAGTTCTCTCTCTGAACCGACGGGCAGTCGGACTAGAGAGTCCGACCTACGTTCGCCTTCCGCCAGCGCCATGCGCACAGCCAGCTCGATGCACCGTCCGCCCTTCCCATCTCCTCGGCGCACGAGCGTCGGCTCGCCGCCTGCGATCAGCACCTCGCCGGATCGCAGGCGGCTCACTCGTTCCAGCAGATCGCGCGCAGCATCACCGATCTCCGACTCGATCTGCTGCTCGACGACAACCGGCACGAACCCCATCGATGACGTTATCTCCGCGGCCGCTGCGACCAGCGTGCGGTTGTCCGCGATGAGCGCGAAGCGCGAATCATCGATGTGCTTGACCGTCTCCGGACATTCTTCGTCGCGCAGCCTGGCGACGATCCGGTCACATCCGCCGATGCGCTCGAGGAGGGCGATGGCATCCGCCTTCGTCGTTACATCCACCAGCGTCGGCCCGGACGCCACATCCGCCAGCGCGCCAGTCGACACATCGGAGTAAACGAGCGTAACGCTCCGCTTCACCCGCGCCGCCAGCCGTCCGCCTTTGATCGCCGAGAGATGCTTACGGACGCAGTTGATATCGCCGATCGGAAGCGCCGAGGCCACCAGCTTGGTATTCGTCTCGATCAGATCCCGCTCATCGAACCACGGTGTCAGCGGCAGATCCACGCACGCCGATCCGCCGCCGGAAATGAGAAAGAGGATGTCATCGTGCGCATCGACAAAGGCTCGTATTTCCTTGCCTGCTTCAAAGCTCGCAGCCGTGATGTCGGGATGACCGCCGATCGCGATCTGCGATCGTTTCACCGGCAGACGGTACCCCTCGGGGACGACGACGAGCGCGTCATCAACGTCATCGAGTCCATCCCGCAACGCCCCCGCACACTTGCCGATCGCCACGACGTCGCGCGGCATGTCGCGCGTGATCGCCGCGCGCACGAGCCGCTCGGGCGTACACGCATTGAGCGTGCGGAGGTAGATGGTCTTCAGTTGATCGAGCAAGGCGGCACGATCTTAGGTTCTTTTCGCGGCCCGTATGTGCTTTGGCCTCCTCGGCTCTCATCGGGTACGCTACCGACGTGGGCAAGAAAGAAGGAGAGGCGCCTGTCGGTCCGGACGGCCGCACCTACCAGCAGTACCTTGACGAGCGTAGGCTCCTCGTCGAAGGCGAAAGTGTTGCAGGACAAGGGTTTGACAAAACTCTACTCACGCTTTGCGCGGGTGCGATCGCGCTTTCAGTCACGTTTGTCGAGAAGCTTGGGTCGGCCGGACTGCTCAAACCGCTGCTCTACACCTCGTGGGGTATCCTCACCGTCGCGCTCCTCCTGAACGTGCGAGCCTTCTTGAACCTTCAGAACTCATACAGTCGTCTTTTGAAGATGAACGACGAGCTTTTCGCCACTGGAAGAACCACGATCACCAACCGTTTCGCACTCGAGTAGGCACATTCAACCTGTATTCCTTTTGGTGTTTTGTCGTCGGTATTGCTCTGCTGCTGACATTCGCAGGTGTCAACTACCAAACCTCGTCGAAGGAAGTTCCGCAGCCGGAAAGGATCGCCATCACCATGGAAGACAACAAGGGCATCATCGCGAAAATCTTTGAGGGCAGCTTCCAGAGAACCGCAGCCGGACCGGATGTAGTAATGCTCCCGCACGGATCACAGACGAAAAGTAATGGTGGCAAGTCGACGGGGGCGGCCACTAAGGCCGCCAGCGATACGCCGGCAACACAAAAGTCTTCTGGCAAGAAGTGAGTCTCCGCAACGAAGCCGCGACCGCGAGACTGAGCGCATTCGAGGACTATGGTGCCCGCCAATGTTTACGGCTAAAGCAAAGAGACTCGCGAAGGCCGGTTGGAAACTTGGTGATGCGAAAGACTTCCTCGGGCTCGACGCATCCGAAGCGGAGTTCATGGAGATCAAAGCTCGGACTGGCACTGCAGCTCCGCGAACGCGCGCGCAACGGACACGCCGGCCGAAGCGAGGATAAGGATGCCGGGGTTTGATTCGCATCGAGGCGCTTCGCGCAGCATTTGAAACCCCTGCAAAAAACAAATGCGCGGGCGCGCCTTCGGACGCGCCCGCGCGGGGTTTACTGCACGTGACCGGTTACTCGGTCTTCGGATCGGTCGTCGATGACGATGGCGTCACCGGCGAGGACTCGGTGGCCG
>JADGNZ010000049.1 GCA_017883205.1 Thermoanaerobaculia bacterium | reverse complement strand
CCTGGGGTATGTCGTGTCGCCCCATGTCGAGGATATGAAGCGCGCATTGCAGCGGCCGCGCGCGAAGAAGAAGACGGCGCCAGCAGAGCCGACGGCAACGACGCCGGAGGCAACGCCCAATCCGTCTGATTCAAAGCAACAGAAGTAAGCGAGGGGCCGAAGGAGGCTGTGTTTGGCAGCTCACCTCCCCGGCTCCTCAAACGACTGCAGTTACGGGTCGAGTAGTGCCCGGCCCGCGGCCACAAGCCGCGGGCCGGATTTTATTACGGAATGGTGCGAGCGCGTCAGGCGATGTGTTACAGAGCGCGAACGTCAGCGGGATCGATCCAGAGCCGATCACGCGAAGACGCGGAGACGCGAAGACGCGAGGAAAGGGTTAGCCCGCAGTTCGCCCAGCTTCAAGACGGGGTTTTCGAGAGCCCCTCTCCCCTCGCTGAAAAGCGCTTGGGGAGAAGGGCCCTCGATGCCGGCGAAGCCGGCTTCCGTCGTTTCCGCGGAGTTCGACGCGCCGCGCGTTGCGCGCGTTCGCACTCTCGCGGTTCTTCCAAAACCGTTGTATTCTCCATTCCGGTCCTTTCCCGGTTGATTGCCGGTAACCCCTCTATTCAGAATAGTTATGTCCTGCCATGGTGATGAGAAAACGGTGGTTTAGCCGTTACCGAGGGAGCGAGCGCTGAGTGCCTGAGACACGGAACGATGACTCGCGTCGCGCGCGCCGGCGGAGAAAGAACGGCGGCTTCATCCTGACGCTCGAGTTCTTGCTTCTGCTGACCATCTTTGGCACGGTCATCGTCTTCGCGCTCGTCCTCGTACAGCAGCATTTCGTTCAAAGCGTGAGTGATCCGTTCGGGCGAACGGTCTTCATTTACGACTCGACGCAACCGGTCGGAAAGAGTCTTCTCATAGGCCGCGCGGTCGGATTCAATCAGTACGAAGCGCCTCAGGTGATTTACCGCATCCCCGATCCTGCCGAGCCGGTTGCTGCGCTGCTCGGAGTGCGGCCCGCAAACTTCACGACGCGGCCGAGCGTTTTCTACGACAGCCCGGCCTGCACGGGCGGAACCTGGATGCTCGATCCCACCAACGCGGCGGCGGGAGCTTCCGGCGAAGTGTCTGATTTCTACTCGACCCAGGGAACCGCGTTCGCCATCGGCGTCGCGGGCGGAAGCCAGAATGTTCTCTACCGATCCACGCCCGGCGCGGCTCCCGGCGCCATGCCGCAATCGCGCTGGGTTTCCGAGCGCTACTCGGTCAACTGTCAGCCGGTCGCAGCCGATCCACTGCTCCAGGCGGCTCTCATTCCTGCCACGCTCGTCTCCGACATGAGCACGATCTACAAGCCGCCGTACTGGACGCCCGACAAAGTCTCCGGCACTCCCCTCAGCGCGGCGACGGCGCCGAAAAAGGAAGGCGATCCATGGCCGTGACCTCCGGACGTACCGATCGCGTGCTCATCGTTCACCCCGACCCGGTGGTGCGCAGTGAAGTCGAGAGCGTGCTGCGCCGGACGCACAAGAATTCGATCGCTGTGCGGCACGCCGCGCAAGCCGGCGCCGCGATCCAGATCGGACGGGAGTTCGATCCGCGCATCGTTCTTCTCGATCTGGCTCAGGAGCGGGCGTTGGCGCTCAGCGCGGCGCGCGAGCTCCGGCGCGCAGACCGTCTGCTCATCGGGCTCTTCAATCCATTCGTCGACTCGGGAAACGCGTCCGAGGCCGAGTTTCTGCGGCAGGCGGTGCGCGCCGGCATCGGCGATTTCGTTCCTCTCCCGCTTTCGGATGTCGAAGTGTCGGCGGCGCTCGCTGCGATGCCTGAGGCCGGACCGGCCGCACATGAGGGACGCAGCATCGCTTTTTTCAGTCACCAGGGTGGGGTCGGAACGACGACGTTGGCGGTCAACACTGCGCTGGCCCTCCGAACCGGTGAGCCCGTCCGCAACGTCGTGCTCCTCGACGCCAACGTTCAATTCGGCTGCGCCGCCGCCCACCTCGGCCTCGTTCCTGACCGCGACCTCGGCGACGGTCTTCAGGAGCTCGCTGCCGGAATGATGTTCCCGCTCCCGACCGGCGGCCCCGCTCCTGGCATCGCCGTTCTGGCAAGTCCGCTCGACCCGCGCGCCGCGCAAATGATCACGCCGGAAGACTTGAGCCGCGCGCTGATCGAACTGCAGCGGAGGTACCAGATCGTCGTCGTCGACACGGCTCCGGTGCTCGATCTGATGACGCTTTCCGTCCTCGACCTCAGCGAGACGGTCGTCGTCGTCACCGAGGGGAACGCGCCGACGATCGCGGGAACTGCGCGGCTGCTGCGCATGCTCGCTTCGCTCGGATTCGGAGAAGAGCGCGTGAGACTGGTGGTGAACCGGTTCCGGCGCGAAGCCGACGTACTGGCTCCCGACATCATCGCCGGACAACTCGGCCGGCCTGTGGAGCACGTCGTGCCGTTCATCTGGCCGGTGGCAGTCGGAACGCATCGAGGTGCGCCGGCACTGATGGAACGTGGCGCGGCGCAGTTTGCGGATGCCGTGCGAAAGCTGGCCAAAGATGTCGTCCGCAACGCACCCGCTCACGGGAAGACGTCATGACGGTTAACCCGCATTTCTCACACTCTCACTGGAATTGTGCACACTACGTTTTCGATCGAGCGCCTTCTCCCCCACGCTTTTTGTGGGGGAGAAGGTGGCGAAGCCGGATGAGGGGGTGTTTCCTGGCGCGGCGAGGCTTGCATGACGGGAGAAACCCAGGCCTGTCGATCAGCCTTTCGCGAGAGAACATCGCTTGTCGAGCCGTCACCCCCCTCATCCGCCTTCGGCACCTTCTCCCCCCGAAGAAGCCCGGGGGGAGAAGGCGCTCGATGCAAGGGAGCGCCGAATTCTTCAAAGGTGTGAGAAATGCGGGTTAACCCGGCGACAGGCAGCGACGATTTGCGCTCCTTGATCCGCGCGTCGTGGAATCGGAGACAGCTTCCGCTCGGTACTGTGCCGTCCGATGCCGCGGTGCCGTCGGAGCGCACGGGACTGCGGAAACGTTTGTTCCAGCGGATTCTGCGAAACTTCGAGACGACGGGCGGTGGTGCGCTCAATCGCAGCCGCATTCGGGCGATTCTCGATGAGAGCCCCGAGGTCGAGGAACTGTCGCCCGAGGGTGTGAACGAGATCGAGCAGGAGCTCGTTGACGAGGCGGAGGGGCTCGGACCGGTCGCCCGACTGCTGCGCGATCCGACCGTGTCCGACATCCTCATCAACGGGCCGGCGGAAGTCTGGATCGACCGGTTCGGCAAGCTCGAAAAGACGTCGGTGCGTTTCGACGACGAGGCGCACGTGCGACGCATCCTGCGGCGCATGGTGGCGACGCAGGGACGACGGCTCGATGAGGCGATTCCGTGGGTCGATCTGCGCTTGCCCGACGGCTCTCGGTTAAACGCCGTTCTCTCGCCGGTCAGCCTGCGAGGAACGGTGGTCTCGATCCGCCGCGCGCGCGAGACGGTTTATCGGATCGACGAGCTTGTCGCGTTCGGCACACTCACCGCGGAGATGGCCGAACTGCTGACGGCCGCGGTGCGGCAGCGGCGTAACGTTGTGATCTCGGGCGGCGCGGGCGCGGGAAAGACGACGTTGCTCAACGTCCTCTCGCGTTCGATCCCCGACGGCCAGCGCGTCGTGACGATCGAAGAGACGGCGGAGTTGCGCCTGGAGCATCCGCACGTCGTGGCGCTCGAAGCGCGTCCGCCGAACGCGGAAGGCACGGGAGGCGTCGACCTGCGAACGCTCGTGCGCAATGCCCTGCGCATGCGCGCGGACCGCATCATCGTTGGCGAAGTGCGCGGCGCCGAGGCGTTCGAAATGCTGCAGGCGATGCACGTCGGCCACGATGGCAGCCTCACCACGATTCACGCGAATTCGCCGCGCGATGCCATCCGCCGGCTGGAGAGCCTGGTGATGATGGGCGGCGGCGAGCTGGCACCGTCGACGCTCAGCGAGTTGATCTCGTCGACCGTGCATCTCGTCGCGCAGTTGGCGCGGTTTGCCGACGGAAGCCGGCGGCTGACCAGCCTTGCCGAGATCACGTTCGGCGGCGGCGAAGTGCGGGCGCGCGACCTCTTCACGTACGACGCGGTGCACGGACGTTTTCAACCGACTGCCGCGTACGGCCCGTTCATGGCCACGCTCAACGCAGACCGATCGGAGCGACAAGCGTGAGTCCGAACAGCACGCTCTTGCTGATTGCGGCTGCGGTGATCATGGCGATCTTCGCGACCTGGAGGCTGCTTCGTACTCGCTCCGAAGTCCGGCAGGACGAGGCGCACTTGGGCCGCTTGCTCGGCAAGGACGCAGCGACAAGCGCAGATCCCGTCGAAGAGAAACCGCCGGGGTTCCTCGAACGAAGGCTCCTTGCCGCAGGGCTACGGTTATCGCCGGCGATGGCCATCGCGATTCTGGTGCTCATCGGCATCCTTGTCGCGCTGGCCGTCGTGACGATCGCTCCGGGACTCTTTTGGGCAGGTCCGCTCGCCGGAATCGCAGTGGCATGGCTGATCTGGTCGACGATCATCGAAGCGGCCCGTCAACGCGCCTGGCGCTTCGAGAGCCGGCTCGTCGATGCGATCGATCTCACGGTCGGCGCGCTGTCGGCCGGCCAGAGTCCGGCCGAGGCGCTGGCCAGTGGCGCGGAGGGCGCGATGGAACCGGTCAGGCGGGAGTTGACCGAGCTCGCGGCACAACTTCGGGCATCGGTTCCGATCGACCGGGCGGTCCAGCCGATCGTTCTTCGTTACGACTCCGAGAGCGTCCGCATCTTCACGCAATTGCTCATCGCAAAATGGGAAGTGGGAGGCCCGCTCGCTCCGGCGCTGCAGGCGGTGACGCGGACGATGCGGCACAGCATCAATCTGCGCGGCAAGTTGTACACGCACATCGCCGGAGCGCAGACCGGAGCGATCATGGTTGCGATCCTCCCCTATCTCCTGATCGCGATCTTCGCGTGGAAACGTCCCGAGGCGCTGGCGATCGTGTGGGCGCTACCGTGGGGGCCACAACTTTTCGTCGCCGCGATCTTTCTGCAGCTGGCCGGCTTCGTCTGGCTGCGGCGCATTCTGAGGATCGAACTGTGATGGTTTCCATCGACATCGCTCTCGGCGTCCTGATCGTGATCACGATCGGGTTGCTTCTCCTCTTGCGGCGCGGCGGCGAGGAGAAGCGGAGTTGGTTCGCGTCACTGGCGCGTCAGGCGGGCTACGACCCGCAGCGATTGCGTCCGCGATACTGGACGGCGAAGGTGATTCTGGCGGTGCTTGTTCCGTTGCTGATCGCCGAGGTGCTGCCGCTGGGGTGGTTGTCGATCGCGGTCGTCGCCCTGGCTGCGTTTCTCCTGCCGGATCTCTGGCTGATCAACAGGCGCAACCACCGGCGTCATCGAATTCTGCAGGCGCTCTCCTTCTTCCTCGATCTACTCGTGTCGCTGCTGCGGTCCGGTCTCGACATCGAGGAAGCGTTCCGCAGGGCGGGCGCGCGCGGCCTTCCGGCCGGTCATCCCCTCGCCGATGAGGTGCGTCTCGTGACCGACGAAATCGCTGCGGGGAAGGAGCGCTCCGCTGCATTTGCCGGTCTGGCCAGCCGTACGAAGATTCCAGATTTGCACGCAATGGCGGCGGCACTCGAGCTCGGCAGCCGTCTCGGTTTTCCTCTGTCAGAAATACTCTCCACCCAGGCAGAAATCCAACGCGAAAAAAGGGTGGAACGAGGGCGCAGAAGGATTGACCGGGCGATGATTGTCGCGCTCTTTCCCGTGCTCCTCTGCGGTTTCCCTATCTTCTTCATGGTAGTGGTCTTACCGGTCATTCTGGAGCTTCTGAAAACGGTCGATCTTGTAAAGTTTCTCTTCCACTGACTTGACCAGTTTTTTGGGCAGTGCTACTGTCGAGACTGGATTCCAAAATCATCCGTAATTCGCGCCGTCAGGATCGTCCTTTCGGCGGGTCAACTGTCCCCGGAAACGCAGCGCAACAGGGAGATTACCGACATGCCTCGGAAAGCCCAGTCCCGCAAAAAACAAGCAGGGTTCATCGTCAGTATCGAGCTCCTTCTCCTCGCCTCCATCACGGTCATCGGTCTGATCGTCGGAATGACCAACGTCCGCGATTCCGTGCTCGCCGAGCTGAGCGACGTTTCGGAGTCGATCGGCGCGCTGGATCAGAGCTACAGCATCACTGCTGTGGCCAACGAAGCCGGCACGGCCGCCACCGCGGGCAGCATCTTCACCGACGCCAAAGACCAGATCGATGCCACGCACCGCATCGACACCGCATCGGGCAACGCAGCCAACGGGGACTTGATCTTCGCGGCGCCAAACGGGCTTGGCGGCGAAAACGTTCCTGCCATTCTCAATCCGTAATTTGTTGTTGACGCCGGCGATTCCGGTCGCCGGCGTCAGTTGTTTTTCCACGGAGTCTGCGGATTGGGGTGGAAGCGGCGGTTGAGGGTCAGCAACTCCGGGTTGCATCTGTCTGTCCACCTTGCGCCGTCGATATCCGGAAGAGGTCCTAAGTGCAAAATTATCGCGGTCGCGGACAGGTCTCGATCCCGTACCTGCTCACCATCGGTGTGGCGGTGCTGCTGACGGTCGTGCTTGCGGCGCGGCAGGTGACGCGCGCGGGATCCGCGCGCGTGGTGATGGCGAAACGCGCCCTTCGTGCCGGCGAACGGATCGATTCCTCGATTCTGGGATTCGCCAGCGTTGCGAAAAACGCAGTCCCCTCAGGCGCAGTGCTCGATCCCGCAGCGATCATCGGCCGCACCGTTCAGCGCCCCGTCACGGAGGGGAAGCCGATCACCGCGAACGACTTCGTTGCGCCGTCGGCTCCGGCCGTCTGGCTCGCCGAGTCGCCTCCGCCCGGACGCGTGGTCGTCACCGTCGCGGTTCCCGGAACGCTTCTTCCCGTCGGGCAACTGCGGCTGGGCGATCAGTTCGAGGTCCTGGCGGTCTCGAAAGAAGGAAAGTCGCGCATCATCGCGCGTGACGCTTACCTGCTCGGCTCGATCATGGCCAAGCACGAGCCGCCGAAGAACTCCGCCGACGCGCTGATGCCATCGCGCGAGCGTCCGGCTGCCGTCACGGCAGTCGTCGGGCTCGTTCTCGCGGTCCTGCCGCAAGACGCATCCCCGCTCGTTCAATCACAGAGTGTCGGAGACAAGATCTCGTTCGTCCTTCACGGGAAGCGCGAGATCCTCAGCGGTCAACTATTGGAGATCCCAACCGGCCCGGCGGTGACGTCGCACGAAGTGGCGAAGGCTCCCGCGCAGGTCGAGCTCATTTCCGGTTCGCACCGGGAGAAGGTCAACATCAATTGATATGAAACGGGTATGGGTGGGTGTGCTCGGGGGATTGTTGATCGCCGGCCAGTTGACGGCAAAAGACTCTGCTGCGAAGAAGCGGATTCCGATTACCGAAGTTCCGCCGCAAGCCGCGGCGCCGATCCAGACGGCGGATACCGTTCGTGTTCGCGTCGGCAGCGGCAACGTGCTGACGTTCCCGTCGAAAGTGATCCGCGTCGCCGTCGGCGACGAGAAGATCGTGGCGGTTCACGTTGTCGAAGCACGCCAGGTTCTTCTTCAGGGACTGATGCCCGGCCACTCGACGGTGTTCGCCTGGCTCGAGGATGGGCGGCGCCTCCGCTACGACCTCATCGTCTCGCCGCGCGTGGAAGTGCTCGAAAACGCGCTCCACGATCTCGATCCACGGATTGTGGTCGACGCCAGTCCCGACGGCTCGACGCTCATCCTCAGCGGCAAGGTCGACGATGAGCATGTCGCCAATCAGGCGCGACAGCTCGCCGAAAACATGCTCGGCACTGGCGCGAACGGCGCCTCGCGAGTCGTGAGCCTGATGCAGTATCCCGGATCGAACGATGCCGATCTGCGATTGACGTCGGCGCTTGCCGCGGTCGATCCCCGCATCCGGCTCCGCCGCGTGCAGGTGGGCAACAAAGTCAGCAACACGGCCGACGCCGTCGTGCTTGAAGGGCGCGTCAAGGACATCCCCTCGCTCGTCCGCGCCATCACGCTCGCCGAACTGCAGTTGGGCGGTGTGGGTGGAAAAATCGAGCCGCTCTCGAATGAGCCAGCGCAATCAGGACGCAACCGGAACTTCAGCGGCAGCGGCGGATTGTCACGTCTGCAAGGAGGCGACGCTCCGGCTTCGGGACTCGCGGCCTACGTCGCGCGAGGTCTCATTCTGAAGTCGGCATCAGGGCGCGTGCTTTCGTTCCTCGAGGTCGATGAGCTCCCGCAAATCATGGTCTCGATCCGCGTTCTGCAGGTCGACCGCGGACGGGCAAAACATCTCGGCATTGACTACCGTCTCGACGGCACCGACTTCTCCGCCGGCAGCTTTCATCAGCCGGGCCGCACGAGCTTGCCCGCTCCCGCCGTGCCTCCCGACAAGCAGACCATCGCTGGAATCCTCGGCGGAAACGTCGTCGGAACCTTCGTCACGAAATCGCTCGCGGTCGCCGCGGCGATCGACTTTCTGCAGCAGAAGGATGTAGCCCGCTCCGTCGCCGAGCCAAACATCACAACGTTATCGGGCGAGTCTGCCTCCGTGTTGATCGGCGGCGAAGTGCCGATTCCGACGACGACGGTCGGCAATACGGCCTCGGTGCAAGGCTTTCTCTTTCAGGATTTCGGCGTCCGTCTCGACATCCGGCCGACGCTCGCTCCGAGCGGCCTCGTGGCGCTGGAGATCTCGCCGAGCATCATCCGTCCGAGCTCGGATCTCGCGGTCTCCGGCGTGCCCGGCTTCCAGGTGCAATCGGTCCAGACGACAGCGAAGGTTGCTCCCGGCCAGACGCTGGTCCTGGGCGGTCTCATTTCCTTCAACGACGAGATTCAGAAGCGCGGCGTTCCGGGACTCTCCGAGATTCCGCTGATGAAGCATCTCTTCAGTTGGGAAGGACGGACGCTGCAGGAACAGGAGATCCTCTTCGTCATCACGCCGCGTATTCTGGCCGAGGGGCCCGATCAGGTGGCCGAGGCGATCCAATGGCGTGATGTCGAGCCGATCACTGCCGGCGCCGTCGTCGAGTTGCCGTCAGCCGACTTGGATACCACCGCGAACATCGAGTCGGCAACGTTGGGCCGGGACGGCCTGCCGCCGTCGTTCACGAAGTCGTCGACTGCCCCGCGCAAGAAAGGCCCGGCTCCGGCGATCATCGAAGACCACGCGCCACCGCCACCACCTCCCCCGTCGCACTCGATGGTTGTCGCTCCGGCGGTGTCGCCTGCGCCGGAAGTCGCACCGCGGTATGCAGCAGACGCCAGCAACGCGGCGACGAGCAGCACACCGGAACCGGTGAAGGCGCTCCCGGTAGAGAACCAGCAGCCTGCATCCAGCGGCACTGCTGCGACGACACCCTCTCCGGCACCGACTGTACACGCTGAGAATGCACCGGTGGCTCCAGCACCGTTGCAGCCGGAGCCTACGATTGTTGCAACGAACATCGCCGATTCGAAGCCGGTCATCGCCGAAAGCAAGCCGGAGAAAAGAGCAAATGGATCTCTGGCGGCGCAACCCGCGTCAGCGCCATCATCGAAGGCGAACAGCTCCCACGCAGCGTCGCAGCTGATCGTGAAAAGCACGCCGTCGCCGATCCCTGCGAGCACGCTCGCATCGACGAACCCGTCCGCGACGGCCCATCCTTCGCCGGCAACGAGTGAGCCGGTGAAGCAACCGCTCACCGCCGCCCATGAGCAATCGGCAGCAGTCTTGCCGGTAGTTCAACCGAAGAAGAACGAACCCGTTCCTGCACGCGTGCAGGCGATGCACGCGACGACAACCGCTCCGAGCACGACGACCCAGGCGGCGGCGAAGGTGCCTGAGAAACCGGAAGTTTCGCGTCAGCCGTTGCCAGCCCCATCATCGACAGTTGTCCAGAAAAAGAACGAGCCTGCTTCCACCAATGCGCCGGTCGTCCATTCGGTAACCTCGGCGCAGAGTCCCACAACGCCGCCGACTGTGTTGCGAACGCCTGAAAAAGCTTCGTCACCTTCATCGACGAGCGCGCCTGTACCAACTGCGCAGAGTAAGCCTTCTCCGCCGGTTGGAACGCCTTATCCGTACAGACCGCGTGAGCCGGAAACGCCTTCTCCGGCCACGGCATCAAAACCCGGAACCGCGATTGCGTCCGCCAAAGTGAACGACGAGATTCGCGCGCGGCTCACGAAGGACTACCAAATCGAGGTCTTCGTCTCGCCGCACGAAGGCGACGCGTGGACACGTCTTGCGTTGCGCGTGACCGGGGACGCACGACACTGGCGTGAGCTGGCGCGGCTCAACGGGGCGGACGAGAATCTGACGTCCGAGGCTCATGTGCGCGTTCCGTTCGACATGCTCAAGCCCTCGCTGCAACAGGAAGTCGTCGAAAAGCTTCTTCCAAAAGGAAGCGCGGCGGAGGCTGACTGGAAGCGGATGTCCGGTCGGCACTGATCGCAGGCTTGCGATCGGATATCCGTATCTTCCGGCGGCGGTTCAGCGCGAAGGCGCGATTTCATCACGCCGAGGCGAGACGCCTCGCCGCCGCGGGCGAGACGCCCGCACTCCTATCGCGCAGCGAAAGTTCAGGCGAAGTAACGCCACAAGATCAGCGCGGCGACGATTGCGGCACCGATCGCGATTTTGATCAGCATGCCGCGCCGTGCCACGCGCTGGAAACAGCGATCACACCATGCGGCGGAGTACGGTCCGTTCGGAGCATGCCGGAGATGACCGGGCGCGCCGCATTTCACGCAGACGCCGCAGAATCCCGGTTCCACTCCCTGCGATCGCAAGACCTCGGGCTTCGTTGCCCAGAGGCCGCAGTAGCATCCCCGCGCATTCGGCTCGATCGGCGCGTCATCGGCGGTCAAAGCGATCTCCTTCGCAGCAGTTTACGACGCCTGAATCGACGATGAGGACACTCTGCGGATCGGCATCGTATTGGTGACGAGTGTCGACGGCTCGGTTCGCGCGTTCTCGCTCCGAGCCTCCGCGTCCGCTTCACGAAACCTTGCGCGTAGCCACAGCCGGGCGGCGCGGCGGAAGGGTTACAGCTTCCTTCCCGACACGCTTGCCGACCTGCTCGAGATACTCGCACAACGCATCCAGGTCATAGCCGAACCGCTCCAGAAGTTCTTCACGTGCGTTGCGGGTCTCTCGGACGATTGGGTCTTCCCACACGATTTACTCCTCAATCAGTTCTTCCGGCGTGCAAATGACAGGCGGCTCGAACTCTTCTGCATGGCAAGTCTCCGTGACGAACCGCATCATGCGAGCGTTCGCAATGTGCTTACAGTTCCACGTTACCAGATAGTCCATACCGTGCACAGTCGCGATAGCGATGTGCAGCGCGTCAGAGGATGCCTTCTTCGGGAGGCCGCCCGCGGCGAGCAACTTTGACGCGAGCGCCCGGCACTCGGACGTCTCGTTCAGAAGCGTAACTGGCTCAAGGATCGCCAAGCGTGCAGCAGCGGCCTCGGGATTCCCAAGTTGCGCCTCGGCAACAACAAGCCGCGATGCATAAAGGTCGAATTCCAATTGAGCGCGTGACCACCAATCGCGCGTCAGCTCTTGATGGGCCAAGGCGATCACGTCCCGGCTCGGACGAGACGTCAGATAGCTGACGACGCTCGTCTCTACGTACAGTCTCGAGCGCATTCCGCGATACCGTAGCGTACCCGCGACGACGCCGCAACTGATCGCTTACCCGAGCGTAATCCCCGAACCCGTCAAGTGGCGGCACCCTCGCAGCCCGACGTCGGCCAGGGGGTGCCGACGCGCGAGGATGCCGCCGCTTCACGGCCGGCTGTCAAATGGCGACACCCTCGAGCCCGGTGTGCGGGCCAGGAGGCCAGCACGCGAAGATGCCGCCGCTTCGCAGCCGGATGCGCAGGCAAATCCAAACGAGATTGGTGGCGTGAATGCCACTGCGCAAACCGATGCGGTTACGCGCGAGGAGGGGAACGCGGGTCGGAGGGTGTGGCGAGAAGAACCAGGGCCGGCTGAAGCAGCCGCGGCTCCACGCGCGCGAACGCGACGAGCCCCACTACGAGAATGAGGAACGCCACGATGATGGCAAGCGCCTCTTCGAGGGAATTGCCGCTGAGCGCCAGATCATCCGAGACGGAGATGATCGGGAAGAGCAGGACGAGGATGGCGGCAACGGCGAGCAGGGCTTTGCCGGAGCGCCGAGGCACGAATATGAATGCGCCCACGACCACAGCCAGCCAGACAGCGTTGAGGAGAATCTCGATCATTAGCGTTTCGCGGCAGCCGGCTTCTGGGCCGGCCGCCGCATTGTAAGGCTAAGTCTCACGCTCCGCAGACAGTTTCGATCAACTTCGCGCAAACCTGATACGGGTCCATGTTCGCGGCGGGCCGGCGGTCTTCGAAGTAGCCGCGGCCTGCATTTGTGGTCGCCATCGGGATGCGCACGGAAGCGCCGCGGTCGCTGACGCCGTAGCGGAACTCATGAATCGGAGCGGTCTCGTGGAGGCCAGTCAGCCGCTCTTCGTTGTGTGCGCCGTAGACTTTGATGTGCTCATCGTGACGTTTAGCGAGTTTCTTCATCGCTTCCTCGATGACCTTGATACCGCCCTCGGCACGCGTTGCTTTCGTGGAGAAGTTCGTGTGCGCGCCGGCGCCGTTCCAGTCGCCTTTGACCGGCTTCGGATAAAGCGTGGCGCTGATACCGAACTCCTCGCCGATGCGGTACAGCAGCCACCGCGCCAGCCATAGCTCGTCGGCGATATCGGGTGCCGGGACCGCTCCCACCTGAAACTCCCACTGCGCCGGCATGACCTCGGCGTTCGTTCCGACGATGTGGATTCCGGCGCGGATGCAGGCGTCCGCATGCGCTTCGACGAGATCGCGGCCGAAGACCTCGTCCGCACCGACGCCGCAGTAATAGCCGCCCTGCGGCGCTGGAAAACCGCTGGCAGGCCAGCCGAGGGGACGATTCCCTTCGAACAGCGTGTACTCCTGCTCGATCCCGAACCAGCAGTCGTGCTCTTTGTAGCGCTCGGCCACTTCGCGCAGAAACGCGCGCGTGTTGCTCGGATGAACCGTGCCGTCCGGATTCAACACCTCGCATAGAACGAGCACGTCGCCGTCGCGGTGCAGCGGATCCGGCATCATCTTCACCGGCCGCAGAAGCAGATCGCTAAAGTGCCCGGTAGCCTGCTCGGTGCTCGATCCGTCGTAACCCCATTCCGGGATGTCGGTGAGGGACTTCACCGAGTCGATGATCTTCGTTTTCGAGCGCAGCTTTGCCGTCGGTTTTTGCCCATCGATCCAAATGTATTCCGCCGTGATTTTCGCCAAGGAACTGACCTCCTGGTTGAGATGTCACAAGATAGCAGAACGGCCCGCACTCAAATAAGGCTGCCGTTCAGATCCGGCTTTTGTCCAGGGAACGATCAGGCGATCTGCGCTAGCTAGACGCGGCTCGCCTCGGACGCGCTTTGCAACTCCTGGCCCACCCTGCTCACCACGACCTGATTCTTTCCGAGCGATTTGGCTCGATACATGGCGGAATCGGCGCGCCGGAGCAGGTCGGTCTGCTCCAGCTCCAGCGACCGGTTGGGATCGGTGTCGGGGATGTGTTGCGCAATCCCGAGTGACGCCGAGAGCAGCCCGCGCAGGCGCAGCGGCTGCATGCTGAAACCCCACTCCCGATCGAGAAAGACGGTGTGCTCGATCGTCTGCCGAATCTCCTCGCAGACCGCCATCCCCTCTTCGAGCGTAGTGTTCGGAAGAAGGATGACGAACTCGTCTCCGCCGTAGCGCGCGACGGTCGCTTCCTCCTGTGGAACGAGGCGCTTCAGGAGAAACCCGACCTCGCGCAGCACCTGGCTACCGGCCAGATGGCCGTGCGAGTCGTTGATGGCTTTGAAGCGGTCGAGGTCCATGAAGATCAGCACTCCTTCGCGCCCGCTCTTCCGGGCCTCGGCGATGCCATCGTGCAAGCGGACGTTGAACCAGCGGTCGTTGTAAAGGCCGGTCAGATCGTCTTTCTTGGCGAGCTCGTGGGCGCGCTTGGCGTCGAGCGCGTTCTGCAACGTGAACGACGTGTAGCCGGCGAAGATCTCCAGCAGCGTCTTGTCGCGCTCCGTGAAGATGCTCCCCTCCAACCGGTTGATCAACTCCAGCACGCCGCAGACCGTTTTGCCGATGTAGATCGGCACGCAGACGACGGAGTGCGTTTTGTGGCCGAGCTGCTGATCGAACTCCGAATAGAAAAAGTCGTCTTCCTTGACGTCGGCGGAAAGGTAGGGCGTGCCGGTCTGGTAGACCTGCCCGACGATGCCGAATTTTGCGGAGAGGCGCTGACCGATGAGATCGCGGCTGGACCCGCCGAAGGTGGCGATGAAGACGAGCTCGTTCTCGCGGCGCACCGCAACCTTGCGGAACGGATCATCGAGGAGAATCGAGCCCGACTCCGAGGGGACGAACTCGTTGGCCTTCTGCAGAATCTGGCGAAGGATGAGGTCGAGATCGATGTCGGACTTGCGGGAAAGACCCGCCTTCTGGCGCTCCAGGAAGCGTTCCAACTGCGGAATCTCGAGCGCGTGAAATTGAATCATCGGGGTGGTCGTGATGGAGCGATTATACGGGTTGCCTCTTTCAGCGGCGAACGCATCGTTTGTGAATTGCGCGACGTGGGAATGGGGGTCAGGTCTGAAGTGTGAAGTGACGGAAGATACCCTGGCCAATAGGACTGATCATCTTCCGTCACTTCACACTTCAGACCTGACCCCCATTCCGGACTCTGATGACGCAGCTGCTTTCGTGCCGTTATGATTATCGAGCGTGGAAGACAAGAGTATGTTGCACGGCTCCATGAAACTACGCATCGGCTCAACGGTTGACGGATTTCGACCGCCGCCCGACAGCACTCAGGCGAGGACGCCCGAGTGCCCGCGGTCGAGACGACCGCACTCCTTGCGACGGGGCACCGAGGAGTGTGGGCGTCTCGCCCGCGGCCATCGGGGCGTCCCGCCACGGTGGTTGGACCCGGCGTGATAGCTCCAAAAGTTTTGAAACGAGCCCGAGCCGAAACAAGACCTGGCCCCGCATTTCTCACACGCTTGCTACAGTACTTTGCTATTCCCCTTCCTCCTTCTCTGGAGTGCTTTCCCATCGAGCGCCTTCTCACCCCGCGCTTTTTGCGGGGGGAGAAGGTGGCGAAGCCGGATGAGGGGGGAGCAATTGCGCAGGGCGATCAACCTCGCCTTGTCCGAATTGCCTAAAAACGCGGCACATCCACGGATGTCGGACTCGTTGGAACGCCCCCTCATCCGCCTTCGGCACCTTCTCCCCCACTGAAAAGCGTGGGGGAGAAGGCGCTCGATTGGAAGGTTGCGATAAGGGTGTGAGAAAAGCGGCCAGGCCTCACGCTCTCAACCGCGCCCGATGCACCACCTCGGCGGTCGCGAGCAACACGATGGCGATCGCGGCGTACATCGCTGTCACACGCATCGTTGGCGTCGAGAAGAATCCGGCGAAGTCGAAGGCCGGGGTCTGGCCTTTGTCGTTCACGACGACGTACCAGAAGGTCAGGAATCCGACGATGAACGTTTTCGGATTGCCGCTGATGATGCCGAGGGCGGTCGCGGAGGCGGCGACGAAGGCGATTCCGATCAATAGCGCGGGAAGGCGGATGGGATGGGCGAACGCGATCTGCAGCACTGGCGCGATGAGAAGCAGCATTGCCACGATTGCGGACGACAACAGCTTCCATGTCACAAAGCGCTCGCGCAGACGGGGGGCGGCGTAGATGAGGCCTGTGGTTCCGGCGCGGCGGTCGCGCGAGGCGACGTCGGCGATGAAGATGGCCACGATGGCGAAAGTGATCGGGAGCGAGTCTGATGCCGCGAGCGACGCGATGCTGATGCCGACGAGCGCGAAGATGGTGAAGGGGGTCGAAGCGAACGTCATCATCGCGTCCTTCAATGCCGCGCCGCGGACCGGGATCGCGGCGATTGGACGCCCGAACGGACGCGCCAGCGCATTGAAATTGCGCATCCAGCCACGCTTGCCTTTGGCGCCGGCAGCGCGAAGGCGGGCTGGATCGAAGCGGTGAAAGAAGAGCAAGCCGATCAGCAGCAGCGGAAGCGGCGCGATCGTCGAGACGAGACGGGTGGCCCAGGCACCGCCGCCGAGGTTGAGTCCGGCGATCGTGACCGGCGCCATCGCGCGACTGAAAGTCGACGAGCCAATCGACATCGATGTCGTGTGAAAGTTGTGCCGCGTCTGCTCGAAGAGGTAACCGAATCCGCTGAAGTCGAAGTAGCGGAGAACGCCGCCGCCGCCGTGCTCCATGGAACTGGCCACGATGCCGAGGGATGCGCAGTAGAAAAAGAAGTAGAGGACGTCGCCGATGCGGCCGGAGAGAAACGGAATCGACTCGAAGACGATCGCGACCACGGAGACGAACACGATCGTCGATGGCGTGGCGATCGCGTACTGTTTCATGAAGAGCAGCGGCTCGAGGGGCGCTTCGCCGCGCACGACCTGCATGGCCATCGACACCAGCATGAAGCCGAAGACGAAGGTGGAGAGGAAGACGACGTTGCCGAGAAACTTGCCAACGATGTATTCACTCGTGCCCATGTTCGTCGATGCCATGACGTACCCGCAGCGCGAGTCGACATCGCGGCGAACGGCGTTGGAGACGACGTAAAACCCGAACAGGCCGATGAATATGGATGCCAGCATCGACGTGCCCATGCCGATGGCGGCGGAGTTGTAGAGCACGCGCGCGCCGTGGATCTGCATCAGCGTTCTTCCGGTGGAGGTCGCGGGAACCCAGACGTAGGCAAAGCCGCTCAGCAGCAGGAAGACGATCACGGTCGAAGCGCGCCGGAAGCGGATCAGGAAATCCGCGCGGACGATTGCTGCGACACGACTTCCGGTCTGACGGTTCACGCTGCCGCCTTCTCCCGCATCGTGTAGAGGAACGCGTCCTCGAGCGTTGGCTCGGCCGCAGTCGCGCCACCGCGCGGCTCCTCGCCGCTGACGATGCGAACGTGAACGCCGTCCGACTTACGCACGGCGCTGGAGACGCGTGCCGTGCGGCGCAACTCGTCGAATCGCTCCGACGGTACCACCAGCTCCCACACACTCCCCTCAGCGACGCGCATCAACTCTTCGGGCGTGGCGCAAGCGACGATCGAGCCGCCGTTCATGATGGCGATGTGCGTGGCGACTGACTCGACGTCGGAGACGATGTGCGTCGAGAGGATGACGAGCTTGCCGAGGCCGGCATCGGCGAGAACGTTCCGGAAGCGGACGCGCTCTTCGGGATCGAGGCCCGCGGTCGGCTCGTCGACGATGACGAGGTCGGGATCGTTGACCAGCGCCTGCGCGATGCCCAGCCGTTGCTTCATACCGCCGGAGAATCCGCCGACGGGCCGTTTGGCGACGTTGTGCAGGTTCACCATTTCCAGCATCTCGTTGATGCGCGCGCGGCTGTGAACGCCCTTCAGCGCGGCGAAGTAGCTGAGAAACTCTTGCGCGGTGAGGTTGTCGTAGACGCCGAAGTCCTGTGGCAGGTAGCCGAGCCGCCGGCGAATCTCGTTGGGGTTGCGGGCGACGTCGACGCCGTCGAACCGGATCGTTCCCGCGGTCGGGCGCGTGATCGTGGCGATCATCTGCATCAGCGTCGTCTTGCCCGCGCCGTTGGGTCCGAGGAGTCCGAGCACGCCGCTGCCGATCGAAAGGGAGAGATCGCGGACGCCATAGTTGCCGCCGCGGAACCGTTTACTGACGCCTTCGAGATGAAGCATACGCACCTATACGGAGCGCAAGCGCGGCGGTTATCAGAAGCGCGAGCGTGATCAGGCTGATCGTCCTGCCGGTCACGAACGCCTGCGGAAGATAGACGACGCGAACCTTGTGATGACCGGCCGGCACGAAGACACCGAGAAATGCGTGATTGGCGCGGACGATCTTCTTCGGCTGGCCGTCGACATAGGCGCGCCAGCCTCTCCAACCTGTCTCCGAGATGACGACGAAACCATCGCGCGCCATCACGGCATCGATATCGAAGCCGAGCTTGCGGGAGTGGATGGCGACGGTGCCGGGTCCGTTCGACGCATCGCGCGCGGCGCCCGGAAGATCGAGCCAGGCCAGTTCGGAGAAGTCGGTCGCGGCAACCATGTCCTCGACGTCGTTGCCGACTCCTGCTCGGATGTTGAGCGGCACAAACGCGCGGGGCAGAACACGCGTGTTTTCGACGAGGCGCGAGCCGTGATCGGCGACGACGCTACGCCAGCCATCGGCTATGGGATCCCCGTCCGGCACGACCGCGAAACGAACATTCAGCATCGAAAGCATCGGACGCGTCAAATCGTCGATCTGATTGAATCCGAACCCTCCGCGGCGGCACCACGCGGGAAATGTCTCGTCGTACGACGTGAGCGTCATCGCCGTCATGACGCGCGCATCTTCGAGGCCGTACATCGTCGCCGTGTTGGGGAAGAGTCCCGGTCCGGTAGCGACGATACGAAACGGCTCGCGAATGCTTTGCAATGGCTGAAAGAGTGCGAGTTGCGGATAGGCGATGCGCGAATCGTTCGCAGGAACGAGGGCGCCATCGGAGATCGTCCGTTGCAGGAGGATCAGAGCGAGGAGGACCGGAATGGCGATCTTCCGGTTCGCCACGAGCAGCACCACGATTGCCGCCAGCGCCAGCGGCACCACCTCGGCGACAAAGCGCGGCGTATCGATCGACCCGGCGCGCATCGCCAAAGCTGGTACGGCGAGAGTCACGAGCAGTCCCGCCATCACGATTCCGGCGCGATCGGAAAGAGCATCGACAGCGAGGGCGGCCAGGATCGCAAGGCAAAGCGGCACGGCCGAGGCAAGCCGGTCGTTCAGTGCGAGATTGAAGAGTGGCAGGCGGTGCAGGAGCTGCGCGACCGGCCAGGCGTTGGCGCTGGCGAGAAGGCACAGCAATCCAAGTGTCGCGAAGAACCATCGTTCCCTACCGCGCGCTCGCCACAGAGCGAAGATCGCCAGCGCCAGTGCGATGCTCCCCGCTTCCGCTCGCGCCATCGGGAAATTGCGGAATCCATTGCGCGCGAACGGCAGCAGATCGGACAGCAACGCCGCGCGCGGAAGTCCCGCGGCAACGCGCAATGGGGCGGGCGCGAAGAACTCGGTGCGGATGCGATGCTCGACCGTTTGACTGCTCGCGTCGAGCATCGGCAGAATGGCGATGGCGCTGAGCAGCAGCGCGACGATGCCGGCGCCGATGGCGTACGCGAGTGCGCGTCCACGCTGTTTGCGATCGCGCCGCGTCAACTCGAAAACACCATACGCGGCGCCGATTGCGGTGACGTGGAGGAGGGTCTCGGGATGACCGGCCAGCGCTTCAAGCGTGAGCGTGACGGCGAGGACGGCTGCGGATCGGATCGAAGGCGCATTCACGACGCGTCGCGTGGCCATCAGGATGAGCGGGAAGAGCGCCCAGCCAAAACCAAGCGGCCAGAGAATCTGCAGCGCGATCGGCGCACCGAGCGCAAACACCGCCGCGGAGACGAGCGACGCCATCTCGCTGCACTCCAGCTCGCGCGCGAGCAGAAACGCACCTAGGGTGGCGAGGAAGAAGGCGATCGAGGCCGTGAAGCCGAAGCTCGCCGCAACCGGGAGAATCAGGGCGATGAGCGTAAATGGACTGAACGGTGCCGGCTGCGCCTCCCCCGCCAGAATGTCGCCGCAGCCCTCGAACCGATTGAGAAGCGGCCACTCGCCGTGGGCGATGGAGTGACGCACCGCCTCCCGCCACGGAATCATCTGAAAGGCGATGTCGGAAAGCATCCGATTCTGCGGGTCGGGCACCGCGAGCTCGGTGCGATGCGCGTACAACGGCTCACTCGTGTACGTCAGCTCGACCGGTGCGTAAACGCGCCCGGTGAGCAGTGCGCGTCCGGTGAAGACCAGTGGCAGCAAGAGGAGCACGAGCGCCACGCCGCGCGAGAGGCGGGTGATGTACGCATGCGCGAGGACGAGCAGCGCGAGAGCGGTGGCAAGGTAAAGAGCGACTGTCATCTTGGCGTCGTCGCTTCTTTTGGCTGCACTGAGTGAGTACCTCTAATCACGCGACATTTACACCAATTTTGTAATCAGCATCACCCACCCATCTCTGTCGCTATCGAGAAGCTGGAGATTCTTCTCGAGAATCTGGAGATCTTTATCGAGAATCTGGAGATCTTTGTCCAGAATCTGGAGATCTTTGTCCAGAATCTCGCAATTGACCTCCAGAATCTCGCAATCAACAGCGAGAAAGTCGCTGTTAACCTCGAGAATCTCGCATTCTTTATCGAGATCGTCTCAACGTTGCCGGTGCCGGGCCTCACCTTCAACAAGGATGAGCTTGCCGAAGCAATCGATCCGCGAACGCGTCGCTCGCCAAAACAACGGCAACCACAGAGACACAGAGAACACGGAGGGGGCTCTGTGACCTCTGTGCCTCTGTGGTGACCGGTTTTTCAAGGTTGAAACGCGGTGCCTGGCTCGCAATAGTGCGTTTACGATGACCACGTGATCATCGCCCAACTCCTCCTCCCCGGCGCCTCGGCCTACGAGCGCAAATCGCAGGCAATCGACGCGGCCTCGCTGGGGGCGGAGCACGATGTGCGCGTTGGCGCCGTCGGGGATGCGGATATCGTTCACATCTACGGTCCGCGGGTCCTCGATCCTGCCACGCTGCGAGACATTAACCTCCCCTTCGTCAGCAACGCGCGACCGAAGGCAGCGCGCTTCTCCTGGCGCAAGGTTCGGCAGCCGGCGCGCGTCATCACCCCTCTCAAGGAGCCCCCACGGCCTCGTGACGCCGCGCCAAACCAACAGACCTCGGCCATGCCAGACGACGAGACCGCGAGACGGCGAAAGCGCAAGACCGCACTACCCGAAACCTTCATACCCGAGGCAGTCGACGACCAATACTTCTACCCGGCAACCCACGAACCCGGCATCCGGGCAACCATCGGCACCTTCTCCCGCCCCTCGATCCGCAACATCGTCGAACAGACCGCTACGCGCATCCACCGGTTCCGTGACGACGTCGACTGGCTTCTTTTCGACGAGCAGCCGTCGCTCGAAGATCTACGCAGCGTGGACATCTGGGTCGATCCCGCCGTAGAGGAAGAGGACGCCGACGGCTTTGTCGCCGAGGCGATGGCGGCGGGAAAGGCGGTGGTGGCCTCGCGAACAGCAATCAACACACAACGGCTGGAGAAGGGGCGCACAGGCATCCTTGTCCCAACGCACGATCCGAACGAGTTGACTCATGCAATACTTGCCGCCCTTTTCAAGTCCGAGCTTGCACGGGATATAGTTACGGCATCACAACAAACGGTCTCGAAGTTTCGCGCCCGGCATCGCGTCCGGGCGCTCGTCCAACTCTACGAATCCATCCTCCAATGACCCGTCTCGAAAACCTGGCGCCCCTCCAAAGCCGCGCTCTCAATCTGGTAAGGGAAGTGGCCGCCGAAAAGGAGCTCCGCCCGTTCCTCGTCGGGGGCCCGGTCCGCGATCTGATCCTCGGCAGGGAGAACGTCGTCGACGTCGACCTCACACTCGAGGAAGGCGGATCGACGCTGGCGCGCGCCCTGGCCAAACGAGTGGGCGGCCGGCTGCGCTCCTTTCCTCAGTTCCTGACCTACAAAGTCACCGCCGAAGGGCTTCCGGAGATCGACATCGCTACCGCCCGCAAGGAGCGTTACCGCTCGCCCGGTGCGTTGCCGACGGTCAGCGCCGGCAAGCTGAAGGACGATCTCATCCGGCGCGACTTCTCCATCAACGCCCTGGCCATCGACGTCATGAGCGGCGAGATGCTCGATCCGACCGGCGGCGCGCACGACCTCGAAGCCCGCATCATTCGAGTGCTGCACGACGAGAGTTTCGCCGACGATCCGACGCGGATCTATCGCGCCATCCGTCTCTGCACCCGGCTCGGCTTCACGCTCGAAGAACACTCGGCGTTCCTGCTTCGGGCGGCGCTCGAGAACGGCGCCATGTCTACGATTGCGAAGGAGCGAGTGTGGCGCGAGCTCTTTCTGGCGTTCGACGAGGCCGATGCGCCGTCAACCGTTGCGGCATTGAACGATGCCGGAGCGCTCGACGTGCTTTTCGGCCGGCGGCCCGCCGATCCGACGTTGCCTTCTCGCCTGCAGCGCGCCCGCGCGGCGATCGAGGCCGCGGTCACGCAGACGGATCTGGACCGCGAGGTGATGTACACGGGAGCGATCCTCTACGGAAACGCGTCGCCGGTGGACCTCGAGGGCTCGGGCTTTTCGCAGAAACGGGCGCGCAATCTGATCCAGATCGCGAACGAGTTGCCGCGATTCACGGATGCGCTGGGCGAGGCGACGTCGGATCATCAGCGGTTCCGGCTGTTCAAGCACGCCTCGCCCGAAATGCTCAGCATCGTCGCCGCCTCCGCTCCCGACGAGCAGCCCCACGTGGCGCGCTTCCTGGAGTTCCGCTCATTCAAACTTCCGCTGCGCGGCAATGACCTCGAAGTGCCCCTCGGTCCGCACGTGGCGCGCGCTCTGGAGCGGACGCGCGAGGCCGTATTTACCGGCGAGATCGAGCAGACGGACGCGCGCACGTTTGCGCGGGCGATGGCGATCAAGTACCTTAACGTCAGTGTGCAGCGGCCGGAGGGCAGCGGCCAGGAACCCGTCTGACCGCTGACGACCGGCTTCTGGCGACTCACAACCGTATGCGGCGCTCCATCCTCTGCTTCGCGCTCATGATCGCGCTCGTCGCGACCCTGCCAGCCGCCGCGCAATCGCAGCCACCGCAAACGCTGCCGGAAACCCGTGACCTCCAACCGGACCGGCCTCAGGATGCGATGCACGACATCACCATGGTCGATGCCGTGCCCCTCGGCGGCGCCATCGCCATCCCGCTTCCCGCGCGCGAGCGGAGAAAGCAGGCGAAACTCGACGTCCCGGAGCTCGCCGGCTGCCGGCAGGCGCTCGGCACGCAGCGGATCGACGGCAGGCTTCCCAGGCCGCTGGTCGACTTCAACATCAACGTGGCAGCCGTCTACCAGCGCCTATCGATTTTCGAAGGGGGTCTCGTCGTCGTGGAGGTCCGCGGCACCGGAGGGACGATCCGCAAGAAGGTGGTGCTTCCTCCCGACGCCCTGCAGAACTATCTACACGTCATTTCGCCACAGGCTCTTGCCTCTGTGCGCGATGGCGATCTGACGAAACCGCGGGACACGCAGCGCGCTCTCCTGCGCGCGTACGACGCCCAGCAGTCGTTCGTGGAGAAACAATTCGATCCGATTGGCACCCTGCCGAAGGGGCTCGCCGATCAGATCGTGCCGATGCAGGATCTGCTGCGCGCGATCTATCAGGACCGAACCGTGACGAATAGCGTCGCCGGCTACATGCCGAAGGTGGGCGATCAGCTCGTCGGCGACGACCGCAAGGTCTACAAGGTGACGCGCGTCGTGAATGACAAGATCGTCGAGCTGCACTGCACGAGTCAGCCGACGATCATCTACGTCGATGTGAAAGACCTCTACAACTACTTCATCGGAACGCCGGGAGCGGCAAGCCGCTGAACACGCTCCGCGTCACTTCCGGCACGTTGCGCGGCCGCCGCGTCCCCATTCCTCCGCGCGAGACGCGGCCGACCTCCGAGCGCGCCCGCATGGCCTTCTTCAACATCGCCGGCGCGCGGATCGAGGGGGCGCGATTCCTCGATCTCTTCGCAGGCAGCGGCGTCTTTTCGTTCGAAGCGATCTCGCGCGGCGCTGCGTCCGCGGTTGCCATCGAGCAGGATCGCAAGGCCGTCGAGACGATCGTCCGGCTGGCCGGCGAGTGGCATGTTCCCGTGACCGGGATCGCCGCCGATGTATTTGCTGGAATCCCGCGGCTCGCAGCGAAGGTTGCGGACGGCGCTCTGTTCGACGTGGTATACGCCGATCCGCCATACTCGTTCGGCCGCTACGATGAGCTGCTCGACACGATCGACCGGCTGGCGCCGCTCGCTGACGGAGCGCTCGTCGCCATCGAGCACCAGCGGCGCAGCGATCCATTCACCATCGAGTGCAAACGACTGAAAGCGGCTCGCCGCGCCGAGTACGGCGAGATCTGGATCACACTATTCGAGACCGCCTAAAGGATGACCATGCCGATCGCTGAAATCACACCCACCGACTTGAAAGCGCTTCTCGCCGGCTCCGCGCCGCCGCTCCTGATCGACGTCCGCGAAGAAGGGGAAGCCGCTGTCTGCTCGATCGAAGGATCGACCTTGATTCCGATGAATACTCTGCCTCAGCGACTCGAGGAGATCCCCGCCGGCCGGCAGGTCGCGCTCTATTGCCATCACGGCATGCGCTCCTGGATGGCCGCACAGTGGATGGCACGGAATGGCTATGACGCGTTGTCGCTGGCTGGTGGAATCGATCGTTGGGCTATCGAGGTCGAGCCGGAGATGAACCGATATTGATCCGCAGATGACGCAGATGAACGCAGATTGGCGATGAGAAGATCTGCGTACATCTGCGTCATCTGCGGATAAAAACGAAAGGCCAAATGGAACTGATACTCGACGACGAAGGCACCCACACCCTCTTTGGGAATCACGACGAAAACCTGCGCATGCTCGAAGACGAGTTCAGCGTGAAGATCTCTTCGCGCGGCGGCGAGATCTTCGTCACCGGCGCGCCGGACAACGTCGCACCGGTGGAGAAGCTGCTGGCGCAGATGCAGGAGCTCATCGAGCAGGGCTACCCGCTCAAGCGCTCCGACATCCACACCAGCATGCGCGTGCTCCGCGACCGCCCCGACGCCAGCCTCGTCGACTTCTTCACGGACGACGCCGTGCAGGCATCAGTCCGCCGCGTCGTCACGCCGCGCAACGTCGCCCAGAAGATGTACCTGCAGTCGATCCAGGACAACGACATCACGTTCGGCATCGGTCCCGCAGGCACCGGCAAGACCTTTCTCGCCGTCGCGGCAGCTGCCGGCGCGCTCGCCGACAAGAGTGTCAAGCGCATCGTCCTCTGCCGCCCCGCCGTCGAAGCCGGCGAGCGCCTCGGCTTCCTTCCCGGCGACATCGCCGAGAAAGTGAATCCGTATCTTCGCCCTCTCTACGACTCGCTCTTCGACATCGTCGGCTTCGAGAAAGTCGAGAAACTCATCGAGCGAAGCGTGATCGAGATCGCGCCGCTGGCCTTCATGCGCGGCCGCACGCTCAACGACGCCTTCATCATTCTCGACGAGGCTCAGAACACTACGCCCGAGCAGATGAAGATGTTCCTCACGCGGCTCGGCTTCGGCGCGAAGGCCGTCGTCACCGGCGACGTCACGCAGGTCGATCTGCCCACCGGCGCCAAGTCCGGCCTGCGCGTCGTTCGCCAGATCCTCGAAGGCATCGACCGCATCCGCTTCTTCGACTTCTCCGACCGCGATGTGGTCCGCCATCCCGTGGTTCAGAAGATCGTCATGGCCTACGACCGCGTCGACAAAGAGCGCGAAAAGCAGGAGAAAGTTTGACGAACGTCGAAGTCACCGGCGCTGCGGTGGCGCGTTTCAGCCGCCGTGAGATCGCCGAGTTCGCGCGCCGAGCTCTCATCGCCCTCGACCACCTCGGCCGCATCGCCTCCGAGATCAGCGACGTCACCATCGCCATCATCGATGACGATGCCATGCGCAATCTCAACCGCAAGTTCCGCAAGAAGAACAGAACCACGGACGTCCTCACCTTCCCCGCCGACGAATCCGACGCCGACCCCCAAGCCGCCGGCCGCCCCCTCGGCGACATCGTCATCTCCATCGACCAAGCCCGCCGCCAGGCAGCCGAACAGCGACACTCGCAGGCCACCGAGGTTCGATATCTGATCCTCCATGGAATCCTGCACGGGCTCGGGTATGACCACGAGACGGACAGCGGAGAGATGAACGCGCTGGAAGTGGAAATGCGGGCGGCGGTGGGGTTGGAGTGACTGCGCGCGGTTTGTCTCGCAAACAGTCACTTCAAAAGCTTTTCACCACAGAGACACAGAGGGCACAGAGGTTTTCTCTGTGTCCTCTGTGTCTCGGTGGTGAAAAGCAGTTACGTCAGAACCCCTGATCCTTGTGCTCGCCGAAGGTTTCCTTCAGGGTATTCACGATCTCGCCAACAGTGCAGTCCTGCCGCACACACTCGACGATCGCGGGCATGAGGTTCGTGTCATTCCGGGCAGCGGCATCGAGCACTGACAGCGCGGCGCGAACGTCTCCCTTTCGAGAAGAACGAAACGCTTCGAGCCGCGCCACCTGATCGCGCTCGACCGATTCATCAATGGACATGATCGGCAGCGTCGCTGATCCGTCATCGACGAACTCGTTGACGCCGACAACGATGGCCTTCTTTTCTTCGAGAGCGCGTTGCGCGAGATAAGCCGACTCGCCGATCTCGTGCTGCACGAAGCCCGACTCGATCGCTGCGCGCGCGCCACCCATCGCGTCGATGCGCTCGATCAAGGCCCGCGCGCCGCGCTCGATGTCGAGCGTGCGCGACTCGATCTCATACGATCCAGCGAGAGGATCGGCGAACTGGGTCACGCCGCTCTCGAAGGCCAGCACCTGCTGGGTGCGCAGCGCGATCTTCGCCGACTCCTCGGTCGGCAGCGCCAGCGCTTCATCGCGCGAGTTCGTGTGCAACGACTGGCAGCCGCCGAGGACTGCGGCCATGGCCTGGTAGGCCACGCGCACCACGTTGTTCTCAGGCTGCTGCGCGGTCAACGTCGATCCCGCGGTCTGAGCGTGAAAACGTAAAGCAAGCGACTTCGGATCCTTCGGCGCATAACGCTCGCGCATCAGTTGCGCCCACAGTTTCCGCGCCGCACGGAACTTGGCCACCTCTTCCAGAAAATCGTTGTGCGCGTTGAAGAAGAACGAAATGCGCGGCGCGAACGAATCGATGTCGAGCCCGCGATCAACGGCCGCCTGCACGTACTGCAGTCCATTCGCAAGCGTGAACGCCACTTCCTGCACGGCCGTCGAACCTGCCTCGCGGATGTGATAGCCGGAGACCGAGATCGTGTTCCAGCGCGGCACTTCCTTTCCACAGAACTCGAAGACGTCGGTGACGAGCCGGAGCGACGGTGCCGGCGGGAAGATGTACGTCCCGCGCGCCGCATACTCCTTCAGGATGTCGTTCTGAATCGTGCCGGAGAGCGCTTTCCACGCGATGCCGCGGCGCTCGGCAACGACGAGAAGCAGGGCCAGCAGAATCGACGCCGGCGCATTGATCGTCATCGAGATCGAGACGCGGTCGAGCGGGATGGCGTCGAACAACATCTCCATGTCGTCGATGGAGTCGATGGCCACGCCGACGTTTCCCACTTCGCCACGCGCCCGCGGATCGTCGGAGTCCATCCCGATCTGCGTCGGAAGATCGAAGGCGACGGAAAGGCCGGTCGTCCCCCGTTCGAGCAGATAGCGATAGCGTTTGTTTGATTCCGCCGCCGTGGAGAAGCCCGCGTACTGGCGCATCGTCCAGAGCTTGCCGCGATACATCGAGGCCTGCGGGCCACGCGTGTACGGGAACGCTCCGGGTGCGCCAAGGTCGTGGGCGGGATCAAAACCGCGCGCGGTGAGATCGTCTGCATCGAAGAAGAGTTTCGAATCGGTCATGGGTGAATGATAGTGGCGTGAGTCAGAGATCAGAGATCGGAGACGAGAGATCAGCGATCTGGCGTCTCTGGTCTCTGCTCTCTGGTCTCTGCTCTCTGGTCTCTGCTCTCTGATCTCCGCTCCCCATCTCTGTCCGGAAGCCACTTCCGCGTACGACTTATAATCCATCCCCTTTTGCTCACCTTCCGATCATGAGTGTCAGCGGCAACCTGAAAACGATGCTTCCGGGCGATCTGCTCCAGTGGCTGAGCCTCGGCCAGAAGACCGGCACGCTCATGGTCTCGAACAAAGGCACCCAGAAGAAGATCTTCTTCGGCAACGGGCGCGTGATCTCCTCCGCATCGAACGATCCCCGCGAATACCTCGGGCAGTTCCTCATGAGCCATGGTTACATCACCGAGGAAGAGCTCATGAAGGCGATGGAGGTGCAGCAGCAGTCCGGCATCCTCCTCGGAAAAATCCTCGTCATGATCGACGTGATCAACGAAGAGGATCTGCAGCGCCTCATGCGCCTCAAGGCCGAAGAAGAGATCTACGACATCTTTCTCTGGAACGAAGGCGACTTCCAGTTTCTCGACGATGAGCTGCCGCAGATGGAGATGATCCCGCTGCGCGTCGACGTCACCGGCCTGATCATGGAAGGAACGCGCCGCGTCGATGAATGGAACCGCATTCACACGCTGATCGCCCACGAGGCGCTCGTGCCGTCGATGGTGAAAGAGATTCCCCCCGAGGAGCTCGAAGACGATGCCCAGCGAACGGTGATCAATGCCATCGACGGCCGCCGCTCGCTGGCCGAGCTGGTGCTGGAGAGCCGTTCGTCATCGTTCAATGTCGCATCGACCGTCTATCACTTCACCCGCGAGGGTTACGTGAAGCTCAACGATCCGACGGTGGTGGCGGCAAAGGCACCCGAGGAGATTGCGCCGTTCGAAGACTCCTCGGATGACGACGAGATCCTCTCCCTGATCGCCCGGGCGCAGCAATCGCTGCGGAATCGCGAGTATGAGAAAGCGCAGCGCCTGCTCAAAGCGGCGGAGAACCTCGATCCCAGCCACCAGCGCGTGCGCAACGCAATCAAGGGCGCCGAGTCGGCCATCCTGGCCGACCTTCGCGGCCAGGGGCTGCACGACTCGAAAGTGCCGCGCGTGGCCCGGGCGCTGGAAGAGATCACGCAGATGAACTTCACGCCGAACGAAGGCTTCATGCTCTCCCGCATCAACGGCCAGTGGGACCTCGGCTCGCTGATCAAGATCTCGCCGATCCGGGAGCCGGACGCGATGCTGATCTTCTACAAACTCTGGCGCGACGGGATCATCGCGCTGGACTGAGGCAAACGCGAGCAGCCCGTATTTCCGCCGACGCTCACGCACTCTCTCACACTCCTATCGCAACTCCTTCCAATCGAGCGCCGAAGGCGGATGAGGGGGGCGTTGCACGATTACGACATCGGTGCATGTGCCGCGTTTTCAGGCAAGTTCGGACGAGGCATAGTTGATCGCCCAGCGTATTTTCTCCCCCCTCATCCGGCTTCGCCACCTTCTCCCCCCGCAAAAAACGCGGGGGGAGAAGGCGCTCGATTGGAAAGTGCTCCAGGAAAAGGAAGATGCGTCGTCGTTAGGTACAACAAGCAACAAGCGGCAGAGATGCGCGATTAAGCGCTGCGCGAGTGCCATCCTCCTTGGCCGCCGAGCGAGCACCGTGCGTTTCGCCTTCCCGAATTTCTCACACCTTCAGCGACACCTGCGCGTCGAGCGCCTTCTCCCCGTGCTTCTTCGGGGAGAGGGCCCGTCATTCCGGACATCGACGTTGCTGCGCGTCAGCGCAACGCTGCTACGCGTCGGCGCAACACTGCTGCGCGTCAGCGCAACACCGCACCGAGCTGGTGAACGCCGGCCTCGGGCACGAGGTTTGCGTTCGCCTTCCGGGCAATGAGCGACCTCCTCACAGTCAGCAGCGCGATCGAGAGCACACTCTCAGAGATCGACCATCAGGAAGAGGCACGCCGGCACGAAAACAGCGACGTCACCGATGTGATGAACTGGATCGCCGGTTTCCGCCGGCGATCCAGAGTCCTCGCGCAGAACGTGAAGACGCTCGAGCTCTCAGCTCGGTGCTGAGAGCTCTTCAGGCGCGAAAGCCGCCGCCGGACTCTACTGAGTTGACGTCGAGCTCGTGCTCGTCGCGGCCGTATCGGTGGTCGACGTCGTGTCTGTTGTCGCCGAGGTATCTGTGGTTGTCGTCGTTGAGTCGGTGGTAGTCGTAGACGTGCTCGGAGGCGGCAGCAGATTGATCTTCGCCCCGTTCGCCGGCGTCACCGTCAGTTCCGTGTACTCCCACTTCTCGCCGGTCTTCGTGGCCACGCAATGAACGGCGCCCTTGCCCTTCGGCCCGGAGATCGGGAAGTCAAGAGTGGCGTGTCCGCCGCTGGCGTCAACGTTGACGCTGCCGGTCACCATCAGACCCGCTTCGATGGGAGTTCCAAGAGCAGCCTGAACCGCGGAATCGCTCTGTGCGCGCTTCAGCGCTTCCTGGTAGACGTCGCTCTTCTTCATCGCGCCGAATACGACGACGACGATGACGACACAGAAGATCGCGCCCAGCACGAGCAGGGATCCGCATCCGATCAATCCCCACTTCAGGCATCCGCTCTTCTTCGCTGGCGGTGCGGCCGGCGGTGGTGGCGTGTAGGTCGAGGTGGCAGGATCGTTTACAGTCATGGCGTTTCCTCCGGCTTCACTTCATTCTCGTAGATTTTGGGGACCGGCGCATTCTACACAACTCGGAGTCTCACGCCAGCCTCACCACGAATCGCTCGCCCCTCCGCCGCCCGAGTCGCCTCCACCGCCATCGAAGCTCGAACTGTCGGACGAACTAGACGACGAATCTGAAGACCAACTCGACGACGATGAATCGGACGGCCCCGTGTTCGAAGAATCGAACATTCCTGTGTTCGAGGAACCGGGTGCGCCCGGCGTCCGTGCCTGGCGGGCAAACACACGGATCAAAAAGTAAATGGGAGCGGCCACCGCACCAGCGATGATCGCCAGCAGAATGAATCCGAAGGCGATAGGCCACGGTTTGGACGCCTTCGTCTCGTGCACGGTCTTTCCGGTACCTTGCGTGTACTCTGCACGCACGGTCTCGATCATCGCGCTCGCACCCGACTCGACCGCACCGGTGTAATCGCGCTTCAGCAGATAGGGCTTGATGATCGTGCTCGTAATCTGTCGCGAACGGGCGTCGGTGAGCCTCGCTTCCAGCCCATATCCGACTTCGATCCGCATTTTTCGATCGTCGATGAAGAGGAAAAGAACGGCGCCGTTGTCCTTACCCTTCTGTCCGACGCCCCATTGATGCATGGCCTCGTTGGCGAATTGCTCGATCGTCGTATCCGGCGGCAGTTTGCGGTCGACATAAACAAGGATCTGGTTCGACGTCTCTCGTTCAAATTGCGCCAGCTTCTCGTTCAGCGCGTGCGCGCGCGTCCCGTCCAGCACGTGTGCGTTGTCGGTCAGGTAACCAGCAGGTTTGGGCGGAATGCTGATGGAAGTTACGAGCGCGAGGAGGAGCGCCAGCATCACTTCCACCCATCGATCATCTGCATGAACTCGCCGAAGAGATAGAACGAGTCGTGCGGGCCGGGCGCGGCCTCGGGGTGGTACTGCACGGCAAGAACCGGCTCGCGGCGATGCCGGAAACCCTCCAGCGTCTGATCGTTGAGATTGATGTGCGTACGCTCGACATCGTTGTCGGGGAGCGAGTCGGGATCAACCGCGAAGCCGTGATTCTGCGCCGTGATCTCCACCCGCCCCGTGCGCAAATCCTTGACGGGATGGTTGCCGCCTCGGTGCCCGAACTTCAGCTTGTAGGTTCTCCCGCCGAGCGCCAGGCCGAGAAGTTGGTGGCCGAGGCAGATACCGAAGATCGGGATCTTGCCGACGAGTTGACGGATGTTCTCCTGCGCGTACGTGACCGGCTCAGGATCGCCCGGGCCGTTCGACAGCATCACGCCGTCGAAGCGCTGCGCCAGGATCTCATCCGCATGCGTCGTCGCCGGATAGACCGTCACGTCACATCCCTGCCTCGAAAGATGCCGCAGAATGTCGCGCTTGACGCCAAAGTCATACAGCGCAACCCGTTTCTTCACCTCGGCCGGCGGCTCATCGAACGTGTAAGGACGGAGCGCCGTCACGCGCTGCACGAGATCGAGTCCGCTCATCGAAGGCGCCTGCCGGATCTCGTCGACGATGCTGGCGACGTCACGCTCGCTCTCGCTCGTGATCATTCCGCGCATCGCCCCTTCGTTGCGAATCTTCCGCGTGAGCGACCGCGTGTCAATTCCCTGGATCGCTGAGATGCCGTGCTGCACGAAGTAGTCGGCCAGCGGCATCTCGGAGTGCGCATTCGACGGCTCGGCCACCGCGTCGCGCACGACGAAGCCGGCAACCTGGGGCACTTCGTTCTGCGCCACGGCCTTTTCGATGCCGTAGTTTCCGATGTGGGGATAGGTCATGACGACGATCTGGAACCGGTAGGAAGGATCGGTAGCGATCTCCTGATATCCGGTCATCGAGGTGTTGAAAACGACTTCGCCGATCGTGTTCGCAGTCGCGCCGAAAGCTTCTCCGTCGTACACAGTTCCATCTTCAAGAATCAAGCGGGTAGGCATTGCGGCGAATTATACGGTGGGGTGTTGCGCTGTGGCCGCGCGGTTTCGCTACTCGTGCCGCAACGCCTCCACCGGATTCAGCCTCGCTGCGCGCAGCGACGGCAGGATCGTCGCTCCGAACGAAACGACGATCGAGAACGCGGCGATGATCGCCAGATCGGCCGGCCTGGTGATGAATGGAATCGACGAGACGAAGTAGACCTGCGCGATCTCGGGCGGAAATGAGACCAGGTGGAAGCGGGTGATCAGCCAGCAGATCACGATGCCGATGAGAATCCCGGTGGCCGTGCCGAGAAAGCCGACCATCGTTCCGTACCAGACGAAGATGCGCGTCACCATCCCTGACTGCGCACCCATCGACGAGAGGATGCCGATCTCCTTCCGCTTCTCGTGAACGGTCATGATCAGCGTCGAGACGATGTTGAACGTCGAAACGAAAACGATCAGGCCGATGACGATGAAGAGAACCAGTTGCTGGATCTTCAGCATCGAGAAAAGCTGGTGATTCATTTCGCGCCAGTCGGAGACGGCGTAACGGTGCTCGGTGCGCGTCTCGATGGCGCGGGTGACCTGATCGAGATCTGCGCCCGGCGCGAGCTTCACCTCCAGAAGATTCGCCGCGCCCGGAGCGTTGAGCAGCGCTTCCGCTTCGCCGAGGTCGATGAAGAGCCAGCGGGCATCGAATTCGTAGAAGCCGGTATCGAAGACGTTCGTCACCACGAACGACGCGCTGCGCGGCATGAAGCTGCCGCCATTCTCGGCCGGCACCGTGATGCTGATCGATTGGCCTGCCGCCACGCCGAGCCTCGTCGCCAGATAACGCCCGACCGCAACGCCCCGCTCTCCTGCCGCCGTATCGAACTTCCCGCGCGGACCGACGATCTTCGCAATCATCGGCGAGCCTGCCCCGCGCCCCGGCTCGATCCCCTTCAGCATCGTCTCCGTGCCGGTGGAGTTGCGCTCCGTCGTCACGAGCGCGCGCTGAAACAGCACCGGCGCCGCCTCGCTCACGCCCGGCGTGCCGCGAACCTTCGCCGCCACCTGCTTCGTATCCTCGATCGGACCGCCGACGGAGTAGACAAAGATCTCCGCGTTGCCGCCGAGCAGCTTCTTCTGCAAGTCGCCGCGATACCCGGTCATCAGCGCCATCGAGATCACCAGCGCCATCACCCCGATCACGAGCCCGAGCACCGATACGAACCCAACCGCCGACACCAACCGATCCGTCGGCCGCCGCAGATACCGCCAGGCAATTTGCAAAGGAAGGTTCATTGGGTTGGTAGTGTACGGGGTGTGGGGGGTTGGGTGTGGGGAGTGGGAGTAAACCCCGGAGTCACAGCTACGAGCCATCTCGCGGAGGATCGTCTCTCGGATCAGAGGATAGTCCCGTAACAGAATCTCGAGGATTCATCTCCTACGCCCCACACCCCACCCCCCCACAACCCTTGTGCTACGCGATCAACTTCTCTCGTAATAGAATCTCAAAGATCCATCTCCCACACCCCACCCCCCAAAACCCACTCCCCGATGACTACTTCAACAACGACTGATTCCAGCCCGTCCATCGTCGTCCCGGCCGTCCATCGCCGGGCCATCATCGTCGATGGTCATTGCGACACGCCCTACCGTCTGATCCGGCACAACCTTCACATCGATGAGCACGATCCCGAGGCGCAGGCTGATCTGAAATCGTTGCGGGACAGCGGCATCACGGCCTCGTTCTTTGCCGCGTACGTGCCGCCGTTCTACGCCGGGCGCGGCGCAGCGCGGTTCGCGTACCGGCTCATCGAGCTCATTCACGCCGAGGTCCGGAGGCGGCCCGACGTGCTGACGTTTTGTGACGATGCGGCCGGCATTCGCCAGGCCAAGGCCGGCGGCAAAACCGCGCTCATGATCGGCGTCGAAGGCGGACACGCCATCGAAGACTCGCTCTCCATCCTGCGCGATTTCTACCGCCTCGGCGCGCGCTACATGACGCTCACGCACGTCAACACAAACAACTGGTGCGATTCCTCGGGTGACGGCGGGCGCCACAACGGTCTCACCGATTTCGGCCGCGACGTCGTCCGCACCATGAACGACCTCGGCATGATCGTCGACATCTCCCACGTCTCCGACAAGGCCTACTACGCGGCGCTTGAGACGACGCGCGTTCCGCTCGTGGCTACGCATTCGTCGTGCCGCGCGCTCTGCCGCCATCCGCGCAACATGACCGACGACATGCTGCGCGATCTGGCGAAGAACGGCGGCGTCTGCATGATCAACTTCTTCTCCGCGTTTCTGAACGACGCCGTGGCGCAGGTGATCATGAATTCGCAGAAGCGCGTGAAGAGTGAATCGGGGGGCGGCACCGAGGAGATGCCCGACGACGCCACCGACTGGGATCTCTACCTCGAGTGGTTCAACACCCTCGGAAGTCCGCAGGCGACGATCGACGACGCTGTCGATCACATCCTGCATGCGGCGGAGGTGGCCGGCATCGATCACGTCGGCATCGGCTCCGACTTCGACGGCGTCCCCGCGCTGCCGAAAGACCTGCAAACCGCGGCCGGCTTGCCGCTCCTCACCGCACGCCTGCTCGAGCGCGGCGTTTCGGAAGGAGACATCGAGAAGATCCTCGGCGGCAACTTCATGCGCGTGTTCGAGCAGATCGAAGCGGGAAGGAAGTAGGTGGCGGCCCCGGCACTGCTCAAGGATCAAAACCGTTTCACGCGGAGACGCGGGGATCGCGGAGGGAAAAAACTCCGCGCCTCCGCGTCTCCGCGTGAAACGGTTCTACTCCGACTCGACGCGACGCTGTGTCAGGACGACGTTGCGCATGAGAGCGTGAGAGTCGGCTAAACTCCCTCTCATGGCCAACGACGTACAACAACTTCGCGATCTGGCGCGGGCGTACTGGGCGGGCAAGCCGGTCGCGTGTCCCAAGCATCCCGGCGTCATCATGACCGGCAGCTTCGTCCAGACCACATTCGCCGATCACCTTTTCCTGACCTGCCCTCGCGGACGGGAAACGATCACCATTCCGCAGCGGCCGCGGCAGATGGAGTTTCATCGTCAGCAAGTGGAAGGTTTCCTGGAGAACATCGAGCGCGGTGATGCCAATCTCTGCTATCGATGCCAATCTGTGCTGGACGTCGAATCGTCGGCCAACCCCACCACCGGCATGGCCGAGTACTCGTTCACATGTGTTCGCTGCTTCTCGTACGGAACGTGGAGCGGCCAGAACGCTGAGCTCGCCGGCGTCAATGGATAAAAAAATCAGGTGAGTGGGTAGGGAACTCCACCCCGCCGTCACTCCTAGGTAGGGAGATTCTCGTTCACCGATGACCGTTGAGACCTATGACTTGATTGACACCACCAATCTGTCGGCACTCGTGGCAAATTTTGCGCGCGTCCACATGCTGCTTTCGATGTTCGACGGCGAGCCCGACAAGTGGATCGAGTTCTTCGAATCGTGTGGCACGCCCGAAGAGCGGCGCCGCGATCTTCCCTTCGCCGAGGAGATTAGACGCCGGATGACCGAAGATCCGGAGTACCTCAGCAGACTCCGGCGCGTCGTCGGCGAGCTTTCCGAGCTGATCTGAAACTCACCAGTTCGCGATCTCTGTCACGATGGCGTCAATCGCGTGTAATGCATCCGACGACTCCGCCGTGTGGTGATTGATGATGATCGTGAAGTAGCGGTGCGTGCCGTGCGGGCCGTCGAGAATCCCGCTCAGCGCGTTGACTCCGTTGATACTGCCAGTCTTCCCGCGCATCCGGCTCGCAAACGGGAGCAGTCGCCGCCGGAGCGTTCCTTCCTCCCCCGGGCGGGCCAGCATCATCGACCAGACGCCACGGCGGCTCGGATCGTTCATCCAGCGCAGGAGCGTGACGATCGCGCGCGGCGCGACGAGATCATCGGGCGAGAGGCCGCAGCCGTCGACGAAACGGAAGTCCGCGGCGTTGATCCCCACCTCCGTCGTCAGGAAGCGGCGCTCGATATCTTCCGAGGCTTCGTACGACGCCGGTTGTGCGGCGCTCGCCGAAAGTCCCTTGAACAGCATTTCCGCATAGAGGTTCTGACTCGGCTTTAAAACGGTCGAGAGAAGCTGCCAGAACGGCGGCGACTCGATCACCGCCAGCCGTTCATTCCACGCGCGCGGCGCGGTGTTGACGACTGCATGCCCGCGAACGTTGATGCCGGCGTGCCGCAGCGCGTCCAGAAGTGCCTGGGCCGCGTACAGCGCCGGATCGCCGATGCCGGCAAGCGACTGAATGTGTTCCGGCATCGTTCCGAGGATGCTGACGGCGTTGTCGCCGCCGGATCGAATAACAAGATTGTCCGGCCCGCAAACGACGTTCGCAGACGCGGGGACAAACGCCGGATCGGTCGTGATCACGGGACTCGCGCAGTGATCGGCGACGATACCGATTACGTTCTCGTTGTACGCGAGTGCATCGACCGGCGCCGCGTAATCGCTGCCGAGGTTTCCGACCTTCCAACTGCCGGGGATGGTGGTGCGATCGAAAAGTGAGACGTCGGCGATGACGTTGTTCACGCCGGCAACGTTCCGGCTTCGGAGCGCGTTCACGATCGCCGCAAACACCGCATCTCGATCGAAAGCCCAGCGTCCACCGAATGACGGATCGCCGCCGCCGCGGATGATGATGTCGCTCCCATCGAGCCAAAACTCCGTAGCGATCCTTCGATCGAGTCCTTCGCATGAGGCCACTGTTGCGGCGGCGAAAAGCTTCCGGTTCGACGCCGGAATGAGAAGCGTCCTCTCGTTGCGCGCGTAGATCGTGTTGCCGCGATCATCGACGACGTCGATCCCCAAGATTGCACCGGCCAGCGATGGCTTGCTCGTGATCGCATCGATCCGATGACCGATTGATTGGCCAAGCGATTGCCGTAGCGATTGCGGCGAAGGCGCGGTCGCGCACGACGCGAGAACGAGCGCGAAGACCACGAGCGCTCTACGCAAATGCCATCTCCTCGGACGGCGGCGCAGCGTCCAGGTTGCGATGCACCGCGGCCAGCATGCCGTCGAAGTCAACATTCGGAAATCGCGGCCGCAACCGCTTCGCCACCGCATGCGCTTTGAGGCAGGCGCCGTAGTCGCGGGCGAAGGAGTAGGGGGTGGGTTGTGGGGTGTGGGGGGTGGGAGTGAGGGTGGGAGCAGAAGCAGGGGCGCCACTGATGTCGGAGAGATGACTGGCGACGCGACGAATTACGTTCACATCCTCGGTCTGCAGGGCAACATCGAACAGGAAAAGCGCATGTGCGCTGATGATCTCACCACCCTCGGCGATGACGTTTGCGACTAGTGCGCCGCACAACGAATTGAGATCGGGCTTCTCGCTCCCACCCCCCACTCCCCACTCCCCACCCCCCACCCCAACCATCTCCCACACCCCCACCCGCAGCATCGCGTACCTCCCCTTCTCGCCGAGGAGTGTGGCGAGGCGGAGAGCGGCATTGGCGACGATCAGCGCGTGGCCGAGGTCTTCGAAATCGCCGGAGGCGGCAGCGAGATAGTCGCGGGGAAAGTCCGCGCTGTCGAAACGTTTGGCTAGCCAGCGCTCCGCGCGCAGGCGGTCCGATGCGGCGATCGCTTCGCGCAGCTCATCGAGATCGCCGCGCTGGTCATCGTCGATCTTCGGAGGATCGAGCATCGGCGGCTCGCTCCACGGCTGACGGCTGGCGGCCGCGTAGATGGAGCATTCGACGATGGCCTCATCGAATTGCGCACTGAGCTCTTCGCGCAGATCCCATGCGGACAGGCAGGTAAGCAATGCGTGTTTGGAATGCTGCGATGGCGCAAACGCGAGCACCGCGAAGCGTGTGATCTCGATCCACGTCTCATGGGCGGAGTGCGCCGCGCGAAATGCAGCCACCGCCGCCGGGATCGCGGCAAGGTCGCGCTCGATGAATGGTTCGTAGAGGTGCATTCTGGAGTGCGGCCGCAGCACTCCGATTATCTATGTTTTTTCGGCGGCGTCTTCGCCGGTGTTTTCGTGGAAGCCGGCTTTTTCTCCGTCTGCGCGCTCGTAAGCGCGCCCCCTTCATCCTCGGAGCGGCCATCTTCGACATCGACCGTCTGCGTTACCGCATCGGTGCCGTTCACTGCAGGCTGGGCGGCGGCGGGGGCAATCGTCTGCGTCGTCGGCGCAGTGGAGCTGACCGCTGCCGACTTTCCCCAGCGGCAGCCGGCAGTGCAAAGCACGAACGTCAACACGATCAATACCGACGGCTTGATTGCTCTTCTCACGGACACCTCATGGATGGTTACCGACTCAATGCAATTTCCCTGACAGGATTCGCTACAATGCCCCCCAATGGCAGAGCGGAAGCGGATCGGTGTTTTCGGTTGGGGCGTCGTCGCCCCCAAGTCTCCAAACATCGATACTTTCGAGCGAAATCTGGAACGTGCCGATAGCTGGCTCACTCCTTTCCGCGGCTTTGGCCCATCGAACTTTCTGGTCGGCCAGCCTGAATTCGATTTCGAAACCTACCACGACTGGTTCGACCAGCGCTTTCCTCCCGCCAAGTTTTCGCAGCTCAAAGACAAGATGGGACCGATGGTGCAGAGCTGCATCGGCGCGTTCATCCAGTCGCTGACGCAGAACCCGGGCATCGAAGATTATCTGCAGTCGCTCGGGACGCAGGCTCACGTCTACATCGGCAGCGGAATCGGCGAGATCACGGTCACGTCCGCCGAGACCATGAAGTACGACCGAGCGCAGCGGAAGTGGAACGAGTTCTGGGCCGCGCCGGAGCGATGCGACGCCGTGCGCATGCACATCGAGGGCGAGCGCGATCCGGCCTCGCCTCCTGACCCCGCAGAATTCGCGATCGGCTCCGAGGATTGGATCGACGCGAAGCATGCTTGGGATGCGTTCTGGGCGCCGAAGAGCGAGGCCCTTCTCCACTATCTCGCCGAAGCGGCAGACATCCAGTCCGAGCCCGTGCCGCCGTCATCGGGCACCGCGAAGCTCAGCTCGATCCGTCAGAAGCTGAACAAGATTCGCGCGCTGAACCGGAAATGGGGATGCCCGAGCGAGCCGTGGGCCAGCGTCTCCCCCAACCTGCTCTGGAACATCGCCAACATTCCGGCATCGCAGGTGTCGATGATCGGCCGCATCGTTGGGCCAGCGTTCGCGCCAGTGGCCGCCTGCGCATCATTCGGTGTCGCCCTGAAACTGGCCGCCGACGCCATCCAGCTCGGCGAAGCAAAAGCGGTCGTCGTCGGCATGACCGATCCCCCGCCGCACCCGCTCGTCATCTCCGCGTTCTACAACGCCAACGTCCTCTCGGCCGACGCTGACATCTCGCGCCCGCTGACCGCGCTCAAAGGGACGCACGTCGCCGGAGGATCGTGCGTCTGGATCGTCGGCGATGCCATGGAGCTGATGGCGCAAGGCTTTCGTCCCGTCGGCATGGAGATCGTCGGCATCGGCACGTCGTCCGACGCCCATCACATCATCACGCCGTCGAAAGGCGGTCCGCAGCTGGCGATGAAGAAAGCGATGGAGGAAGTGCAGGCCGCCGACGTCACGACCTGGGACATGCACGCCACCGCCACGCCCGGCGACGCGCTCGAAGTCGAGAACTCGCTGGAGATGCTGCATCCCGACGTGCTCTTCACCGCACGCAAAGGAACGTTCGGCCATGGCATGTCGGTCGGCGGCGGCTGGGAGCTCACTGCCCAACATCTGGGCATGGCCAAAGGCCGTCTCTATCCGATGGCGCTGACCGAGGGCGAGCTGCACGCCGACGTGAAAATCCAGGAAGCGAAATTCGTCTCCAGCGACGGCTGCGACAACGTCGGCCAGGGCTACAGCGGCAAGCTGAGCATGGGCGTCGGCGGCATCAACTCATGCGTCATCAGCAAGCCGTGGGATGCAAGGGTGATCGAGGAGAACCTTCGGAAGGGGGATGTCGTTCCTGCGCTTGCCGGCAAGTTGGACTGAGTTCGGGCCACGAGAATGAACCACAGAGACACCGAGGACACAGAGTCGAAAGCCTCTCCGCGACCTCTGAGTCTCTGTGGTGCAAAGGGTTCTCTCGTTGTCGCAAACAAGCCGCGCCTCGGGAAGAAACGCCGCCCCCTTCTCCTTTAACTCGCGAACTGACCAAACGGTCAGTCGGCGCTGGCGAACGGATTGCAACCTGGCAGCGACGCCCTCACACCCATGCGTTCGAAACGACTCTCCCTCCTCTTTCTTGCAGTGACGCTCAGCGCTTCCGCGCAGACGCCGGCGCAGCCTATCCGCCTTACGCTCGACGACGCCATCCACATGGCCCTCGGCAACGGCACACAGGCGGAGCTGGCGCGCTCGAACGAGCAGATGGCGCGCATTGCGCGTTCCGAGGCGTGGAGCGCGCTGATGCCGCAGGCGGATGCGAAGCTGATGCAATACAGCCAGTCGATCAACCTGGCCACCTTCGGCTTCTCGCTGCCCGGACTGCCGCCGGTCATCGGTCCCTTCAACGTCACCGATGCCCAGCTCTCCGCGGCCGTGCAGGTGTTCAACTTCGCGGCGCTGCGTCACTACCAGTCGCTGAAAGGCTCGGCGGAAGCGAGTCACTATCAGAACGAGCAGGCGGAGAACGACGTCGCGGCGGCGGTGGCGCGGCTTTACTTGATCGCACAACGCGCGCAGTCGCAGATCGACGCGCGTCAGGCCGACGTAGCGCTCTTCACGCGGCTACTCCAGACCGCGCAGGATGAATTCAAAGCAGGCACCGGCACGCGTCTCGACGTCGCACAAGGTAATGTGCAGCTTGCGCGCGCCCGGCAGGCGCTGCTCATCGCACAGAATGACCGGCAGAACGCGACGCTGGCGCTCCTCAATGCGATCGGCGCGGACGAATCGCGCGACGTTATCTTCACCGCCCTCCCTTCCGCCCCGACGAGTGTTCCTGATCTCGATCCCTCCCTGACGACCGCGAAAGAACATCGCCCCGAGCTGCGTCAGGCCATCGAGCAGGTTCGGGCCGCGCAACTGACCGTCGAAGCTGCCCGCGCGCGCCTACTGCCCAGTCTCTCGCTCGACTTCGAAGGCGACATCAACGGCAACAGAACGAACGATCTCCATTGGACGCGCCGCATCGCCGCCAACCTCGGCGTCCCGCTCTTCCACGCCGACATCAACGCGAACATCGCCCGCGCGAGCGTGATGCTGCACGATGCCGAAACGCTGTTGTCGCAACGCCAGCGCGACGTCGAACAGGACGTCCGTCGCTCGGTGATGTCGTTGCAGAACGCCGAGTCGCGGGTGGCCGTTGCTACGGAGAGCGTGACCGTGGCGGAAGAAGCGTTGACGGTTGCTGGCGACCGCCGCTCGGCAGGTTACGGCTCTCCGGTCGAAGTCGACCGCGCGCAGGACGCCTATCGTCAGGCGCACGAAGATCTCATCGCCGCGCAGGCCGATGCCGCTGCCGCGCAGTTCGACTACGAGCACGCCACCGGCGGCATCCGGCGCTACATCACGAACGCGAACACCGCCGCTCCCGAGGCGAAGCCGTGACTTCTGCGGCGGCAACATTTGACGCTGCCGGAAGTTTGCCCGCGCGGCAGGAGCGCAAGCCGGTCAACAAATGGCTGGTCACAGTCTCGATCACGTTCGGCACGTTGATGGGCGCGATCGACGCCTCTATCGTCAACGTCGCCGTCCCTCACCTCACCGGCTCCCTCGGCGTCACCATCGAACAGATCACATGGGTCACGACCGGCTTCGTGATCGCCACGGTCATGGTCATGCCATTGACGGGATTTCTGGCGCGGCTCTTCGGCCAGAAGCGCGTCTACATGGCCTGCCTGGCGCTCTTCGTCATCGGATCGGCGCTCTGCGGCATGGTGCGCACGCTGCCGCTCCTCGTCACCTTTCGCATTCTTCAAGGCCTCGGTGCGGGCGCCTTGCAGCCGACTGAGCAGGCCATCCTTCGCCAGACCTTTCCGCCGAAAGAGCAGGGCATGGCCATGGCGCTCTTCGGTATGGCGGTCGTGCTCGGACCGGCATTCGGCCCCACACTCGGCGGCTACATCGTCGACAACTATTCGTGGCCGTGGATCTTCTACATCAACGTCCCCATCGGCATCATCTCGCTGCTCATGGTCTCGCGCTTCGTGCACGAGCCCGAGGACGTCCGCGCGGCGATGCAGCAGATGGCAGTACGTCAACGGAAGAACATGGACTGGGGCGGCATCGCGCTCCTCTTCCTCGGCCTGGGGACGATGCAGTACGTCCTCGAGGAGGGAGGACGCAACGACTGGTTCCAGTCGGGCGAGATCAAGATCATCGCGCTCGTGGCCATCGTGTCGCTGGCCGCGCTGGTCATTCGCGAGCTGAGCGCGCGCGTACCGGCAGTCGACTTCTCACTGTTCAAGGACGTCGTGTTCGCGTCCGGCACGCTGATCGGCGCCGTCATGTTCGCCATGCTACTGGCGGTGACCTTTCTCCTCCCGCTGTTCATGCAGTTTGAGCTCGGTTTCTCCGCAACGCAGGCGGGTCTGGCGATGATGCCAAGAAGCCTCTGTATGCTCGTGGTGATGCCGATCGTCGGACGGCTCTACAACAAGGTCTCTCCGCGTCTCGTCGTCGCCTTCGGCATCGTGCTCTTCGCCTACACGGCCTGGCTGATGGGACACTACACGCTGGCCACCGCGACCATTGACGTGGTCAAGGTTCTGATCATCCAGGGGGTGGCATTCAGTTGCCTTTGGATCCCGCTGACGACGATGGCCCTCAGTACGATCCCGCGTCATCGAATGTCCGACGCCACCGGACTGAACTCGCTGCTGCGGCAGACCGGAGGCTCGGTTGGACTGGCCGTGTTCGCGACACTGCTCGCCCAATTCGCGACGCGCGCCCGCGGCGAAATGCTGCCTCACTTCTCGATGTCGAGTCCGTCGATGATCGCGCGCATGGCCGGCATCCAACGAATGCTGCAAGCACGCGGGCTCGATGCCATGGCTGCACGAAACGCCGCCGCGCGCATGATCGACGGCGGACTCCGGCAGCAGGCCATGATGCTCTCGTTCGAGAAACTGTTCTACCTGTCAGGAATCCTGTTTCTATGCGTTCTGCCTCTCGTCTTCTTCCTGAAGATGCCGAAGAGCGCGGAGAAGATCGATGTCCATGTGGAGATGTAGATGACGACCAACGGAACCACCGCCGGCGCGATGCCGGAAATCGCCGAGCACGAGCCGGCCATCGCGCCGTCGAAGGCAAAACGCCTCTATCTCATTCTCGGCGGCGCCGTCGCGCTGCTGCTGATCGGCTACCTGATTTACGCGTTCGTGTCCGCCGGTAAAGAGAACACCGACGATGCCCAGGTCAGCGCCGACATCGTGCCGGTCGCGGCACGCGTGGCCGGACAGGTGACGGCGGTCTACATCATCGAGAATCAGCCGGTCAAAGCCGGTCAACCGATCGCCGATCTCGATCCGTCCGACGCGCAGGTGAAAGTCGCGCAGGCCGAGGGGGATCTGGCTACTGCGCAGGCACAGGCTGCCGATGCCGATGCGCGCACCGCAGTGACCTCGGCAAGCGCGCGCGGCGCGCTCACCTCCGCGCAGGGAGCGCTGCAAAGCTCGAAGGAAAACGTCGACACTTCCGCGGCGTCGATCAACGAAGCGCATGCCGCCGTTACGCGTGCGACCGCAAACGCACAGAAGGCGCGGCTCGACTTCCAGCGCGCCGAGGAGCTGGGTGGTAAGGGAGATATCTCGAAGGCGCAGGTGGATGCGGCGCGTGCCGCGCACGAATCCGCCGACGCCGATCTCGCACAGGCGCGGGCTCGCGTGAGCGAGGCCGAGAACTCACGTCAAGCTGCACAAGCCAATGTCCAGACTGCGCAGGGACGTGTGCAGCAAAGTGCTCCCGTGCAGGAGCAGATCACCGCCGCGCAGGCTCAGGCGCGTCTCGCCCACGCACGCATAGCCACGGCCGAAGCCGCCCTTCACGCCGCGCAGTTGAACCTTTCCTACACGAAGATCATCGCCCCGCGGGACGGCATCGCCTCAAAGCTCGCAGTCCATGCCGGTTCGTACGTCACCGCCGGCATGCCGATCGTGCAGCTCGTTCCGCGAACGACCTACATCCTGGCAAACTTCAAAGAGACGCAGATGGCCGACATGCGCCCCGGCCAGCGCGCCACCGTCCGTATCGACGCCCTCGGCCGCCGCGACTTCGAAGGCAAAGTGGAGAGCCTCTCCGGCGGCACCGGCGCATCGTTCTCGCTGCTCCCCCCCGACAACGCCTCCGGCAACTTCGTGAAGGTGGTCCAGCGCGTCCCGGTACGAATCTCCTGGAACGGCCCGCCGGCTGATCAAGTGGCGGTCGGCTCCTCGGCAGAAGTGACGGTGTATACGAAGTAGGGTATGCGTCCGAAGTAGTTCGCGCTTTCGTAGCGCCGTCGGCTCGACGGCTGTACCCGCCAGCGGCCCGCTGGCGACTCTCACGAACCGCAGCACACCACAAGGAGTGTGGGGATGCTGGCGTCGATTCCGCCGACGCCGGAGTCCGTCAGCAGGATCTTTTGCCTGCAAGACGCCGGAGGCGTCACGGACGGTAGAGAAGATGGAGTGACCCGCGCGCTCAATGTACCTTTTCGTGGGTTGAACCCTTGAGAGGAACAGAGCCACATACAAGGAGGAACGGGTCATG
>JADGNZ010000048.1 GCA_017883205.1 Thermoanaerobaculia bacterium | reverse complement strand
GGTGGCGCCGAGGGAGATGGCGAGTTGGACGTTGTCGCTGAGTTTGCGGTGCTGCTCGGCGCTGATGTTCTCCGGGTGGGCGCGGCGCTGCCGGACGTAGACGGCGTACCAGCGCGTGTTCATGCGGCCGGCCAGACGCGATGCGCGCAGGACCAGCGACTTTGCGATCAATGGCTCGAATGGAAGCGCGACCGCCAGGCGCACCTCCGCGGCTCCCTGCACGACGACCGGCGCTCCGGAGAACGTCGCTGTCTGCAGCAGCGCGAGCTCACGCAACCGCAAGAGAAGCTCCGTGCGAAAGAAGTTGTCGAGGGCGCGGGTAGCCTGCTCCGGCGGATAGATCTTTCCCTGACGCAGGCGCTCCTGAAGCTCCGCGACGGGAAGGTCGACGAGGATGACCGAGTCGGCTTCGCGCACGATTCGGTCCGGCACGCGCTCGCGAATCTCGATTCCGGTGGCAGAGTGGACGACGTCCTGCACGCCTTCGAGATGCTGCACGTTGAGCGCGGTCATCACCGAGATGCCGGCGGCGAGAAGGTCTTCGACATCCTGCCAGCGCTTCTCGTTTTTCGAGCCCGGCGCATTCGTGTGCGGCAGCTCATCGACGACAGCGACATCCGGATGCCGTGCGATGACCGCGCGTAGATCCATCTCTTCGATGACGACATCGCGGTAGGAAACCTTCTGCCGAGGGATCACTTCCAGATCGGCGATGCGTGCCGCGGTTTCCTCGCGGCCATGCGTTTCGACGAGGCCGATGACGATGTCCACGCCGGCGCGGCGCATGCGGTGAGCATCGTCGAGCATCCGCATCGTCTTGCCGACGCCCGCGGCCATGCCGAGGTAGACCTTTAGGCGGCCGCGTCCCTTGTCGTCGGTTTTCGTGAGGCGCAGCAGCTCGTCGGGATCAGGGCGGGCATCCTCGGTCGCGCGGGCCATGCGCTCAGAATACCTGACCGGCGGGTCGGGCCGCAGGCAGACTCACTTCAATTGAACATTCGCATGTTCTGGACGTCACGCCGCTCGGAGTTCTTCGGATGCAGTCGTCCAGGGTGCTACGATGCCGGGGTCGTCTCCGAGAGCGTTACAGCGATGGACAAAGGATCAATACGATGCGGCCGCGGGAAGGAGCATGGGGCGAAGCTACCGCGTTCTTCGAGCGCTTCCGGCGAGGCGTCTGGATCGATGCCGTCCTGCTCGTCGGCATCACCGGCATCGTCTTCGGACTCTCGTCGCTGGCCGGCGAGTGGCGCACGCTCCGGCCTGCCGTCCACATCGATCTGTCGCTCTCCGCGCTTCCGCTCTACACCTTCTATTCGCTCACGCGCGGCCTGATCGCGTACGTCCTTTCGCTGCTCTTTACGCTGACGTACGGCTACTGGGCGGCGAAGGATCCGATCGCGGAGCGCGTCCTCGTGCCGCTGCTCGACATTCTTCAGAGCATTCCCGTTCTCGGCTTCATGCCGGGCGTCGTTCTCGCGCTGGTTTCGATCTTCCCGGAAAGCAATGTGGGCCTGGAGCTCGCCTCCGTGCTCATGATTTTCACCGGCCAGGCGTGGAACATGACGTTCAGTTTCTACCACTCGCTCCGTTCCATTCCGAAAGATCAGATCGAAGCCTCGACCATCTATCGCTTCGACTGGTGGCAGCGGCTGAAGTGGCTCGAGCTGCCGTTCGCCACGATCGGCCTGGTCTGGAACAGCATGATGAGCATGGCCGGCGGCTGGTTCTTCTTGATGATCACCGAGTCGTTCGTCCTCGGCGCCAGGGATTTCCGCCTTCCCGGCATCGGCTCGTACATGAGCGTCGCCGTGGCGAAGGGCGACGTGCGCGCGATGGTGTGGGCGATCTTCGCGATGATCACGATGATCGTCGTGCTCGATCAATTGCTGTGGCGCCCGGTCGTCGTCTGGGCGCAGAAGTTTCGTGTCGAAGAAGGCGGCTCGGACGAGCAGACGTCGACATCGTGGTTTTACGACTGGCTGCGGCGATCGAGCGTCATCGACTGGCTGGCCAGCGCCCTTGCCGCTCTTCGCCGCCGCCTCGGCAAGAGCGATCAGCAAGTGGCACATGCGCAGGAAGCGAAGCGAGAGCGCCCAGGTGCTTCGCGCGTGTTGTCGTTCAGCCTCTTCGCTCTCCTCGTCGTGATTCTCCTCTTCGGCAGCTACCGCATGTTCCTGCTGCTCGGGCAATTGCCGGCCAGAGGCTACCTGCCCATCCTCGGCGCGTGTGGTTGGACGCTGGGGCGCGTGCTTCTCTCGACTGCGCTCGGGACGATCTGGACTCTTCCGGCAGGTCTCGCCATCGGCCTTTCGCCGCGCTTGTCGCGGATCTTTCAGCCCATCGTGCAGATCGCGGCTTCGTTTCCGGCGCCCATGCTGTTCCCGCTCGCGATCGCGGTGTTGAAGGCGGCAGGCGTCTCTCTCGGATGGGGCAGCGTCGTCCTCATGCTCCTCGGGACGCAGTGGTACATCCTCTTCAACGTCATCGCCGGCGCTTCGTCCATCCCCTCGGATCTTGGCGAAGCGGCGCGCAGTTACCGGCTGAGCCGCTGGCTTCGCTTCCGATTTCTCTATCTGCCGGCGGTGTTCCCGTATCTTGTGACGGGATGGGTGACTGCGGCCGGCGGCGCGTGGAACGCCAGCATCGTCGCCGAGTATGTGACATTCAAAGGCCAGGTGATGACCGCGAACGGGCTCGGCGCGCAGATCAGTCTCGCCGCGGAGCACGCCGATTTCCCGCGGCTCGGCGCGTGCGTCATCGTCATGGCGGCAGTGGTTGTGACGTTCAATCGAACAGTCTGGAAACGGCTGTACGGACTGGCCGAGTCCCGATTCACTTTGAGCAAGTGAGGTGACCGATGACAGCGACGATCGATGTTCCCGCCGCATCCGAAAAGACGGAGACGCTCTGCGAGATCCGCAATGTGTCGCACGACTTCGCCATGCCGAATGGCTCGCGCCTTCGTGTCCTCGAAGACATCAACGTGGCTATCAAGCCATCCGAGGTCGTGGCACTGCTTGGACCATCAGGGTGTGGCAAATCGACCATCCTGCGCATTCTTGCGGGACTCATCCATCCGACTCAGGGTGAGGTTCTGTACCACGGCCAGAAAGTTCGCGGCCTCACGCCCGGCATCGCCATCGTGTTTCAGAGCTTCGCGCTCTATCCATGGATGACGGTCACGCAGAACGTCGAGGCGGTGCTGCAGGCCGCGGGTCTGCCCTTGGACGAGCGGAGATCCGTCGCTGAGCGCGCCATTCGGACCGTGGGCCTGGCAGGATTCGAAGAGGCCTATCCACGCGAGCTTTCGGGCGGCATGAAGCAGCGGCTCGGCATCGCCCGCGCCCTCTCCATCAATCCCGAGTGCCTGTTCATGGACGAACCCTTCAGCCACGTCGACGCCCTTACCGCCGAGGGGCTGCGCGCCGAAGTGATCGATCTGTGGGAACCGCGCGATTCGAATCCGTCGTCGATCCTCATGGTCAGTCACGACATCAAAGAAGTCGTGTACATGGCCGATCGGATCATCGTCCTGGCCAGCAATCCCGGGCGCGTCCGAACGATCGTCGAGAACAAACTGCCCCGGCCGCGCGATCAGCGGTCTCGGGAATCGGAGGCGCTCGTCGACTATCTGCACGAGATCATCACCGGCGCTGAGATGCCCGACATTCCCGTCTCGGCGGTCGCGCGAGCCAGCCGAATCGAGGTTCTTCCGCGCACGGACACCTCAGACGTCATCGGCCTGCTCGAGTATCTCGATGCGAAGAACGGCGTCGATGACATCTTCGAAGTCGCAGCGGCGACCGGGCGCGAGTTCGGACACATCATGGCCACGACCAAGGCCGCAGAGATTCTCGACCTGGTCGACACACCGAAGCAGGACATCGTCCTCACCGCTCAGGGCCGGCGCTTTGTGCGTGCCGAGGCGGGGGAGCGCAAGGCCATTTGGCGCGAGCAACTCCTCAAGCTTCGGCTGTTTCAGGACGTCTACGCGATGCTCCAACAGCGGCCCGACCACGGCGCCAATGGCGACCTCGTTCGCGAGATGATCATCATGGCGTTGCCGCGCGAGAACTACGAGGACATGTTCGATACGCTGGTGCAGTGGGCGCGGTTCGGGAACCTCTTCGCCTACGAAGATGTCGCCGATTGGCTGTCGCTGCAGGAGGGGTAAGCAGCGTACCGGTGGCTAAAGCAAACACGCGAACTGACCCGCGCTGCCCGCGAGCTACGTTTTTGAGGCCGGCGGTGGCGGCAGCACGGGGGCTGGTGTCACGCGAGCGGCGGCGAGGCGGCGCATGATGTCGGCGATGTCGCCGCCGAGGACTTCGACCAGTTCCAGGACGGTCGGCAGACTCGGAGTATTGCCGCCGTACTCGAGAATACCGATGTACGTTGGTGTCATACCGGCGCGCTGGGCAAGTTTCTGCCGCGTCCATCCTTTGGTCTCGCGCAGTCGCTTCAGGATCGCGCCGAAGCGTGCTGCATCAGGGTCGATTCGCATCGCGCGTGGCATCGATGCATTGTAACGCATCGTCGGCTCAAACCATGGACAGATCCGATGCTTGGTTTATCACCATCGATGCCCGGATCTGAAGCACGCTTGGTTGAAAATGATCCACTCACGATTGCCCAGGTTACCGTCGTTGCTGCATATTGAACCATGCGCTCTTTCCTCGGAAAGAGCCGATGATGCAGTTCGACTGGATTGCTCAAACCAAGGTAGCAGTTCAGTGATCTTCAGCGACCATCGGAGGTGACTGATGAGTCAGCGATGGTTCGAATCGAGGGAGAGAGGATTACCTTGGTAAGAGTTCAATGAAGCGATTGCAGCATCGATGCTTACCTTGGTAAGAGTGCGAGGATCTGGAAGTAGCATTCATGCTTACCTTGGTAAGTGTCTACGTTGGAAAACAACCGTCGACGACTACCGCCGGAAGAGTGGACGGAAGAAAGCCTAGCGTCGAGGCTCACCTTGGTAAGAGTCTACGTTAGAAAAGCAATCATCGACGATGACCGCTGGAAGAGTGAGACGAAAGAAAGCGAGCATCGATGTGTACCTTGGCAAGAGTCTACGTAGCAAAAGCAATCATCGACGATGAGCGCCGGAGGAGTGGCCGGAAGAAAGCGACCATTGATCACTACCATGGCGAATGCGCGAGGAAGAAAAACATCATCGATGCTTACCCCCCGGCAGAGTGACTGAAGAAACGCGAGAGGTCATCCTTGCCTTGGTAAGAGAACGAGCATTTCCCGATTGCTCCTACTGATACGATCCGGAGCGATGAACGGCGCGGTATCGACGTCTCTGTCCGAGATTCTGAAGAGCGGAGACATCCTCGTCAACCTTCGCACGGAAACGCTGCGCGACGCCGTCTCCCAACTGCTGGCCGCTCCGTTGGCAAACGCGGGACTCACGCCGGAAGCCGTTGCTGCGGCGGTCGAGACCGTGATGAAGCGCGAAGCGGATGGCGCTACTTGCATTCCGCCGGTGGCGTTGCCGCATGGACGCACGCGCGAGGTGACGCAGGTCGTAGCCGGCCTCGGCATCAACGCAAAAGGGGTCGTCAGCGAACGTCCGGAGATGCAGATCATTCTCGTGTTTATGTCTCCGTTGGATGCGTCCTCACTCCATCTTCGCTTCCTGTCGGAAGCGGCTCGGGTTCTGCGTCAGGAGAGCGTTGTGGCAGCGCTCTTGTCCGCGCACGATGGGGTTGAAGCTCTTGCGATCATTCGAGCTGGCGATCGCTGAGCGGCCGGACAAGAATGTTGAAACTATTTTGATAGTTTGATAGTATTCAAACTATCAAATGTCACAGGACGTCTTCAAGGCCCTCTCCGATCCGACCCGACGCGAGATTCTCCGGATGCTCCGGAAGCGGCCCATGCCCGCCGGCGAGCTATCCGAGGTCTTTGCCATGACGAAGGGATCGCTCTCACACCACTTCAACATCCTCAAGAACGCCGGTCTCGTACGTTGCGAGCGGCGTGGTCAATTCCAGGTCTACTCGTTGAACACCAGCGTGTTTGAGGAGACGCTGGCCATGCTCGTCGATCTCTTTGGATCGGAGCGAAAAAGGAAACGCTCATGAAACTCGCCGTGGTTGCCCTCTTCATCGCCGCCGTCGCTCTTTCGATCGCCGTCTACTCGCGGCTGCCGGCCAGCGTCCCGATTCACTGGAACGCGGCTGGGGATGCCAACGACTACGCGCCGAAAGCCATCGGCGCGTTTCTGGTTCCGGCGATCATGCTCATCCTGGCTGGAGTTTATGCCGCGCTGCCGAAGATCTCCCCGAGCGGTTTCGACATCGAGCCGCGGTCACGCGCCTATCGCGCCATTCTCCTGATCATCCTGGTGTTCATGCTTGGAATTCACGTTTTTGCTCTGCTCGCGGCGATGAACATGGTGCGATCGTCTTCCACCTTCGTCCCGCTTCTCGTCGGCGCTCTTTTCGTTGGCCTTGGCAACTACCTGCCGAAGGTGCCGCGGAACTTCTTCATCGGCATCCGCACGCCGTGGACTCTGGCCGATGAGGATGTCTGGTTCCGCACGCATCGCCTCGGCGGGGTTGTCTTCGTGATCGGCGGTGTTCTGTTGATGGCGCTCGGGCCGTTCATCCACGAGAAGGAGGCGCCGTGGTTTGTTCCGGGTGTTGTCGGGATCATGGCCCTGGTCCTGGTGGTCTATTCGTTTGCCATCTATCGCCGTCCCGATGTCCACAAAGGAGTCACCCCATGAAGAGACTTGCCAACCAGAAGGCAGAGGGCAAGGTGCAGAAGTGAAGTCAGGAACGGCCGCCGATAAGAATCGCTGCTGACCCAGCGAGACAGAGCGCGACGCCAACCAGGTCCATGATCCTGGGTGTTGTCCGCTCGATGACAGCGAGCCAGATCAGCGAGCTGACGATGTAGACGCCGCCGTACGCTGCGAAGGCACGGCCTGCGAAGGCCGAATCAACCCTCGTCAACACCACGGCAAAGGCGATCAAAATGAGCGTTCCGGGAAGCAGCCACCACGCGCTGCGGCCCAGCCTCAGCCACATCCAAACCGAATAGCAGCCCGCGATTTCGCACGCTGCGGCAAGGAGATACCAGAGCGCGTTCAGCATCGTTCCGATTCTACGTTTGAGGGCTCCTACCTTCTAGACAGAGACAGGTTCTCGAGAGCCTCTTTCGCGCGCCCGTACGCGGTGTCCAGGTCGCGACGATCCAGCGCGACGAGCGCGGTTGCCGTGTCTCGAATTGCATCCGCCTGTTCGGCGAGCGCCAGGATCGCGGCCCCGGACATCCGCGGCCCCAGGCGGCGGATCATCTCGAGCTGCCGGATCAGCACTGCCGGGGTCGTCGCCGAAGCCTGGCGGATCTGGTTGAACGCGAGCCTGACCAGTCGCTCGATCCGGACCGCCGGGATCCACACACGAAGTTCGCCCGTGGTGTCGTACCAGTTGCCCTCGGGTGGCGGCTGTTCGGTGAGCACGAGCAGCGCATCGGCGAGCCAATCGACGCAGGCGACTCCGGTGAACGTGTCGTTGACCGCCGGGCTGAGCGCACGAATGGCGATCTCAATGATCTGCGCGATCGCGAACTCGCTGTCATGCGTGAGCGTGCGATGGCGGCCGAAGGAGATGTGACGACTGATCGCCGCCTCGATCCGCTGCACCTCGGACGCCGGCACGATCGACGCGAGCGGTTCCCCGCGCAGCACGAAGTGGCCGGGGCGAAACTTAAGCACGATCAGCGCGCCCGCGTCTCGCGCGGCGGTGACGAGTGCGCCGTGATCGAGGTGCTGCAAGTAGCCGCTCGTCTTACACGGTACGACCGCGCCGGTCTCGGCACGTCTCAGGATCGCGTTGTCGTCCGGTAACTCACCGCTCCCCTCGCTCATGGCACGCTGGTGTGCGCTGACGACGGCAGGGTAGAGGTCATCCACGACGCGCGCGATCATGTCGGGGTTCTGGATCGACGTCGCGATCCGGTGGCTGTAATAGACGAGGAATGCGAAGCTGCACACGACAAGCACCCAGCTTGTGAGGAGCGAGATCTGCGGGACAAACCGCGTGTGGGCGTCCTGATGGGTAACCAGGAAACAGAGGCAGACGTAAATGAACGCCCCCATGAACAGACCGATCGTGGCCTGAGTTACCCAGTCCTGCAGAAAGCGATACAAGAGGCGCGGGCCGAACAGTGTGGACATCATCGACAGCACGAGGAGAGCGACCGAGAAAATCAGCGCCAGCACGGTCGCGACCGCGCCCATCATCGCCGAGAGGATCGCACGCGCGTCGTCGATGCTGCGCATCGTCAGCCACGCAGGGATGTGGATGACGCCATACGCGCCGAGGATGTCGGGGATCATCGTGATGCCGAAGAGCGCGACGGCCGCGAGCGACAGTTTGAGCGGAATCCGCCACAGATTGATATCGCGTTGTGAGCGAAGTTTCGTGGGTCCCGGGTACAGCATGGCTTCTCCTTTCTGACTGGCGGGAGGGATCGACGCGGCGTCAAGACCCTCAGGGATGAACGACCTCGGCCTGGCTCTACACGTCCACAATCACGATGTCAAAGCCACGCCCCCGCCCTTGCTCCAGCAACCGGTGCACGGTGCTCGGTACGACGCGGCTGACGAGGCCGGAGCGGGTGGGGCGGCCAACCACGAACATCGTGATTCCTTCCGACTTCGCGAAGTCGAGGAGAGCGCCGGCGACGTCCTCGGACTCGCGTGTGACAACGGTGGCGCCGAGGGAAATGGCCAGCTGTACGTTCTCGGTAAGTTTCCTGTGTTGCTCGGCGCTGATGTTCTCCGCATGCGCGCGCCGTTGGCGCACGTAGACGGCGTACCAGCGCGTGTTCATCCGGCCGGCCAGGCGGGAGGCACGAAGGACCAGCGATCGCGCGATTTCCGGCTCAAAGGGAAGCGCAACCGCCAGGCGCACCTCCGCCGTACCCTGCACGACCACCGGCCCACCGGAGAATGTCGCGGTCTGCAACAGGGCCAGCTCGCGCAGCCGGACCAGGAGCTCGGTCCGGAAGAAGTTATCGAGCGCGCGGGTGGCCTGATCGGGCGGATAGATCTTTCCCTGGCGCAGACGTTCCTGAAGCTCCGCCACGGGAAGGTCGACCAGGATCACGGAGTCTGCTTCGCGCACCGTGCGATCCGGAACGCGCTCGCTGATATCGATCCCGGTGGCGGAGCGGACGACGTCCTGCACTCCCTCGAGATGCTGGACATTGAGCGCCGTCATCACCGAGATGCCACCGGCGAGGATGTCTTCCACGTCCTGCCAGCGCTTTTCGTTTTTGGAACCGGGCGCATTCGTGTGAGGGAGCTCGTCGACGACGACGACGTCCGGATGCCGCGCCAGGATGGCGGCGAGGTCCATCTCCTCGATGATGACGTTGCGATACGAAACGCGGCGGCGCGGGATCACCTCGAGATCGGCAATGCGCGCGGATGTCTCCTCACGTCCATGCGTTTCGACGAGACCGATGGCGATGTCGACGCCGGCGCGGCGCATGCGGTGGGCATCGTCGAGCATGCGCATCGTCTTGCCGACGCCGGCAGCCATGCCGAGGTAGACCTTCAGCCGGCCGCGCCCCTTGTCGTCGGTTTTTGTAAGGCGGAGCAGCTCGTCAGGATCGGGACGAGCTTCGTCGTTCATGCGCGGCATGGTTTCAGAATACCTGATCGACTCTTCCCGGCTCCGCGATCGCCGAGGAACCCTGTGCACGGTGCGGTCACTGCCGTAGCTCCTCGGCGATCTCTTTTTCTGCGACGTCTGACATTGTCTCCGTCACGACGTCGCTTAGAGTGCTCGCTTCGTCGGGGGTCTCCGGCGTGAGCATTACGCGAAGCAGCGGCGGTGCGACGAACGTTGTTACCATCACCATGAGGGCGACGGAGCTGTAGAGTCCCGCGGAAAGAAGTCCCGCAGTCAGGCCGAGCTGCGCGAAGATCAGACCAACCTCGCCGCGCGGGATCATGCCCACTCCGATGACGATCCTTCGAAGGGGGCGTCCTGCAAATGCAGTGAAGCCTGCCACCAGTTTTCCAGCGATTGCAGCGAGCGCAAGAAGCAGGCCGATGACGAGGAATTGCCGGCTGGCCGGGTTGAAAGGGTTGAGCTGCTTCAGGTCTACGGCTGCACCGACCGATACGAAGAAGATCGGGATGAAGAACTGGGCGATGGGGTAGACCTCGCGCTCGATGTCGCGGGCACGGTCCGTCCTGGCCAGAGCGAGACCCGCAGCGAACGCGCCGATGATCACCGCGGAGCCCGCAAGGTCCGCGAGGTACGCCAGGGCGAATGCGAACATGATCGATGTGAAGAAGAGCGCTCGAGTAATGCGAAGGCGAGTCGTGAGCGCGATGAGGCGTGGCGCGAGAATCGTCCCGGCCGCGATCGCGACGGCGACGAAGCCGAAGGCGATCCCGAAGGTTCTTCCGGCGCCGATCATCGTGATCTTCCGGCCCGCTGCCATCGCGCTTACCAGCGTAAGAAGGACCAGTCCGAGAATGTCGTCGATCACTGCCGCGCCGAGGATCACCTGCGATTCGTCGCTCTTCAGTTGGCCGAGGTCCGACAGCACGCGCGCCGTGATCGCCACCGACGTCGCGGTCAGCGAAGCGCCGAGAAAGACCGAGATCGTCGTCGGAAGCGCGAACAACGCCCCAACGCCGTAGCCGGTCGCGAAGGGCAGGAGAACGCCTGCAACAGCGACCGCGGCGGAGGCACGTCCGACGGCGAGCAGCCTGTGAATGTCGGTATCGAGACCGATCAGAAAAAGCAGGAGCAGGACGCCAAGCTCCGAGAGGACGTGGATGAGCGAGCTGTGCGCATCGATGAGATGGAGGCCGGAGACACCAATGACGATGCCGCCCACCATTTCGCCAAGGACGGCCGGTTGGCCGATCCGCCTTGCAAGCTCGCCGAACAGCTTCGCCGCGGCAAAGATCGCCAGCAGAGCAACGAGTAGTTCCGTGATCGTCAACGCCGCACCTCTGCGCGACGAAGGGCTCCCGGAAGCGAACGTCAGCAGTGAGCCCGGGAGAATGCACCCGGCTCAAACCCACGGAGGCTTTTCGCGCCCTGTCGCGCGCCTGGTTTCGGACGGCGGCCCGACCGTCCGATGCTCCTGCGAGAAATCACTTCTCGCACCCGTGAGCTACGTCCAACTGTGTGCTCCGTGCTGACTATTGCACAGGCAATCACAATTTCGCGCTTGGCGCTCACCGGCGATTTTCTGCCCCGGCGCCGTCTCGTTGCACGATGACGATGTCGAACGGGGGCGCAAGGCGGACGAGTTTTTCGGGGATCGACCGGCCAAGGATGCGCGGTCTTGCGCTCCCGATGAAGAGCGTCCGGACGCCGCAGTGTCTGGCCGCTGAAACCAGAGCGCGAGGGATGTCGGCGGATTCATGAACTACAGGAGCCACGTTCCGCGCCATGATCAACCGGAGATTCTCTTCGACCAGCTCTTTCTCTCGTTCCGTTCGAGCTCCGGAATGCAGCACGATGATCGCAAAGCACTGCTCGCCGCGTTCCTGTGCCCGCAGACTGGCAGCCGCGATGATCCGGCCGGCATCAGGTGAGGTCATCGAAATAGCGGCGCCGATGCTCATGGAACACTAGCGGGCGCCGCCGCCCGAGACGGCGGCGCCCGCTCGGTCACTTCTTTGTCGTGGCGTCCTGGATGTCCAGATTCAGCAGCAGCACGTTGACGCGGGGCTCGCCATAGACGCCGAGGAAGCGGTGCTCGGTCCGACTTCTGATCATGTTGTCGACCTGGGCTGGCGGGAGCCCGTTGGCACGCGCCACGCGCGCCGTCTGCGACGCCGCATTCTCCGGCGAGATGTGGGGATCGACTCCCGAGCATGACGCGGTCACCGCGTCCGCGGGGATTCCGCCTGCCGGTTTCGTATCCGTGTACTTCGTCGTGCGGTCGGTAATGGCATCGAGCAACTTCTTTGAGGTCGGTCCGAAGTTCGTGCCACCGCTCGCGGTGGCATCATAGCCGTCAGTGCCAGCGCCCGAAGGCCGGGGGTGAAAGAACCGCTCGCCCGCAAAGTTCTGCCCGATGATCTCGGAGCCGATCACCTTCCCTTTGCGAGTGATGAGCGAGCCGTTGGCTTTGTCATGGAAGAAAGCCTGTCCGATTCCCCACACCGCGAGCGGATAGAGGCCGCAGGTGATCACGAGCAGAACGATGGTGATGCGAATCGAAATCTTGATGTGCTCAAACATGGTCTTCACTCCTCACGCCAGATGAACCGCGTGCAGTAACAGGTCGATTGCTTTGATGCCGATGAACGGGATGATCACACCGCCAACGCCGTAGATCAGCAGGTTCCGGCGAAGGATGCGTCCCGCGCCGAGCGGCCGGTATTTGACTCCGCGCAGCGCCAGCGGAATCAGCGCGATGATGATGATCGCGTTGAAAATGACCGCCGAGAGGATCGCGCTCTGCGGTGTTGCCAGCCGCATGATGTTGAGCGCCTGCAGCTCAGGAAACGTGACGAGAAAGAGCGCCGGGATGATGGCGAAGTACTTGGCCACGTCGTTGGCGATCGAGAACGTGGTCAGCGCGCCGCGCGTCATCAGAAGCTGTTTGCCGATCTCGACGACCTCGATGAGCTTCGTCGGATTGGAGTCGAGATCGACCATGTTGCCCGCTTCCTTCGCAGGTTGTGTGCCGGTATTCATGGCCATGCCGACGTCGGCCTGTGCCAGCGCCGGCGCGTCATTCGTGCCGTCGCCGGTCATGGCCACGAGATTCCCTTTCGCCTGCTCTTTGCGGATCAGAGCGAGCTTGTCCTCAGGTGTTGCCTGCGCGAGAAAGTCGTCGACGCCGGCTTCGCGGGCGATGAACGCGGCGGTGAGCGGGTTGTCGCCGGTGATCATGACGGTGCGAATGCCCATCATGCGCAGCCGGTCGAAGCGCTCTTTCATCCCGCCCTTGACGATGTCCTTCAGATAGATCGTGCCGAGAACCTGTTTGCCGTCGGCGACTACGAGCGGCGTGCCGCCTTCGCTAGCAACGCGCGAAACGTCTTGCTGCACTTGCTCGGGGAACGTCCCGCCGATCGAATGGATGTATTCGGCCACGGAATCGGTGGCTCCCTTGCGCACAGCGCGGCCGCCTTCGAAATCGATTCCGGACATGCGCGTCTTCGCCGTGAACGGAACGATCGAATGCGAGCCGAGCGTCTTCAACTCACGGCCGCGCAGCCCGAACCGCTCCTTTGCCAGGATGACGATCGAGCGTCCCTCCGGAGTCTCGTCGGCAAGTGAAGAGAGTTGCGCGACCTCCGCGAGTGTGGACGCTTCGACTCCGGGCGCGGCGATGAACTCCACAGCCTGCCGGTTGCCGAGCGTAATCGTTCCGGTCTTGTCGAGCAGAAGGACGTTGACGTCGCCCGACGCTTCGACCGCGCGACCCGACATCGCCAGGATGTTGTGCTGCAGCACGCGGTCCATGCCGGCGATTCCGATCGCCGAGAGCAGGGCGCCAATCGTCGTCGGGATCAGGCAGACGAGCAGCGCGATGAGCACCGTGACGCTGACATCGCTGCCGGAGTAGATCGCAAACGGCTTGAGCGTGACCGTGGCGAAGAGAAAGACGATGGTCAGTCCGGCCAGCAGAATGTCGAGCGCGATCTCGTTCGGCGTCTTTTGCCGCTCCGCTCCTTCGACCAGCTTGATCATCCGGTCGATGAAGGTCTGACCAGGCTCGGAGGTGATCTCGACGACGATGCGGTCGGAGAGCACCATCGTGCCGCCGGTGACCGCGGAGCGATCGCCGCCCGCTTCGCGGATGACCGGCGCAGATTCGCCGGTGATCGCCGATTCGTTGACCGAAGCGATGCCTTCGACCACCGTTCCGTCGCCGGGGATGATCTGGCTCGCTTCCACAACGACGAGGTCGCCCTTGCGGAGTTGCGACGCAGCGACCTGCTCTTCTTTGCGTTCCGGGCCGCTCAGGCGGCGGGCGGTCGTCTCGGTCTTCGCTTTCCGCAGTGCATCCGCTTGCGCTTTGCCGCGGCCCTCGGCCACGGCCTCGGCGAAGTTCGCGAAGAACACCGTGGCCCACAGCCACAGCGTGATTTGTGTTTGAAAGAGATAGTCGACGTGCTTCGAGAGTCCCGGGATGAGAAGGATCGTGGTGAGCACCGCGCCCACTTCGACGAGGAACATCACAGGGTTCTTCATCATCCGGCGGGGGCTCAGCTTCACGACCGAGTCGAGAAGCGCACGGCGCACGATGGCAGGATCGAACAGTGAGAGTTTTTTCTGGGCAGACATGGCTTAGAACACCTTTCCTGCGTTCATGAGGAAGTGCTCGACATAGGGTCCGAGCGAGAGAACCGGGAAGTACGTCAGCGCGCCGACGATGAGAACCATCGCTACGAGCAGGAACGTAAACAGGGGGCCGTCGACGGGGAACGTTCCGGCCGTATCGGCGAGCTTCTTCTTCGCGGCCAGCGAGCCGGCGATACCCATCAGCGGAATGATCATCAGGAAGCGGCCGACGAACATCGAGAGCGCCAGGGCGATGTTGTAGAACTTCGTGTTGGCGTTGAGGCCGGCGAAGGCACTGCCGTTGTTGCCGGTGGCGCTGGCGAAGGCATACGTCATCTCGCTCAGGCCGTGCGGTCCGGCGTTGAGCGTGCTCGACGTGCCTGCGGCAGTCGCTGCTGCGACCGCCGATCCCACGAGCACAGAGAACGCCAGAATGAGCACGGCCAGCATGGCCAGTTTCACGTCGTGCGCCTCGATCTTCTTGCCGAGGTATTCGGGCGTTCGGCCGACCATCAGTCCGGCGATGAAGACCGCCAGCACGATGAACAGGATCATCCCGTACATCCCGGCGCCGACGCCGCCGAAGATCACCTCTCCGAGCATCATGTTGATGAGAGGAACCGAGCCGCCGATTGGCGTGAACGAGTCATGCCACGCGTTGACCGCGCCGCACGAGGCGTCGGTAGTGATCGTCGCGAAGAGCGCCGAGTCCCCGATACCGAAGCGGACTTCTTTCCCTTCCATGTTCCCGTCTGCGGTGGCGACGCCGAGGCGTTGATGCATCGGATTGCCATGCTGCTCGGCGTAGGTCGTGATGAAGGCTCCGGCCAGGAAGAGGATCGACATGGCCCAGAAGACCGCCCAGCCGTGCCGGAGCTTGCCGGTCATCGATCCGAGCGTGTAGCAAAGGCCCGCGCCGAGGCTGAAGATGAGGAACATCTCGAGCAGGTTGCTGGATGGCGTCGGGTTCTCATAGGGAAATCCCGAATTGGCGTTGAAGAAACCGCCACCGTTGGTTCCGAGCTCTTTGATTGCTTCCTGTGACGCGATCGGACCTTGCGGGATCTTCTGGACCTTCCCTTCGACCGTCGTCGCTTCAGCGCTGGGATGGAAATTCTGGATCACGCCTTGCGACAGAAGGAGCGTCGCCGCGGCGAGGCAGATCGGAAGGAGCACCCACAACGTGCAGCGAGTCAGATCGACCCAGAAATTGCCGATCGTCTTCGCGCTGACGCGGGCGATGCCCCGAATGAGGGCAATGGCAAGAGCGATTCCGACGGCCGCGGAAACGAAGTTGTGGAAGGTCAGGCCCACCATCTGCGTGAAGTGCGACATGGTCGACTCGCCGCTGTAGGCCTGCCAGTTCGTGTTCGTGGTGAACGACACTGCCGTGTTCCAGGCCAGGTCGGGAGCGACCGCTCCCATCTTGTCGGGATTGAGCGGCAGCAGATGCTGGATCCGCTCGATGAGATACGTGAGCAGCAGTCCGACCGCGCTGAAGACGAGCATGGCGATGGTGTACTGCTTCCAGTCGTGCTCTTTCGTCTCATCGACGCCGCTGACGCGATAGACCAGCCGCTCCACCGGACGGAGCAACGGATCGAGGAACGTCTTCTCTTTCGAGAACACACGTTTCATGTAGAGCCCCAGCGGTTTCGTCACCGCAAGGATCAGGAGAAAATAGATGACGATTTTCAGCAATTCGAGAGTAGTCATTAGAGCTCCTCTGCGCGGAGCAGCGCGTACAAGAGATAGATCAAGCCCAAAACAGCGAGAACGAGTCCGGCGATTGTTTCGAATGTCATAGCAGCCTCACACCTTGTCGCAGGCGCGCGTGTACCAGATCGATATGGCGAACAGGACGATGGTCAGTACGATGAAGATTGCATCCCACATGAGTGTCTCCCTATCTAAAAGGTGAAAAGAGCGCCGAAGCCGAATGTCGACTGGTTGTGGTCGCCCTTGCCGAAAATCGATTGGTCAGAGTGGTCGAAGCGAACTTCCGGCCGGAACAGCAAGTGCGAGAGGGTATTGTTCTTTGGAAACGGCTTGATGGCTACTCCTATGGTGGCTTCATCGTATCCGGCGCTAATAGGCGCTCCGGTGGAGAAACCATCGGCGGAGTCTCTATACCACTCGAGCCGCGTGTTCAGTGTAAAGCGCGGATCAAACGCGTAACTGACGTAGCCAGCTGCACCGCCCCATTGCTTGGCACCGCCCGCTAAGCCGGGAATATGCGGGGTCTCGACGTAGTCAAAGCCCGCTCCGAGGCTCAGTTTGTCGTTGACCTTGTGAGTGACGACCAGATCCAGGGCGGTCCACCAGTTGCTCTTGTCGCCCGCTGGCAGACTTTTTCCGGTGCCAGCGGGGAACTCCGGGCCTTCCGTCATCACAAAGATGGCGGACGTTTTGTCGCTGGGAGCGAAAGTCACCCGGCCCAGAAAGTCCGGAACATTGTTTGCGTCGCGCAGCGACTGATTCCAGCCGCGCGTCAAGCCGGCGTCGAACGTCCAACGGGGATTCAGCACGTAAGTTACCAGGGCGCCTGTCTGAGTGCCCGGCTCCGCATAGAGAAATTGATAACTATAGGAATAGAGCGCCTTTGCCGGATCCCCGAAAGCCCCGTAGATATTTGCGCTGAATTGCTCGAAACCTGCCAGCTCGATCCATTTTCCGATCCGGAGTCGTAACGGCGTGTCAGGGAAGGTGACGTCTACATAGGCTTGGAGAAGGTCCCATTGATTGCGACCCGTCTGCGCATCCCCCATTCCATTGGAGTGGATGAGCGCGGCATCCGCGCCATAGATCCCTTCCAGATGGAAGCCCATGTCAAACTGCTTCTTCGTCGGATCGACCGTGCGCTCGGCGTTCAAGCTGATCTTGTCGAGGTTGACCTTGTTTTTCACGCCGTAAAAAATGAAGGTTGGGCCGTCGTTTGAGCCCGGCGACGTAAAATCATACATGTAGCCGCCTTCGACATAACCGTAGATCGCGGGAGAGGGAGCCGGAACTGGTGGAGTCGTCCCCGGTATCTGGTCATCGCCCTGCGTGAAGTCCGCGAACGCGAACGGCCCTGGTCCCGGCGCCGCCTCGGCCGGCTTGGCAGCCGTGCTGACAGCCGGCGCGCTCGCTGGCTCCAGCGTAACGGAGCTCGGGTCACCGGCTCTCGCTGTGATCGCGATCAGAAAAAGGATGATGACTGAAAAGTAGATGACGATATTGTCTCGCTTACCGCTACCCATGGACCTGACTCCTTTTTGTGTCGATGCTTTTCACTTGCACGCGAATTGATAACAGCGCGACAGAGCAGACCTCCGCACGAAAGTCCAAGGAAGGGCGGAAGAAGCCCGAAAGAATTCGGAAGAATCTCGAAAGAATTCGAAAGGATCTCGAAATACTGGTCCGCATCTGTTCAGAAGGCGCGGCCGGTCGCGGTATCGTCTCTGATTGATGACCGAAGACGCCGAGATCTCGCCCAGTCATGGCGCCGCTGCTCGCACCGCGCCGTTGCTGCTGCTTGCCCTTTCCGCGCTGGGCGTCGTCTTCGGCGATTTGGGCACCAGCCCGCTCTACGCGCTGCAGGAAGCGTTTCACGGTGCGCGCGGCGTCACGCCGACGCGTGACAACGTCCTGGGCATCGTCTCGCTGTTTCTCTGGGCACTCATCCTGATGGTGAGCGTGAAGTACGTGGCCGTGCTCATGCGGGCCGGCAACCGCGGCGAGGGAGGCATCCTGGCGCTGCTTGCGTTGATCACGAGCGACAAGGGGATGTCTCCCCGCCGCAGCGCCGTTTTCGTCACGCTGGCGTTGATCGGTACGGCGATGCTCTACGGCGACGGCATCATCACGCCGGCGGTCTCGGTGCTCAGCGCCGTGGAAGGGCTGCAGGTGGCCACGCCGGCTCTTGGTCCCAGCGTCATCCCGATTACCGTTTGCATCCTGGTCCTGTTGTTTGCCGTGCAGCCGTTCGGGTCGGGCCGTGTCGGCGTCCTGTTCGGGCCGATTCTGGCTGTTTGGTTCGTGGTCATTGCCATTCTCGGCGCTGTGACCTTGGCCTCGAATCCGGCGGCGCTCGCGGCCGTCAACCCGCTCTACGCCGTCCGTTTCTTCGCCAACAACGGCGCGCGTGGGTTCTTCGCTCTCGGCGCCGTCGTTCTCTGTCTGACCGGCGGCGAAGCGCTTTATGCCGACATGGGTCACTTCGGCCGCACGCCGATCCGCGTGGCCTGGTACTACCTCGGGCTGCCATCGCTCGTCCTAAGCTATCTCGGCCAGGCCGCGATGTTGCTGCGCAATCCGGGCGCGTCCGCGCGTCCGTTCTACGCCTGCGTACCGCCGAGGTTCCTCTACCCGATGGTGGTGTTGGCGACGCTGGCGACGATCGTGGCCTCGCAGGCGCTCATCTCCGCGGTCTTCTCTCTGACCCGCCAGGCCGCGCAGCTCGGGCTCAGTCCGCGCGTGCAGATCATCCATACCTCAGACACCGTCATCGGGCAGATTTACCTTCCCGCGCTCAACTGGGTGCTGATGTTCGCCACCGTGGCCATCGTGCTGGCGTTCCGCTCATCCGACCGTCTGGCCGCGGCGTTCGGACTGGCCGTGTCGACGACGATGGCCATCACCACGCTGCTCTTCGCTGCCGTGGCGCGTCTGCGCTGGCATTGGCGATGGATCGCGGTCATTGCGGTCGCGGGCACCTTCCTCATCGCCGACATCGCATTCGTCGTCGCGAACGCGTTCAAGTTCCTCGATGGAGGCTGGCTGCCGCTCTTGATCGGCGCGTTTGTCTACCTGCTCATGAGCACCTGGCAGACAGGTAAGCACATGCTCGCGGCCTGCACGCGCGAGCGCGCGTTACCGCTGAAGGACTTCATCGCCAGTCTCGCTCGCCATCCACCGTATCGTGTGCGCGGGACGGGCGTCTTCCTCGCCGCCGACGATGAGGGCGTGCCGATCGTGCTGCTGCATCACCTCAAGCATAATCAGGTGCTACACGAAAACGTCGTTCTGCTCACGATTACGACGGAAGAGACGCCGGCCGTCGACGATGATGCGCGCGTTTCCGTCGAGACGCTCACCCTCGGGTTTCATCGCGTCGTGGGACGCTACGGTTTCATGGAGGAGCCCAATGCGCCGCATGTGCTGGAACGCGCGCAGCAGCTCGGAATCCCCATCGACTGTGACCGAACGACCTACTATCTCGGCCGTACGACGATCGTTCCGCCCGATCATGCCCGAACGTCCGTTCTCGCGCGTCTTCGGATACGCCTGTTCGCGCTGATGAAGCGCAACGATCGCAGCGCAACGCTCTACTTCCACATTCCGCCGAACCGGGTCGTGGAGCTGGGGACCAGGTTCGAGCTGTAGAACGACGCTCTCATTCCCTCCTTCTGACGAACAGCGCTGGCGCGATGATCCACGCGATCAGCAGCACGCATCGGAGGCCGCCATTCGCGGGTGAGCCGATGAGGGCAAACCACTGGTGCCCCGAGCGGACAGTCATGGAGATCTCCGTGGCGATGTCGAGGAGCACCCACGTGGTACCGACGAAGAGCGCGTAGTTGAGCGTGCCCTCGGACGCAGCCAGCCTGCCGAACGCCGCCGCAATCACCACAATCGCGCCCACCTTCAAAATGACGCTGATCACAGGCGAGCTTGCATCGATCGTCTGATGAACGATGGCGACGAGCACCGCCGCAACGATCCAGAAGACGACGAGCAACGCCGCTCTCGTCACGGCGTGGTGCTTTTTCGGTTGCCCGGAATCTGATGTGAGCGAGCGGATCATGGTGGTCATGCCGACGTCCTGACTCGTTTAACACTTGCTCCGCAGGCGCCTCATTAAGAAGTTCGAAAGCGTCATCGTGAGATTGGAATAAGAGTCGATGAAGAGTTCCGAAAGTCCCTCACTCGAGCACCCTGATCGGCAGAACCATCGCCTGGATCCCTTCGAACTGCAGCCGGCGTTGAATGGCGTGCGGTGTTTCGTTGTGGAGCAGCCGGTGATACCACTTCTCTTCCTTGAAGATCAGTCGTCCCATGAAAAAGATCGCGCGCGGAAATTCTTTCGCCACATCGAGACAGATCGCTTCGACCGTGGCCACCGCTTCGGTGCCGAGGGCCATCCGATAATCGGCGCGGAAGCCGTGTGCCTGCGCCCAGGCGACGTACTTCAGCAGATTCTCCTCGGTGTTCTTTTGCAGACTGCCGAGCTCCTCGGCGCCCTTGAAATTGCCGGAGTCGACCACCGCGGCGGAGACGAAGACCAACTGTTTGAAGTAATTCGGAAACGCCTTGTGGATCGACAGGATCTGGTGCAGCCCGAATCCTGAGAACGACGAGATACTGATCACCGCGGTGGGCACATTCGCATCCAGCTCCGAAGGGCCAGAAGCGGTTCCCGTCTCGGGAAGCGGAATCGTCGTCAGAATGTCGTCGAGCCGCTTCAGGCCCGCGCGGACCTCGTCATAGTGACGACGGATCGCGAAACAGAGGGCGATCAGGAGTCCTGTGATGACCACGGTCACCCATCCGCCCTGCGAGAATTTCTCGAGCGTCGTGATGACCAGGATGCTGAGGCACATCACCAGTCCTGTTCCGTGGATGGCGAGCTGGCTCTTCCACCGGGGCTCCTTGGCGCGGTCTTTGATCCAGTGCCGCGCCATTCCCAGCTCAGTCAGGGAGAAGGTGATGAACACGTTGATGGAGTACATGACCACCAGCGTGAGGATGTCTCCTCGGGTGTACAACAGCGCGGCAGCGGCGGCGATCCCCATCATGTAGACGCCGTTCTTGGTGACGAGCCTGTCGGAGAGCTGGCTGAAGCGATGCGGCATCCAGGAATCGAGCGCCATGTTGCTGAGCACGCGCGGTCCGTCCAGAAAGCCCGTCTGCGCCGCCACGAAGAGCAGTGCGGCCTCGGCGACGAGAGCGACGACCACGAATGCCATGCCGGTGGAAAGGCCTCCGGCGTGCCAGTGGCCGAACAGATTCGTCAGCAGCACGGCATTCATAGTCTTCCCCTCAGTCGGCGTCGAATTCGTGAGGAGATAGGCGAACATGATCCCGCCGGCGGTGAACGCCAGCGAAGCGGCCATGAGCGCCATGGTCCGCTTCCCCGTGCGGACGCGCGGCTCGCGAAGCATCGACACGCCGTTCGAGACCGCCTCGATTCCCGTGTACGTGCCGCCGCCGAGCGAGTAGGCGCGCAGGAGAATGAGCATCAGCGGCAGGAATCCGATCGTGCTGACGGAATGGGAGTAGTCCACGTGCGCGTCATGGAACACCTTCGGCAGGCCCGTCACGTGAGTGGCGATCGCATACACGATCGCGAACGCATGCGTGACGATGAACAGCACGAAGATCGGCGCGAGAACGTTCACCGACTCCTTGACCCCGCGCAGATTCAGGACCACTAACAGGAGAAGGATGAGAAACTCGGTGAGCAGTTTGTAGCCCGCTACTGAGGGCGGGAGGAACGACCATAGCTGATCGCAGCCGCTGGCGATCGACACCGTAATGGTCAGAACGTAATCGACCAGCAGAGCGCAACCTGATACCACGCCGACGCGGCTCCCGAGCAGCTTTGTAGCCACGAGGTATCCGCCGCCACCGCCGGGAAAGTGCTGAATCAGGTTCGAGTACGCGATGGAGATGACCGCGATCGTCACCGCCGTCATCGCCACGAGCATGATCGACAGATGCGAGTGCGGTCCCAGCGCCTTGTAGGCCTCTTCGGGACCGTAGGATGACGATGACAATCCGTCCGCGCCAAGGCCCACCCACGCCAGAAACGCGATGAGCGAGACGTGATGAAAGATCTTCGGATCGCTCACGTCCCGCGGCGGACCGACGATCATCCGTCGCACGCGTTGAATCGTCGATCGCTCCGGCTGCTGGTCGTTCAAGAGCGTGCGCTCATGCGTGTTGTCTCAGACTGTATCGACGGTCTGGCAGCAGAAACGCTAAAGAGTGGCTTAAGAGTTTCGAAAGGCTTATCCGCAGATGACGCAGATCGACGCAGACAAAAGCCTTTCATCTGTGTACATCTGCGTCATCTGCGGATCAAATGGGCTCGGCAATAAAGCGATATCCGACCCACGGCTCCGTCACGATGTAGAGAGGCTCGGACGGATTTGGCTCCAGCTTTTTGCGGAGGGAGCTCATGTGAACGCGGAGTGTATCGGCGCTTGTGCTGGGGGCGGAGCGCCAGACGCGGGCGATGATCTGTTCGATGAACATCGGCTTGCCCGCGTTTGTGGCCAGCAGCTCGAGGAGGGAGTACTCGGTCGGCGTCAGGCGCAACTCGCGTCCGCCCTGCATGACGCGGCGGCGATCGAGCTCGATCGTCAGGTCGGGAAACGTGAGCGTCGTCGATGGCGGTGCCGTGCGGCGCAGTTGTGCGCGGACGCGCGCCAGGAGCTCGGCCATCGAGAAAGGCTTGGTCACGAAGTCGTCGGCGCCGAGGTCGAGGGCGCGGACTTTGTCGGGATCGGCGCCGCGGACCGAGAGGACGATCACAGGAGCTCGCGACGACGCGCGGATGCCGGCGATGAGCTCGAATCCATCGGAGCGCGGCATGGCCAGATCGGTGAGAACGAGATCCGGGACCTGCGACTGAAAGGCGCTGATCCCCTCGGCTCCGTCAACGGCGGTGATCGTCGAATAGCCGTTGGCGCGCAGCTCCTTCGAGAGCGAATCGCGGATCGCCGGATCGTCATCGACGATGAGAATGACGTTCGAGATCGTCACGGACGCTCCTCGGCAGGCAACCGCGCCGCGGGGAGATCGACTCGCGCGATCGTGCCTCCGCCGGCGCGCGGCGCCAGACCGATGCTGCCGCCATTCGCGACGGCAAGACCGCGCGCGATCTCCAGGCCGAGGCCGCGCTGGGCGAGATCGGTGGTTTCAGCGGCCACGTTCCCGTCCGCATCGACCACACCGGGCGGAAGGCCGGGCCCTCGGTCGAGGATCTCGATGCGCATCTTGTCCGCGTCGATGGGATGTTTACGCGCCACGAGCTCGATGGTGGCACCGGGCGGCGAGACGCGATGCGCGTTCTCGACGAGGTTGACGAGGATCTCCAGCGCCAGCGACGGATCGACGTTGGCATCAGGGCAGTCCGGCTCGACGTGAACCGTGATGGGCCGCGTGCTGAAGACGATGGGAAGGTTCTCCCGTGTGGCGCGAAAGAGATCGGCGGGCGGCGTCGGCTCGCGGTGCGGCTTCGACTTGCCCGCCTCGAGCCGCGCCATGGCCAGCAGGTTGTCGATGCGTCTCCGCAGCCGCGCCGTCTCCTCGGCGATGGCACCGATGTCTTCGAGCAGCTCGGGGTCGGCTCCCGCGCGGCGCCGGATCGATTCCGTCCGAATCGAGACGGCGGTGATCGGCGTGGTGAGGTCGTGCGAGATGGCGCGGAGCAGCGAGGTCTTGAGCGCTTCGCTTTCACGCAGCGCCCGGACGTGAGCGTTTTCTTCGATGAAGCGTTCCCGCTCCACTGCCAGCGCCACGAGCCGGGCCGCCGATTCGAGCGTCTGCTTCGAGGCCTCGGTGCCGCGAGCGACGAGGGCGCCGGTGGTCTTCCCTCCGACGACGAGCGGGAGGTAGACGTCGCGTCCGAGCGGCGACGGAAACTCCAGCGCCTCTTTGTGGCGTCCGACGCCGGCGATCAGGTCTTCGATCTCGTCAGGCTTGTCGCCGCTCCACGAGACGACGTTCTGCCGGAACGGACTGCCGTCGAAGAGAACGAGTCCGCCTGCGCGTGCGCCGAGGAGCTGCAACGCGCGCCCTGCGGCCTCGCCGAGCGCGCCGACGCGGTTCGTGGCCGCGAAGAGGTCGATGCTCAATCCATAGAGCGTTTCCAGCTCCGTCCGGCGCTGCTTCGCTTTCTCCGCCTGCACGTGCGCGGCGACGACGAGGCGGTTCACGGTGACCGAGGCGACGAGAAACGCGACGAGAGCAAACCAGTTGGCCGGCTCCTGAATCGTGAACGTGTAGAGCGGCGGAAAGAAGAAAAAGTTGTAGCAAAGCGTGGCGATGACCGACGACACGGTTCCGGCCAGCAACCCGCCCCAGACCGAGATCAGAAGGACGACGATGAGGTACGCGAAGCCGACCGTGTTCGGATTGAGTCTGAGCGCGGAGCCGGCCGCGGTGACGACGGCAATCGACCCGAGCGCGGCGATCCAGATGAGGATGGGGTTGGTTCGGCGATCCATGCTCGCGTAGTGAATCACAGGAAGACCAGTTGAGCGTAAAGGAGGACTAAAGATCGGCGTGGGATGGAGCGTGGAATTCGCGACGCGCTAAGGAGTGCGGGCGTCTCGCCTGGCGTCTCGCCCGCGGCCATCGGGGCGTCCCGCCCCGGTGGTTTGGACCCGGTGGTTTGGATACGGCCTGATAGCTCCAATGGTTTGAAACGGGTCCAGGCCAGCAGCGCCGCAAGCAGCAGCACGATCGTTTTGACACCGTTTCATCGCAGAAAATGGACCGCAGCTGCGACATCAGCCCGCGCTTTTTTGTCCGAATCTGGCATCATTGCATCCAATCACCCACTGTCGGCCGTAAGTCTGTCGGTACTCAAACCAACTTTTTGGAGGAGATTTGTATGAATAGTCGTGATCTGGCTCGGTATCTCGTTCTCGGTGGCGTCATCGCCGGCCTCAGCGCCGGTACCAGTCTGCGTGCAGACCAGGCGCGGTCGAACACGCTTTCTCTCAACCAGTCGTCGCAGGCCGTGAAGATGGCTGACGCGCCGAAGGCTGACGACAAGCATGCTTGTAAAGGCCTCAACGGCTGCAAGGGCCTCGGCGCCGACGGCAAGAATGCCTGCAAGGGCCAGGGCTCGTGCGCGTCGAAGGCGTACAAGCACAGCTGCGCCGGCAAGAACGCCTGCAAGGGTCAAGGCGCCGGCGGCAAGAACGAGTGCAAGGGCAAAGGCTCCTGCGCCGTTCCTCCGAAGGCTTCGTAATCCACCGTCATCCACCGTTCCCCGGAGGACGGGTCCGCCGTCCTCCTCGGGGGGTGGGGAGTAGGGGGTGGGGTGTGGGAGAGATGTCCGGCGACTCGTAAGCCGGCCGGTCACGCGGGCTCTCTCTCCCACACCCCACCCCCTACTCCCCACCCCCCTCAAAGAACCCATGAATCGATTCAACTTCCCTGACCTCGGTATCGGCATCGGATTGCGGACCGTGCATTACGCGCACATCCTCGATACGCAGCCCGATGTTGACTGGTTCGAGGCACTCTCCGAGAACTATCTCGACACCGGCGGCCGTCCTCGCTACGTGCTCGAAACGATCGCCGAGCGATACCCGATCGTTCTTCACGGCGTCTCGATGTCGATCGGCGGCACCGATCCGATCGACTTCGATTACCTCCGCAAACTGAAGGAGCTGGCGCGCGGCGTCAATGCCCGCTGGATCTCCGACCACCTTTGCTGGACGGGCGTGAGCGGACGCAACGTCCACGATCTTCTCCCGATGCCGTACAACGAGGAGTCGCTCCGCCACACCGCCGCGCGCGTGCGCGTCATCTCCGATTTTCTGGAGACGCCGCTTGTCGTCGAGAATCCGTCGTCGTATGTCGAGTTCGCAACGTCGACGATGACGGAGTGGGATTTCCTGGCAGCGCTGGCCGCCGAGAGCGACTGCGGATTGCTGCTCGACGTGAACAACATCTACGTCAGCTCGTTCAACCACGGCTTCGATCCGAAGACGTACGTCGACGCCATTCCTGCCGATCGCGTCGTGCAGGTCCACCTGGCAGGACACGCGAACCACGGCACGCACATCATCGATACGCACGACAACGTCGTCATCGACGAGGTGTGGCAGCTCTACGGGCGCGCCTGCGCCCGCACCGGCGACGTCTCGACGCTGATGGAGTGGGATGCGAATATCCCCGACTTCGAGACCGTGCATGCCGAGGCGCGGAAGGCGGAAGCGTTTCGAGGGAGTGGGGAGTCGGGGGTGGGGGGTCGTAGAAGAAAAGGGAGTGGGGAGTCGGGGGTGGGGGGTCGTAGAAAAAGCAGCTCCAAATCTCTCCGACACCCGACACCCGACACGCGACCCCCGCAAGACGCAGAGGCCGTGCATGTCTGACGCGTACCGAGAGGTGAGTCGGGAGTCGGGAGTCGTAGCAACGACTTTGATCTCCGACCCCCGACCCCCGACCCCCGACCCCCTCGCCCTTGCTCCGTTGCAGGAGTGGATGCAGTCGGTCGTGACGCATCCTGGGGATGTGTACGAGGCAGCCGAGGCGGGGGCGATCGGCGTCGATACGGTGGTGCTCCCGTCGAAGACGTTGCAGCCGATTCAGCGGGTCGGGATCTACCACTCCATGTACATGCTGCGGATGATCGAGGCGCTGGAGGCCGACTACGAAGCGCTTGCCTACGCCATGGGCGAGCACGCGTTCGGTCACCTGGTGCGCGAGTACGTGCAGCGCTTTCCGTCGCGAAGCTACACGCTGAACCGGCTCGGCGACCATCTGCCGGAGTTCATCGCCGCCTCGGACTTGAAGAGAAAAACGTTCCTTGCCGATCTGGCCCGCCTCGAGCTGGCGATGACGCATGTATTCGAAGAGGCGGAGGCCGCTCCGATGCCGCCGGACGCGATCGCGTCCGTGCCGCCGGATCGGATCGAAGCGCTGCGCTTCACGCCCATCCCGGCAATCCGTCTTCTGACCTTTGCGTGCAACGCGGATGAAGTCTTCCAGGCGTGGCGTGAGGAGCGCGTGGTCGAGCCGCGCCGCGGGAAGACCTGGCTTGCCGTTCACCGGCGCGACTACGGCGTCTACCGCATGCCGCTTTCGCAGGAAGCCTTCACGTTCCTCGGCTCTCTCATTTCCGGAGAGACCATCGGCAGTGCCATCACGAAGTTTGCGCGCCGCTTTCGGCGCATGCCGAGGCAGCAGGAGCTCTTCGGCTGGTTCCGCGACTGGAGTGAGGCGGGACTCTTTGCGGCAATCGCCATCACTGAACAGGAGAGATGATGATCGACAAGCTGGTGCGATGGTACGACGTGGTCATGTCGCGCGGATTCGACAAGCTGCGCAGTCCGCTCCTGCTCGTACTCCGGCTCATGTTCGGCTGGGAGCTGTTTCAGACAGGGAAGGGGAAGCTGCAGAACATCGACCGGTTCACCGAGTTCCTCACGCACCTGCACATCCCGATGCCCGGCGTGAACGCCCACTTCGTCGCTTCGCTGGAGTGCGTCGGCGGTCTGCTCCTCCTCCTCGGCCTGGCCGCGCGCCTCATCGCCATTCCTCTGACCATCAACTTCATCGTGGCGTACGTGACCGCCGATCACGACGCGCTGGTCGGATTCTTTCGGGATCAGGATGCCTTCACGAGCGCGGCGCCGTTCCTCTATCTGCTCGTCTCGCTGATCATCCTCGCCTTCGGTCCGGGCCTCTTTTCGCTCGACGAGTTGATCCGCCGGCTGTGGAAACGCCGCAGCGCCTGAGGGTTGGGTTGCTGGGTTGCCAGGGTCTGAGCGGGTTGTGAATGGAGAACAGAACACACTTGCCCGCGGTGTCATGCTGAGCCGCCGTGCCGCGCAGTAGGCGGCGAGACGCCGCCTGGCCAGCCCGCCTGGCCAGCCGGCGGGACGCCAGCGTTCCGCCGGCACAATGCACGCCACGAGCGGATGGAACGCTGGCGTCCTCGCCGGCTGGCTTGGCGGCGTCCCGCCGCCGGGAGCAGCGAGGAATCTATCTCGCGGCATCGTTCATCGCCATGATCGATCAGTTCCAGGCGCAGATCCCCGACTTCCAGCATCACGATCCGCGCGACATCCGCCGCGTGGCGGCGATGGCCCGCTTCGCTCCCGAGCTGGTCGTGCCGACCATCGCCGCGTGCATGTCATTCGCGCCGGCCGCCCAGCGGAACCTGTTCGACATCGAGGCCAACCAATTGGCCGTCCGCAGGCAAAACGCGTTTCTACCGGTGATCCAGCGCCTCACCGCGCTGACCGATGGGCTGCAGTTCACCGTCGACAACGGCGCGGCCGAGGCGGGGTCGCAGGCTCTCGATTTCTACTCGTGGGGCAAGTCGTATGTCAAACGTCCCGATGCCGCCGCTCTCATTCCGTATGTCGACGCGATGTCGCACGTGGTGAAGAAGGTGCTCAATCACCGCAAGCCGAAAGCGGCGGCACCGACTCCGCAACCGGCGCAGTTGCCGCCCGGCGCTCAAGGACTCCTCGCTCCGAGAGTGGTTCGCGCCGAGGAAGTTGGCGAGGATGAGTATTCCGATGCCTTCAACGAGGCGTTGGACCGAGCAACGAAGGATTAGCTCTTCCTCTTCGTTGCCAAACTAGATGGCAGACGCCGCCCCTCGGCCTGGACCCCCGAGGGGCGGCAATTTTTCTTTCTCCTTCGCGTTCTTCGCGGCTTCGCGTGATTCGCTGTGCTCACGCGAAGACGCTCACGCGAAGGCGCGAAGACGCGAAGAAGGCCCGGCAACCGCGAGACCCCGCAACCCCCTCCGGCGAGACTGCGTGTTATCTTGCCTTCCCCGCCCGGGGAGGCGAATGGGGTCTGGTGGCTCCCGCGGTCTTCAAAACCGTTGTTTCGGCGCGGAAGCGTCGAAGGGTCGGTTCGATTCCGACCCGCCTCCGCCAAATCGCGGAATCCGTGGTAGCCCACGAGTTATTGCTTGCTCACTTCGGCGCATGGCGTGTTAGAGTTCCCCGCCCAATCGTCCCGGAAAATTCACTCCCAATCGATCGCTGACTTGTTGACGTGCTCCAGCCACATCTTCATTCAAAGGAAGACCCGTATGAAACGCATATCCCACCTCGTGCTTCTTGCACTCATGGTTGTCTCAACAATCACTACTGCCGATGCGAGCGGAAAGATCAAGAGCAAGAAAAAACAGACGAAAGAGGTAACGCAAGATCAGACGGCGAAGAGTGGCGAGGCCATTCCCGCCGCGGCCTTCGACCGGGCGAAGAAGCAGTCCGATCCTGGTGATGGGTCGCCCGTACCGAAGCCGGGTCCGATTCCGTTCGGGCCACCCACCGAACTGCAACTGAAGCGAGCCAGCAGCGTCAGGTTCGATCTGCGAACTCTGCCGCACGTCCAGCAGGCAGAACAAGATCGGGCGGATCTTCCCGATCCGGTCTTCCACCCGGTCACGCTCCAGTCAACGCTCGTTCCGCCGACGACCAACTTACCGGTCGTGCCAACGCCATCGGCGCCGGCCCCGCCGCCGATCGCCGTTTACGAAGGTCTCGATCGCTTCAACTGGGGCGCGGGCAGCCCTCCCGATCCGAACGGCGACGTCGGTCCGAACAACTACATCCAGACCGTCAACACCTCGATCGGCGTCTACCGGAAGTCTGACGGGTTTCAACAGGCTGCCTTCACCTTCAACACCTTCATGAGCCAGGGTCACTTTGGCAATCTGTGCGACACGAACAACTTCGGCGATCCGGTCGTCCTCTACGACACGTTCGAAGATCGCTGGATGATCTCGGACTTCGCCTTTCTGACCGACATCAGCGGCAACGTCCTCGCTCCCTCCTTCCAGTGTTTCGCTGTCTCGATGACCGGCGATCCGGTTGCCGGTGGTTGGAATTTCTACTCCATCCAGATCACGGATGCCCTCAATGACTACCCGAAGTTCGGCGTCTGGCCGGACGGTTTTTACATGTCGGCGAACATGTTCACTTTCGGCGCCGGCTCGTCGTTCAAGACCGCGCGCGCCTGGGCCTTCAACAAGGCGCAGATGTATGCCGGAAGCCCGACGGTGAAGGTCGTGACGTTCGACATCGCCGGCGGCGACTTCGCGGTCATGCCCAGCAACGCACGATTGCAGACAGGCACGCCGCCTCCTGGCCGGCCGAACCTGTTCATCTCCACCGAGGAGTTTCTGAACGCACTGACTGTCTACAAGTTCCACGTCGATTGGAACAGCATTTCGCAGTCGACGTTCACCGGTCCGGACACACCGTCGACCGCGACGAGTTGGCCGAACGCGGCCGTAGCGAACGCCGCGCAACCCGGCACGGCCATGCTCCTTGATGTCCTCCAGATTCGGGCCATGGTGCAGAACCAGTACACAAATATCGGCGGCGTGGAGTCGTTGTGGATACCCCATACGGTGCGCCGGGGCAACACAACAGGATTTGCCGCGCCCCGTTGGTATCAGGCAAATGTCACAGGGGGCACTGTCGCGGGCACTCTCGTGCAGGCTACGACGTGGGACCCGGACGGCGCAAACGTCATCAACCGCTTCATGCCCAGTCTGGCGATCGATCGCGTCGGGAACATGGCCATGGGTTACAGCACGTCGAGCGGCACTGTGTTCCCTTCCATCATGTACGCAGGCCGGCTGGCTACCGATCCGATCAATACCTTCAGTCAGACGGAGCAGACGTTCTTCACTGGAACCGCGTCGCAGACGGGCATCAATCGTTGGGGCGACTACAGCGCGATGACGCTCGACCCGGATGGCTGCACCTTCTGGTACACGAGCGAGTATGCCAATCCGGCCGATCAGACCTTCAATCATCGCTGGCTGACCAAGTTCGGCTCGATCCCGGCGTTTTCCGGATGCACCCCGGTCGGAGCGGGCGGCACGGTTTCCGGCACGGTGACCGCCGCCGCCGGTGGCGCGCCGATCCCCGGCGTCACGGTGCAATTGGGCGTCGGGCGCTCGACGACCACCGACGGCTCGGGCAATTACTCGTTCACCGGCATCCCCGCAGGAACCTATCCATCGATGACGGCGAGCAAACCCGGATTCGTCCCGGGCTCGGCTTCGTCGATCGTCGTGACCGATGGCGGCACCACGACGCAGAACTTCTCGCTGACCGCCGCTCCGGCGAGCGCCTGTCTGACCGACACGACACAGGCCGATTTCCTGACCGGCGTTGCTTCCGCCACTGTCGACATCAACACCTCTCCCGGCGACGTCACGTTGTCGAATGCACCGGCTTCTGACCAGGCGAACACCGCCGGCACGACAACGGGAACCGGCTTTGGCACTCCTGCCTGGTGCGGTCAGACCTTCATCGCGGGGGTCAGCGGTCTCCTTGTGAAAGCCGATGGCCAGCTCTTTTGCAACGGCTGCGGCGCAACGCCCCCGAACCTCACGCTTTCGCTCCGCGCGACCGCGGCTGGTTTGCCGACAGGCGCTGATCTCGCCACGGCGACGATCCCCGGTGCGCAGTTTGCCAGCGGCTCGACCGTCCTCTTCACGGGGACCTTCGGCTCGCCGGTCGCGATTACTTCCGGAACGCAATACGCTCTCGTCCTGCGTCCCGTCTCCGTACCTGCGGGCAGCGGCTATTTCTGGATTCGTTCGTCGCCGTCCACCTACGCCAACGGCTCGCGTGTTCTGTCGGCCGACAGCGGCGGCACATGGTCCGCCGATACCACGCGCGATTACAACTTCAGAACGTACGTGCAGACCGGTTACGCAGCGGCAGGCAATTTCGTCTCTTCTCCGAAGGATTCGAACCCCGGGGGCGGCCTCACGTCGATCTGGTCGACCTTCTCCTGGAACGGCACGACACCCGCGAACACATCCCTGAAGTTCCAGCTCGCCGGCTCGAACAACGTCAACGGACCGTTCAACTTCGTCGGACCGGATGGAACTGCAGGAACGTTCTTCACCACGTCGCCCGTTCAGCTCTCTCCGCAGTTCTACAACTTCCGATTCCTCGAGTACAAAGCGTTCCTCGCCACAACTGACCCGAACGTGACCCCGACGCTCAGCGACGCGACTGCCTGCTTCAACGACGTCGATTGCAGCACGACCTTGGCCACGATCACGCCCACGCCGGCAGCGGTCTGCTCGACCTCGACCGGCAACACCGCCTCCGGGCCTGCAGGCATGACCGCGTATGCCTGGGGCATCACCAACGGTACGATCACGTCCGCGACCAACATTCAGAGCATCACCTACACCGCCGGTGCCTCGGGCAGCGTTACTCTGAACCTCACCGTCACGGCACCGAATGGATGCATCGTCTCCGGCTCGACGCCGGTCACGATCAATCCGCTACCCGCCACGCCGACCGCCACCCCCGGCGGCCCGACGACCTTCTGCGCCGGCGGCAGCGTTCTGCTCACGTCGAGCAGTGCCAGTGGCAATCAGTGGCTCCTCAACGGTAACCCCATCGGCGGCCAGACCAATCAGACCTACAGCGCAACCGCCAGCGGCAGCTACACCGTGACGACCACCGACGGCAACTCCTGCACCAGCGCTCCTTCGGCCGCGACCACCGTGACCGTGAATCCGATCCCGGCGACACCGACGATCACGCCTGGCGGGCCGACCACGTTCTGCGCCGGCGGCAGTGTTCTGCTGACGTCGAGCAGCGCAAGCGGTAACCAGTGGCTCCTCAACGGCAACCCGATCGGCGGCCAGACCAACCAAACCTACAGTGCAACCGCCAGCGGCAGCTACACCGTCACGGTCACGACGACCGGCTGCACCAGCAGTCCGTCGGCAGCGACGGTGGTTACCGTCAATTCCAATCCCAACGCAACGATCACCGCACCGGCCAGCGTCGTGAAGAATTCGGCCGGCAACATCGCCTCCGTTGCCAACGCGGGCGTAGGCGCGACGTATGCGTGGAGCATCACCGGCGGCACGATCACCGCGGGCACCGGCACCAACAGCATCACCTTCACCGCCGGCGGGTCACCCGGCACCTTGACGCTCAACGTCACCGTGACTACGAGCGCCAACTGCAGTGACACCAAGTCGGCCAACGTGACCGTAGTCCTCCCAACCGTCACCGTTACGTCTGTTGCTCCGAACTTCGGCACCGTCACCGGCGGCAACTCGGTGACGATCAACGGTACCAACTTCGTCAGCGGCGCGGGCGTCACCTTTGGCGGAACAGCAGCAACCAACGTGGTCGTGGTCAGCGCGATCAAGATCACCGCGAAAACGCCGGCTCATGCCTCCGGCGCCGTCAATGTGACCGTGACCAACCCCGACACCTCCAGCGGCACGCTCACCAACGGCTTCCAGTACAACCCGCAGGTATTCGATCCGAACAACGACGGCACGATCACCTCGGCTGACATCTTCTTCCTCGTCAACTATCTCTTCATGAACGGACCGGCGCCGAACGGGCCGGGCGGAGTGTTGTCCGGTGACGCGAACGGCGACGGCGTCGTCAGCTCAGCCGACATTTTCTATCTCGTCAACTACCTCTTCCTCGGCGGCCAGAAGCCGAACCTCCCTTCCTCCGCGCTTCCGAGCATGCCGCGCGCCTCTGCCGTCGGAGCGGAAGGTCCCCAGCTTGCCGGCTCGATCACGCTCGGCAAAGCCGTTCTCCGCGCCGGCCGTTACGTCGTTCCGGTCATCATGACGGCCAACCCCGGCTCAATCACGCCGCAGTCGATGTCGTTCCGAGCTCATTTCGAGACTGACGGGACGATGGGTGACATCGCGGTGCACAGTGCAGGTGCTGCGAAGGACGCCGGAGTCCCGTTGTTCGAGATCGGCCCGCGCATGGAGAACGATCTGTCGTACCTCGTCTCCTACGATCCGCGCAACGGCGGTCTCAACCTCGGCGCGTCCCACTCCGCGGTCGTGGCCGAGATCGAGGTCGAAGCCAATAATGCAAACATCGCCATCAGCATCGATCCGACCGTGACGATGCTCAGCGATCAGTCCGGAACGATGACGGCAACCGTCGCCAATGGAAAACTCAGAGTGAGTAGCACGACGATCAGGAGTGACGCGTCGCCGCAGCCGCGCGCGCCGCGCAATGAGGTGAACTAGTGCGTGAGAGGAACGATATGAAACAGTACGCAAGTCATTCGAAGCTCATTCGTGCGGTTCTGCTGATCGGCGTCGCTGCCGGCCTGTTGCAGGCTTCGGCCGCTGCGGCGGCCGTGGTCATTCCCGACACCGTCACGGTGGCAACCGTGAACGGCCCGGCCGGCGGGATCATCGACGTTCCCGTCTACATCCGCGACGCATCCGGCAGTCCGCTCGGCCTCGATCAACCGCCCGGATCGCGCATCCAGTCCTACGCCATCAAGGTGACCTATTCGCCGGCGTCGTCGGTGTCGGCGATCAGCTTCACGCGCGCCGGCATCACGTCGTCGTTGACTCCGACGTTTGAAGTAAGTCCGGCCAGTCCCGGTGCGATCTCGCTCCTCGACACGTTTCAGGAATCGACCAACCTGATCCCCTTCACCCTCGACGGTGCACTGCCGGGGAATCAGGTCGCGCATCTCAGCGTCGCGCTGTCACAGTCGGCTCCGGTCGGATCGACCGTGACATTGACGATTGATCCAACCTTGACGCAGCTTACCGATGATGCTGGCGACCCCGGCACGATCGAGAGCAGCGGCAACGGACGGCTCACACTTGTCAACGGTGCCATCACGGTCCTGCCGTCGGTCCCGGTGATGTCGCATGTCGTCATCATGATGCTCGGCCTTGCCCTTGCTCTCATCGGAGTGCGATTCATTCGCTTTCACTAGTTCGCCTCGCGCGTGCGGCTCGGACATCTCGTCGGGCCGCACGTGCCGGACTTCTCCCATTCCCAGGACCCGGTCATGATCCCGAAGCAAGCCCGCGCCGCACGTCTCGTCTCCGCTCTTTTTCCACTCATCATCACACTCGCCATTGCCACACCTGCCGCGGCGCAGGATTCGGTGACCGTCGGCACCGTCAATGCGGCCGGCAACACGGTTGACGTTCCCGTCTACATCCGCGACGCCTCGGGCACCCTGCTCGGACGCGACCAGCCAGCCGGGTCGAAGATCCAGGCCTTCACGATCAAAGTCGCCTACGCGCCGGCGTCCGCGGTGCAGTCGGTTACCTTTACTCGCGCTGGCATCACGGCGGGGCTGTCGCCGGCCTTCGAGTCTTCGCCGAGTCTGGTGGGCTCGATCGCGCTGATCGAACAATTCAACGAGTCGTCAAACCTCATTCCCTTCAACCTCAACGCGCCCTCTCCCGGCGATCAGGTCGCACATCTGGTCTTTACGCTCTCATCCTCCGCAGCGCCCGGCTCTTCGATCTCGCTCACGATCGACTCGGCGACGGAGCTCGACAATCAGGCAGGAACGCAGTCCGAAACTGCGGGCAGTCTCACTCTCGTCAACGGCGCCATCAACATCCCGCCCCTCACGGTGGCCATTCTTCCGTTCGCCAGTTCGGTTGCGGCCGGCAACACGTCGATGCTTCTTGCGCAGACGAGCGGGAACGTGGCGAGCGACACGACGGTGTCGCTCAGCTCATCGGATACCAGAATCGTCACCGTTCCTTCTTCGGCCATCATCCTCGCCGGCACGCGCTCGATCGAGTTCGGTGTGAGCGGCGTCGCGGAGGGAACTGCGACGATCACGGCGTCGTTGCCCCAGGCCCTCGGCGGCGCATCCGGTACCGCAAACGTTTCCGTGTTCGTGCCAATCGTGTGTACGACTCCTGCGGTGCCCGAGCTCACAGGACCGGCCACCGCCGAGGTGGGGAAGACGTACGCGATGACCTGGGCGGCCGTGAGTGGGGCCACCGACTACGTCATCGACGAATCGACCGATCAGAACTTTGGGGCGCTCACATCGTCGCAAGTGATCACTGCTACGAGCGTCTCCTTCACACATACGTCCGCGAATCGCTACTTCTACCGTCTCCGCGCCATCAACAGCACTCCCGGCTGCAATGTGGGTTCCGGGTTCTCGCAGATTGTCTCGGTGCTTGTAGCCGTGACGCCTGTGCCGCAAACGCACTATCTTCCTGTGGTCGGTTCCACGCCGGGGAGTAACGGCGCGTACTTCAAGACTGCGGTGCAGCTCTTCAACCCGAAGACGACGACCATCTCCGGCAAGATCGTGTTTCATACCCAGAACGCGTCGGGAACGGCCGGCGATCCATCGCTCGTCTATTCGATTGCCGCGGGAAAGACGATGCTCTACCCCGATCTTCTTCCTGCCATGGGCGTCGCCTCCGGAATCGGCAGCGCTGACCTCATTGCCGATGCTGGCGCACCGTTTCCCATCACCCTCGTGCGCGTCTTCAATGATGCGGGTACAGCCGGGACGACCGGTCTGGCCGAGGAGCAGATGACGGCATCGGACGCGCTGCAAAATGGAGACACCGCCGCGCTTCTCGCTCCTCCCGACGTGCAGCGCTTCCGCCTGAACATCGGCGTTCGCACACTCGATCAGGGAGTGGCCTTCACGCTGACCGTCCGCGACAAGAGCGGCGTCGTCGTGAAGACAACGACGAAGAGCTACGGTCCGAACTTCTTCATCCAGCCCGGCTCCGCGGCGATGCTCGACGGCTACGTTCTGACCGGCGAAGAGACGATCTCGATCGCAATCACGAGCGGCAGCGCCTTCATCTACGGCTCGACGACCGACAACACCACGCAAGATCCGAGCGTGCAGTTCGCGAAGAAGATCGAGTAAGAATGTTGAGGTCGAGGAGAGTGGGCTTCACGGAAACTCGTCGCGCAACTCGTTGACGAGCGCCGTCGTCACTTTGGGCGAGCGCCGGTTGAGACAAACGACATGCAAGCCATTTCGAATATCAGTCACGAGCGGGCGGTCAGCCGATTGCAGTAGCAGTTCGCTGACGGCTTTGCCCAATGTGATGTGATGACGAGCGGCGTGCGCTCGAGCCACCCTCAACGCATCATCTTCGATTTCAAGTGTGGTTCGTGCCATCACCGCATCATCTCAGCAAGTCACTTCCCCGGCACGTCGGTCAGGAAGCCAACCTTCTTCGCGCCTGCCTCGTGCGCGGCATCCATCGCCTGAATGGCCCGATCGAACAGCACCGCATCCTCGGCGTTGACGAAGACCACGCGGTCCGCGACCGGTCGCGAGAGCATCTGCGGCGCCAGTGCATCGCGCAGCGCCTTGGCGTCGGCGAGCTTCAGCGAGTTGAGGTAGATGCCGTCCGCGCGCACGGTGACGACGAGCTGATTCTGCTCCGAGGGAGGGGGGGCGCCGGTCACTTCGACCTTCGGCGGCACCTCCACATCGAGTCCCATCTGCAGGATCGGTGTGGCCACCATGAAGATGATGAGCAGAACGAGCACCACGTCGACCAGCGGCGTGATGTTGATTTCCGATCGAACCCCGTGGCTTGAGCCAGCGGACATTGACATTGTTTTCTCCCGGGGGTCGCGCTTCGGGGGTCGGGTGTCGGAGATTTGATTCTTCTTTACGACTCCCGACCCCCGACAAGCGACTCCCCAAAATCACATTCCGTGTTCCTGCGCGATCTTGCCGCCGGCCATCTGGTTCTCGGTCAGGAACGAGACCGCGGTGAAGTCGGCGTCGTTGGCCGCTTTCATCACCATCCGCACCTTGCCGAAGTTGATGCGCCGGTCGGCTTTGATCATGACGCTGCGGCCCGCTTCCTTATCGTGCTCGGCCTTCATGTAGCGGGCTAAATCGCGGTCAGGAATCCAATCCTGACCGATGAAGACCGTTCCGTCCTGTTTGATCGAGACGATCAGATCGGACTCTTTTCCCGGCTTCTTCTCCGAGTGCGGCCCTTGCGGTAGCTGGACGTCGACGCCGGATTGCAGCATCGGCGTCACCACCATGAAGATGATGAGCAGCACGAGACAGACGTCGACGAGCGGCGTGACGTTGATGTCTCCTTTGACTTCGTCGGGGCTTCCGCCCCCTGCGCCGAATGCCATCAGTGACTCCTAACGGCCCGCGGCCGCGTTGGCGCGAACGCGTGCTTCATTCTTGATGAAGTAGTCGATGAGCTGCGATGACGAGTTCGACATCTCCACTTGGAAGCGCTCGACCTTGTTGAGGAAGTAGTTGTAGAGCCACACCGCGGGGATGGCCACGAAGAGGCCGAAGGCGGTGGTCACGAGTGCTTCGGCGATACCGGCCGATACCGCGCCAAGTCCGCCGGAGCCGCTGATGGCCATGCCCTGGAAAGCGTGAATGATGCCGGCGACGGTGCCGAAGAGGCCGACGAACGGTGCGGTCGTCGAGATCGTGGCCAGATTGCCGAGGCCTTTCTTCATCTCCGCGGTGGTCATCAGCGTCTCGCGCTCGATGGCGCGCTGGCCCGAGGCGACGATGTCGAAATCGTCGGGCAGCGACTGCGTCGACTCGTACTGGAACTCGGTCAGCCCCGCGCGCAACACGCGTGCGAGGTGGGAGTGCCGGTACTTCTTGTCGGCAGTCATCGTGATGGCCTCTTCGAGCTTGTGTTGCTTGAGCAACGGAGTGACGCCGAGGGCGATGCCGAGCGACTCGCGCTTGGCGCGCTGAAAGCGGACGATCCGCTCGATGGCGATCGTGAGCGACCAGATCGACATGAGCGCCAGCACGACGACCACGCCGCGCGCCACCCAGTTCATCGTTGCCAACATCCCGAGGAGGCTGAAACTGTTGTTATCCATGTACTTCTCCTTTTTCCAGTGGCCAGCGGCCAGCAGTAAGCGGTCAGGACGCTCCGTTTATTCTGACCGCTTACCGCTGGCTGCTGGCCACTTCAATCATTGCAGCTTGAAATTCACGGTGAGCGTAAAGATGACAGGTACCGGCTGCCCATTCATCGTGCCGGGCTTGAACTTCCAGCGCTTGACCGCGTCGATCGCCGACTGGTCAAGGCCCATCGGCAAACCTTTGAGCACGCGAACATCGGTCACGTTGCCGTTCCTGTCGATGATCGTCTCAACGATGACCAATCCCTCGATTTTGGCTTTGCGCGCCACCTCGTTGTAGACCGGGTCGATGCGACTCGTTGCGATCGGCGGATTGACATCGCCGCCGACGCGCATCGGCTTGTCGCCCTGGCCCCCGAGCTGCCCTCCGAGCTGGCCGCCCAGCGTTCCGCCGAGAGTACCTCCGACGACCCCGCCCACCACACCGCCTACGACACCGCCGGTCTGCCCTCCGACGACGCCACCTTCCTGGGCGCTGGTGTCGGTCGGAACGTCGGTCTGCGGCACTTCGCGCGGGGTGTGGGTCGGCTGATGAAACGTCGGCTGCACCTTCGGAGTCTCCTGCGCCACGTGCGGCGTGGACGAAGCGCTCGATGCCGCGGGCGGCGGGGGAGGCGGAGGCGGCGGTGCCGACACGACGAAGGCCTGAATCGGCTTGGTGATGATCTCGGGGTTCTTCTTGACGTAGTAGCCGGCGGCGACGACCGCTCCGATGACCACGAGGTGCAGGAAGCCGGAGATGAGCACCGTCTTCCACTCACCTTTCTTCTTGTCCCTGCCTGCGGATTCGATCAGGACGTCATCAAACATATCGGCTACCTCTTGAGGATACTGCTGTGCTCTTCAGAGATGATGCCAAGTAGAGGGGAGTGGGGCGTAGGGGGTGGGGAGTGGGAGAATCAGAGATCAGAAAGAATCAGAGACAAGAGATCAGAGGTTCGCCAGAGATCTGATCTCTGATCTCTGATCTCTGATCTCTGATCTCTGATTCTCCCACCCCCCACTCCCCACACCCCACCCCCCCCCACCAAAATTTACACGCTCTCCCCTGATTTCGTGCCATACCATTCCCGCTCCATGACTATTCTGGCTGACTTGGGGATCTCGGCTGAGGGAGTGGACGTCTCCGAGAACGCCGTCCCAAGCGCGCCGCCGCCGACGCCGATTCCACTGTTCGACCGCGAGTTGAGCGCGCTCGCCTTCAACGAGCGCGTGCTGGCGGAAGCGAGAAATCCGGCTGTCCCGCTGCTGGACCGCGTGAAGTTCCTCAGCATCTGCGCGCACAACCTCGACGAATTCTTCATGATCCGGATCGGCGAGATCCGCGACCTCATCGCCGCAAACGTTCCGTCCGAGCCGAGCGGCAACGGCCTGAAACGGCTTCAGGCCGTGCGCAACGGTGCCCGATCGCTGCTGCGCGAGATCTACCGCTGCCTCGGCGAAGAGCTCATCCCCGCGTTGCGAAAAGAAGGCATCCGCATCGAGCGTGTCGCCGACCTCGGCAAGAAAGAGCGCAATTTCGTCGAGGAGTACTTCGGCCGCGATCTCGAGCCGATCCTCACGCCGCTGGCCATCGATCCGGCCCATCCCTTCCCGTTCATCGCCAACCTTTCGCTCAACCTCGTCCTGCAGCTCGAGTCGGAGCGCGGCGAGCGGCATGTAGCCATCATCAAGATCCCGGAGACGGTGCCGCGCCTCGTGCCGATGCCGGAGAAGACGCGCTTCGTGCTGCTCGAAGACGTCATCGCGTCGCATGTGCATCGATTCTTCCCGGGCCTGAAGGTGCTCCGCACGGCCGCCTTCCGCGTCATCCGCAATTCCGACATCGACATCAAAGAGGAGGACATGCAGGACCTCCTCAAGAGTATCGAGATCGAGCTGCGGCGCCGGGAGCGGCGCGAAGTGGTCTGGCTCGAGATCGAAGAGGGAGTCGATGATCCGCTCATGGCGCTGCTGGCCGGCGCGACCGATTCCTCGCCGGACGACATCTTCTTCGCGCCCGGTCCGTTGAAGCTCGGCGATCTGCAGCAGCTCCACACGCAGATTCCGAACGCGGCGTTGAAGGAAGCGCCGTTCAACCCGCGCATGCCGGCGGAGCTGGCGACGACGGACGACATCTTCTCGATCATCCGCCGAGGAGATCTCTTTTTGCACCGGCCATACGACTCGTTCACGGCCGTGATCGAGTTCGTGCAGACGGCGACCGAAGATCCGGATGTCGTCGCAATCAAGCAGACGCTCTACCGCACCGATCCCGGATCGCCGATCATCGCGGCGCTGTCCGCCGCGGCGCGGGCGGGAAAGCAGGTCACAGCGATTGTCGAGCTGCAGGCGCGCTTCGACGAGCGAAAGAACATCACCTGGGCTAAAACGCTCGAAGAAGCCGGTGTGCAGGTGGTCTACGGCATCGTCGGATACAAGACGCACTGCAAGGTCTGCCTCATCGTCCGTCGCGAAGGGGGCGAGCTTCGCCGCTACGTCCATCTATCGACCGGCAATTACAACGCCGTGACCGGACGGCTCTACACCGATGTCGATCTCTTCACTTGCGATCCCGCGTTCGGCGCCGACGCGGCGCAACTGATGAATCTCCTCACCGGTTTCAGCGTGGCCGGGGTGCAGGAGCTGGTCGAAGCGAAAGGCGGGACGCTGCGCTGGCGCGAGTTCGTCGTCTCGCCGATGGATTACCTCCGTTGGACGATTCGCATGATCGAGCGCGAGACGGAGAACGCGAAGGAAGGGAAACCGGCGTTCATCGTGGCCAAGATGAATGCGCTGGTCGAGCCAAGTGTCATCGAAGCGCTGTATCGGGCCAGCCGCGCCGGCGTGCAGATCGAGCTGCTCGTCCGCGGCATCTGCTGCCTCGTTCCGGCCATGGCCGGATTCAGCGAGAACATCCGCGTGACCTCGATCATCGACCGCTTCCTCGAGCATTCGCGCATCTTCCGCTTCGCCAACGGTGGCGTGCCGGAAGTGTGGGTCTCGAGCGGCGACTGGATGCCGCGCAACTTCCTCCGCCGCATCGAGACGACGTTCCCGATCCGGGATGCCGCCGTGGGGAAGCGAATCAGCGAACAGATCCTCGCGATCTCACTGGCCGACAACGTCAAAGGCTGGACGCTCGGCGCCGACGGTGTCTACCGCCGCCGAACGCCCGGCGACCAGCGCGCGGTGCGCAGCCAGGAGTCATTCATCTCGATTGCGCGCGCCGACTCCGTGAGCGTGGGGCCATACGAAGAGAGCATCCGTCATCCGGCCTCCAGCCGCCGAAAGGCGAAGAAGAAAAAAAAGCATTAGAAGAAAAAGCATTAAGGGAAGGGGATGAGCATGAAACCAAAAGATCTCTTGCCGAAGCGTGTGGTCAACTACATCCAGGACATTGGTGTCCGCGCCCTCGATCACCTCGCGGCCCACATCGATTCCGCTCCTCCCGCGGCCGCCCCGGAAGGAGAGCCCGCCGCCCCCGCCAGCGCCACGCAGACGCTCGTCGATCATTGGAAGGGCATGTCTCCCGCCGACAAAGAGCAGTTCGTCGGGCGAGTCTCCGGCTCCGTGATGGAAGTGATCGTCGCCTCAGCCACGCTTCCACCCGCGCTGAAGAAGACCGTGAAAGAGGCAAAAAAGGTCATCCGCAAACGCGTGAAGAAGGTGCGCAAGGCAGTCGCGAAAAGGAAGAAGGAATCGCCGAAGAAGAAGTCGCCGAAGAAGAACAGCGGCGCGAGGGTAAAGAAAAAGAAGAAGACGTAGCGACAGTCATGGCGGCGAGACGCCGCCAAGCCAGCCGGCGAGGACGCCAGCGTTCCATTCGCCTGTGGCGCGCTTTGCGTCGGCGGAACGCTGGCGTCCCGCCGGCTGGCCAGGCGGCGTCTCGCCGCCTACCGTTCACTTCTGCCGCAGCGCGCGCGGTGGCAGCATCCACTCCAGATACGCGCTCCCGCCGGCCAGGCGCAAACCGTAGCAGCCGCCCTTTTTCAGCTCGATCGTGCCGTCAGAGTGAAGCCCGGTCATTGCCAGCATCGTCGTGCTCAGATTCGGTTCGTGGCCGACGAAGATGATGTGATGTGCCCTGATCTTCTTGAGCAACGCGCGGAACGCTTTGACATCGGCGCCGGGCTTCAGTGCATCGGAGGTCTTCATGTGCACGGCGGATCCGTACGCTTTCTCCACCCACTCCGCCGTCTCGATGCAGCGGATCAGCGGACTCGAATAGATCGCCTCGGCCTTCGGAAAGTATTTTGCGAGCCCGCGGCCGCTCTGCTTCATCCGCCGGTTGCCGCTTTTCGTGAGAATGCGTGCGTCATCGTCCTCGCGCGCGCCGTGCGGCTCGGCGATTCCGTGACGAAGAAGGACGATGAATTTCTCCTGAGACTCCACTCCGTGCCTCCTCACATCGTTTCGAAGCGAACCTCTACTTCAAAAAGGTCAGCAAAGTATTTCGCCCGCTTTCTGGCGCTGGCAATCTCGACTGCGGAATCGGACCGCGTGCGGACAGTGAACGTCGCCTGGTCGCGCGTCACGCGCACGGCCACGTCTCTCACCGAGCGCCGATGCCCGCGGTCCAGCGCCTCGGCGATCCGCAAAATGGCTGCGAGTTTCTCGACGTCCTGCTGCTGCGTGTGCGTCAGCTCCGCGAAGTTGTCGTGCGATGGCGCGGGCGGTGCTTTCCGGTAGTAGCGCGCGGTGTTGGCGATGATCAGAATCTCTTCATCCGTGTAACCGCGCAGATCGGCGTGGCGGATGAGGTAGTAGCTGTGCTTGTGATGCGCGCGGTCGCTGACGTGCAGCCCCGCTTCGTGCAGCACGGCGGCCGACTCGAGCAGGTCGGTCGTTTTCGCTTCCAGCGCGTGCAGCGCCTTGGTCTGATCGAAGATGCGTGCGGCCAGTTTGGCGACGTGCGTGCCGTGTTTCAGATCGACGTCGGTTCGCTGCGCGAGAGCGAGCACCGAGGCGTAGCGGAGTGAGCCGCCGATATCGTCGGGCTTTTCGAGCGCCGCCACGCGGCTTTCGAGCATCCCTTCCCGCATCGCCAGAGGGCAGGCGAGCATCTCTTCGATGTCGAACGTCTCCAACAAGGTGGCCAGCACGACGGCTCCGGCGAGAATGCTGGTGGCCCGAGGAGCGTCGAGGCTGAAGCGCTCGGCGCGCTCGCGCGAGGTCATCGACGCGAGGACGGGGATGAGGTTCTGCACCGCGCTTCGCTCCAGCCGGCGCAGACCGTGAGTCGAGGACTGCGTGTCGGCCGGCGACGCCATCGTGGCCAGAGTCTGAATCGTTCCGGATGTGCCGGCGCAGAGATCGACGCCGAGGCGGCGGATGCGGCGGCGAAGCTTGGCGATGCGGTCGTGGATGTGATTGCGGCACTCGTCGAGCGCGCGCGGCGACGGACGCTCCGTCAGCTCGAAGCGCTGCGCCAGACGAAGCGCGCCGAGGGGCTCGCTGCGCGTGAAGTAGGTCTCGTCGGCGGTGCCGACGATCAACTCCACGCTGCCGCCGCCGATGTCGATGCAGAGCGCCGTTTGTCCGTCGACGTCGACCGCCGAGCGAACGGCCCGGAAGATGTAGTCGGCTTCCTCTTCGCCGGAAATGACGCGCACTTTCACGCCAGTCGTGTCCTTCACGCGCTTGAGGAAGTCGCGGCGGTTCGGCGCCTCGCGCACGGCGCTCGTGGCCACCGCGAAGACCTCGTCGACGTTCCACTTGGCCGCGATCTCCGCCATGTGCCCGATCGAGGCCACGCCGCGAACCATGGCGTCCTCGGTCAGCGGTTCGCCGTCGAGGCTGGCCAGACCGAGCTGCACCATCTCCTTCTCGCGGTCGACGACGCGATAGCCGCGGTCACGCGTCTCCGCCACGATCATGTGGATGGAGTTCGTGCCTACGTCGATGGCGGCAATCCGCCTTGATTTTTCAGCCATGCTGCAACGCAGTATCCTCGCCCTCACCGATTTGGCGATGAAGAGCTTGTGAAGAATGAGCGAAACGCTTGCTCCGGGAGGAGAATCGCACAATGCACACCAAAGTCCATCGTATCGATCCCGGCAGTAAGGTCCGCATGAAAGACCTCGATCCCGAGGCCACGCCGCTCTGCGACGACAAGGCAGATGGCAAGGAACGATGCGTCGAGCTTGAAACCCGCCTTGGCGAGCTTCAGGAATTGCTCTTCGCCGAGCATAAACACAGAGTCCTGGTCATCCTGCAAGGGATGGACACGTCTGGCAAGGATGGGACGGTCCGCCACGTGCTGAACGGGATGAGCCTGTCGGGCGCACGCGTCGTCTCGTTCAGGAAGCCGACCCAGGAAGAGCTCGACCACGATTTTCTCTGGCGCGTCCACGAGAAGACACCGGGCGAAGGGGAGATCGCAGTCTTCAATCGCAGCCACTACGAGGACGTGCTTGTCGTGCGCGTGCACAACCTGGTCGACGAGAAGGTCTGGCGAAAGCGCTACAAACAGATCAACGAGTTCGAGAAGACGCTTGCAGCGACCGGCACGACGATCCTCAAGTTCTTTCTCAACATCAGCAAGAACGAGCAGCGCAAACGCCTGCAGGAGCGCATCGACGACCCGAAGAAGCACTGGAAGTTCCAGCACGGCGACCTCGAGGAGCGCAAGCTGTGGGACGACTACATGGGCGCGTACCAAGACGTACTCGAGAAGACGTCGACGAAATGGGCGCCCTGGCACGTGATCCCCGCAAACGCAAAGTGGTACCGCAACCTGGTCGTCGCGGACGTCATCAAGGACGCACTGGAGTCGCTGAAGATGGAGTACCCGGTGATCGATCTGTCGGCCGAGGTGGTGGAGTAGGAATACGTAGGCGCGCCGCGCTCCGGCATTCGAGCTACTCCCACCGTAACCTCGGCGTGCCTATTTTCGCTGACGCCCGCGTAGCGCTGGGCTAACGATGGCTCCCACCAGTGCCAATCCCAGTGCCACGGCAAACGGGGGGTAGGCGCAAACGAGCACTCCGCCCATGACAAGGGGGAACACCACCGCGAGCCTGGCATGCTGGAAAACGTAACTCGTCAGCAGCAGGAGCGCGGCCGCCGGGATGAGCAGCAGGCCGCAGGCCAGCGCATCGCTAAATCCAAAATGGTCCCGCAGATAGTAGCGCCACGCGCCTAGCAGCAGGACCGCCACACCGATACAGGTCACGAGCACCGGCTGCCACTCGATCTTGCTTGCGGTTGTCGCTTCTGAGCTCACGGAGGATTCCTTCTGTTTCCGTTCATGACCAGCGGTTGCTTGGTCTCGGAGCAGCGCGTTTGCTTGCTTGCCTGGTGAGTCCGCGCCCCTTCCCGGGAGACCGCACAACCGCGGGACAGCTACTCTTTGAGGATGTCAGAAATCTTCGTGCTGGCTTCGACGACCTTCTTTACCACCGCGCTGAATTCATCGCCGGTCACGCTCTCCATCTGCAGTTCGGACCTGACGAACAGATCCCCATCGTCATCGATGCCCACCTTCACGTAATCCAGTGAGTTGTTCATCTTCATCAGTTTTTGCAGAAGGTCGGCGGTCAGATGGAGCTTGGCCTTCG
>JADGNZ010000088.1 GCA_017883205.1 Thermoanaerobaculia bacterium | reverse complement strand
ATGACCCGTTCCTCCTTGTATGTGGCTCTGTTCCTCTCAAGGGTTCAACCCACGAAAAGGTACATTGAGCGCGCGGGTCACTCCATCTTCTCTACCATCCGCGACGCCTCCGGCGTCCCGCCCTCTCGTTCAAGCAGCGCGAATTGCTGTGAGTCAGTCATCGATCGTGACGGGATCGGCGAAACTGCGAGGCGTGTGAGAATGGCGGGTCCCGCAAACACGCGAAGGGAGTCAGATGTTGATGAGCACAAACAGAATCGTCCGTCCGTTCTTTGCTCTCGCCGTGCCGATCCAGTTCTTCGTGGCGTCGGCATTCGCCGCCGCGCATGATCCTCAGCCATCGCTGAAGCCGGCGGCATCGATGCAAGAGGTAGTCGTGGTGAGTGGCGGCGCGCGGTTGAATGGGCTGGTTTATCTCGCGGCGGGGGCGGGGGCGCATCCGGTGGTGGTGTTTCTGCACGGGTTTCCGGGGAATGAGAAGAATCTCGATCTTGCGCAGGCAGTGAGGCGGGAGGGGTACCAGGCGGTCTATTTCGATTTCCGCGGGTTGTGGGGATCGGGTGGCACGTTCTCGTTCGCGAATTCGCTCGAAGACGTGCAGGCCATCGTCGATTGGGTTCGGGCGCCGGAACAGGTGGCGCGCTTCCACTTCGATCCGCGGCGGATCGCGCTCGTCGGCCACAGCTTCGGTGGGTGGTTAGCTCTCATGCACGGCGCGGGCGAGGCGCAGTCTGTCTGCGTGGCGGGAATCGCTGCGTGGAATGTCGGTTGGGCGGGGCAGCGGTTTGCGACGCATGACGAGGAGCGCAAGGCGAGCCTCGACGACTTCCGCAACACCACGAATCCCTCCAGTGGTCCTGTCCGCGCTGACGCCACCGCGCTGCTGGACGAGATGGCGGCGCATCCGGAGTGGGATTACGTCACGAAGGCCGCGGGGCTGGCGGGTCATGCGGTGCTGCTCGTTGCCGCGACGCGTGACACGGCCGACGAAGACGTCCCGATGCACGAGCGGATGGCCAAAGCAATCCGGGCGGCTGGCGGCAAACGCGTCAAGCTCGTCACCTATGACGACGACCACCCCTTCTCATCGCACCGATTGGCGCTCGGCGACGAGTTGATCCACTGGCTGAGCACCGACTGCCGTGCGACGCAGCAAGCGGTTCCGAGTCACTGAACCGATTGGGTGTCATCCTGGGATGACACGGATGACACGGCCTTTCCTCGTGCACACGATGATTTTTGCTGGGCACGGGATTGCTTTCCCCGTACACACGATGACTTTTGCTGTGCACGGGATTGTTTTCCCCGTGCCCGCGATGATTTTTGCTGTGCACGGGATTGTTTTCCCCGTGCCCACGATGATTTTTGCTGTGCACGGGATTGTTTTCCCCGTGCCCACGATGGTTTTTGCTGTGCACGGGGTTGTTTTCCCCGTGTACACGATGGTTTTTGCTGTGCACGGGATGATTGTCCGCGCGGGCTGAGCGATCCACAGCGCGGGCTGAGCGACCCACAGCGCGGGCTGAGCGATCCACAGCGCGGGCTGAGCGATCCGCAGCGCGGGCTGAGCGATGCACAGCGCGGGCTGAGCGACCCACAGTTCGGGCTGAGCGATCCACAGCGCGGACTGAGCGATCCACAGCGCGGGCTGAGCGATGCACAGCGCGGGCTGAGCGATCCACAGCGCGGGCTGAGCGATCCACAGCGCGGACTGAGCGATCCACAGCGCGGGCTGAACGGTCCACAGCGCGGGCTGAGCGGTGCACAGTGCAGGCAGGGCGTTGCACAGCGCAAGCAGGGCGTTGCACAGTGCCGGCCGAGCGATGCACCGGCGCGGCCAGACGATGCGCGTGGCTACTTCGCCGCTTCCATCTCGCGACGCATGGTGGCCTCGCGCTCATCCTTCGCCGGCATCGGCGGATTGTACGCGGGGATGCCGGTCACTGCTTCGGCGGGAGTGAGGCCGCCTTACGCGACGTCGCTGACAGGAGCTGCGCGCCGGCTCGACAGCGTGCTGCCCACCGATGCGGCGATGACGCACGCAATCGCGGCGACCTGCAGCAGCGCGAGTCTTTCCTGCAGAAGGATGCGCCCGATCACCGCCCCGAGCGCTGGCTCCACGCTCATCAGCACGCCGAACGTGTGCGCCGGCAAGTGCTTCAGGCCGATCATTTCCAGCGAGTACGGGAACGCGCCCGAGAGGATGGCGACGCCGATTCCGATCGGCAGGATCGCGGGATTCAGGAGCGGCTTGCCCACGATGGCGACACCGAACGGCAGCACGAAGAGCGCGCCGGTGGCCATGCCCAGCGCGGTGGCGGTTCCGCCGTGCACCGAGGCGCCGGCGCGCTGGCCGACGAGGATGTAAGCACCCCAGCAGGCACCGGCCAGCAGCGCCCAGAGGACGCCGTGGAGATCGACCGCCGGGGACGCGCGGAAGATCGGGAGGATGAGGACGATCCCCGCGGCGGCCAGCGCGGCCCAGACGAAATCGATGGTGCGGCGCGACGCGATCACCGCAACCACCAGCGGCCCGGTGAACTCGACGGCCACGCCGATTCCGAGCGGTATGGTCTTGAGCGCGATGTAAAAGCAGAGGTTCATTCCGCCCATGGCCATGCCGTAAATGGCGATGGTCCGGAGTTCGGCGCGAGTCAGCTTCTGCCGCCACGGCCGCCAGATGGCGCAGAGGATCATCGCGCCGAAGCCCAATCGCAGCGTGGTGGTCCCAACTGGCCCGATGAGCGGAAACAGTTGCTTGGCCAGCGAGGCGCCCGTCTGGAACGACACCATCGCCACGAGCACGGCCAACACCGCCAGCAGCGTGCGGCTCATGTCGTTCGGGGCTCCAGGAACTGCGCGTCGATCGAGGAGCAGGGCCACACTCTGCGCACGAGGCTCACAATCTCGCCTGCCGCGGAAAGCTCGTGTCTCGTCGTGTCTACGAGGACCATCGCCGCTTACGACGCCCGGCCTTGATGACCTTGTTGGAGTGCGGGATCTTGTGACTAAAGAGGTCTTCGACCAGAGCGAGCCGCTTTCGCAGCGCGACGTAGTCTTCGAGCGAGATGACGATGGCCTCGCTAGAGTCTGACCTGCCGCTAAGTTCCTTCGCCTCCCGAAGAAGGTCCTCGGCAATCGTAATCGTCGTCTGCATATGCACAATTTCTCAGGATGTGATGCACGAGTCAATGTGAGAGTGCATCGGGTCACTGGTTGTTTCTGACGCTCACGGTGCGTGCGCCATCACAACCTCAGCGGCCTCTGTGTCTTGCCGTTGCTCTCCTCGAGGGCCTCAACCTGCGGCGATCTTCAGGGGTAAAATCGCGGCGGCGTCAGTTCGGACTCCATCTTCCATCTCTTCGAAAGGGTCCTGCGACAATGAAAGTGCGCGGTTCGGTTGCTCTATTCGGCTTCGTGTGCCTAACGATGTTCTCTCTCCAGCCGGCCCTCGCGCAGCTCCGGCAGCAGGGCTCGAAGCTCGTAGGGACGGGCGCACTGGGGATCCCAGCACAGGGCTTTTCCGTGGCGCTATCCGGGGACGGCAACACGGCCATCATCGGCGGCTTCGGCGACAACGGTCAGGTCGGGGCCGCGTGGGTCTGGACCAGGAGCGGAGCAGTCTGGACGCAGCAGCAAAAACTCGTCTCCGTTGATGCCTTCGGGAGCGAGGCGCAAGGCTACTCCGTCTCCCTCTCCTCTGACGGCAACACGGCCATCGTCGGAGAGCCCCACGACAACAGTGATTCCGGTGCGGCCTTGGTCTGGACCAGGAACGGAGGAGTCTGGACGCAGCAGGCCAAACTCGCCGGCTCGGGATCCGTGGCCGGAAACGAGGGCGCTTCGGTGTACCTCTCGGCCGACGGCAACACAGCCATCATCGGCGGGCCCGGCGATAATCAAGGGGCGGGAGCGGCGTGGGTGTTTACCAGGAACGGCGGAGTGTGGACGCAGCAGGGAAACAAACTGGTCGGCAGCGGTGCAGTGGCGCCCTCACTTGCGGGCAGTTCCGTGTCGCTCTCGGCCGATGGCAACACGGCCATCATCGGTGGGTATAACGACAATTTTACCGTCGGCGCGGCGTGGGTTTGGATCAGGAGCGGTGGCCTGTGGACACAGCAGGGAAGCAAGCTGGTCGGCTCCGGTGCTGTCGGAAACGCGATACAAGGTCACTCAGTTTCGCTCTCGGCCGATGGCAACACGGCCATCATCGGAGGGCCGCTTGACAATCAAACCGCCGGGGCGGCGTGGGTCTGGACGAGGAGCGGCGGATTCTGGAGTCAACAATCGAAGCTGATCGGTTCCGGTGCGGTGGGCGTTGCCGACCAGGGCTGGGCGGTGTCCCTCTCGGCCGATGGCAACACAGCCGTCGTCGGGGGCCCCGGCGATAACCAGCTGGGAGCCGCGTGGATGTGGACGAGAAACGGAGGCCTCTGGTCTCAATCGGACAAACTGGTTGGTTCCGGCGCGGTGGGGAATGCCGCTCAGGGCATTTCCGTCTGCCTCTCCGCCGACGGCACCACGGCCATTCTCGGAGGGGCCGAAGATGCTGCCGAGACCGGCGCCGCGTGGGTCTTCGCATCAGTAGCGCAACGGCGGCGAGCGGTACGGCATTGATCGGGGCTCAGGACAGGGAGCTGGTGCGGGAAATCAGAGAGAAAGTATGTACTACTAAGTCTGAAATCTTCGCACGACAGAGTTTGGAGGCGTCAAATCCTCGAGGATTCGCAGGAGCCCGCATGGCAAAAACGCCAGCACAAAAGGGAGCGCTCGGCCGCCGGCGCAAGGCCGCCGGCCATAAAGCAGCCGCCACCAAACGGCATCGCGCCAACGCGCAGAAGGCTTCGGCGACGACTCGCAAGAAGAATGAGCCATTGCCGAAGAAGCCGGCATAGACAGAGAAGCCGGCATAGACAGGCCTTCGGCCACCCTCTCCACGCTTCGCGGGGCGAGGGGCCACGGTCGCAAGTTGCCGAAGGGTGGAGGTCTTGCAAATGCGCTCCGTTCGGCAGCTAATATCTCCATGCGAACCATCTTTCTGCTCGTATCGGCGATGAGTTTGTCCGCGCAGCAACCGTGCACCGAAGGGCCCCCCGTGCCGTTGCCGCCGGTGTGCGGCGTTGCGGTCCCGAATCCGCGCATCGCGTGCGTGGTGCCGAAGGATGCGCCATCAATCAACGCCAACTACAACGTGACCCAGCACGCGTTCGACATCTTCTCGTGGGAGGAATTCATCGCGCTGAACTGGCCGGCGTTGCCGGCGCACCGCGGCCAGCCGGACAAGACGCAGCCGATCTCGGCGCCCGGTCCGCGCGTTTGGGAGACATGGAAGGAGACGTCCGAGGTCTATCTGCGTTACGGGCGGAAGCCGCTGCCGTGGAACGTAGCGCTGCCGAAGCGGAAGGTGCTCTTCCGAACGCAGAAAGTGGATGATGTCCTCGATTCCAATATCCAGCCGACCGGTGCTGACGGCACGCTGCCGATCACGCTCACGGATCATCGCCACCGCGTCGTCCACTACGAGATCCGGATGAACGAGGTGCTGTTCGATTACGTCGTCCGCAACCGCTACTACCGCAGCCGCGTTCAGGAGCGCGCGACGTCGATCCATGTCCCGGACGGCTCGATACTGATCAAGGCCGCTTGGCTGGAGATCGATCGATCCGAGACGTCGCAGTACATGTCGACGGAGGCGGATGTGTGCGACAAGAAGGGCCGCCACTGCGTGCGGCGTCTCGTTGGACTCGTCGGCTTCCACATCATGTATCGTCCGCCGAACGTCCCACAGTGGGTATGGTCGACGTTCGAGCAAAAGAACAACTTCGCCGGCGCGCATCCGAACTTTTTCGATCCGACGTGCAAGGACTGCCCGTCCAACCTGCAGACGTACCCCGGCGTGCCGAACCAAGTCGCGCGGACGACGCCGATTCCGTCGACAGACCCAGTCTGCTCGAACACGTCGGCGGCCGTCGACAACATCGCGAAGCTGAACGGGCTGCTGCAGGACGAGTTGCGCGCGCAGAAGACGCCGCTCGCGAGCTACGAGCTCATCTCGACGCAGTGGCCGGCCTCAGCCGGCGAGCGGGACACGGTATTCACGGTGGTGCCGCCCAACCTGGCCAACACGACGCTGGAAACATTCATCCAGCCGACGTCGTCTTGCATGGGCTGCCATGCAATGGCCCGCACGACGCGCCGTGACCGCTTCGTGTCCGCAGACTTCACGTTCTCATTGAACGACGCCCTCCCGACTCTTCGGCTTCCGCCGTTCGACCCGACGCATAAGAATTCGGACGCGGTGAAGCGCGCGCGGGAGGTGACGCTGCACACGTACGAGATTGTGCCGCAGCCGTTCGTCGTGGCAAAGCTGCATTGCGGGAGCTGCCATCTGAAGGCCGGCACGGACAAGAAGGCGGCGTGGTGGGTCGGCTCGTCGGAGCGCTACCGCCCGCGTGAGAACCTGTTCAAACGCATCAACTCGTGTTTCGAGAACAGCATGAACGGCGCCAAGATCTGCGACCCCGACACGTCGTGCGCGCACAACGCGGACATGATGGCGCTCGTCACGTACATCGACGAACTGACGCAGAAGTGGCGCGACCTCCGCGGAACGGAAACGCCACCCTGCAGTTTCCCGAAGATCGCCCCGCTGACGCCGAACCCGACGAACGGCGCGGCCGTGTTCGCACAGAAATGCGCGTTCTGCCATGGCGCGGATGGCCAGGGCCGCTACGACAGCAACACGTACTACCGCCCGGCGCTCTGGGGCCCGAGCTCGTTCGACGCCTACGCCGGCATGGCCAAGCCGAAAACCCTCGCTAAATTCGTCCACGCGAACATGCCCCTCGGCTCCGGCGGCGAGCTGACGGAACAGGAAGCATGGGACATCGCGGGGTATATCGATCAGCAGTGGCGGCCGAAGAAGCAGCAGAAGGATGATGAAGCTGTCACTGGGTCCGTTAAACCGGACCCGTGCCATGACGATAGCCAGTAGCCGTTGTATCCGCTAACGGTTGCGCGTTCTCTCGTCCAGCGGCGAAACGACATCCGATTCGCCGATCTCGATCAGGGCCTGCGTGTAGTGCGCCTCGAACATCAGGAGCGAGACGAAGTACGACGCCAATCAGCGTGCGTCAACCCAACCCTTAATTTCCCCTTAATTCTTCGTGTTTCGGGATCCGCGAGCTACCCGCTATACCCTTCCCCAATGACTGACCTCTTCCTCCATAACCCTCGCTGCAGCAAGAGCCGCGCTGCGTTGGCGCTCGTGCGCGAGGCGGGCGTCGAGCTGCCGGTCCGCGAGTATCTGCAGGATCCGCTGTCCGTCGCCGAACTTAGCCGGATCGTGAAGCTGCTCGGCGTTCGCCCGATCGACATCGTGCGGCGCGGCGAGCCGCAGTACAAGGCCCTCGGCCTCGGCGACGCCACGCCGGACGACGAGGTGCTGCGCGCGATGGCCGAGCATCCGATCTTCATCGAGCGCCCGATCGTCGTCCGCGGCGGGCGGGCGGTGGTGGGGCGGCCGGCGGAAACGGTGAAGGAGATCCTGTAACGGCGCATTGCCCGTTCGCTGCACGTTACACGATCGATACAAGAAGGGCCTCCGCGCTCGCTCTAAGATTGCGGGCATGAAGAGCATTGCGATCGGAACCGCCCTCTTTCTTGCCGCGCTGAGCGCCGCCGGGCAGTCGGCGATCAGACTGCCGGAGCCGAGTCCCGCTGCCACCGTTGGCCAGACCATCGGTGTCACCGACGTCACCATCACCTATCACCGCCCCGCGGTGAACAAGCGAAAGATCTGGAACGGCCTCGTGCCGTACGGTTCACCGTGGCGCACCGGCGCGAATGAGAACACCACGATCTCGTTCTCCACGCCTGTAAAGGTCGAAGGACAGATGCTGCCCGCCGGAACGTACGCCCTCTATGCAATTCCGGCGGCCTCGCAGTGGACGATGATCTTCAGCAAATTCACCGGCGACTGGGGTGTCTACAACTACGACCCATCCGAGGATGTCCTGCGCGTGACCGTGACGCCGCAGACGTCGGCTGATTCCGAGGAGCGGCTCACCTATAGGTTCGACGACGTGACAAACAACTCCGCCATCGCTTCACTGCGGTGGGAGAAGCTGCGCGTTCCGATCAGGATCGAGGTCGATCTCAAGGCCACAATCCGGTCTTCGATCAGCGACACGCTACGCGGCGGAAAGCACTGGGATCCGAATGCGTGGGCGGCCGCGGCGCGATGGGAACTGCGCAACGGCGATCCCGACACCGCGCTGGCATACGCTGATCATTCCCTCGCGCTCGGTACGACGTACGGCGGCCTGCGCACGAAGGCGGCGGTGCTCGAGAAGAAAGGCGATGCCAAAGGGGCCGCGGAGCTGCGCGATCGCGCGGCGTCGATCGCCACCGAGGAGGAGACGATCGGGTCCGGATACGGCATCCCGTTGGGCGCAAAGAAGTACGACGAGTCGATCAGCTACCTGAACAACTACGCTGCCGCGCACCCCTCCAGCCGCGAGCTTTGGCGCGTCTACACCGGCCTCGGCGAGGTGTACGCGGCGAAGGGCGATCCGGCAAAGGCGAAGGAGTACTTCGACAAGGCCATGGCCGCCGCGCACGACACCGCCGAGAAAACGGAGGTATGGGACTCGATCAATGCCGCCGCGGCGGATGCGAAGTGAGGGCCACCGCGTCAACTGAATCCGCTTGCGACGTCATCTCTGTGTCCTCTGTGTCTCTGTGGTTAAGGCTTTTTGAACCACAGAGACACAGAGGACACAGAGGTCGCGAAATCACCGATCAATCATCTTCTGCGCTCCCTCGGAGTACCTTGCGCCTTGCACGTTGATCTCTGCCGCGGCGCTCTCGATCTCGCGGAGATCGTCGGGCGTGAGCGCAACGTTCGCGCCGCCGAGGTTCTCTTCGAGGCGGTGGAGCTTGGTGGTGCCGGGGATGGGGACGATCCACGGCTTTTGCGCGAGCAGCCATGCCAGCGCGATCTGCGCCGGCGTCACCTTCTTCTTCGCCGCGATCCTGCTCACCAGATCGACCAGCGCCTGATTCGCCTTCCGGTTCTCGGCATTGAAGCGCGGAACGGTGTTGCGGAAGTCGGTCTTGTCGAAGGTCGTGGTCTCGTCGATCTTGCCTGTCAGGAATCCCTTGCCCAATGGGCTGAAGGGAACGAAGCCGATCCCGCAGATAGAACCGTTTTCGATCTGCGTTCTATCTGCGTCATCTGCGGACAACTCTTTACTTTCAACTTTAGACCTGACCCCTTCTTCCTCACTCCCTCGTCAGCTCGACTCTCCGGTTTGCCGCGCGTCCAAGCTCGGTCTCATTTGTCGCTACGGGCGTGCTGGCGCCGAATCCTTTCGCGGTCAGGCGCGCGCCATCGATGCCGGCGGCGGTGAGATAAGTGACCACCGTGCGCGCGCGGCGATCGGACAGATCCTGATTGTGTTCGGCGGCTGCCGTCGAATCGGTGTGACCTTCCACGGTGAGCTTCCATGCTGCGTTGCTCTTGAGGATCGCCGCGACCCGGTCCAGCACCGGCTTCGACTCGGCGCGAAGCTGATCGGAGTCGCTATCGAAGTTGATGCCGTAGAGGCGGACGCGCTTGTGCTCGCGCAGCTCGGAGGTGATCGGATCTTCTTTCTTCCAGGCGGCGCAGGCCGCACTCGGCGTGTCGCTTTTGCGAACCGCGGAGAGCAGCGATAGTTTCGGACGCTCCTCGACCTTGCTGTCGCCGCGCCACCAGCCGCCGGTGAGGTGATGGCCGTCGCCGGCGATGACCAGAATCGCCGGTCCCTTGCCGTTCTCCCCGAAATCGGCGGTGAACTTCAAGGCTCGTCCCTCGATGCCGCCACTGAATGGTCTTTCGCCGAGGCAGCCGGTCACGGATGGGCCGTCCTGCTTGATCTCGAGAGCGCCTCCGTCGAGATTCCAGCTCCCGGTCACATTTGGCGGCGCCTCGGCGCTGAGCTGTTCGCCCCGCGCGTAGAAGTCCATGATCTGGAACACGCTGCCGCTCTGCGCCGACTTCGGCGTGATGCGCAGCCAGCGCCCGGGAACGGATGCGCTCACGGGGAACGTCTTGCCATCGAGCGGCTCCGGCGGGAAGTGCAGATCGGCGATGGTCGAGAAGCCGCTCTGCGCGCTGGTGTCGGACATCTCGATGAGGAGGTCTTTGGGGTAGCGCGAGTCGACCTCGTCCTTCTGCGTGCGGAACGCGAGCGAGTGGATGACGCTGCGGCCGGCCAGTTCCAGCACCGCCGGCTGATTCATCGTGTCGGTGACGAACCCCGTCGTGTCGTCATCATCGATCATGTAGTAGAGGTCACCGCTGCTCTCGGGATGGACGACGAAGAACGCTCCCGAAGCGAGACTGGCCAGGTCGGGCTCGGCGGCGGTCTTCGCTGTGGCCTGCGGAGCCACAGAGCTCGCAGTTGCCACTGGTGCCGGCGCGGCCGCCTGGGAAGCCGGCGCCTCATTCTTATGGCAGGCAGTGGAGAGCAGGACGATTACGACGATTGCGACTCGCTTCATGACGGTCCCCTTACGAGCGGATTTCTTTTCGGCGGGATGATAACGGAAGGGGAGCCTGGGGCCAGCCCTTCGACCCGCGTTTACGGGAAACTGTGTTTCATCTCGCGCGATCTGATCCCTTTCGTCCGAGGTTGCTCCACGGCATAAGATCCGCCTCGGCATGACCCTTCCGAACTTCCTGATCATCGGTGCGGCGAAGGCGGGGACCACCTCTCTGTATCACTATCTGCGTCAGCATCCCGACGTCTACATGAGCCCCGTGAAAGAGCCGCGGTATTTCTGGTCCGAGGGGCTGGCCGAAGGCAGGCTGGAGATCGTTTCACGCGAGGCCTACGAGCGCCTTTTCAGCGACGCCACCTCGCAACGCGCCGTCGGCGAGGCCACGACGCACTACCTGAATAGTCCCTCGGCTCCCGACAGGATTGCCGCGGATCTTCCCGGCGTTCGGTTGGTCGTCTCGCTGCGAAATCCCGCCGACCGCGCTTACTCGAGCTACCTTGGCCGTCTCCAGGGCGGGGAGGAGCGGTGCGGCGTCGAGGAAGCGATGCGGCCGTTTAGCTACTACTTCCAATCGAGTCTCTATCACCCGAACCTCTCGCGCTATTTCGACCGATTCGCCAGGAACCGGATCAAAGTGATCCTCTTCGATGACCTGGTAGCGAACCCGCACGCGGTCGTGCAGGACCTTTACGAGTTCCTCGGGGTCGACCCAACATTCGACGTCGATGTCACTACGCTTCACAACCGCGCCGCGGTTCCCCGATCGGTCGTCGCCAACCGGATCGTGGTCAAGACGGGGCTCTTCGTCCACCGTCTCCTTCCATCGTCGATGCGAGACAGCGGCATCACCGGCAGGATTCAGCGGCTCCTTCTCCGGCGTCCTGAGCCACTATCCCCGGCCATTCGGCGGCAACTGCTCGAACAGTTCCGCGACGACATCGGCAAAACCGCCGCGCTAGTCGGTAGGCCGCTTTCGCATTGGCTTGCGTGAGATTCACGAGCTGGCGGAGATGGGCAGCGCCGGTTTTCGCGATGCGACGCGATGACGTCACGCTACTGCGTCGATGACGTCTGACGTCGCACGCTCTCGGCGCGTCGCCTGCGAAGCTTGCGCCGGAAGCGCAGAGGACTCTGACCGAAGAGGAGAACGGTCGCGAATCGGGGAAGCGCGCGGACGGCCGTCGTTCGGTGACGGCGCCAAATCATCGTCCAGAGCTGCAGTGAGAACAGCCGGCCAGCCACCGGCGCCTTGACGAGAGCGCGGGCGAGCATCCCTGCCTGATGGGCGATCACTTCCTCATTCGCGGCAGCCCGGGGATGCAGCGAGGCGAAACGGCCGGCGCAGGACTCGATCATCGCCACGACATCGCGGACGTCATCGGCAGTTTGCGGGATCAGTGCATCGCCGGTCTCAACCCAGCGCTCCGCCCACCGGCGAGGCACATCGTCCCAGCGCAGCTCCTCGCGCAGGTTCTCGTAAACCAGCGGCGCTTTCCGCGCCAGATATCCATCGCGCGCGGGGTGTCGTGCGGCGCCGCTCATCGAGCCTGGGTCGTCGCGGTAGGCAACGAGGGCCTCGGGGAGATTGCGCATGGCATGCTCCTTCGCCAGGCGATTCCAGAGCTCGAAGTCCTCGCCGAAACGGTACCGACTATCGTACCCGCCGAGCGCGTCCCACACGATGGCGCGGCGGAACATCACCGAACTGTGGATGAGAGGACTGCCGAAAATGCGGTGCCAGCGCATTCCGAGCTCAGTCGCCGGCCGGCGAGCCTTTCCGACTCTGCGCCCGGCGATATCGATGAGCGTTGCCTGGGAGCCCACGACGGCGACTTCGGGATGTGCGTCGAGATAGGCGACCTGCCGGGCCAGCCTCTCCGGGAACGAGAGGTCATTGCCATCGAGACGAGCCACATAGTCGCTGGCGATGATCGCCAGACCGCGGTTGAGCGAGGCCGCGAGACCGACGTTCGTCTCATTCACGAGGAGACGAACGCGCGGGTCGCGGTAGCTCTCGACGATGTCGTGCGAACGATCAGTGGAAGCATCGATGACGACGAGCAGCTCGAAGTCGGAGAAGGTCTGCGCGAGAACGGAGTCGATCGCCGCGCCGAGAAACGGCTCGTCGTTGTACGTCGCCAACAGAACGGTCACGCGCGGCGCCACGGAAGCTACGCTACCGCGACGTGCCACGTCCCGCAATCAGGCGTGGACCTGCTTGCAGGTGCGCGTAGCAGACGGCGCCAGGACTTCCAGCGCAGCGGTGAAAGAACAGGACCGAATCTACCGGCATCAACAGGCTCGTGAGAAGCAAAGCGTAGCGCCGCAGCCCAGCGTACCGCCGCAGCCCAGCGTAGCGCCGCCGGCCCGGCGGCTGTACCGCCACCGGCTCGGTGGCGGTTTCAAAAGTCGCCGGCGAGCCGCCGGCGATACAGCCGTCGAGCCGACGGCGCTACGTTCGCCCCCCGGGCCTCTCGCGAGAAGTCCTTGGCTTCTTGCGAGAAGTCCGCTGGTTCTTGCGAGAAGCCCTGGGTTTCTTGCAAGAAGTCCTCGGGCTTCTTGCGAGAAGTCCCGCGCTTCTTGCGAGAAGTCCCGCGCTTCTTGCGAGAAGTCCTCGCGCTTCTTGCGAGAAGTCCCGCGCTTCTTGCGAGAAGTCCTCGGGCTTCTTGCGAGAAGTCCCGCGCTTCTTGCGAGAAGTCCCGCGCTTCTTGCGAGAAGTCCCGCGCTTCTTGCGAGAAGTCCTCGGGTTTCTTGCGAGAAGTCCCGGTCTTCTTGCGAGAAGCTCCGCACCTCTCGCAAGAAAGAGAGAGCTTCTTCGCTGCCTCCTGGTCACGGTTTCGTTTAGATGAAAATACAGCGTGGAATCAGTGAGTTACGAGATATCGTGATTCGCCTATTGACTTTCTCATGACGCGGACCGAGATTGACGGCCACGCAGAGGCGACTCTTGAGCCATGGAGTCCGATTCCCGAGCCAGAGACCGGCGGTCGTACATGGCCGGCTCGAATGGGGTGCTGACCCGGCCA
>JADGNZ010000047.1 GCA_017883205.1 Thermoanaerobaculia bacterium | reverse complement strand
AAGTTGGACTAAGCCGCCTGTCGGCGGCGTGCTGCGCATGAATGGGAGAGTGACGCAGAGAGGCAAGTGACCGAAGACGAACCGATGGTGTTGGAGCGAGCAACTTCAACGCGAAAGGAGATTCGTCATGGTCACTACCCCATTGCGCGAGCGGATGCGGAGCATTCTTCGCACCCGGAACTACTCACCACGAACCGAGGAGACGTACATCGAGGCCGTAGCACGTTTTGCGCGGCACTTCGGCAAGTCCCCTGAACAACTTGGCGCAGCACAGATCACTGAGTATCAGATCTGGCTGCGAGAGACCAGGCATGTCTCGGCCAGTCTGTTCAATCAGGTCGTATGTGCGTTGAGGTTCTTTTACGTCGAGGTTCTCAACCGTCCGGACCAAGTCGTGCGCGTTGCCTATGCGCGAACCGAGAAGCATCTGCCGGTGGTGCTCTCGGTCGAAGAGACCGCTCGGTTTCTTGCTTCCATTGAGATCCCGCGCTATCGAGTGCTGCTGACGACCATTTACTCGGCGGGGTTGCGACTGGGCGAAGCTCTGGCTCTTCGAGCTGGCGATATCGATTCCTCACGGATGCTCATCCGCATTCGACAGGGCAAGGGAAAGAAGGATCGCTATGTGCCGCTCTCGCCGCTGGTACTCGAGCTTCTGCGTGAGCACTGGCGCCGGGAGAAGTTGACCGATCTTCTGTTTGCCAGAGATCAGGATCGGTCGCGGCCGCTCAGTGACACTACCGTTCAGAAGTATGTCCGTCGCGCGGCACGGTCGGCCGGATTTCGCAAGATCATTACGGCCCGCACTCTGCGCCATTCGTACGCGACACATCTGATCGAGAAGGGGACCAGCACACGGGTGGTTCAGGTGTTGCTCGGCCACACCAACGTCCACACTACCGAGACGTACACGCACGTCTCGCCTCAGACGCTGGGCACCATCATCAGTCCTCTCGATCAGATCGTGGCCGGCCTCATGCCAGCTCGGTGAGCCGTGGCTGCCGCCGAGAGCGATCTCGGCGCGATCGTGCGGGCCTGCGGTGAGGACTACTGCCGCACCCATCGAACCACCACGGCTCAGAGGAAGGCTCTACGCGCGATCGGCGCCTGCCGTACGCCCGCCCTGGGCGGGACACGCCAGCAGTGTGACCACTGTGGACACGAGCACATCCAATGGCACTCATGCCGCAATCGCGCCTGTCCGCGGTGCCAGGCTTCGGCACGCCGGGCCTGGCTCGATGCTCGTTCGGCAGAGCTGCTCCCGGTGCCGTATTTCCATGTGGTTTTCACCGTTCCCGAGGAGCTCAATGTTCTCGCACTTCATGCTCCGCGGGTCTTCTACGATCTGCTCTTCCGTGCCGTTGGAGCGACTCTCACCGACATCGCACGCAGTCGTCTCCATGCCCAGATCGGCGCGCTTTGTGTGCTTCACACCTGGGGCCAGACACTGACGCTTCATCCACACATTCACTGCGTCGTTCCAGGCGGCGGCTTCTCCCTTGACGGGAACCGATGGATCGGCGTCCGCAAGCCAACGTTCTTTCTTCCTGTACGCGTTCTCTCGCGGCGCTTTCGTACACTCTTGTGCGCGTCACTGGGCGAAGCCTGGCGTAGTGGCCAACTCAAGATCCCGACGGCGTCCGTCGCTGACTCGGTAGCACTCGATCTGCTGCTCGCCCGTGCTTCGGCAAAAGAGTGGGTCGTCTACGCGAAAGCACCTTTTGGTGGTCCTGCTCAGGTGCTCGGCTATCTGGCCAACTACACCCACCGCATCGCCGTCAGCAACTCCCGCATCGTCTCCTTCGACGGCCAGCACGTCAGCTTCCGCTACCGCGACTACGCCAATGGCAATCAGCCGAAGATCATGTCGCTCACAGCGGGCGAGTTCCTCCGGCGCTTCCTGCTTCACGTCGTCCCGCGCCACTTTGTACGCATTCGTTACTACGGCTTCATGGCCAATCGCTCTCGCACCAGCAATCTCTCCCGCGCACGCGAGCTCATCGGAGACAAGACCGTTGCTCTTACGCAACGTGACCAGCGTGACCAACTCCCGGAGCAGCATCGTTGTCCTCGCTGCGGAGAAGGATTCATGCGGGACGTCGATCAGATCGAGCCAGCCATGGCCACGCCCCGTTATGAGGACTCTTCGTGATCCTTTCGACGCGTTTCCGGTCCCTGCTCCGACGATCCACAGCGATTGTCCTGTGCTATCTGTTGTCTTCCAGTTCGGTTGTTACTCGCTTTCCACCGGCACAGATCGACGATGCTCAGAATCGCCACTCCCATCGCCTCTGCAACGTTCTCTCGACCCATCTTCGGCCTGCCATCGCCGGTCAACACCGTCTCGTATCCACCACCTCCACCACCCCTTCCACGATTCAATCCCCATGCAGCGCGCGGCGGCTCAGTCCAACTACCCTCTTTCCGAAATCCTGAATCACGCTTCGAAGCATTATCATCCTCATCGAACGGTCTCGCTTCGGAATGTCGATCCGCGCGAGTGCGGATTCCGGAAAGAGTCCTTTACGTTGAGCAACCTCAAATTTTGGTTTTACGACCTTAACTTGAGGACTCGTAACCTTAATTTGAGGTTGAGTAACCTTAATTCAAGGTCTGACAACCTTGAATTGAGGTTTAGAAACCTTGATTTAAGATCAGATCACCTCAACTTCAGGTTGAACAACCTTGAGTTGAGGTTGGGCGACCTCAATTGGTTGAATAATCAGCCAGCGGCTGCCCTCGCCTGCAAAACCGACCGATCAGAACCAGTAAGGCCGGACTGCTTCGAACAGGCGATCCGCGGTCTGGCGGTTGCGGCGCTCGATTTCCGCGCGTGCGGGGACGGCGTTGGCAGGTAGGGGAGCGTCGTGGAATTGGGTTGGGGCCTGACCGCCCATCACAGCGCTCCATCTGGATCGCCATGCCTCCGGAAGCTCTTTCGGCACCGGCAGGTCATGCAACAGAAGGTAGAGGAGTGTCCAGACGCGGGGCGTTGCGCGGAACGAATAGCCGCCGCCGAGGGTGAAGAGGACGCGGCCGCCGGTGTGCTCGTCGGCCCATCCGAGGATGAGACGGAAGATTCGTTCGTAATCGAGAGTGGTGAGCATGAGGTCCGCAAGAGGATCGTCGACGTGCGCGTCCGCGCCGGCCTGCACGACGAGGACCGCGGGAGAGAATTGCCGGAGCGCGCGCGGAACGACCTGCTGGAGGACCTCGATATAGCTCTCTCCTTCGGTGAACGGCTGCAGCGGGACGTTGAGCTTGTAGCCGCGTCCCAGACCCGATCCGATCTCATGGACGTCTCCCGTGCCGGGGAAGAGGTACTGCCCCGACTCATGAAAGCTCATGGTCAGGACGCGCTTGTCCTCGTAGAGAATCTGCTGCACGCCGTCGCCGTGGTGAACGTCGATGTCGAGGTAGGCAACCCATAGTCCGCGGCGGGTCAGATGCTGGATGGCGATCGCCAGATCGTTGTAGATGCAGAAGCCGGAGGCGATGTTCCGTTGCGCGTGGTGCAGTCCTCCTCCGAGTTGGAGCACGCGTTTGGCGCCGCCGTCGATCATGCGGGCGCCGTGGAGTGCACCGCCGACCAGCCATCGGGCCGCCTCGTCCATGCCCGGGAAGACGGGATTGTCGGGAGTGCCGAGCCCATACTCTTCGCAATCCGGAACGGTCTCGCCGGCGCTCAGGGCGGCAACACGGCGCACGTAGTAGTCGGAGTGGACCTCGACGATCTCCTGATGGGTGGCTGGTTCTGGCGCGACGGTCTCAACGCGGTGTCCGAGAGACCCGAGCAGGTCGAGAACCATGTCGACGCGCAGCGGACTGAACGAGTGGTCTTCGCCGAACGAGTAGTCCCGGTAGGCCGGATGGTAGATCACCTCGGCCATGGCTTTTCCGCCGGCCAGACGACATCGAATCCATCCTCCCGAAGATCGTGAGCAAGTGCGCGCGTCTCGATCGAACCGACGCGAAGAACCGTTCGCAGCCACTCCCCCTCGGGGTGGCTGAGGATCGAATGAATGTTGACGTCGCGGTGACTGAGGAAGCTGGTCAACCGGGCCAACTCGCCAGGCTGGTCGGGAAGCCGGATCTCCAGGCGGCCGGAGGGTTTGTCCACACCGGTCATGCGCAGCAACGCGTCGAGCAGATCGATGCCGGTGATGATCCCCACCACCGCGCCGTCCTCCATCACCGGAAGACAGCCGATCTTGCGCTCTCGCATCCGGAACGCTGCATCTTCGATCGGATCGGACGGATCGGCGGTCAGCGGATCGCGGCACATGACGTCCGAAATGCCGCAGCCGGGAAGATGCGGCGAAAGGGTGAGCGCGCTGGTCGCCAGACGAAGATCGCGATCGGTGATCACGCCCACGAGATGCGTTTGTTCGACGACGAGCAGGTGCCGGATCTGTTTCTCGTACATGACGCGATAGGCGTCCTCGAGAGTCGTGTCCGGCGGAATGACAACGGCCGGACTGGTCATGACGTCGCGGACCAACATGTGCGGTCTCCGTTTGGTGTGCCGGCGGAAAAAGCGAGATCCGGACCGGCCTCCGTTGTCAGAGGCCGTGATCCGGATCCCGCCGAGTGAGCGATGGGATTGTGTTGATTACTCCTGAGTGCCGAACTGCTTCAGATCCTCAGGCCCTTCACGGAATGCCAGCTTCTCCTTGCCCTGAACGGTGATGCGAATCTGTTCCACCACATCGGGGTTGGCCAGCGTGGTGATGTCACCCGTGTCGAGAGTGTTGGAAATCGCTGCCAGGACGCGGCGCATGATCTTGCCTGAACGTGTCTTGGGCATGTCCGGGACGATGTGCACCCGTTTCGGCCGCGCGATCTTGCCGATCATGGTTTCCAGCGTGGCGATGACCTTGTCGCTGATCTCCTTGTTGGCAGCGTATCCGGGCTTGAGCGAGATGTAAATCTCCGGTACCCGCCCCTTGATCTCGTCGACGACGGGCACGACAGCGGCTTCGGCCACCTCCGTCACGGTGAGGCACGCCGACTCGAGCTCCTTGGTGCCGAGCCGGTGGCCGGCGACGTTGATGACATCATCGACCCGTCCGAGGATGCGGAAGTACCCGTCGCCTGCCTGCACGGCACCGTCGGCGGCGAAGTACGGCCAATCCTGCCATCTCTTGCTCTTCGTATCCCGGCAGTACTTCGCGTAGTACTGGCGCACGAAGCGGTCGCGGTCGCCCCAGATGGTCTGGAAGATTCCGGGCCACGGATTGCGGATGCAGATGTTGCCGGCTTTGCCGCTTCCCGCCTTGACCTCCTGATTGTTCTCGTCGTAGATCACGGGATAGATGCCCGGAACACCTGGTCCTGCGCTGCCCGGTTTCATCTTGTCCATGGCCGGCTTGGTGCTGCAGAGGAAGCCGCCATTTTCGGTCTGCCACCAGGTGTCGACGATGACCGCTTCTGTCTTGCCGACGATGTTGTAGTACCAGCGCCACACTTCGGGCTCGATCGGCTCGCCGACCGTGGTCATGTGTTTGAAGTGGTAGTTGTACTTCATCGGTTCGTCAGGTCCGGCTTTGCGGAGTCCACGAATCGCTGTGGGCGAGGTGTGGAAGATGTTCACGCCCAGACGCTCAGCGATTCTCCAGACACGTCCCGCGTCGGGATAGGTTGGCAAGCCCTCGTAGATCACCGACGTTGCGCCCAGAGCGAGCGGACCGTAGACGATGTACGAGTGTCCGGTGATCCAGCCAATGTCGGCCATGCACCAGTAGGTGTCCGTCGGATGGATGTCCTGGATGTACTTGGATGTTCCGGTGACGTACGCCAGATATCCGCCGGTGCGATGCTGGCAGCCTTTCGGTTTGCCGGTGGTGCCGCTGGTGTACATGAGGAAAAGCGGCGCCTCGGAATCCATCGGGACGGGGTCGACGATCGCGCGCCTGAAGTCCTTGAGAATCTCGTCGACAAAGAAGTCGCGGTCCGGAACCATGGGCGTGGCCGACGTGTACTTGCCCGGATAGCGCTTCCAGACGAGGACTTTGTCGATCTTCTGCCCTTCCTTTGCAGCCGTGGCGACGGCAATCTCCGCGCCGGCTTTGTGATCGATCATCTTGCCGCCGCGGTAGTAGCCGTCCATGTAGATCAGAACGTTGCTGCCGGAGTCCGCGGCGCGGAGGCCGCAGGCCTCGCCGCTGAATCCGCCGAACACAACGGAGTGGATGACACCGAGGCGCGCGCACGCGAGCATCGTGATCGGCAGCTCGGCCACCATCGGCATGTGGATGGTCACTCGATCGCCGGCTTTGAGACCGCAGAAACTGCGCAGCAGCGCCGCGAACTCGTTCACGCGCACGTACAGCTCCTGATAGGTGAGTACCTGCGGTTCTTCGTCCTCCGGCTCGGGGACGAAGACGATGGCGGCTTTGTTCCGGTAGAGGGCAAGATTCCGATCGACGCAGTTGTAGGAAGCGTTGATCTTGCCGCCGACGAACCACTTCCAGAACGGCGGGTCCTGCGTGTCGAGCACCGTGTTCCAGCGCTCGTACCAGGTGAGCATGTCCGCGTACTCCTCGAAGCACTGCGGGAAGTTCTTTTCTGCGAAACGCTCGTTGACCGAAGGATCGGTCAGGTTCGCCTGCTTCACGAAGTCCGGGGACGGAGCGTAGTACTCCTCTTCCTTCCAATGCACTGCGATTTGTGACTCATCGGTGTGTACAGCGTCCAGCGTGTCCTTCTCTATCGTAGTCGTCGTCATCGTTGTCTCCCTTCGATGCTGTGCGAGAGTATTCCTCTCGATCTCTTGTAAGCGAACACCACGATTGCCCAGGTGAAGACGAGTGAGGTGATGGTTTCCTGTTGACCGATTGCGCCAGGATGCGGCCTGGCCGGCAATGTCTTGTGAATTGAAGGACGTCGGAAGACGACGGCTTGAGGTCTGAATACTTTCGATTGCGCGTCATGGATCACGTCAAGCAGTTCGTCGTCAGCCAGCTTGTTTCTTGTTTGAGGACTCGAAGCTAGGCCACGCCGTCAAACCCTGCGGTGACTGGCCGTACCCGCTAGTAGTGACGATGGACACCTTCGAACGTGCAGCCCGTCACCAGAATGCGTAGATGAGGACTGAAGTTGCGGGACGACGAAGACGCTTCATCCCGTTTTCGAAACGCCACGAGAGGTGATCCGAACGTTCGGGAAGGGTGTCGCGGACGCACGGCGACCGGAAGCGAAATCGGATATGCGCTGGATGTCGTCGCCGGCGGGTCAGCGATGGCGAGTGATGAACGCTCGACGCGCTGGGTAACACACCTCGAAGACGCGATGCTGCTCTTCAACGCGCCGCTTCCGTCGCGCCGGCTGAAGGAATCGATCCTCGGCAGCCACGTTCTCTATCAGCAAATGCCGCGACGAGGAGGGGTAGGGAAATGCCTCGCTGCATCACTCCTGTAGTAGTCCCAGCATCCATTATTGGTCCCTATACCCATGGCCTTCGAGCACGATTTCCTCATCAGCTATGCACACATTGACAACGAGGCTCTGATCGCTGGTGATCAGGGTTGGATCTCGGAACTGCACAGGCTGCTGGAGATCCGTGTCGGTCAGGTGCGGGGGGAGAAGCCGAAGATCTGGCGCGATCCGAAGTTGCAGGGCAACGACATCTTTGCCGACACCATTCTCGATCGCCTTCCGCGGATTGCGGCGCTGGTCTCGGTGGTCTCGCCGCGTTACGTGCAGTCGGAATGGTGCAACCGGGAGCTGAAGGAGTTCTACCGCATTGCCGAGCAGTCCGGCGGCGCACGCATCGGCGACAAGGCCCGCATCTTCAAGGTGGTGAAGACCCCGGTCAGCCGCGAGCGGCTCCCCGAGGAAGTGCAGCCGATGATCGGCTACGACTTCTTCGTCTACGACGAGGCCGGCCGGCCGCGGGAGCTGTCGCGGGACTACGGCACGGAGCGCGCGTTCCTGACGAAGCTCGACGACCTCGCCTTCGACATTGCGCAGCTTCTCGACCTGATGAGCGACGACGCCGTCAGCGCCGCACCGGCGGCGCCGAAGGGGACGCTCTTCCTCGCCGAGACGAGCTTCGAGTTGCGCGAGGAGCGCGAAGCGATCAAGCGCGACCTGGTCCGCAACGGCTACGAAGTCCTCCCCGACCGCGCGCTGCCGCTCGTCGCTCCGGATCTCGACGCGATGGTGCGCGAGCAACTCGCGCGATGTCAGGTCTCGATCCATCTTGTCGGACGTAACTACGGTCTCGTGCCCGACGGATCAATCGACTCGATGGTGGCGCGGCAGCAGCAGCTCGCCTCGGAGGCCGCCGCCCGCGGGACCGGGCTGTCGAGCATCATCTGGCTTCCGCCGGGACTGGAGATCGAGGACGAGCGCCAGAAGACATTCGTCCACAGTCTGCAGACCAATCCCCAGGTTCACGCCACCGCGGAGTTGCTGGCAGTTCCGATCGAGGAGCTGAAGGCATTCATTTACCGGAAGCTGAATCCGCCGGCCGCCGTGATCGTGAAGGCGGCCGCCGCGCCCGCGGACCAGGAGCATCTGCGGCTGTACCTTCTCTGCGATCAGCAGGACGTTACCGCTGTGCAGCCTCTCGAAGATCATCTCTTCAGCGAAGGATTCGAAGTCGTCCTGCCCTTCTTCGACGACGATGAAACGCAGGCGCGGCTCGAGCACGAGGAGAACCTCCGCTCGGCCGACGTGATCGTTCTCTACTACGGCGCCGGCGACGAGCTATGGCTGCGGCGGAAGCTGCGCGAGCTGCAGAAGAGCGCTGCGCTGGGACGCGAGCGGCCGTTGCTCGCCCGCGCCATCTATGTCGGCGCACCGGTCACGCCGCAGAAAGAGCGCTTTCGCACACACGAGGCAATGCTGATCCTCGAGCCGGCCGGCGGCTTCGATCCCTCGCTGCTCGCCCCGCTGCTGGGCGCGGTCCTGATCGCACGGGAATCTTCATCATGAGCTCCGTCCCCCGCAGCTCCAGCAGCTCCGGCATCAGCATCGGTCTCGACCCGACGGCGGATGTCAATCCGTTTCCGGGACTGCGCCCGTTCGAGCCCGACGAGGACTACCTCTTCTTCGGACGCGAGAAGCAGACCGACGAGCTTCTGCGACGATTGCGCACCACGCGTTTCCTCTCCGTCCTCGGACACTCCGGCAGCGGCAAGTCGTCGCTGGTGCGCTCGGGCCTGATCCCCAGCCTCCACGGCGGCGCGATGACGCGGGCCGGTTCCCGGTGGCGCGTGGCAATCATGCGCCCGGGCCAGGATCCGATGGGCAATCTCGCCGCGGCGCTCACCGCTCCCGAGGCCCTCGGCGCCGGCGACGACGAAGGGCTGACGCGCTCCCTTCTTGAAACGACGCTGCGCGCCAGCCGCCTCGGCCTCGTCGAGTGCGTCCGCCAGTCGCAGATCGGCGCAACGGACAACGTCCTCGTATTGGTCGACCAGTTCGAGGAGATCTTCCGCTACAAACGCAGCCGCAGCACCGATGGCGGCGACGAAGCGGCGGCCTTTGTCAAGCTTCTCCTGGCCGCGCGCGAAAGCGAGATTCCCATCTACATCGCCATCACCATGCGCTCCGACTTCATCGGCGACTGCATGGAGTTCAGCACGTTGCCGGAAGTGGTGAACGAAGGGATCTACCTCGTCCCGCGAATGACGCGCGAGGAGCTGCGCTACGCCATCACCGGGCCGGTCGCCGTCGGCGGGGCAACGATCGCGCCGCGCCTGGTGTCGCGGTTGCTGAACGACGTCGGCGACGATCCCGATCAGCTGCCGATCCTGCAGCACGCGCTGATGCGGACCTGGGAGCGCTGGCGGTCTTTCCACTACCGCGGCGAAGCGCTCGACCTTTCGCATTACGAAGCGATCGGCACGCTGAGCGACGCGTTGTCGCGGCACGCCGAGGAGGCTTTTGCCGAGCTTGACGAGCGCGGGAGATTCATCGCCGAGAAGATGTTCAAAGCGCTGACCGACAAGGCGTCGGACCCTCGCGGCGTGCGGCGCCCCGCGCCAGTCAGCGAGGTTCGCGCGCTCGCGCAAGCGAGCCTGGACGAGATCACGCGCGTCACGGAGAGCTTCCGGCGGCAGGGGCGCTCGTTCCTGATGCCGCCGGCGGCCGTCACGCTCGACGACAACTCCATCCTCGACATCTCCCATGAAAGCCTGATGCGCGTATGGGAGCGGCTGTCGCAATGGGCGGACGAGGAAGCGCACGCCGGCCAGCTCTACATCAACCTCGCCCAGGCAGCGCAGCGGCACGAGGAAGGGAAGGCCGCGCTGTGGCGCGATCCGGAACTGCAGTTCGCCCTCACGTGGCGCGAAAAGGAGAATCCGACGGCGGAATGGGCCGAGCGCTACGACCCGTCGTTCGCGCGGGCGATTGCCTTTCTCGACGCCAGCCGGAAAGAACGCGACGACATAGTCCAACATCGGGAGCGGCGGCGCCGGCGCGCGATGCGGCAGGCGCGCATCGTCATCGCCGTGCTGTCGATCGCCTTCCTGGCGATGGTGGGTCTCGGCTACACCGCGTTCCGTCAGAAGGCGGAGGCGATGCGTTTGGAGCATGAGGCCGAGGTAGAGCGCGACAGCGCCTTCGCAGCACAGAAGCGCGCGCAGGCGGAGAAGCGGCGCGCCGAGGACGAGAAACGGCTCGCGGAGGAGGCGCGTCTGACGGCGGACCGCGAGCGCGGCGTCGCCACGCAACAACGCTCCCGCGCTGAAACGCAGACGGTGATCGCGCAGCGGCAGAGTGAGATTGCCGAGCGCGAGCGGCTTCGCGCCGAGAGCGAGCAGCAGAAAGCGCTGACCAACGAACGCGAGGCGCGCGACCAGACGAAGAAAACGGAGATCGCCCGAGGCGAGGCCGTCGCCCAAAAGGAAACGGCCGAGGAGCAGCGCAAGAAGGCAACGACGCTGCGCCATCTCTCCGCATCGCGGGCGCTGGCGTTGACCGCGCGCCAGGCACGCGCCGTCGACGTTCCCCTCGTCCTCGAGGCGTATCGCCTGAATCGCGAGAACGGCGGCGATCCCGACGATCCGGAGCTTTTCGCGGCCCTGCACGCCGTAGGCGACCGCCACGCGTCGCAGACCGTCCAGAAGCTGCCGCAGAAGAACGGCGCGCTCGCGATCGCCGTCTCGCCCGACGGCCGCACCATCTACGCCGGCGACGAGAGCGGGCTGATTTCCCGCCACGACCACGACCGCAATCAATGGCTGCCGCCGAAAACGGTCGGGCAATTGTCGGGACCCGTTCGCACGCTGGCGCTGCACGACAACCTGCTCGCCGCTGGCACCGGCGGCGGCAACGTTGCGATCTTTGACGTGCGCAACGGCGGCGCGCCGCGGGAGATCAACGCCGGCAAGGCGGCGGTGATGTCGCTGGCATTTCAGCCGTCGGGATCGTTGCTCGCCACCGGGAATCTCGACGGCACCGTGACGCTGTGGGATGCCGCCCATCCGGCCGCGCCGGCGCGGCTGCGCCCCGCGGACAACAAGCCCGTCCGCGCGGTGGCGTTCAGTCCCGACGGCAAGACGCTCGCCGCAAGTCAACCCTCGGGTGCGTTGCTTTGGAACGTCGCCCAGCCGGACGCGCAGCCGCGCAGCGTCTGCAAAGACGCGAACGACATTCGCAGCCTCGCCTTCAAGCCCGACGGGACGGAGCTGCTGTGCGGCAGAGCGGACGGACGCATCGCCGGCTCACCGCTGCGTCAGGGGCGCGAGCTCACCTTCTCCGGCCACACCGCGAGCGTCAACTCGCTCAGCTTCAGTCCGCGCGGCGACGTCTTCGCCTCCGGCAGCGCCGACGGAACGATCCGGTTGTGGCACGTCGACAAGCCGGAGGCCCTGCCGGACGTCATCACGCGCGCGGAGGGATGGATCTGGGCGGTGGCGTTCAACGCCGACGGCAGCGGCGTGATCTCCGGCGGCAAGGAGCCGGCGATCCGCATCTCCGACGCGCGCACCGACGTTCTCGCCGCGCACCTCTGCCGCACGAAGGTGGATCCGATGACCGAAGAAACCTGGAGCCGTTACACGGATGAGCCGTTCCCCGAGACGACTCCATGCTCCGATCCGAAACTGGGGTTGAAATGAAACGATTCTCACTTTTTGCGGCGGTCGTCCTGCTCCTCCTTGCGCACGGCGCCTCGGCCCAGAACGCGTGTACGGAAGCGCTGACGCAGGCGCAGAAGTCTTACGACAGCGGCGAGTTCGCGCAGGCCGCCAGCCTGCTGCAACAGGAGTGCGTTCACGCCAGGCTCTCGCGCACGATCGCCATTCAAGTGCAATCGCTGCTGGCCCGCGCGCTGATGTACGCCGAGCGCCAGGACGAAGCGCGGAGGGAAGTGGCGAAGCTCCTCCGGTTCGAACCGAGCTTTGACGACGCCGCAGGCTCCCCGCGCTTCGCGGCGCTCCTGGCCGAGGTGCGGCGCGAGGAACAGTCGGCGCAGGTCACATCGGTGTCCAAGACCGCCGAGAGCTTGCGCGAGGCGCCGGCCACCGTCGTCGTCGTCACCGGCGACGAGATCGAGCGCCGCGGCTACCTCGATCTCGAGCAGCTCCTCCACGATCTTCCCGGCTTCGACGTCAATCGAACCAATGGCGACATCTACTCGCATGTCTACCAGCGCGGCTACTACGACGCATTCAACAGCCGGCTCCTGCTGCTGGTCGACGGCGTCGAGCAGAACGACTTGACTCAGGGCACGCAATATCTGTCGCGGCAATATCCGCTCACGAACATCGACCGCGTCGAGGTCGTTTACGGGCCGGCCTCGACGATGTACGGAGCGAACGCCTACACGGGCGTGATCAGCATCATCACCAAAGACGCGGCGGCGCTCCTTAGTGAGAACAACGGTGAGAACAACGCCGAGAACAAACGCTTCGGTCTCTTCGGACACGTGACCACCGGCGGCTACGGCAGCAGCGCCGCCGACATGACCGCGGCCGGCATCACCGGCGGCGGCACCATGGCGTGGTCCGTCGCGGGCCGCTTTCAGGTCGGCAAGGAGCGCGACCTCTCGAAGTTCGACAGCTGGGACTACACGTATCGCAATCTGGACTATGCGGCGCTGCCGACGCTGCAGGGCGTCAATGCCGCGGGACTCCAGCTCGCCCGGCAGACCGATCAAGCCTTCATCCAGCAGAACCACCTCGGATTCAACGACCGGGCGAAGAACTGGGGCGTCAACGCCAAAGTCCAGATCTCGAATCTGACGCTTGGCCTGCAATCGTGGCGAAGCCAGGAAGGCGTCGCTTCCGCCTACGGCGCGAGCTTCTACGGCGGCAACAGCACGTACACGCCGGAGGAGACTGCGCTCTACCTCCGCTATTCGGCCCGGCTGTCGATGGGAACGCTGAACATCTTCACGCGCTACAGGCAATCGAGCATCGATCCGAATGGGTCGGAGTTCGATTTGATGGCCATCTATGCGAACGGCATCCTTGATTCGAGCAATCTCTTTCCCCGCACGTGCGGCGCGGCGGTTTGCCCGCCGACTGCTCCCTTCGTCTTCCGCATCAATGGCAGGGCTCTCTCGACCCAGATTCGCAGTGAGGTCAGCATGGCCTGGCAGCCTTCGGAGACGCTGAGCGGAGTGACCGGCGTCGAATTCGCGAAAAGCACGATCCAGAGCCAATACGACCAATTCTCCCGCGGCTCCCAGGACATCTTTTCCTCCCGCAATTTCCACACCGATACGGCGCTCTGGGGACAAGGCGCGTGGAAGCCGCGGCCATCACTTCGATTCATCGCCGCGGGACGGCTCAGCTACAACAAGATCGACGACAGCATCGACAGCCAGGTGTCCGGCTTCGGCTCGATCTTCACCCCTCGGCTGGGAGTGATCTATTCGCCGGGCCGCCGCCAACTCGTCCTGAAAGCGATTTATTCGGAAGCGTTCAAGGACCCGACCGACACCGAAAAATTCGGCGGCGTCGTCTTCCCCCGCATTGGCGCCTTTCAGACGTCCGTCAACTTCAACTTGCGTCCGGAACGGGTGCGCAATACCGAGGTGAGCGCCGGATGGGAGGCTGACGAGCGAACGTCCGTGCAGCTTTCTGCCTACCGGGCCCATTACACCGGCGTCATCGGCATCTCGCAGCTTCCCTCCTCGAATGATTGCCCCGATCCGTGCGTGGTGAACCAGAATCGCGACGAGATCCTCGTCCGCGGTCTGGAGTTGACGGCACGCCACAAGATCGCCGCCGCGGAGATCTGGGCGAATTACACGCACGTGCTGCCGGAGCAGCGCATCCCCTCGGCGGCCGATCCGAATGCGCCCGATCCGAATGTCACCACCGAGGCCGTGCGCGTCCCGAACATCGCCACGGACCAGTTCAACGTGGGCGTCGATGCGGAGTGGCGCCAACTGACGGCAGCCGTCCGGACGCATTACTCCGGCCGCCGCAGGATCGGCCGCGGGACCGCCTTCGTCACCTTTCCCGACTACCTCGGCCCGCAAGTCGACGCCTATGCGACGACCGCCGTCTCCCTGACCTACCGCGATCTTTTGCCGAAGCTGTCGCTGCAGCTCCTGGCCGACAACGTGTTCGACAAGCAGTACTACGCCGTCGGCTCGGAGACGCTTCCGGCCGTGTTGCAGAACGGTAGAACGGTGAGTGTGCGAATGATTTACAGGTTGAAGTGAGAAATGGGTTTATAGTAATAATTCAGCAATCCAACAAATCGGGCCCCCATCCATGAACATTCGAATTCGCGCCGTTGTGTGCGCCATCTTCGTCTTGGCGATGGTCGCCGTGTCTCCGTCCGCATTCTGCGCGACGGTGACCTGGGACGCCGGCGGCGGTGTTGAAGGCGGCGTTGTTGGTGATCTTGCTGGCCCCGGACATGGTCAGGGTCGAGGTCCCGCCGTAGTTGACGGTGCCCGCGTTCAGCAACTCGCGCGCTTGGCGACGGTCAACGGCGCATGGAGCGGAGTGACGATCGATGTTACCGGCGGCAGCGTGGCGCTCAACACCAGCGGCACGATTCCGGCGCTGACGCTGAGCGCGGGCACACTCGCCGGAAGCGGCGGCCTCAGCGTCACCGGTCCGTCGACCTGGAGCGGCGGCACGATCGGCGGCAGCGGTGCGCTCACGTTCGACACCGGCGCGACCGTTACCATGCCCGGGACGAGCGCCGCCACACTCAACCGCCCGCTTCTGAACCAGGGGACCATCAACTTCGCCGCGGTGTCGAGCTAACCATGTCCAGACGCACACGGTTCAACAACGTTCTCGCGATCACTTTCGTCGTCTGTGCATTTCTTCACGCCTCGGTGGGCCTTGCCGCCGTCCTGCCGGTTGTCACCCAGATCAGTCCGATGTTTGGGCCGGCGACCGGTGGCACAGTCGTCACGATCACGGGTTCGAACTTCGTCGTTGGCGCGACGACCGTGGCGTTCGGAGCCTCGTCCGGGACGAGCGTCAGCTGCGCCTCGGTAACCCAATGCACCGCCACCAGCCCCGCCGGCAGCGGCACGGTCAGCGTCCGCGTCACCACCGCAGCCGGAACCAGCGCCGACACCGCCGCGGATGACTTTACCTACACCGCGCCGGCCACCGCCTGCACGACGTTTTCGCCGGCCACGAACTTCACGGTAGGTACGAATCCTTACTCCGTGGCCATCGGCGACTTCAACGACGATGGGATTAGCGACCTCGCCGTGGCGAACAATATCTCGAACAACGTCTCGATTCTGCTCGGCACGGGGACAGGAACGTTCGGAGCGGCCACGAACTTCACGGTAGGTTCGGGTCCGGTCTCCGTGGCCATCGGCGACTTCAACGGCGATGGGAAGAGCGATCTGGCCGTGGCGAACTTCAACTCGAACAACGTCTCCATTCTGCTCGGCACCGGGACAGGAACGTTCGGAGCGGCCACGAACTTTACGGCAGGTTCGTCACCACGCTCCGTGGCCATCGGCGACTTCAACGGCGATGGGATCAGCGATCTGGCCGTGGCGAACAACGGCTCGAACAACGTCTCGATTCTGCTCGGCACGGGGATAGGAACATTTGGCGCGGCCACGAACTTCACGGTAGGTACGAATCCGATCTCCGTGGCCATCGGCGACTTCAACGGCGATGGGAAGAGCGATCTGGCCGTGACAAATCAATCATCGAACAACGTCTCGATTCTGCTCGGCACGGGGACAGGAACGTTCGGAGCGGCCACGAACTTCACGGTAGGTTCGACTCCGCAATCCGTGGCCATCGGCGACTTCAACGGCGATGGGATCAGCGATCTGGCCGTGGCGAACGCCGGCTCGAACAACGTCTCGATTCTGCTCGGCACGGGGACAGGAGCGTTCGCAGCGGCCACGAACTTCACGGCAGGTACGAATTCGAACTCCCTGGCCATCGGCGACTTCAACGGCGATGGGCGGAGCGATCTGGCCGTGACGAACGGCATCTCGAACAACGTCTCGATTCTGCTCGGCACGGGGACAGGAACGTTCGGAGCGGCCACGAACTACACGGCAGGTACGCAACCGACCTCCGTGGCCATCGGCGACTTCAACGGCGATGGGAAGAGCGACTTGGCCGTGGCAAACAACGGCTCGAATGACGTCTCGATTCTGCTCAACGCCGGCTGCACGCCGGTCGTCACGAAGATCAGTCCCTCAACAGGACCAACGACAGGTGGCACAGTCGTTACGATCACGGGCTCGAACTTCGTCGCCGGCGCGGCGACCATCAAATTCGGCGCGATCGCCGGGACGAGCGCGACCTGTTCATCCACGACCCAATGCACCGCCACCAGCCCCGCCGGCAGCGGCACGGTCAGCGTTCGCGTCACCAACTCCTCGGGAACCAGCGCCGACACCGCCTCGGATGACTTTACCTACACCGCGCCGGCCACCGCCTGCACGACGTTTTCGCCGGCCACGAACTTCACGGTAGGTACGCAACCGCTCTCCGTGGCCATCGGCGACTTCAACGGCGATGGGATCAGCGATTTGGCCGTGGCGAACCAAAACTCTAACAACGTGTCGATTCTGCTCGGCACGGGGACAGGAACGTTCGGAGCGGCCACGAACTTCACGGTGGGCACGAATCCGCAATCAGTGACCATCGGCGACTTCAACGGCGATGGGAAGCTCGACCTGGCCGTTGCGAACATCAACTCGGCCAACGTCTCGATTCTGCTCGGCACGGGGACAGGAACATTCGGAGCGGCCACGAACTTCACGGTAGGTACGAATCCGGCCTCCGTGGCCATCGGCGACTTCAACGGCGACGGGAAGAGCGATCTGGCCGTCGCGAACCAAACCTCCAACACCGTCTCGATTCTGCTCGGCACGGGCACAGGAACGTTCGGAGCGGTCACGAACTTCACGGTAGGTACGCAACCGTTCTCGGTGGCCATCGGCGACTTCAACGGCGATGGGAAGAGCGATCTGGCCGTGGTGAACTTCAGCTCGAACAACGTTTCGATTCTGCTCGGCACGGGGACAGGAACGTTCGGAGCGGCCACGAACTTCACGGTAGGTTCGGCTCCGCTCTCCGTGGCCATCGGCGACTTCAACGGCGATGGGAAGAGCGATCTGGCCGTCGCGAACAACGGCTCGAGCAACGTCTCGATTCTGCTCGGCACCGGGACAGGAACGTTCGGAGCGGCCACGAACTTTACGGCAGGTACGGGTGTCTACTCCTTGGCCATCGGCGACTTCAACGGCGATGGAAAAAGCGATCTGGCCGTGGCGAACCAGAGCTCGAGCAACGTCTCGATTCTGATCGGCACGGGGACAGGAACGTTCGCAGCGGCCACGAACTTCACGGCAGGTACGAATCCGCGCTCGGTGGCCATCGGCGACTTCAACGGCGATGGGAAGAGCGATCTGGCCGTCGCGAACTTCACCTCGAACGACGTCTCGATTCTGCTCAACGGCTTCTGCCCTCCGACGGTGACGTCGATCAATCCAACCTCCGGCACCAACGTTGGTGGCGCGGTGGTCACGATCACCGGTACAAACTTCGTCGTTGGCGCGACAACGGTGGCCTTCGGCGGCTCGGCCGGCACGAGCGTCACCTGCGCGTCGATCACCCAATGCACGGCCACCAGCCCGTCCGGCAGCGGCACTGTCGATGTCAGGGTCACAACCGCGGGCGGTACGAGCGCCACCTCCCCGGCAGATCAGTTCACCTACTTTGTACCGGTCCCGGTCGTCTCTTCGATCAACCCATCCACCGGACCAATCGCAGGCGGAACAGTCGTCACGATCACCGGCTCGAACTTCGTCATCGGCGCGGCGACCATCAAATTCAGCGCGACCGCCGGCACGAGCGCGACCTGTTCCTCCACCACGCAATGCACCGCTACCAGCCCCGCCGGCACCGGCACGGTCAGCGTCCGCGTCACCACCGCATCGGGAACGAGCGCCGACACCGCCGCCGATGACTTTACCTACACCGCACCGGCCACGGCGTGCACGACGTTTTCGCCGGCCACGAACTTTACGGTAGGTACCCTTCCGTTTTCCGTGGCCACCGGCACCTTCAACGGCGATGGGATCAGGGATCTGGCCGTGGCGAACTTCAACTCGAACGACATCTCGATTCTGCTCGGCACGGGGACAGGAACCTTCGGAGCGGCCACCAACTTCACGGCGGGAACGAATCCGAGCGCCGTGGCCATCGGCGACTTCAACGGCGATGGAATCAGCGATCTGGCCGTGGCGAACTACAACTCGAGCAACGTGTCGATTCTGCTTGGTACGGGGACAGGAACGTTCGGAGCAGCAACGAACTTTGCGGCAGGTGCGAATCCGCGCTTCGTGGCCGTCGGCGACTTCAATGGCGATGGGATCAGCGATCTGGCCGTGGCGAATCAAGGATCGGGCAATGTCTCGATTCTGATCGGCACGGGGACAGGTACGTTCGGAGCGGCTACGAACTTCACGGCAGGAACGGGTCCGGGCGCCGTGGCCATCGGCGACTTCAACGGCGATGGCATCAGCGATCTGGCCGTGGCGAACTACAACTCGAGCAACGTCTCGATTCTGCTGGGTACGGGGGCGGGAATGTTCGGAGCGGCCACGAACATCGCCGCAGGTACGCAGCCGGGCGCCCTAGCTATCGGCGACTTCAACGGCGATGGGAAGAGCGATCTGGCCGTGGCGAACTCGGGCTCGAACAACGTCTCCATTTTGCTCGGCACGGGGACAGGAACGTTCGGAGCAGCGACGAACTTCGTGGTGGGAACGACTCCGCTCTCAGTGGCCATCGGCGACTTCAACGGCGATGGGATCAGCGATCTGGCCGTGGCGAACGGCAACTCGAACAACGTCTCGATTCTGATCGGCACGGGGACAGGAACGTTCGGAGCGGCCACGAACATCGCCGCAGGTGCGAATCCGGGCTCCGTGGCGATCGGCGACTTCAACGGCGACGGGAAGAGCGATCTCGCGGTGTCGAACAGCTCGAACAACGTCTCGATTCTGCTCAACGCTTTCTGCCCTCCGACGGTGACGTCGATCAATCCAAACTCCGGCACAAGCGCTGGTGGCACGGTAGTCACGATCACAGGTACCAACTTCGTCGTTGGCGCGACAACGGTGGCCTTCGGCGGCTCGGCCGGCACGAGCGTCAGCTGCGCATCGATCACCCAATGCACCGCCACCAGTCCGTCCGGCAGCGGCACCGTCCATGTCACCGTCACGACGGCGGGTGGTACGAGCGCCACCTCGGCGGCAGATCAGTTCACCTATTTTGTGCCGGTCCCGGTGGTCTCTTCGATCAGTCCCTCCACCGGCCCAACGGCAGGCGGAACGGTGGTCGCCATCACCGGCTCGAATTTCGTCGTTGGGGCCACGACCGTGGCGTTCGGGGCCAACGCCGGCACGAGCGTGAGTTGCTCTTCCACGACACATTGCACCGCCACCAGCCCCGCCGGCACCGGCACGGTCAGCGTTCGCGTCACCACCGCATCGGGAACCAGCGCCGACACCGCGGCGGATGACTTTACATACACCGCGCCGGCCACCGCGTGCACGACGTTTTCGCCGGCCACGAACTTTGCGACGGGATCCCCGTACTCCGTGTCCGTCGGCGACTTCAACGGTGATGGGATCAGCGACCTCGCCGTCGCGAACTACTTCTCGGACCAGGTCTCGATTCTGCTCGGCACCGGGACGGGAACGTTTGGTGGAGCGACGAGCTTTGGGACGGGATCGAGGCCACGCACCCTTGCCATCGGCGACTTCAACGGGGATGGGTTCAGCGATCTCGCAGTCCCGAACGAAGTCTCGAACAACGTCTCGATTCTCCTCGGCACGGGAACGGGAACGTTTGGCGTGGCGACGAACGTTTCGGTGGGATCGAGTCCGCTCGCAGTGGCGATCGGCGACTTCAATGGCGATGGGAAGAGCGACCTCGCCGTCGCAAACTTTAGCTCGGGTAACGTCTCGATTCTGCTCGGCACAGGAGCTGGGACATTTGGAGCGGCCACCAACTTCGCGGCGGGAGTCCAGCCACATTCAGTGGCCATCGGCGATTTCAACGGCGATGGGAAGAGCGACCTCGCCGTCGCAAACTTCGGCTCGGGCAACGTCTCGATTCTGCTCGGCACGGGGACTGGGACGTTTGGAGCAGCCACGAACTTCGCGGTGGGAACGGGACCGCGCTTTGTGGCAATCGGCGACTTCAATGGCGATGGGATCAGCGACCTCGCGGTCGTGAGCTCCACTTCCAATAATGTCTCGATTCTGCTTGGCACGGGGACGGGAACGTTCGGAGCGGCCACGAACGTCGCCGTGGGGACGGATCCCTACGCCGTTACGATCAGCGACCTCAATGGCGATGGGAAGAGCGACCTCGCCGTCGCGAATCAAGGCACGAACAATGTCTCAATTCTGCTCGGCACGGGGACGGGAACCTTTGGTGCGGTGACGAACGTCCCGGCGGGAGTGAGTCCGCGCTCGGTGGCGATGGGCGACTTCAACGGCGATGGGCGAATCGACCTCGCAGTCGCGAACTTCAGCTCGAACAACGTCTCGATTCTGCTCAACGCCTTCTGCCCTCCGACGGTGACGTCGATCAATCCAAACTCCGGCACAAACGCTGGTGGCACGGTGGTCACGATCACCGGTACCAACTTCGTCGTTGGCGCGACGACTGTGGCGTTCGGCGGCTCGGCCGGCCTGAGCGTCAGCTGCGCATCGATCACGCAATGCACCGCCACCAGCCCCGCCGGCAGCGGCACTGTGGATGTCAAGGTCACGACGGCGGGCGGCACGAGCGCCACCTCGGCGGCAGATCAGTTCACCTACAGCGTGCAGGCCGATCTTGCTGCGTTGGTCAGCGCGCCGCCGTCAGCCGCGAACGGCAGCGCGTTCGCGTACACGGTCAGCATCATCAACAGGGGCGGATCGGACGCCACCGCTGTCAGCTTCAGCGCTGCGCTGCCGCCGAACGTGACGTTCAACGGCGCAAGCCCGGCCATCTGCAGCGGAGCGCCAAATCTCGTTTGTACGATCGGCGCTCTGCCGAATCAGTCGGCCGCGGTGGTCGTCCTCAACGTCACCGCCAATGGCGCGGGCGCCGCGCCCATCAGCGTCACCGCCGCAGGAACCGAGTTCGATCCGAACAACGCCAACAACTCCGCGTCGGCATCGCCGTCGATCACCGCCGCGGCCGATCTCCGCATCGCGGTCTCCGGCACGCAGTCCACTGTGGCGGGATCGCGGGCGATCTACACCGTCACCGTCACGAACAACGGGCCAGACGTCGCCGGCAACGTCGCCGTGAACGTCACGGCTTCGCCGGGACTGACGTTCAGCGCGAACGGCGGCGCGTGCGCGGGAAGCTTCCCCTGCACCATCGGCGCACTGAGCTCCGGGCAGAGCGCGACGATCACCAGCGCATGGGACATTTCCCCCACCGCGGCCGGTTCCGTACAACTGACCGCCAATGCCACATCGTCGACCGCCGATCCGAATTCGTCGAACAACAGCGCCTCCTCAACGACAATCATCGGCACCTGCCCGGCCATCATCATCAACGTGCCCAGCGAGCTGATCTCCGGCGCGAGCGCCCGTGCCAGCGCCGCGGCCACCGCGGCCCTTTCCGGCGGCGCGACCTACAACTGGTCGATCACCAACGGCACCATCGACAGCGGCAACGGTACAGACACCATCTCCTTCACCGCCGGCACCGCCGGCACGGCGACAATCGCGGTCAACGTCACCGGCACGAGCTGCACGCTCAGTACGACCGCCCTGCTCACGGTCAAGCCACGGCAGACCTGCCAGGGCACGGCCACGCCGGTAGTGCCGGCCGGCGGCACCATCACAGCGGACGCCGTCGTCGCCTTCAGCTGGACCGCGATCGACGATGCCAGCGGCTATCGGCTATGGCTGCAGGATGGCGATGCGCCGCCTCAGAGCCTCGGCAGGGCGCTCGACACGTCGCTCACCAAAGCCATTCCGCCCGGCGCGCACCATTGGTACGTCGAGACGTTGTTCGATGGCTGCGCGTCGCACGAATCGGAGCATCGGGACCTCACCATCCTCCCCGCGCAGGACTGCGACACGCACGGAGCACCGCAGTTGACCGCGCCGGCGAGCGACACTGCAGTCACGAGCGCAACCGTCGTTTTCAGTTGGGATGCGGTGGCGAAGGCCATCGGGTACGAGCTGTGGCTCGCACCGGCAGGCGGCGTGCCGACGCTGATTCGTGTAACCTCGGACACGTCGTACACCGCGACCGTGCCGCTGGGGAGTTCGGAGTGGTACGTGCGCGCGATCTTCGACGGCTGCGCCGCGACCGAGTCCGCGCATCGAACCTTCACCTACACGCTGCCACCCGAATGCACGAGTCAGAGGCCGCTGCTCATCGCGCCGGCCGAGGGGGAACGGCTCACGTCGCCGGTATCGTTCGAATGGCGCGCCGTGCCCGGGGCGACGACGTATGAGGTCTACGTCGATGGCCTGCTGGTGGCGACGACGACATCTCCACGTGCCCCCGGCATCCCCGTACCGCTGGACGAGCGGCGCTGGCGAGTGCGTGCGCTCCTTGCGGAAGGTTGTGGGGCGCTCGACTCCGCGGAGAGCCGCTTTGCCGTCATTGCCCCGGCCCCAAGTTGTACACCCCTCGAGCCGCCGCTCCTCACTGCGCCGGGGCAGATCTCCTCCGGCGTCACCGCGCGGATCCAGTGGACGTTCGTCGCCGGCGCAACTGCCTATGTCGTCCAGATCTCCAACGATCCGCTATTCTCGCCGGCGTCTACGAGCTCCTCGACCGTCACGACGCGGGAACTGCCGTTCACCTTCACCAACGAAAGCAACGTGCCGGTCGGGCGCTACGTGCGGGTGTTCGCGATCGATACTGAATGCGTTGCGACGGGGAGCGGGCCGTTCTCGCCGGCCGCGGTGGTGAGCGTCCTGCCGCGGACAGGAACCGCCGGCGCGGCCTCGCTGAGCGATCCGACTGATGTCGAGTACACGCTGACCATCGCCGCGGAGTTTGCGGGGCTGAGTTTCACCGCTACGCCCACGGCCCCCTGGATTACGGTCACGCCGTCGAGCGGCATCGTGCCGCCGGGAGGCCAGACGCTGCACGCGGTTGCGCACACCGCCGGCCTGCCGCCCGGGGCGAGCACCGGCACTGTCCTCATCACCACGGCAGCGGCGTCCGGCACGCGGGCGGCGCTCGGGAACCCTCCTCCCGTCAGCCTGCCGATTACGGTCAGCAACATTCCCGGTGTCACCACGAAACCGAAGAGCACGCCGCCACCCGACTCGCTGACCATCCCTGCCGTGGCCAATGTGAAGAATTTCATCGTTCGCTATCAATCGGACGTCTGCGTTACCAACACCTCGGCACAGGTGATCAAGTACGAGATCAACTTCGTTCCCACCGGCCTGCCGGGCATCACCCAAGGGCAGACGACCAACGTCTCGATCGAGCCGGGCGCCACGCTGGCGCTCAACGACATCGTGACGACGTGGTTTGGCGGCCTGACCTCGAGCGGGACGCTGGAGATCCGTCCCCTGACGGAGAGCGACACGTCGACGTCGAGCGCCCCTGCCACCGGGTTGGCGAACAGAATCACCTTCGCTTCCTCGCGCACCTTCGCCGTTGCGTCATCCGGAGCTACCTACGGACAGTACATTCCGGCCGTCCCCTATGCGAACTTCATCTCCAAGGGAGCCATCATCTCCCTGCAGCAGATCGCGCAGTCGGACAAGTTCCGCACGAACCTCGGCCTGGTCGAAGGCTCCGGCGAACCGGTCTCGGTCCAGGTACGCATCTTCGACTCGGCCGGTACGAAGCGCGGCGACTTCAACGTCGATCTCACCGGCGGACAGCACACCCAGCTCAATGAGGTCCTCAAAGCGCACGGCATCGCCCTCGACGACGGCCGCATCGAAGTGGAGGTCACCAAGGGCGAAGGCAAAGTGACCGCCTACGCCTCGGTCATCGACGACGAGACCAACGACCCACTGCTCGTGCCGCCGGTGATCATCACTGACGCCGGCAACAGCAAGTGGGTCGTGCCCGGCGTGGCCGACCTCACCGGCGGGTCGAGCAACTGGCTGACGGACGTGCGCATTTTCAATGCCGGAAAGGACCCAGTCGATCTCACACTCGTGTTCTACTCGAGGAGCGGCGGCACGGCGACGACCCGGACGATTTCGCTCGCCGCCGGAGAAGTGCGGCAGCTCGACCACGTGCTCTCGTCATTCTTCGGGATCTCGCAGGACGGCGGCGCGCTGCATGTTTCGAGCGCCGTTCCGGCCCGCCTGGTCGTCACCGCACGCACGTACAACGACACCGGGCAGGGGACCTACGGGCAATTCATCCCCGCCGTCACGCCGGAGGAGGCGGTGTCGGCCGGATCACGCCCACTGCAGATCCTGCAGGTCGAGCAGTCGGCGCAATATCGCTCCAACGTCGGCTTCGCCGAGGTGAGCGGAAAAGCGGTGACGCTGGAGGTGTCGGTCTTCCAGCCCGGTCACAACGACCCGGCGTTGCTCGAGGTGAAGCTCGCTCCGAACGAGTTCCGCCAGATCGACTCGCTGCTCACCACACTCGGCCTCGCCGATACGTTCAACGCACGCATCAGCGTCCGCGCCGTAGACGGTGAAGGGCGAGCCACAGCATACCTGTCGCTGATCGATACGAAGAGCGGCGACCCAACATATGTCCCCGGGCAATGAGGGAAGCGCGTAGCGGATAGATGCACCTCCGTCAGCCTGACTCGCTTTCTCACACTCGTATCGCAACCTTCCAATCGAGCGCCTTCTCCCCCACGCTTCTTGTGGGGGAGAAGGTGGCCGAAGGCCGGATGAGGGGGCGTTCCAACGAGCCGCCCCCCGTGCATCTGCCGCGTTCTCATGCAGTTCGGGCAAGGCGTGGTTGTTCGCCGTGCGCTTTACTCCCCCCTCATCCGCCTTCGGCGCCTTCTCCCCCCGCAAAAAGCGCGGGGGGAGAAGGCGCTCGATTGGCAGGCACTCCAAGAAAAGGAAGAGGGGGTAACAAGGACGCGCTTCGAGCGCGGGAGAAATGCGGGTTGAGCCGCGTCATTCGCGAACGTGTAGCGTCAGCGGCATCGACGTATCGCGCCGCTCGGGCAACGCGATCGGCTTCGCGAACCGAAGCGTCTTTCCGTCGAAGCTCCACCTGCCATCGCTGCAGTGCGAGCCCTCTTCGATCGGCTGTCCGGCACGGACGCGTAGCGCGTTCGCGGTGGCCTCGCGCTCGACGCGATAGCGGAAGGCACGCTGCCACCCGATGTCGATCCTGCCGTTAGGATCGTTGCGATCAGCGGGCTCGGTCACCCGATTGAACGCGCACTCGGTCATCCGTGCGAGCTCACCAGCGAGGATGCGCTCCCGCTCGATCCTCTCGGCGAACGGTTTCAGGGGGAACATCTGCTCCTTCCGCGTCCGCCAATTCTCGAACTGCAGTGTCTCGATCAGCGCCCGCACAAGGTCGCGGTCCTGCACCTCGGCGAACCACGCCGGCACCGGAAGGGGCATCTTCCACGCCACGGCGTTGATGGCGCGCGTCATCGACATCGCCACGGCCCGCAGGATGATGTGCGGATGTCCGTGGAGCGACTTCGTCAGGTTCCACGCCGCGTGCAGGTCATCCCACGCGGCAGCGTCGTTTTGGCGTGCGTGCCCGAGGGCACTCGCGACCAGGGCGCGCATCAGCGTCAGGTGCATGGCCACCTTCCCCAGAAGACCGCCGTGCTGTTGCGCGAGGTCGCGCTCCCAAACGACCGGCTCGCGCAGAAGCAACTCACGGATCGCGGAGACGTTCGTGATCGGCGGCGGCTCGGCGATGGCGAGCTCGCCGCGCGCGATCTCCTGTCGCACGTAAGTAGTGACGGCGTCGTCTTCCGCGACAGGGCCGGCGAACTTCGTCAACCTCCGTGCGGCGTCATTCTCGTGCTGCGGCGGATACCGATCGGGGACCGAAGCGAGCGTTCCCAGTCCGTCCGGCCACGGCCGCGCAGCCGCGGCGTCGACCTGGTCCCCCGCCCAGAACCACGACGCGACATAAACCGCCGCGGCCAGCAGGACAAGGATGACCAGCGCTTTTTTCATCGTGGGTAACCATGACTATCCGTCAGTCTGCGGAGTCTAGCGAATCCTGGTTGTATCGACCACCGTGCCGCGGAAGGGGTCAGGTCGAAACCGAAACTGACGACAGGGCTGCGTCGAGCGGAGTGTTCGGATCGAGGTGTCGTCAGTTTCGGTTTCGACCTGACCCCTTCCGCTTTGTGTCCTGACAAGAATCACGAGCTCTGGCAAACGGCGTTCATGCATACGAGTTCGCGAGCTGCAATTAGCGCAGCCGGAAAAAACAAATCAACCACAGAGACACTGAGGGCACAGAGGTTTTCTCTGTGACCTCTGTGTCTCTGTGGTGAGAAGGTTTTCGTTAGCTTCAGCGCAGGACCGCTTCGATCTCGCCCGGCTTCGCCGCGACACGCGCGCCGTGTCGCAGCCAGCGCTGCGCCTCGGATTGCTTGCCCGACTCCGTCAGCAGGCGGGCTAGCAGAAGGTAGGCCTTCGTCTGGCGCGGGTCGATCGCAAGGGCGCGTTGAAGATCGTTGATCGCGTCGCTTGGGCGTTTCAGAGCCGCCAGCGTCTCGGCGCGCATGATCCAGGCGGCGACGAAATTCGGACGCAGCGTGACGGATCGCGTCAGCAGCGGGAGCGCTTCCTCATCGCGTCCGCTTCGGTGCAGAACCGTGGCGAGGTTGAATTGGTACTCGGGTTGGTCGGGCGCGGCGGCCGCGGCGGCGCGCATGTCCCCGAGGCCATCATCCGTCTTGCCGAGTCCGACTTCGGCGATGCCGCGCCAATCGCGCAGGAGCGTGTCGCTCGGCATCGTATGGTCAAGCGCCGCGAGCGTCTCCAGTGTGGATTGGAATTGCCGCTGCTGCAGTTGTGCGGCGATCAGATCGAATCGCGGCACTGGTGACGTCGTGGCGCCGAGGTTCTTGCTGAGTTGCTCCGCGGCATCGGTGTTGCGAGGCATCGCACGCAACAGCGTCACGGCACGATAGGCGTCGCCGAGCGCGCCGGCCGGTGCGGCATCGCGATCGAGAAAGGCGACGCTGCGGATGTCGGGATCGTGCTCGGCGATCGGTGCCAGCAGATCTCCCGGCGGCGGTCGGCGCTGGATCCGATGATCGGTCATCACCACGCGCACGACATCCTGCGTCCGTCGCCTCGGCATGTGACACCGCACGCAATCGTCCGCGGCAACATCCTGCGCTTTCGGCTCGTGCCGGGCATGACAGCCGAGGCAGATGGTGGTCACGCGGGCGAGGCGCGGGTCCTTCGCAAGCGGCTGATGCGGATCGTGGCAGTTGATGCAGGTGATCCCGCCCTTGATGTAGCAGAGACTCTGGCGCAATCGGTAGGCGTGATGATTGATCTCGAAGCGCTGGTCGCGCGGACGCGTCGGCTCGTCGATGTCGACGTGGAGTATGTAATCGCTGAGGAGCTGGCCCGGACGGAAGGAGTAGTCGCCGCGCTCGAAGCGGCGCACGCCGATCATGCTGACGGACGGCAGCAGATGGCATTGAAAGCAGACCGAATCGCGGAGCGCCGGCGTCAGGCGCACGGGATTGACGATGGCCGCGCGAACGACTTCCACGCTTCCTCCTCGCGAGGCAACCTCGACATGACGCGCGCCCGGCCCGTGGCAGCGCTGGCAACCGGTGCCCTCCGGCAATTCCGCGGGAAAGATCTGCGCCTTCCAATGCGTGTCACTCCCCTCCTTCACCTCGGCCGGATAGGCGTTGTGGCAGAAGAGACACTCGCGCCGCACCTGCCGCGTGATGCCGTCGTTGTCGGCGCGGTCGTAGCCAGGCGCCATCCCCCACTTCTTTTCCTGCGTGTACCAGGCAATGGGAAGTTGATACATCTCGCCGCTCGGTACGCGGTAGAAGTAAACGCGGGAACGGTGCCCCGATCCGACGATCCAATCGACGCGTTGCTCGATCTCGTTGATGTGCTGCCCGCCGCCATCGAGCTGAAAACGCCGGAAGAGCAGCTTCCCGTCGGTCCACACCATCTCGAAGTAGCTCTGCGACGGCGCATGAAAAAACTTCGCGTTGCGAAAATCCTCGATCAACACGTCCGCCCGCGGCCGCCGCATCGACTGGGCCATCCCCACGCCCTGATACGACGCGAACTTCGCGGCATGGCAGGAGGCGCAGGCGCTGTCGGGGGCGTAGTCCGAGGCGTGCATCGTGGGGACGATGAGCAGCACGATTGGTATCGCCAGTCTGGCCGCACGGATCACGTACTGATGATAGGGCGGAAAGGCATTTCACGCGGAGACGCGGGGGACGCGGAGAAAACCCCCGCAGCCTCCGCGGCTCCGCGTGAAACGGTTTCCTGGTCGCAAGCTGAGCGCGGCGCGATCGAAGGTAGGGAAATCGCTCCACACGGCACTCCTCTAGTAGCCTCTACTGGAGGAGATCCGATGAACGCTGAACGCAAAGGACTCGTTTCTGGTGCCCTTCTCTCCATTGTGATCATCCTGATCGCTGCGGCATGTGCGCATCAGGCGGTGAAACCGAGTTGGAGTTACGCCTCGTTCAAGGAAATCGATTTCGACACCTTCCCAGGGATGGATTTTCAAGGACGTGATGTACCGCTGAGCGGCGACGACCTCAAGGGCCGCATCGTCTGGAATCTCTGGTCCGGCGACAACGGCGGTTTCTGGGATTACCTCGCCACCCACGCTTTCGGGACGGGGGACCTGTTGAAGGTCGTTATCTCGCCGCGCAACCAGCGCTTCGAGACCTACGGCCTGTTCAACCAGCCCGGTTACATGCGGCCCGCGCAACCTGATGAGTACGGCCTTCTCATCGACGTTCCCCGCGAGGCGAAGTACGACTTCGACTCGAAGATCGACCTCCTCACCTACGGCCGCTCCAGCGGAATCATGGGGCTGCGCCTTTTCCCGAATCCGAACTTCGACGCGAAAGCGAAGGCGAACTGGGACGCGAATCGCTACCAGAACGATCCGAAGTACTACACGGACAAGAACCTGGTGCGGCCATACGTCGTCGGCATGGCATGCTCGTTCTGTCACGTCGGCGCTGACCCCACCAACCCACCCGCCGATCCGGATGAGCCGGAGTACGCGAACCTCAACGACTACGTCGGGCAGCACTACTTCAAGGTGTCCGAGGTGTTCGCTCATGACCTGCCGAAGAACAACTTTGTCTGGCAACTCCTCAACAGCAACCGTCCAGGCACGCTCGACACAGGCTTCATCGCCACCGACTACCTCAACAATCCCGGAACGATGAACGGCATCTTCAACCTCACGGGCCGCATGAACGTCGCGGTGCCGGAGCACGTTATCGGCGGCGCGCTTGACCTCAAGGGTGTTACCGATCCGCAGCTCACACCGCGCGTACTGAAGGAAGGCGCCGATTCCGTCGGTCTGCCGGCAGCGCTCAGCCGCGTCTATCTCAACATCGGCGAGTATTGGGAGGAGTGGACGCGGCACTTCAATCCGCTGATCGGGATCAAGAAGCAGTCGCCGATCCGCGTGGCCGACGCGCAGCGGCTCTCGCCGCACTGGAACTGGAGCGAGTCGCACGCACCGGCGCTGGCGACCTATTTCATCGACGTCGCCAAGCCGCTGAAGCTGGCGAATGCGCCAGGGCACGAGAAGTACCTCAAAGCCGACGAGAAGACGCTCAACCGCGGCAAGCGCGTGTTCGCGCAGAACTGTGCGCGCTGCCACTCCAGCAAACAGCCGCCGGCCGGCGTCAATCCGCAGACTCCCGAGGGGCGTGCCTGGTTCGAGCAGGAAGTGATGAAGCCCGACTTCCTCGATAACAACTTCCTCGGCGCTGAGATCCGCGTTCCGGTGACCGAGGTAAAGACCAACGCCGCCCGCTCCGTGGCGTCGAACGCGATGCGCGATCACATCTGGGATAACTTCTCCAGCGAAACCTACAAGACGCTCCCGAAGACCGGCGCGATCCAGGTCTGGGATCCCTTCACCGGGAAAACGAGGCCGTGGGAAGTGCCGGGTGGCGGCCGCGGCTACTATCGTCCGCCGTCGCTGGTCTCGGTCTGGTGCTGTGCCCCCTTCTTCCACAACAACGCCCTCGGCAAGCACGTCGCGAAGGTCGACGTCGATTCGCGCATGGAAGCCTTCAACGACGCCATCGAGAAGCTTCTGTGGGCCGAAAAACGCGACGGCGCCGGATCGATCTCGCGGACCACGGTCGAGAGCTCCCTTCAGATTCCGCAGTCGTACGCGCCGTGGCTCAAGAGCCTCGCCGGCCCCGATGGCTTCATTCACATCGGGCCGATTCCCCAAGGGACGCCGATCAACCTCATCGCCAACACGAACCTCGAGCTCGGCGGCCTCGGCAAGACGAGCAAGCAGATCGCGCTGCTCGTCAACTCGCTCAAGGCACTCAAACAGGTGAACGACGAAGGCCTCACCGACGATGCCGCCACGCAACGGCTGCTCACGCTCGTTCCCGACTTCTACGCGCTCAACTCCTGCCCCGACTTCATCGAAGACGAGGGCCACTACTTCGGCACCGTTCTCACCGATGCCGACAAGCGCGCGCTCATCGAGTTCATGAAGACGTTCTGAGGAGAATGCCATGCCGAACGATCCGAACAATCCTGACTTCGACTACATCGTTATCGGCTCCGGAGCCGGCGGCGGTCCCGTGGCCTGCAATCTCGCCAAAGCGGGTTACAAGGTTGGCTTGATCGAGGCCGGCATCGAGGCGCAATCGCAGACTTACCCGGTGCCCGTGTTTCACGCCTACGCCAGCGAAGACCCGGAGATGTCGTGGGAGTTCTTCGTCCGCCACTACTCCGACGAGGCGACATCGAAGCGCGACTCGAAATTTGTCGACGCCGAGGATGGCGTGTTTTATCCGCGCGCCGGGACCCTCGGCGGCTGCACCTCGCATCACGCCATGATCACGGTCTACGGTCACGGAAGCGATTGGGACAACATCGCGGAGCTCACCGGCGACGCGAGCTGGTCATCGGACAAGATGCGCTCCTACTTCGAGCGGATCGAGCGCTGCACCTACGCGGGCAAGGCGCCGGCAGCCGGACAACCGAATCCATCGCGCCACGGCTATGAGGGATGGCTGAACACGACCGGCCCGGAGCTCTCGCTCGTCTTTGGCGACGACGCGCTCGTAAAGACCATCCTCACCGCGATCCTGGGCGCCTGGAAAGAAGGCATCAGCGGCGCGCTCCCCGATCTACTTCCGCAGGATCCGAACGACTGGCGAACGCCGAAGTTCGAAGGGATCTGTTTCGCCCCTCTGGCGACGCTCAAGGGACGCCGGCTGGGAACGCGCGAGTTGATCGACACCACCCGCGCCGTCTATCCGCAGAACCTCGTCATCAGGATGAGCAACCTGGCCACGAAGATCCTCTTCGATGCGGACAAGAAGGCCATCGGCGTCGAGTGCTGGGAAGGTCAGCATCTCTACAAAGCCGATCCGAATGTCATCGCCGATCCGCAGCCCGGCGACGACTACGAGGTCAAGCGTTACTACTGCAAGCGCGAGGTCATCCTGGCCGGCGGCGCGTTCAACTCGCCACAACTGCTGATGTTGTCGGGCATCGGGCCGAAGGATCAACTCGCGAAGTTCGGCATCGACTGCATCCTCGACCGGCCTGGGGTCGGTACGAATCTTCAGGACCGCTACGAGATCGATGTCTGCACGGAGATGCAGAACGATTGGAAGATCCTCGCCAACGCCACGTTCGCGCCGCCGCTGCCCAACGCGCCCGGCGATCCCTGCTACATCGATTGGCAAAACGGCAAAGGCGTCTACGCGACGAACGGCTCGGTCCTTGGCGTCATCAAGAAGTCATCGCCCGAGCTCTCCGATCCCGACCTCTTCATCTTCGCGCTCCCGGGACGTTTCTCCGGCTACTTCCCCGGCTATTCGAAGGAAGTGGAGCGCACGAAGAACTATCTCACCTGGGCAGTCCTCAAGGCGCATACCGCGAACAGAGCAGGTTGGGTGCGCCTCAAGTCGGCCGATCCACGCGACAGACCCGAGATCAACTTCCGCTACTTCGATGAGGGCACACCGAACGATCCGTCTGATGTGAACGCGGTCGTCAACGGCGTGGAGTTCGTCCGAACGATCTCGAAGCACAACACCGCGATCAAACAGGAGATCACGCCCGGACCCGCCGTGCAGGGCTCCGATCAGATCGCGCAATACGTCAAAGACAACGCCTGGGGCCACCACGCTTCGTGCACGAATCGGATGGGAAAGGCGGACGACCCGAACGCCGTGGTCGACAGCAACTTCCGCGTCATCGGCACGCAGAACCTCCGCATCGTCGACGCGTCAGTCTTCCCGCGCATCCCCGGTTTCTTCATCGTGACGCCGATCTACATGATTGCCGAGAAGGCCAGCGACGCCATTCTTGCCACCGCAAAGGGAGGCTGATGAACTGATCGCAGTCGTCGGATTCTCTCGCTGATCCGACCGCGCGGAAACCACCGCCGGGCGAGGACGCCCGGCGGCAGCAGGCAAGAATGCCTGCGCTACGTCGTGACGCTCACTCCGTCCGTTCGATCTCGTGCAGCTTGCGGATGTCGATGGAGATGATGCCGTCGTCGTCCAGCGGGTTGAACATGCTCGTGAATTTCGCGCCCCAAACCACCTCGTCGACTTTGTAGGACGAGCGCGTGTGAACGGTCTGCGAGAAGGTCTCGTCGAAGCCGTTGAGAAGGATCAGCAGCTCGGCATCCATCTCTTTCAGCTGGGCGGCGGCGCAACCGCGTAGCGGACTCGAGTCGTCGATCGGGTGAACGATGGTCCAGGAAAGAGGAAAGAAGACCACGCGGTCCCGCTCGAGTTTGAGCTGGATGAACTCCCGGTCGGTGACGCTGGCGCCGCCGCGCTTCCGGCGCGCAAGCAGAACCTTTGCCTCCATCTCCACGATCTCGTTGCGCTTCTTGTTGACGATGCGGAACATGAGCGCTTTCCCGTCGCGGTACGGCGCGATGACAGCGTAGCGGCTGAAGACGATCTCCGCGCGCGGCCGGGCGAAGCGCGAAAACATGATGCCGGCGATGATGGCAAAGCCGAGGAGACCGACCAGCGACTCGAACGCAACCAATATGTTCGCAGCGAGGGTGACCGGGACGATGTTCCCGTAGCCGATGGTGGCCAGTGTGTGAACCGAGAAAAAGAACGACCTCGTGAAACGTTCCCACATCGTCTGATTCGAAAAGCCGGTCAACGCCTCAGGGCCGCAAGCGATGAAGGCAAGCGCGAAAAGAGCGTTGAGCACGACGTACGCGCCCGAAACCCAGGCCAGGAAGCGCGGCCAACTGATCGTCAGAAAGTAGTGATAGAAGGAGAGCGCCTCCCACGAGCCGAGCCCTTCGCGCCGAACGTTGAAGGTGCCATCGCGGTTGAGAAAGCGCTTCCTGCTCTCGCGCGCCACGACGCTGCCGAACCCGAGGTCGAGGTTCGGATCGTCGGGGGGCGGGATGGGTGAGTTCGTGTCGGACATGACTCTTAATTGACAATGGACAATTGACAATTGACAACGAAAGACCGGAGGGTCAGACCTCTGCTCGTTGTCAATTGTCCATTGTCAATTGTCAATTCTCTCCGATCAATGAATCCACGACACGACAATCGCCGCCAGCAGCACGACGACCACAGCGAGCGAGATCCACATGGCGTGGATGGTCGGGCGGTGCATGTCGACGGTCTCGCGGCGCTCGCCGAGGAGGAATTGGAGGTATTCGATGCGAGGACGGACGCTGGCGACCTTCTCTTCGAGATTGGGATAAATGACCTGATTGATATCCGGCACGATGATCACGGGGATGAACGTGGCGCCGCCGGCGCGGGTAACGTAGCCGGTGAGCAGATCGTTATGCGGCTGGTCTCCCTCGGCGACGAGGCAGTGATAGACGGTCGTCGACTGCAGCACGGAGAGCGCTTTGCCGGCGATGCCGCGCGCCTTGTAGGCGTTGACGACGCTCTCGGAAGTCTGGTGGAGAATGCGCTCGTTGAGGTCGCGGACGCGCGTGAAGATGAAGATCGTCTCGCCGCTGGCGAACGCAATCTTCTCCGCGCGGCGGAAGATGATCTCGCCGTAGTTGCGCCAGTCGTCGCCGGTCAGGTCGGTGGTGAACCCTTCCTCCTCCAGGCGGGCCATGAGGCGGCTGGCGGGATCGGATCCGGCGGGAGACTCGGGGGGCTTTTCAGCTTTCAGCTCTTGCATATTTTTCAACGAGGCGGATCAGCTCCGGGAAGTCGAATGGTTTCACGAGATAGTCGTCCGCGCCGCACTGCCTCGCCTTCTCGGCGATGTCGCGGTCGCCGGAGACGACGACGTACGGGATGGAGCGCGTCGCCTCCTGCGCTTTCAACGCGCTGCAAAGCGCCGCGCCGCTCATCCCCTTGATGGTCAGGTCGGCCAGGATCATCTGCGGGCGAAGCTCGTTCGCGCGTACAAAGGCATTCGAGCCGTCAGCGACAACCTGACACTCGCGGCCGTTGCGCTGCAGCACGAGCGCGACGAGTCGCGCCACCTGCGGATCATCTTCGACGACAAGAATCACTTCCACTGCTCCTCTAATCAAAACGAATGCGTAAGCGTTTGCGGAGATGACCGGCGACGGCGCCGAAGAGACAACCCAGCGCGTTCCAGCCGGCATCGTCCCATCCTGTCACGCGCGTCGGCAGTCTGCTCTGCCACGCCATCAGCCCCAACGCAAATGTCACGCCCACCGCCAGGGTCACAAGATATGTCCGCAGGCGATGCTCTACCCCACCATCGAACGCCAGGAAGGCCAGCGCACCCCACGGGACGAAGAAAAGCAGGTCCGCAATCCCCGGCGCCGCCGTTGACAGCAGGGCATCGTTGGAGACGGCGCCTTCGTCATAGCGGTGAATCAGCGACACCACCTCCGGCATCGTGAGCCGCGCTCCCAGGTAGGCACGGCCCGACAGGCTGGCAATGAGGAGAGACATCGCCGCCGAGAGGATGATGAGCAGGATCACCGTGACCGCACGCGGTACGGTCACGGTGCGGATGGTCGATCTTCCCACCGGATGATTAGATCACGACATCAGAACTTCCCTCTCGATCGTTGAATCGAGAGCGGTGGGTGGTCAAATATTTGACCCTGTGCTCAAGTCATGACCCTCCAAAAGTGACTTCTAAGGGTCAGGTGATGTACCATTGGCTCTTCTCAAATATCGACATAAACTATTCCATTCAACGACTTACGTTCGTTACAGAACTGTGGCAAACACATTGCTGTGTGATGAGGAACCGATCTTGGTCAGCTTGAAACCCAACCATTAACTAAGGAGAGGGACCCAGTACATGAAAAAGGCTCTAGTCTTTGTTTTTGCAGCAGCTCTCGCCACCTCCGCCTTCGCGCAGGGAAACAACGGCAACGGCAACAACGGCAACAACGACGCCAACCAGGGAAATGGTCACTTCAATGACCAGAACCACGTGGGCCAGGCGGCGGGACAGGCTGCTCGCAGTAGCAACCTGGTCTATCACACCGGCGGGAAAGTGATCCGGAATGCACACGTGGTCATGATCTTCTGGGGCTCGTTCCCCAGCGGCTACACCACGGCGATGCAGAATTTCCGCAACCAGTTCGGCACCACCGGTGAGTACAACACCATCACGCAGTACACCGGCATCGACGATGCTACAGGAACCACCGGCGCCATCAACCTCTCCAACCTCGCAGGAAGCTCGAGCCTCGACTACTTCGACACGACCACGCCTCCGACCAATTGCACCGACGCAGTCGTCCAGGGCGAAGTCAAGAAGGTCATCGCCGCTCAGGGCACGACCGACTACAGCGCCATCTACGAAGTCTTCATCCCGTCCGGCTCCTACTCGTCCGACGGCAGCAGCACCTCCTGCGGCGGACCGAACCTCGCCTACTGCGCGTATCACTTCAACTACACCGACGGCGCAGGCAAGCACGTGAAGTACTCGATCGAGCCGTGGGCCGGTTGCTCGGGTTGCCAGGCTTTCGGCAACTCGTCACTCGACCAGGAGCACTTCGTCTGCCACGAGACCCGTGAGGCCGTTACCGATGCTCTCGGCAACGCGTGGTTCGATCGTAGCGGCAACGAAGCCGACGACAAGTGCGCGTGGTCCCCGGCGCCATTCATCGGCACCGGTGGATACGGCTACCAGTACGAGTGGTCGAATCTCAACAGCGGCTGCATCAAGACCCGCTAATCACTCTCCCTATCGCAACGACGAAGGCCCCGCGCAAGCGGGGCCTTTTCGTTTCCAGAGATCAGATATTCAGAAGCGGATCAGAGCTCATTGATCAGATAAGTGGGTTAGTGGATTCGTCGGATTAGGTGTCCTGAATCCATCAGTGCGGTTGCGGCGCCGGTGTGTTCGTCCAGGTCTTCTCGTTCTCGGTGATATCGAAGAACACCGTGCGCTCGGTGTGGTCCGCCAATTCGATCTTGACCACCTCGTACCGCCGCGCCGCCGAACCCTCGCCCGCGTGCGCGATGCCCCCTCCCGCTCTGCGGAATCGTCCGAAATGGTCGTAGATCCAGTTGTTCTGGAAGTCGATTCCCTCGTTGGGCGCATTCGCCGGAACCGTGACGGCGGTCTCAGGCGAATCGGCCTCATGATCGGCCAGCGCAGCGGCCGGAACCGCAGCAGGTGGTACAGCCGCGGGAGCGGCCACGGTTGATGCAGGCGCAGAAGCTGGCGTTGGCGCAGGCGTCGTGGCGCAAGCCGTGGCAGCAGCGGCGATCGCAGCGAGAATGAGCTTTCGGTGCATGCGGCGCGTCAACCCTTTGGCGCCGACAAATCTTCCGCCAGCCGCACGTAGGCCTGGTACCGCGCGTTGCTCAACTCTCCCGACTCGGCGCGCTCTTTCACGGCGCATCCGGGCTCGGGCAGGTGCGAGCAATCGTTGAAGCGACAGTACTCGCCGGGCTCGGAGAATTCCGGGAAGTAATCGCGCAGCGTTTCCAGGGTCAGCTTCCAGAGGCCGAACTCGCGGATGCCGGGAGTGTCGATGAGAAACGTGTTGCCGCCGAGGTCGTGGAGGGTGGAGGCGGTGGTGGTGTGGCGGCCGGTGCCGCGTTTGTGCAGCTCGCCGGTGGCAATGTCGAGACGCTCATCGAGGGCGTTGAGAATCGACGACTTGCCAACGCCGCTGTGCCCGACGAGCGCACAAGTTCTCCCCTCGACGAGAGCGCGCAGCTCCGCGATCCCCTCGCCGCTCTTGATCGAGCACCCTACGACCGGTACGTCAAGTGCTCGATAGGGATCGAGCGATGCCAGCTCGCGGGCACGTTCGTCCGGCTCCAGCAGATCGATCTTGTTCACGCAGATCGCTGCTTCCGCGCCGCCGCGCTGGATGGCGATGAGAAAACGGTCGATGAGCCGCGGCCGCAGCGGCGGCGCCTTCACCGAAACGACGTGAATGACGATGTCGATGTTGGCCGCGATCAGACGCTGCAGATGCGGATTGAGCGGATCTGGGCGCGAGAGCCTGGTGCGGCGGGCAAGAACCGCGGCCAGCCGGCAAGTACCGTCGGCCAGAGCCTCGGTAACGACGCGATCGCCGACCGCCAACGCGCTCTTCTGCCGGACAGCCAGCTCCGGCGGAACGACGCAGTCGAATTCGCGCCCATCGTGGAAGAGCCGGCAACGTCCACTGCCGACCGAGATGATCATCGCGGCTGTACGAGGATCGGCATCACCTGCTTCCCCCCACGCCCCGTTGTCGGAGGGATCATCCGCAGCATCCGGCTTGCGTCGTTTACCGCCGCGCCGATCGCCAGCCGGTTCCTCCCAATCTTCTGTTCCGCGCCCGCGGCTGCCTCGTCTTCCCACGCACTGGTAACATCGTCAAAACTGAGCGTCTTATTGCACTCCTTCGTGAAACGGCACGAGCGGATCGATATCGACGGGAACGTTCGTCGCCGCGTCGAGAGCCGCGCGAAGCTCGGCCGGCATCTTCTCGTAGCGATTGAACCAGCTCTCGGCGCGCGCGCGGTCGCCGGTCGCTTCGATATCGAGCAGCTCCTTCGCCAGGGCGGACAGCGCGTCGGGCATCTTCGCGTAGTCGATGCCGTAGCGCCCGGACGCTTCGCGCACGATCGCACCCTTCTCCGCGAGGAAGTTGAACTCCATCATCTCCGCCCGTCCATGCGCCTCGGCGGTACCAAAGCGCACGGTACGGAAGATTCCGGCAACGTACGAGGCGTAATACTCCTCGAGCCGTTCCTTCGGAAGCGCTCCGCGATCGACGAGCCACTTCAGGCCGAACATGCCGGTGACGTCAGCCTTCGCTTCTTCTAATCCTGAGTAAGCCGGTCCGATCGCCTCGCGAATGTCGACATGTTGGCCTCCCTTGCGCGCGAAGGCCGGTCCCAGACCGTGGGAGATCTCGTGCATCATCACAGCGGCCAGATAGCCCTCACCCGAGGCTTGGGCGGCCTGGTCGACGCGCATGATGTATTTCGCCAGCGGGAGAATCACGTAGTTCACGCGCGCGTCGGTGAAGTTCTTGAAGAAGATCATCTTCGATCCGACCTTCTCGTGGATGCGCGGATCGTTCGGAAGATTGTCGGCGGCGGCCTGATAGCCGTGCCGCAGATCGCCGGCGCGGAACGGCGCGTCCATCACTTCCATCGGCGACGCCAGCCCCTTCTTCGACGGCCGGTCCTCGGCGGCGAGAGGCAGCGCGTCCTGAATGTCCGGAACGTACTTCTGGAAGACCGCCAGCTTCTTCGACTCCGACTCGTTGCGCACGAGCACCGACGCACCGTAGGAAGTCTTCACGCCGAGGAGGTCGTCGAGATAGGTCTCGTAGGGAGCGAAGATCAGATCGAACTTCGGATCCTTCAGCCGCACCCAGGCCAGATCACTGGCGTAGTAGTCGTCGGTGAGAAGCGCCTTCGCGCGCATGCGCAGGTAGTTCGCGAAGGCTTTGTCGTCGCTGGCCGCAGCCGCATTGCGAAGATGACCTGCGGCCGCTTCGAGCCAGTGGCGGTATTTGACGTGATACGGCGTCGCCTTCAGTTTGAGCGGACTGCGGCTTGTCGCTTCGACGACGGAGTGTTCGTCGTAGATCGCTTTCTTCTCTGCCGGATGCGCGGCGACGTACGCTTCGATCTCATCGCGCGACACGCCCTTCGGAAGAAGGCTGCGGCCTGGCGGCATCGGCTCGCTGCCGATGAAGGGCTCGTTGTGATTGAGAAGGTCGTAGTGGCTGCCATTGAGCCAGAGGTAGCGCCGCGCCGCCTGCAGTTTCGGGTCGGCCGCACGCGCGAGGTTGTTGTAGAGCGCGATGTCGTCGGGATCGTTCTGGCGCCAGTAGACGTCTTCGAGATCGCGGCACGCTGCGATCATCTCGTCGACGACGCGCCGCTCGCGGGCGCTCATCCCCGCGAACGAGAACGGCATCTCCACTTTCTGGAATCGGGCAAGACGTTTGTCGATGTCGGGCGCGACTTGCGACGGATCGACCGGCGTTGCTGCATTCAGCGACAGAGCGGCAAGGAAAAGAAGCGCGAGCTTTTTCATGGCTCGCGGATTCTAACGTCACCGAACGGTTCGCGCGCGCAACGAGCTCTCGAACTCAGCAGCAGAGACTGGCCGGCTATGCAGGAAACCCTGCACGACCTCGCAGTTCTCGCGCCGCAGGAACGCGAGCTGCGCCTCAGTCTCCACACCCTCGGCGACGACGCGCAGGTTGAGCGCACGCGCCATCGAGATGACGGCGGTGATGATCGCGCCGTCGTTCGACACGTCCGACAGATCGCGCACGAAGTTCTGATCGATCTTCACCGTGTCGATCGGGAAGCGTTTCAGGTAGCTGAGCGACGAGTAACCGGTGCCGAAGTCATCGATCGAGATCCGGACGCCCATGCTTCGCAGCCGGGTCATCACAGCGAGCGAAACGTCCGCATTGTGCATGGCCGTCGACTCCGTGATCTCGATGTCGAGCAGCTCGGGCGGGTAGTTGCTCTCGGTGAGGATCTTCTCGATCATCGTTGTGAGGTCGCGCTGCTGGAATTGCCGCGCCGAAAGATTGACCGCAACGCGCAGCAGCCCGTGCTCGGGATGCCATTCCTTCATCTGCCGCACGGCCGTTCGCAAAACCCATTCACCGATCGGCAGAATCAGGCCGCACTCTTCAGCGATCGGGATGAAGTCGTCCGGCGGCATCAGCCCTTTCTCCGGATGGTTCCAGCGGATCAGAGCCTCAGCGCCGACGATGCTTCCGGTCAGGAGGTTCGTCATCGGCTGGTAGTGGACGACGAACTCCTCGCGCTCGAAAGCGTGATGAAGGCTTCTCTCGATCTCCAAGCGTTCCGAGGTCATCTCAACCGTCGTGATCGGAGCAAACTGGAAGTTGTTCCTTCCCGCTTCCTTGGCGCGGTACATCGCACTGTCCGAGCGCCGCAGGAGTGTCTCGGCGTCGCTGCCATCGTCCGGAAACAAAGCGATGCCGATACTCGTGGTGACGTAGAGCTCGTGACCTTCGATCTCCATCGGCCGCGAGATCGCGTCCAGCAACTTCTGCGCGACGATTGCGGAGCTGCCGGTCTCCCTGATGTCGGTGAGGAGCACGGTGAATTCGTCGCCGCCCATCCGGGCCACAGTGTCGTCCGCGCGGATCGAGGCGACGAGCCGGTTCGCCACTTCCTGCAGAAGACCGTCGCCGACCGTGTGGCCGAGTGTGTCGTTGACCAGCTTGAATTGATCGAGATCGAGGAACATCACCGCGGCGTTGGTGCGATGCCGCTTCGCATGGGCGAGCGCGATCTCGATACGGTCGCGGAAGAGGAGGCGATTCGGGAGGCCTGTGAGCACGTCGTGATAGGCCTGATACTCCATCTGCTCCTGCGCCACTTTCCGGTCGGTGATGTCGAGGATTGTCCCTTCGAGAATGACGCCGTCGAGCAGCGTCATGTTCTCGCTGACCCACACCGGCGAGCCGTCACGGCGGCGCATCAGCACTTCGATATTGGAGAGTGAACCGTGCTCGCGCACCCGGGCGAGCAATCTCTGACGATCTTCGGGGGCGTTGTAGAGAGAGAACGCGGACTGCCCGAGGAGCTCTCCGCGGTTGCGGAAGCCGAACGTGCGCGCCAGGGCATCGTTGCAATCGAGAATGGGGCCATCGAGTGAGCTTCGATAAACGCCGGCCAGATTGCGCTCGAACAAAAGGCGGTAGCGCTCCTCGCTCTCGCGCAGCCGCTGCTCGTTGCGGCGGCGTTCGGTGATGTCGGTCGCGGCGTAGACGACGCCGACCGGATCGCCGCCCTCATCGCGGACAAATGATGATGTCGCGAGTACGTCGATGTGTCCGCCCGCGGCAGTGCTCCAGACCATGTTCTGCTCGAGCATGCCCAGGCTCTGGATGAGTTGGCCGGTGGTGAGATTCTCGTCCGGCGAGACCACGCTACGGAGGTGTTTCCCGATCAGACCCGGATCGCGATAGCCAAGCATCACCGAAGCCGCGTGATTGGCCACGCGGATCTTCCCCTCCAGGTCGACGACGATCACCGCACCCTTCATCGTCGCCAGAATCTGGCTCGCTGCGTACTCGGGCGTGAGGTCGACGAGCCGGTAACGCCAGACGGCATGCGCGGCGATGGCAACGAAAGCCAGCACCGGTACGAAGCCGAACGGAGGTACGTTGATCCCGATCGTCGGCAGGAAGTCGATGCCGGACAACATGGCCACGCTGAACGCGATGACGAGCGCGCGGGCACGATCCCGATCGAGTCCGTCGCTCGACTCCATCACCTTCCAGAGCATCCGGATCGCCAGTACGAACATCGCCGTGAAAACCAGGATCCACGAGAGGTTATAGGCCGGTCCGATCGGGAAAAACCCCCAGTCGAACTGCCGCATACCATTGATGAAGTACGGCGTTGCCAGTTGCAGCAGCGCGATCCCCCCGCAGAACATCCAGCAGAAGAGAATGTAGTTGCGCAGCGCGCGGCGCCGGCTCGTGTAGGACGCAGCGAAGTGGAACGTGGCCGCTGGGAGGATGCTGGAAAACGCGCCGCCGATGCGCGCGAAGATCAGCGCGTTCTCAGCGCTCGCGGCGTTGTACATGAGCCCGTAGAAGCAGAGCCATCCGCTCGCGGCGACCGACAGTACGAAGAAGAGCCGGACGACGAGCGTGACACGCGTCCGGACCAGAACGGCGGTCCCGAGGATGAGAATCGCCGCCGCCGTGAAAAGCGTGGCCACCGCGAGCGCGCTGGCGGCACGGTCCTGAAGCAACACGAGAGCGGCGCAAGAATGCTCGATGCGTCAGTGTAACCCGAGCGTCCAGATCGGTTAGATGCGATCTCACCTACCTGCGGCCTCTCCGCAATCGCGAAACAGCCTTGCTGCCGACGACTCGAATGCGCGGCCAAAGCGCCCGCGGTTTCGGCCAGCCTCCTCCGTCTGCCTTTCGGAGTGGTAGCCGATCCTGCGGCGCCGGATGCGAGGTCCATCACACCTCTTTGTGAGCAGCCGCACTGTGACAGAACCCTCACCGCAGGAAACTGCCGTCATGCAAATCAGTACATTGGCGGCACCGCATTTTGCGCGACGAGTGTCTCTTCTCGGCTCCGAGAATGCGTTCAAGATCGCGCCGTTGATCCGCGAGATCGAGCAGCGTGGCGAGCGTGTCATCAAATGCCACGTCGGAGAGCCCGATTTTCCGCTCCCCGGCCACATCGCCCATGAGGTGAAACGCCAGATCGATCTCGGCATGACGCATTACGGCGATCCGCAAGGGCTGGAGTCTCTGCGAGCGACGGTGGCCCGCGACGTGGGCGCTTCGCGCGGAATCAAGATCACGCCTGACCGCGTCGTGATTTTCCCCGGCGCCAAACCGCCGATCGGAATGGCGCAGCACATCTATTGCGATCCGGGCGACGAGGTCATCTACCCCAGTCCCGGGTTTCCCATCTATGAATCGTTCACTCGCTATCTCGGCGCCGTGCCGGTACCGATGCATCTGCATCACGAGAACGGATTCACGTGCGGCGCCGCGGAGCTCGCGCCGCTGATCAGCGAGCGCACAAGGCTCATCTACCTCAACTTTCCATCGAACCCTACCGGCGGCGTGGCCACGCGCGAACAACTCGAGGAGCTCGCGGATGTGATTCTCCGGCGCGCTCCCGACGATGTTCGCGTCTATTCCGACGAGGTGTACGAACGAATCCTCTTCGACGGAGCGCAGCACCATTCCATCGCCTCCATCCCCGGAATGGAAGAACGGACGATCATCGTATCGGGCGTGTCGAAAACCTATGCATGGACGGGCGGGCGGGTCGGGTGGGCGATCCTCCCCACCGTCGAGGAAGCGCAGGCCTTCCTGAACCTCAACATCAACTATCTCTCCTGCGTCTCAGGCTACAACCAGCTCGGCGCGAAACTCGCCATCGAGTCGCCGGAGAGCGAGCCAGAGATCCAGGCCATGGTCGCGGAGTTCCAGCGCCGCCGCGACGTCGTCGTGGAACGGCTCAACTCGATCCCCGGCGTGACGTGCCCGACGCCAAAAGGGGCCTTCTATCTCTTTCCCGACATCGCCGGCGTCTGTGACCGCGTCGGCGCGGTCGAGGCATGGAACAGGCTCCCCAGGTCCGCGCGCGAAGCCAGCTCGCCGTCAACGCTTTTCCAGCGCTTTCTCCTCTTCGTCCATCACGTGGCCACGCTGGACCGCCGTTCGTTTGGCGCAATCGGCCACGAAGGAAAACACTATCTGCGGATCTCGATCGCCACCGGTCTCGAGGATCTGATGGAAGCGACATTCCGCATCGCTCTCGCCGCGGACGATCCGGAGGGTTTCCGTAACTTCGTGGAAAGGAAGACGCCATGACGACGGCCACGATCGAGCCGCAGGGCTCCACGCGCATCGATCTCGCGCGTCTCAATCATTCCCGTCTCGAGCTCGACGCGCTCAGTCAGGACGAGCTCGATGCGCTGGAGACGTTCGACCTGGCCTATCGCTCTCTTTGCGCGATGCTCTACAACTACGCACCGTTGTCCGGCCATCCGGGCGGATCGATCTCCGCCGGCCGCATTCTCTCGATGCTGTTCTTCCGGACGATGGATTACGACGCCCTCGATTCCGAGCGCGACGACGCCGACGTCCTCTCCCTCGGCGCCGGTCACAAGGCCCTCGGCCTCTACGCGATGTCGGCGCTGCGCTCCGAAATCCTTCGCATCGCCGGAGTAGGACGGGAGGGAAGCGGCGACCTTCGACTGGAAGACCTTCTCGGCTTCCGCCGTAATCCAAACACCACAACGCCCCTCTTCCGCGTGCTCGGCGCGAAAGCACTCGATGGCCACCCCACACCGGCGACGCCGTTCGTACCGCTCGCCACCGGCGCATCGGGTGTCGGCATGGGCTCCTCGCTCGGATACGCACTGGCGGCCTTCGACTGGTTCGGCGAAGCCGCGCCGCGCGTCCACATCCTCGAGGGAGAAGGTGGACTGACCCCAGGACGTGTCGCCGAGGCGCTGGCATTTGCAGGAACGGCATCGCTGGCCAACGTCGTCGTGCATGTCGATTGGAATCAATCGTCGATCGATTCCGACCACGTCACGCGCGAGGGAACAGAGCGGGGCGACTACGTGCAGTGGGATCCGGCCGGACTTTTTCATCTGCATGACTGGAATGTGGTGTCGGTTCCGGACGGGACGAATCTGCAGCAGATCGCTGCCGCACAGCGGATGGCGCTGCTCAGCGACAACAACCGGCCGACGGCCATCGTCTATCGCACACAAAAGGGCTGGCGCTACGGCATCGAAGGACGGGCCTCGCACGGCGCCGGACACAAGTTGTGCTCGCGTGGCTTCTTCGATGCGCTATCCATTCCGGCGGGCGATGTTCCCTGCTGCGAGCTGAATTCGTCGCTTTGCGATGACGGCACAAACGCGGTCATGGTCGAGCGATGCTACTGGCAGGCGCTCAGCACCATTCGCAACTGGATGGAGAACCAGCCGCAGATGGTGCGGACGCTGGCTGCGCTCCTCGGTGCTTCGAGGGAACGGCTCGTCTCCGCGAAACGGAAGCCGCGGCCGTCCGCTCCATGCGTCGGCGACGTCTACGCGCTGGCGGGTTGTGGCCACGTCCTGCCTGCCAACGCCGGCATCCCACCATCCGAGCTCCGGCTCACGCCCGGACACGCCACCACGCTCCGCGGACATCTCGGCAAGACCCTCGGATATCTCAATCGCTTCAGCGGCGGCGCAATCTTCCTGGCTGCCGCGGACCTTCTCGGATCGACCAGCATCGGCGAGGCGGGGAAGGATTTTCAGCCAGGTTTCTTCAACTGTGTCAGCAACCGCGACTCGCGAACACTCTCAATCGGCGGCATCTGCGAAGACGCGATGGCCGCCGTGCTCTCCGGCGTCTCATCCTTCGGAAAACACATCGGCGCCGGCTCGTCGTACGCTGCCTTCCTCGCCCCGCTCGGACATATCGCCGCGCGGTTGCATGCGATCGGGAACCAGGCCCGCAACGAGGCGACGGGGGAAGCGGCGCGGCCGATGATCCTCGTCTGTGCCCATGCCGGGCTGGCCACTGGCGAGGATGGACCGACCCATGCTGATCCGCAGCCGTTGCAGTTGCTGCAGGAGAACTTCCCGCCGGGCGCGATGATCACGCTGACCCCATGGGATGCGCAGGAAATCTGGCCGCTTCTCACTGCGGCCATTGCGCGGCGTCCGTCCGTGATCGCACCGTTCGTCACGCGGCCTCCGCAAACGGTCGTCGATCGCGAGGCACTCGGCCTGGCCCCCGCGGTTCGGGCGGCGCAAGGAGTCTATTGCCTTCGCGAGGCGCCGGGACGTTGTGACGCCACCATCGTGCTGCAGGAATCAGGCGTGACGTATGCGTTCGTGACGGAGACTCTGCCGCTGCTCGATCGCGCCGGCATCGCCGTCGACGCTTTCTATGTCGCCAGCGCGGAGCTCTTCGATTCACTGCCGGAGGAGGAGCGCGACGCCATCTTCCCGGAGGCCCGGCAGCAACTGGCGATGGGAATTACGGGCTTCACGCTGCCGACGATGTACCGCTGGATCCGCTCCGACCGCGGACGGGCCATGACGATGCATCCGTTCATGCACGGCCACTACACGGGCAGCGGCCAGGCGCGTGCCGTGATCGCGGAAGCGGGTCTCGATGGCCCGAGCCAGTTCCGCAGAATCGCGGAATACGTGCGCGCTTGACGCCGGTGCGGACGATCGAAGTACGGGTCGCCAGATTGCGATCAACGATTGCGTTCTTTATACGAATGAGGAGATTTTTCAGGTTCCGCGCAAAACTCTTCTGATCAGGACCAAAATCTTCTGCTCCTGGAGTAAGACTTTTTGATCCCGAAGCAAAACTTTTTGCTCTTGGAGAGAAACTTTCTCTGGGGGGAGTAAAACTTTTTGATCCTGGAGCAAAACTTTTTCCTCTTGGAGGGAAACTTTTTGATCCCGGAGCAAAACTTTTCCCTCCCGGAGCAAAACTTTTTGGTCCCGGAGCCACACGTGTCCAAAACAGCTTTGAAACGAGAGGGATGAAGTACCGCCGAGTCCCCGTAGAATCGGGTTGTCGAAGCTCGAGACACGGAGGTGCCCGGC
>JADGNZ010000087.1 GCA_017883205.1 Thermoanaerobaculia bacterium | reverse complement strand
GAAAACATCAACCGGAAGAATCGGCGCGTAGCCGCGACTTCCAGCCGGTGGCCGCTCGCACTTGTCGACGAGTCGTGACGTCACCTCCGGCTTTGACAGCTCGTAGAAGGAGACTATGCCGTGAGTAATGCAACCCCTGTTACACCAAACCCTGATCCGGCCAAGCTGGCCCCCGAACAGGTCATCGCGCAGTTGCGCACCATGTCGTCGCAGATCGAGGACGTCGCGCCGTTGTCGAGTGAGCAGCGCAAGCTGATCAGGCAGCGTCTGCGGATACTGCCGAAGCCGATCGTCGAGGCGTCAATCAACGTCATCGGCGTGCTGGACAACGTATCGCAGGCGATCGGGCAGCCGCTCGACGAAGTCCGTCAGCTGCAGGACGACTCGCTGCGCTGGGACGCCGTGGCCGACGAGGCGCGCGCGTTCCTGAAGGGCATCGAAGGAGCAAACCTCAATCGCCGTCAACGGCTCTCGCTCATCGGGATGCAGGCGTACGCGATCGGGACACAGCTCGCGAAGGACCCGGAGAACGCAGTGCTCGTACCGCACGTCGAAGAGGTCAAACGGCTGAAAGGCGTTTCGCGCCGGAGGAAGGCCAAGCAAGCCCCTCCGACGCCGGCGCCTGCACTCGAAGTAACTTCCACGCAACCCAAATCGTAGAGAAAGGATAAGGAGGCAGTGAACCCGGGCGTGCACATAGGCGCGCCCGGGTTCCATGACGCTATGAAGAACGACAACGTATCCGAACGTGCCGCCGCGCTCGTGCACGAGGCACTCGACGTATTGCAGCGCGCCGAACATGCCCCCAATTCACCGGTGAACACGTTCCTGACGGCGGCGATGAGACGCGAAATGCGCCGCGCTGCCAGGCGTCTGCGCGGGCGGCAGGCAGAGCCGCGCTATAAGAATCTCCACACCGCCGAGGAGCTCGCGGACATTTATGAACGGACCATTCAGCGCGACGAGATTATCGAGAAGGGTGCGAAGGATTTCAAACGAATCACTCTGGACCTCGGCCGGGCCTTCGAAGAAAACGGCCCCGAGGCCGAAAAATCAGTCGGGAAGTTGATCGATGAGTTGGCGCGGTCGGCGGAAGAACAAGGTCCCGGCAGTGAGGCCGCACTCCGATACCGGCTTTTTCGTTTCCTGGGGTGGTTCGGTCAGGTGGCGCACGATCATCGACGCAAGCCGCGCGCTCCGTTTCCTTATCAGGTCTCGTTGGCCCGGGACCCCTCGATCGAGGAACGCGCTCAGTTGACCGCAGCCGAGGTCTTCGACACGCTACCCTCCTCGGACGAGGCGGTCATCGCCTTCCCGCCGGAAGGGAGAGACTCCGGGCGCGGCCGCATCTATATCCGCATCGGGATCGGCGAAGCGTCGTGGCTCGGCAGCTTCGAGACCGGTCACATGAACGTCTGCACGATCTCCATGATGCCCGACCACAAGCACCTGTTCGTAGCCGCGAAAGGCGCCGGTTACATCATCGACCTGAAGACGCGAACGCTCGTGGAGCAGATCGGCCTGCACGTCGCCAGAGTGCTGGTGGACGAGCGAGGGACGTTGTTCATCGTCGACCACGACGGATTGAGCCTGGAAGGTTTTGGAAGGAGCGGCCGCCTCTGGAAAACGGGCCCCATCGGTTGCGGAGGAATTCGAGACACAGCGCTCACAAACACCAGGCTCATCGGCGAAACGCGGCAGCCATACCCGCCGTGGTGGGTTGGTTTTTCCGTGAAACTCGCGACGGGCGAAGTTCGTTTCGACGATGAGCTTTGAAGATCGCGAGGGGGCGAGTAGCGCGGAAGCGCAGGGCCTTTCCGTGGCGACGACTCTCTTCAGGATGATCTCGCCGTTTGCCCAAAGGCGGGTTCGACTGTGGTCTGCAGGAGCTCGACGATGTCACGCGGCTCCGGACGGTGACCCCAAAACCCTCGTTCTGGCAGTGCGCCACCTGACCAGCCACCGGGGTATCGGCTGGCCAGCATTTCCACCACTGCGCCAGGACCATAAAAGTTGACCTCATTCGGTGAAATGACCAGCAGGCTTTCCGGTGGGTCGCGGTCCATCTCCACCCGGTCGGCGACGACAGCGGTGTGTGCGTGCGGAAGGCGAACGACGAGTAGGCGGCCGTCGGCAATCAGTCGCGCGTCCCGAAGCGATTGTTCGCCGGCTAGCTCATCATCCTCCGTGATTCCCTGCGCGGAGCGATCGGCCGCGCGGACGCGAGCGATCTCCTCCTCCGTGGCGCCGATCCGGCGCATCTCGCGAATATGACCACGGTCGTTTGCTGCAACGAGATCGAACCACCGCGTCCAGCGTGAGCGAGGAAGCTGCAGAAGATCGAAGACCTGATGCAGCGATGTCGGTTTGTTCGCTCCGGCGCGGCTTCCGTGATGATCCACCACCACATGCGAGCCGCGCACGCCGATGTCATCATCGAGCTCGACGAGCACCGGCTGAAGGCCGGAGGCCACAGCATCATCGATCTCCGCGCGATACGCCGAGGCCTTCGCCCCCCAGGGAAGGTTCTTGTCGAAGAGGCGCTCAGGCGAGATCTCGTTCACGAGGTCCCGAATCGTCAGCATCTCAAGGTCTTGGCCACCGAGGAAGAAGGCTAGATTGGAAGGATCAGCCATCAGGGCATTTCCAGTTCCACGATTTGTCTATGTGCAGCTTACCCGTGTGCGGCAACGAGCACTCGTTTGCCCATCCCGTCTTCGTAGTAGATCCGACTGGTTCGTCCGTGGAGATAGTGAAAGACGACCAGGTAGGCCCACACCGCCATGCCTCCGGTGAGGACGACCTCCACCGGATCGATCTCCATCTTGTCGAGATTCGCGGTCATGACCGCCATCGCGCTCTCTGGCGGCGTCCGAAGATTGAGCTTGCCGGCTTCCGTCTGGATATCGAGCCCGGAGTAGAGACGATCGTTAGTTAGAGAAAGATCGAGCACCATGGCGTCATCAGATGCTTCTCGGTTCGGGATTCGCTACGAGATCGTACTCGATCGGCTTATTCGAATTCGTGTCGACATACTGCGCACGAACCTCACCGCGCAACGTGACGGCCGCGGCGACAAAGCTCACGGGCTTCTGTCCGCCAGTGTAGTCGATCATGATCTCGTGGGGCTTCAGCCGCATCTTGAACCGTAAGTACTTCAGCAGATCGACGATCGCCGACGACAGGACATCCACCTTGTTGAAGTCGAAGCCGGAGTAATCCTGCAGAACCTCTTCCGTCGCCTCGGTCAGCGAGCGCTCTCCGTTTCTTTTTCCCTCTGCCCAGACCTTCACCTTAAGCTTTGTGGGAGCGAAATATCGCCTCACGAGATCGCTAAAGGCGGCTGCCTGTTTGATCGACTCGTCTGAACAGAAAAGCGTCATCGCCTCCACTCCGCCGATATGTGGCTTGAGCGCGCGAAGCTGCATTTCCCATGGCCACTTCGGAGTGCCGCGCTTCTTCATGGCATCCAGACGTTTCAGATCTTCGTCGAGATCCGCCGGCGCCGACCATTCCATGCCCGTTGGGAACACTCCGGTTTGGCTGTACACCTCTTTGACGTTAGAGAGGATGACCACCAGATGCCGCGCGCCGTTGTCCCTGCTGGCCATCTCTTCCTGCTCAAGGTAGCGCGAATGAACGACCAGGACATCGTTGCGCAGCCAGTAGAGCGCGACTACTGACGCGATGAAAAAGAGGAGGTCGATCAGAAGCAAACAAGGCGCGAAATTGCTCGCGTCGATCGCGTGGTGAAGCTGCGTCCCGACTGCGAAGAGGAACATGAACGCGGCAGCACCGACCAGCCACGGCAGCGCACCGAACAGCGTAACCTTCACGCGCAGGCCGGTTGAGAGCTTCTTCGGTAGTGGGTTCTCATACAGCCCATAGAAGAGCAACGTCAGAAAAGCAAAGACGGCGATGTACGGCAGCAGGAACACTGCGCGACCCTCGCTCCAATCAACGAAGGCCGTGGATGCTTCATGCGCCGCCAGAGCCGTGAAGATGCCGACGATCCAGATCGTAATCTCATGATGAGCCACGTGTGACAGCACTTCTACCTCCTTCACACTTCGCTCGAAGACAAATACGATCTTGACATCATAACGGCAATCGCGATTTACTGGTCTCAAGCAACGGCTGACTGGGCATTGGTGTCGTCCTCTCCTCTTCTAGTGCATCTCTTTAAGTCAGCCTGCGCCCGGAGTTCTGGATGCGGTGTCTTTTTCACCCGAATACAGCAGAGGGACGTACCGCTTGACCTTGGTAGCGTCCGGCCGTCTGCTCCGGGACTCGTGGCCGCACGCTCCGTGGTCGTTCGCTTTTGGGGGTGAGTTGTGTCCGTGATCGCCTGGTCGATCGGACTGATCCCGGTACAGGAATGGATCGCCGAAGCGCGCCGGTCGCGAGACCTCAAAATCGGATCAGCCATGCTTTCCTGGTTGATGGCCGTGGCGCTGGAGAGGGTGGTTGACGACGCCGGCGTGTTGTTCGTGCCTTCGCTCGACCGGGTGAGCGTCGATGCTGCTGCGAAGCAGTCTGCATCTGATCTCCTGCGCACCCGTTACGGAATTCCGAACCGCGCCAGCGGCTGGTGGCCCGGAAAGAGTCTGGCCGATGTTGCCGGAGCTCTGAAAGAACTCCAGGGAAGGGTCGACGCGAAATGGGACGATCTTCGCAAAGCCGTCGAACCGACGATCCATCCAGGTCTCCTCCGCCAGTATCTGCAATTCGCTGTGAATCCCGTGCGCGTAATCTGGTGTGCGCAACCGCTCTCCGCCGCCAACCCCGACCAGCTCACGCGCCAGGAGAAAGTCGCAGGTCTCGAACAGATCGAGCAACTCTACCAGGCCGTCAAGAGGACAAGGCCGATTACGCCGCATCAAGGAACACCAGTCGGCAAGTGTGGCCAATGCGCAAAACGGGAAGCGACTGGACCCTCTAATTGGAACAAGTGGCGGGGCTTTCAGACGAGCCTCGAAGCCGAACCCGTCATTCGCAAAGGCCTTCGCTTGGATGTCGGTGAGCGGCTTTGCGCGGTGTGCCTGCTCAAGCGGTTTGCAGGCTACGCAACAGACGAGGCTTTCCCCTCCACCAGTGAGATCGCCTCGCGTGACTGGCTCTTTCGAGTCCAGACGTTTCAGGATCTGCTGGCGTTGGTCGCGCAATGGAGGACGAGGGCCGAGGAGGTTGATGAAGATGACCCATACCCGCTCCTCTATGCCCGCACCGTTGAGCGACGCCTGAAAGCAACTCCCGAGGCGGAGAGGCCCCCGACGGCGAGAGTCGGGCAGACTCTTCGGGAGCTATCGGACAGGATCGAGCACATGCATCCGGAGCTGCCGAAACAGCCCTCCGAATACCTTGCCGTCGTGACCTTTGATGGCGACGACATGGGAAGGGCGGTTCAAACGAACCCGGATCGCATCCCTGCAGCGCTTCTCGCGTTCGCGAGCCGGCTGGGCGACAACGCCCAGGGGGTGTTCAGGGCCACCCCTTTCTACCTCGGCGGCGACGAAGGTCTCCTTCTCTGTCCCGTTGAGACTTGCATGGAGCTCGCAGCCAACATCCAGAAAACGTTCGCACTCGCGATGGAAGAGGCGCTCCCTGACCAGGAACAAAGCAGGCGCCCGACCATCTCGGTCGGCATAGCAGTATTCGACCGCGAGCGCCCGCTGGGAGCGGCCATAAAGTCTGCGCGGGACGCGCTTGAAGGTGCGAAGGGTCTCGACGGGAAGAACGGCTTGGGCATCAACGTCTCGACGGCATCGGGGAACAGTTGGACGGCTCTCGACCACTGGGGCGAGGGATGGCAGCGCGTAGTAGCGGCCCTGGAGCTGGTTCGCGCGCGCCGGCTCTCTTCGGGCTGGGCTTACGACGTCGAGACGCTACTCGAGACGCTGCCACCGTCCTTTTTCGAGGAGCAGGAAGAGACTGGGCGAGATGCTCTGCGCGCCGAGGTGCGCAGAATCACGTACCGGCGCACGATCCCGTCGCCCGAGGCAAGGGACGCCGATGATCGCATGCGAGAAAGGGCCGCGGTCTGGGAGCGACTGCTGGGACCCGCATGGTGGGCCGGATCTCCGGATACAGCGCAGCGCGATCACGCCGCCGCGCAGTTGCACCTGATCGCGTTTCTCGCCCGCGAATTACAGACGTCCGTCGCCAATGAGGCGCCACAAACAGTGGAGACCGAGGCTGCTTTGTGACTCACGCGAACACCTATTCCGCGGCTCTCGAGCCCGTCGATCCCATCCTCTTTGGTGACAGCCGGTCGGCACGCGCGGGACTCGACCACCTGCAACTCGATCAGGATCCGTCACCGCTCACGTTGCACGCCGCCGTTGCCAAGTTCATCTGGGACGCTTCAAGAAGCCCGCAATTCCCTTCCGCACTCGGAGACCAGGTCGACGACATTCTGCAGCCAGGAACGGCATCCGTCGCTGAGCTGCTCGGCTTCGCTTATCGGGAGGCCGGAGGAGCCCTCTGGTTTCCTAAACCGCTTCACTTCCGATGTTCCAGAGAGGTGCGCAAAGGCGAGCGCCCGAGATTCTTCAGCCACGATCTGCTGTCACCCTCGGAGCGGTTGGATAACTCGACGTCGTCCTGCCCACTGGAACGAGTCCTTCTTGGGCCCGCCCTTGCGCAGGAGGCGCAGGAGCCACTCTTGATCGCCGAGGCCCGTCTGGCGCAGGTGCTCACCGGCAGTATCCGACAGGAGTCGCTCGACGGGTCCGCGAGACCACTCAGCGATGTCTTCCTCCCGGAGATGCGGCCTGGCATCGTCATTCAGAACGCGACCGGCCGCACCGAGGAGGGGATGTTCTTCTCGCGACCTTACCGCAGGTTTGGTCCCGCAACCGTCGAATACCAAGGCAGCGCGCTCGGCTGGGGTTTTGCCGGATGGATGGCGACACCGGGAGCGTTGACCCACCTCGGGCCGAACCTCGGGTTCCTCGGTGGTGACAGACGCCGCGTTCGCATTCAGCTCGAAGCGCTCTCCTCGCGGGGTGACGTCCTGGCCTCGCTTCGCGAAGGCGTCCTCCAGCATGCTGGCCGCAGCCGCGGGTTTCTCCTGTACCTTCTGACGCCTCGGATTGTCGACGCGGTCACGCCCTGGCCGGCGGTCAATGGCGTCAGGCCGATTGCCGCCGCGACGGGAAAACCGCAGTTCGTCAGCGGCTGGAACACCAAACTGCATCAGCCGCGCCCGCTCGTCGCCCTCGAGCCCGCGGGCTCCGTTTACTTCTTCCGATGGCCCGATGGGGCAGGAGAGGAAGGGAGAAAACGTGTGGTCGAGGAGCAATGGCTTTCAGCGGTTGGAAGCGGCGGCGCCGCGGGTTTTGGCCGCGTCCTCGTTGGAGTCTGGAAGTGAGCATTCTCGTGCCGTCCGGCCAGTCGTGGCTCCGAGTGCAATTCCTGTCGCCGGCCAATTTTGGCTCGACCGGAGGCCGAACAACTCTCGACCGCCCTGTCGCTCTCAACCCCTGGACTGCTCTTCCGTTCTTGCCCTTCTCCTCCTTGGCCGGCGTACTGGCGGGGCGCTTTGGCGATGTCTATGACGACCAGAAGAGAACTAGGCTGAACGGCAGACGGACACGACTCTTCGGCAGCCCGGACCACGAGCTCCCCGCCGGAATGGTTAGCGCCGGCAAACCAGGGAACCTCGTCCTCGGCGACGGAGAGCTTCTCAGCTTTCCCGCGCCGCTGTGCGGACAACGCGTGGCGCACGTCGTGCCGCTGGCGACGGTGGCGTGGCTCGCGCGCCTCGGATTCCTCGGTGACGTAGTTCCACGCCCTTCAGACCCCTCGTGCGTGTACACGCTGTTGGCGGGGATGCCCGCGGGCCTGAAGGCGGACCATGACGCGTCGGCCGTCCCCGCTCTCTTGGCGAGCCTTGCATCTCTGGTCGGGCAACCAGCGTCGGCGCTTGCTGTCGCTGGTCCGGATGCGGCAAAGATGCTTTGGCGATCCGCCAGCGAAGTCCGTACGCTCACCGCTCTTCAAAGCGGCCGCAAACGAGTGCGCGCCGGTTCTCTGCGAACGGTGGAACTGCTACCTTCTGGAACGATTTTTCTGGCACTGGTCACAAATCAGTCCGTTGGAAACCTCGACCTCGGCTCAGAGCGCCTCCAGCTCGGGGCCTGGGAAGCCTGGGGCTGCGGTTTTGCAAGCGCAAGCGTGCTCGTCTCGGCACCCACGCCTGACGCCGTCCCGGTCTCGACCACGCAGCCTGCCGCCGATGGGCTCCCGCCCCGCGACGACCAGTTGATGGTTGAAGCCTTCAAAGCCGTGGCGCGGCTTCCCGAGACATTGCGCCCGAACGTTCGCCCGCTTCTCAGGGAGACGGGCTCTCGTCTGCGTACGCAGGGCATCGCTGCGACTCTCGCCTTCTCACTCGCCAAGGCGAAGTTCAGCGCCGCGAAGAGCAATCCCGAGCGGGACGCCCACCGATGGTTGCTGGGCACCTTCTTCGCCGGCAGCGATGCCCGCACCGCCACATTGGATGCCATCGGCGGGCGGCGCGCGGCGAATCATCTGGAAGACCTTTGCCACTGGCTTTCCCGCCATGCAGAGCTGCCGCCCGAGGCCGCGCCCGGCGGAGATCGGGGAGAGCCCGAATGAGGGCCGGAGCGTGAGATTGAACCTGAACGATCACGAGGAGGGTTGCAGTGACACCTGAGGAATCGAACGCGCATGAGTCGTCCCCCGCGGACGGCTACATCTTCACCGAGCTTCTCTTCCGTTGCATGACTCCCCTCCATGTTGGTTGCGGGCAGGACGTCGGTGTGGTGGATCTGCCAGTGATCCGCGAGCGGACAACCGGATACCCGTTCATACCGGGGTCGGGCATCCGCGGGGCATTTCGCGACATATGTGAGAGGCGGGATGACATCCTGACGCGGCGCCTCCTGGGAAGCGCCGACTCTGAACAAGCGGGGTGCGTGATCGTCGGCGATGCAAGACTGCTGCTATTTCCCGTGAGATCGCATCCCGGAGTGTTCCGATGGATCACCTGTCCATTCGTTCTGTCACGTTACGCGCAGGATACCGACTATTTTCTGGGAGGTCGGCCCGCCCTCGGCCAACTGCCTTCACCCGCGGATGACACCTATGCCGGTCCGGAGCCACGCTCCAATCCCCTCATGCTCGAGGAGTTTCCTTTCGCTTCGGGGCCGGCCTGGACCTCTCCCGTTGTGGTGGAGGGAGTCGACGCAAACAGAGTTGTCCTTGTTCACGATGAGGTGTTCGCCTACTTCGTGCGCAACGCTACGATTGTTACGCAACACAATCACCTATCCGCCGCCAAGACCGTCCTTCAAGGTCAGCTCTTCTCGGTGGAGGCGGTGCCACCTGAAGCGGTTTTCTACGGCTTCGTGGGATCGACCGCCGAGCGCGCCGAGGAAGCCATTCTCGACGCCAATGGCACCGGTACACATCTCCGCGAGCTTCTGACTGCGGGAGCGAGTCCACGCCTCAGTGCGCTGATCCTGGGTGGCCACGAGGGCACGGGACTGGGCCTCACCCGTGTGATCTGGAAATAGAGAGAGGAGCAGCCGAATGCCTCCTGCAAGTCGTGAACAGATCCGGGCGCGGCGCGCATACGCCGCGCTCGATGAACACCACACCCTGGCCGAGTGGGCGGAGTCGTTGCCCACGATGCTTCAGACGAACGGGCTTCTGGCAACGTGGGCGCATTTGTTGAGCAAGCGCGAGGCGAGCGCCTCCCTGCTCATCCAGGTTCTGGCCGATCATCTCTGGCACTGGGAAAACCGTCATGGCGCCCAGCCCACCCCCCGTGCTGTATTCGTGGGCTGGGTGAGCGACGATCAGGCGCAGCTCACTGGGACCCGGTTGCGAAGGCTCACCGACGAGGCGCTGGCGTTCGCTGTCTGGCTGAAGCGAGCCGGGAAGGCGAGCGAAGGGGGCGACTGATGCCGCGTACACAACTCGCTATCGTTCCAACCGTGATGCTTCACTCGCCGACTCTGGTGTTCGACAAGCTTCACGCGTATGACGACTTCGTCGACTTCAAGACGACTCAGCGGGATAGCTGGCTGATGCAAGTCGCGGGGGGCGTCAAGGCCAGCGCGCAATCCACCTATCAAGGCTGGTACAAAGAGTTCGCGCAGGCGTCGAGCGACGCTCAGGTAGACCTTCTGTTGGTCGCGAGCACCGAGTGGCGCCTCGTGATCGGATGGGCAACGAACCCAGGCATAGAGACCGGCCTTACGCTCAACCGTCTCTATGGATTCCCGTACCTTCCCGGGTCCGCGGTGAAAGGCCTCGTACACCGTGTTGCGGAGCTCGATCTTCTCGAGGGAGCGAACCCACTTCCTCCGTTCGGCGAGGCCAGCTTCACAGCCGCCCCTTCAGAGAACCTGATCGCAAGCCTGCAGCGGTGCGGTCTGGTACGCGCGATCTTCGGTTCCCTTCACGTCCGGCGGCCGGACGGCTCCGATCTCCCGCCGACTCCCCTGGAGCACCTCGAGGCGTGGAAAGCGGCGCTTGCGGCTCAAGAAGAGCCGACGCCCGAGTGGAGCTCCATTCTTGCCCGGCTCCAGGTTCTCTGCGGCGCGGAGAATCTCGGCGGCGTCGCAAACTTCTTCGACGCCGTGCCGGAGCCTCAGTCGCTCCTGCATCAGGCACCGCTGCAGCCCGACGTCCTCACCCCGCACTATTCGCGGTACTACAAGGACCTCGATCGCACGCGGCCTACGGTGAACCCCGAGGACCGCAAAGAGCAGGGAGATGTCAACCCCATTCGGTTTCTCGCCGTCCGCCCCGGCCTGAAATTCGAGTTTCGTATCCGCGTGCGGATGCCGCGCTCGCTGACCGACGGCCCGGGATTGGAGCAGGACGGCGCGCTTGGAGGTCGCGGTGGAGACGCGATCCGCGAGCTCCTTCGCGGCTGGCTCACTCGCGGGCTTCAGGAGTACGGAATCGGCGCAAAGACCGCGGCAGGATACGGCTATCTGGAACCGGCGGCGGGCCCACGCCTCCCTCGCGGTGTTGGCCCCGCGCCAGAGCTCGATCCGATCGCCTATGCCGCCACGTTTCTCCCGCCGAAACTGCCGATGGGAATCCTTGCTCAAAAGGTCGACGAGGCGAGGACGAAGCTGACGAAGGCGCAACAGGCTGCCGTTGCGCGGCGGCTTAGCGAGCTCTACCCCGACGCCGTAGCGGCCTGGCGCAAACAGAAGAAGAAACCGACGGCACAGGAGCGTGTGGCCTGGCTCGAGGCCATGACGGCGCCACTTGGCGGGAGCGGGGAAAAGCCATGATGGAGAAACTCGGGGTCCGGCTCGTCAGTCCCGCCATGATCGGAGGCGCCGTACCACGGAAATGCGACGACCCACCTACTCTGCGCGTCCCCGAGTTGCGCGGTCTTCTGCGCTTTTGGACGCGGGCACTAGGAGGTCCCGGCTTTCGGGAGCTGGAAGAGACGCTGTGGGGATCCACGCGGGTAGGCCAGAGGGTGACCATTCGCGCGACCTCCGTTGGCGGTCCGGCAGAGCTGAGACATCCCGATCAACCCTTGTTCCCACACAAGCCCCGAGCAGAGAGCACGCCCACGCAAATGATCGCTCCGGGTGCACATTTCGAGCTTCGATTCGGCGTCCCGGACCTCGGGCCCGCCTATCGCGAACGGCTTCAGGCCGTGGTCTGGACAGCACTCCACCTCGGGGCGGTTGGCCGCCGTTCGCGCCGCGGCTATGGATCGCTGCAGTGGTTGCCCCGTCCAGGCGATCTCCTTACAGGGTTCCTCGAAACGCCCTTTGATCCAACCACCGATCTGGCCAGCGAGACCGCCCTGCAAGCGTACGTGCTGCGTGGATTGACGCGGGTGTGCTCGATCCTCGGCCGGCCTGCTGTCACAGTGCCGCCAACCGCACGAACCTCCGGCAACTGGTTCGAGCTGCGCACCGTGGACCAGGTATTCGTCGGCAAGGCCCTCGCCGCTGGCTACAACGGACAGCCCGGCGGCATGGAGGAGCTCATCCACGGTTTCCGCCGGCCAACGCAGGATCCTGAGTCGATACAGCTTGGGACGATTGTCGGGATGCGCCTCGCCTCGCCGATGCTATGGCGCGTCTATCACCTGACGGGCGGTAGCTTCGTACCGGTCATGACATGGTCGCCACGGGAAGGCGTGAACAGCCTCACGCCGGGCACGGGGATGCACGGATACCTGTCGAGGACGCTCGGTTTTTCACTCTCCCTCGCTGGACTCCCTTTACAGCGTTAACCACTCAGAACGGGTGTGATGCTCGACGTGCTGCTCGAACCTTCGAGCAGCGCACGCCTTCGGACGCGAACGACCTCGCGTGGGAGTTCCTCGAGCCCTATATCTCGCAATCGCCTTCGAGCGGCGCACCCCTTCGGAACGCCGACAACTTCAACGGACGCGTGCGTGTCACTTCGCTGTCGTAATCGCCTTAGAGCGGCGCACTCATTCGGACGAGGATGTGTACCCCGGGGATCCCACTCCGGTCCGCACGTCGCAATCGCCTTCGAGCGGCGCACACCTTCCGACGTTGTCCCGTGCACCGTCAATATTTACCACGACGAGTCGCAATCGCCTTCGAGGGGCGCACTCATTCGGACTCGTGCTCTTGTTCTGGCCCCTTGGTTCCTTTCCTTGGTCTGTCGCAATCGCCTTCCAGCGGCGCACTCATTCGGACGGTATGGTCAGCTGATCAACCATCCGGTGCTGAAGATTGTGTCGCAATCGCCTTCCAGCGGCGCACTCATTCGGACTGGGAAACGCGCCGAGCTCGTCCGATACCACTTCGGGTCGCAATCGCCTTCCAGCGGCGCACTCATTCGGACCTGGTTGTAGAAGCACCCAAGGGAATTCGGGGAATGTCGCAATCGCCTTCCAGCGGCGCACTCATTCGGACGTTACCACAACGATGCCGGCAAGTTTCAGGACGTGATGGGGTCGCAATCGCCTTCCAGCGGCGCACTCATTCGGACGCAGCGATGTTGTTCGCCACTCTTTTCGTTTTTTGTCGCAATCGCCTTCCAGCGGCGCACTCATTCGGACCTCGTCTTCCATACAAACCCGGGAAGCACGAATGTCTTGTCGCAATCGCCTTCCAGCGGCGCACTCATTCGGACCGGGAAGCCGATTCCATGCGTTGCGCCTCGGCGTGAGTCGCAATCGCCTTCCAGCGGCGCACTCATTCGGACGAAATCTCCCACATTGAATGGCACTTCCCTATGTATCTCATGCTCGTCGCAATCGCCTTCCAGCGGCGCACTCATTCGGACAGATCGTCGGAATTCGCGAGGATGACGTTTGGCAGTCGCAATCGCCTTCCAGCGGCGCACTCATTCGGACGTCATACTGTTTACTCAGACACTCCACAGTCTACCTTTGTGTCGCAATCGCCTTCCAGCGGCGCACTCATTCGGACGCACCAACAAGCAGGCGATTGAAGGCAAATGCCCGTAAACTAAAGTCGCAATCGCCTTCCAGCGGCGCACTCATTTGGACTGGATGTCTGGTCGTCGCCGTTCATTCTGGTAAACGGGTCGCAATCGCCTTCCATCGGCGCACTCATTCGGACCCTGCACGGAAACACCACGCTTCCGAAGTTCAAGTCGCAATCGCCTTCCAGCGGCGCACTCATTCGGACGTTCAACCGTCTGGCCGCAATCTGGGCGACCGTCATGTCGCAATCGCCTTCCAGCGGCGCACTCATTCGGACTCTGCCAATTGTAACCCATTGACTCCGCGCAGGTTGCAAGGGCATTTGGGCAGACCGTGCATTCCGGGGCCATCCAGGAAACCGAACAAGAATGAACATTCCCATAACTGTCATCGCTTCAGTGGCTTGCGTCGCGTGCAGACCCCTCTCAGAAAACGGAAACTCCGGCTTGATGACTGATTCAGCGAGGGTTAGCGTCATATGATCAGGTACTCGGGGTCGGCCGCTTC
>JADGNZ010000046.1 GCA_017883205.1 Thermoanaerobaculia bacterium | reverse complement strand
AGGCAAAGGAAGAACAAAACCCAACTTCAACACCCTGATACTGTTCCGAAACTGTCCTCGATGTCTCCGGTTAGTGTCCTCGATGTCCCGGTCGGTTCACCCCCCGAAAAGCACGGGGGGAGAAGGCGCTCGATGCAAGGGAGTCGCTGAAAGGTGCGAGAGAGGCGGTTAAGGACGAGGGAAGAGCTCGAATTGGCGGCCGGGCGACGCACCACCGCAAGCACGCTCACGTCTTGACATGCGCGACGGACTGAACCCACTCGCAGGTGCCGGGCAGAAACAACGTGTTCCCATTGAGCGCCTTCCCACGCAAACCGCAGGACCCCCTCACCTACTGCACCCTTTCGGTGAATTCGAAACTCATCAATCGCGTTTTCAAACTTAACCTTTTGTGTTAATCTAATCGCCGACCAGCGTTGGACATTACCTTTCGATCCGTCAAACTCAAGGACGCATGCAACGACATCCGGGCATGCCGGAAGCTCTTCGGCGAGCGCACGGCCGAGGTTCTGCGGCGCCGTCTGGACGAGCTTCGCGCCGCCAACGTTCTCGCTGACATGCGAACCCTGCCCGCGGCACGATGCCATGAGCTAACGGGCGGCCGAAACGGTCAGCTCGCAGTCGATCTTGATCACCCGCGTCGTCTCATCTTTGAGCCCGCGTCGCCGCCGCCTCATCGCGAGGATGGCGGGCTCGATTGGGCCGGGGTTACGGCCATCGTTGTCATCGAAGTTGTCGACTATCACTAACGGAGCCCAGAGCATGAGAAACGAATACACGCCCGAGGAAGTGTCGCCACCCGGCGAGACGCTGTCGGAAACATTGGATGCGATCGGAATGACGCAGTCTGAGTTGGCGCAACGAGCGGGACGCCCGTTGAAGACCATCAATGAAATTGTCCAGGGGAAGGCAGCGATCACGGCAGAAACCGCACTGCAGCTCGAGCGCGTGCTCGGCGCACCGGCGTCCTTCTGGAACAATCGCGAAGCGCAGTACCGCGAGGCGCTTGCGCGTCGTGCGCGCAAGGCAGAGCTGGCAACACACGTGGGCCGCCTCGCCGAAATCCCCTACGCCGCCATGGTCAAAGCCGGTTGGCTTCCTCGGGAGAAGGACCCCGTTGCGCGACTCGACAACGTCCTGTCGTTTTTCGGCGCCGCATCAGTGCCTGCCCTCGACAAGCTCGTGTCCGCGGCACAATTCCGGCGATCGAATGCCTACCCGGCGAACCGCTTTGCAATTCTGGCGTGGTTGCGCCGCGGCCGGGTCGACGCCGAGCGGATCGATTGCGCCCCGTACAACGAGGCCGCGTTCCGACAGATCCTGCAGAAGGTGCGCGGCCTCAGCGTGACGCTGCCCAAAGGCTTCGACGCTCACCTCGTGCAGCTTTGTGCCGGCGCCGGCGTGGCCGTTGCCTTCACGCAAGAGCTGCCAAATACGCACGTCTCGGGCGCCGCGCGATGGCTGACACCGCAGAAGGCGATCATTCAAATCACCCTCCGCTACAAGACAGACGACCAGTTCTGGTTCACATTTTTCCACGAAGCCGCGCACATCCTCCTTCACGGAAAACGACAAGGCGTCTTCATCGACAAGAACGATCCGATGTCCGACACCGGTGACGACGTAATCGTCGACGGCGCAACCGAGATTCACGATGAGAGAACTGAAAACGAAGCGAACGACTGGGCTTCAAACTTCCTGATCCCCGACTCCGAGCTGAAGAAACTCCCCCGCCCACCACTCTCGAAACGATCCATCGTCACCTTCGCAACCCGACTCGGCATCAGCCCCGGCATCCTGATCGGACGATTGCAGCACGATCGCATGCTCCCCTTCACGCATATGAACGATCTGAAGAAGAAACTGGTTTGGGCGGAGGAACGAGGCGAACCAAAGGCCTGACCCTCGACAACATCTTTTTCACTCGCTCGTCTCGATCTCCTAACCGATTGCTCAACTTGAATCTTCGGGCAAGGGCAGAAACATCGTGTCTTTCCATCGAGCGCGACCTCGAACGGCGACGAACAGTCATTTCACGCCATTGCGGATCTCCGTAAGGTCGACGGCCTTGACTCGTGAGATCGTCGCCGTAAGCGTATTCACGTACGTCATCGCCGGTAGTCCGCGGGCCGCGCGTGCCTCATCCAGCCTCAATCGCAACTCCTGTATGTGAGCCGCGCGTACGACGGTGCCGGTGGAAATCGTGTCGGTGAACGATGCCGCAGTAAGGCCGGCCGCGGCGCGAACCGCATTCACCGCAGTTCGCAGTTGCGTGATATGAGCGGCCTTGATGCGTGTTGACATCGCAACGAGCGGATCATCAGTGAAGACGATCGTGGTCGCGAGATCCACATTGCTCGGTCCCCATGCGACATTCGACGAGTCGACGGCGCGCACCTGATAAAGGTACGTCGTATTCGGCGACAGTCCGCTGTTCGTGAAGTTTGGCGTCACAGAGGTCCCGGCGATCGCAAAGGAGCTGTTCCCCGAGCTGCGAAGAATCTGGTAACTCGCGGCGCTCGCAACCGCGTTCCACGTAATCGTTACCTGCGAAGTAGACGAGGCGACGGCAATCAGGTTCGCCGGCGCCGCCAATCCATTGGCGACCGTTACGGTGACGGTGCTGGATGTCGCGATGTGACCCGCGGCATCACTGGCTTTCGAGACGATCGTGTGCTGACCATTGGACACTTGCGTTGTGTTCCACGAATACGACAGTGATGTTGCGTTGGTGTTCGACGCCTTCTGCACTCCATCGATGTCGATCTCGAGAGACGTGACACCGATGTTGTCCGATGCCGTAGCAGACACAACCACCGTGCCCGACACAATTGCGCCGCTGGCGGGAGTCGTGATCGATGTCGAGGGCGCGATCGTGTCACTCGCAGAAGTGAATGCCACCGAAGCCGAGTTGTTGTTCTCATTTGTCTCGGGGACGGTATTGTTGTAATCGAAATCCCATCGGAGCGTGTGCGCCCCTGATGTTGCCGTCCAGACCTGGCTGCACCAGGTAGAGTAAGACTGACCCGGTGTCGCGCTGTTCGCGCAGGAGCAGAACACGGTACCGTCCATGAGCGCTCGTTCAGTCACGCTTACGGCGCTTCCGGATCCGGTCAATTGATAATCCGCATACACGTACAGTGACTGGCCGACAGTCGGCGTGCTCACCTCGGTTCCACTGCCGGAAGAGGCCGTGCGGAAGTAAGCGCGTTGCGCCACGATATCCAGTGAGTTCCCGGCCGGCGTAACTGTCTTCGATACCGAATTGTTGTTCTCGTTCGACTCTGGAACGGTGTTGTTGTAGTCGAAATCCCAGCGCAGCGTGTGGGAGCCCGCAACTGCAGCCCAGCCAGTGCTACACCCTACCCAATAGCTGGAACCGGGCGATCCACTCAAGCTACCAGCGCAGTAAGTTGCACCATCGAATAACGCGCGTTGCGTAACGGTCACGGCACTGCCCGAGCCCGTAAGCTGATAGTCGCCATAGAAGTAGACTGTCTGGCCCACTGCTGGCGGATCCACCTCCACTCCCCCATTATTCGATGCTGTTTTCAGGTAGGCTCGCACGGCTGCGATATCCAGCCCTGCCGACGTGAAGGCCTTCGTGACGGAGTTGTTGTTTTCGTTCGTTTCGGCGACGGTGTTTGTGTAGTCTAAATCCCAGCGCAGCGTGTGCGAGCCGGCGGTCGCTACCCAGCCAGTATTGCACGCGACCCAATAGCTGAGGCCGGGCGATCCGCTGGCGCTCCCGAAGCAGTAAAGCGTTCCGTCCAGCAACGCGCGGTCGGTGACCGTGACGGCACTGCCGGTTCCCGTCAGTTGATAGTCACCATAGAGATAAACCGTTTGCCCGACGGCCGGAGGATCGATTTCCGTTCCGCCGTTTCCTGGTGCTGTCTTGAAGTACGAACGCAACGCGGCAATATCGAGTCCGATCGGCGTGAAGGTATTCGTGATGGAATTGTTGGACTCGTTCGTCTCCGAAACGGCATTCAGGTAGTCGAAATCCCAGCGCAGCGTATGCGTTCCGGATGTGGCGGTCCATCCGGTATTGCATGCGACCCAATAGCTGAAGCCAGGCGATCCGCTCGCGCTCCCGCTGCAATAGAGCGTACCGTCCAGCAGCGCGCGCTGCGTCACACTCACCGCACTTCCGCTGCCGGTCACCTGATAGTCGCCGTAAAGGAATACCGTCTGTCCGATCGTCGGTGTCGGCACTTCCGTTCCACCGTTGCCGCCCGCAGTCTTGAAATAGGAGCGCGAGGCCGCAATGTCCAGGGTGGCCTGAATGCTGGTGTCTGCCGCCGTGCGAGGAATAGTCGACGTCGCGATCCACGCTTCCTGGAGCTCACCGCCGATCGTCCGGGAAGGATTCTCGATGTAGAGGCGCCAGGAACTCGACGGGGCCTGTCCAAGCTCATCGGACAGCACGCGATCGATGATCAGCGTCGATCCGCTTTGCTCACCACCATCGCGACCGTTCCAGAGTACCAGGCGGCGCGAGTCGTTCGCGAGCGAAACCTCGACTTGGTCGAGATTCGGATGGGTCAGTTTGAGGAACACTCTCACCGTAGGAATTTCCAGGTTGAAGTCGATGGGAGGGACTCCGGCCTCAAATGCCGTCAACTGGTCATCCAACCCGACCGCCCCGATAAGACGGCGGACATGAGCAGCGGTGCCCGCGAGAGCTGCGCTCGTTCTCTGCCCAGCTTCTTCGCCGGCAATCGCTTCAAGAGTGTTCAATTGCAAGCGGGCATAATCGGACTCATCGACGAATCGACTCTGGAGCGGTTCGCCCGGATCCATCGCTAACACGCTGCCTTCACCGAGGATGCCCGTCGCAACGCCGCCCGTATTCTGAACGGTCGGAGCGGGATCCGTGGGCCTCCCGCCGCCCGTCGCTCCGGCCAGATCGTTAGGGCTTGCCAACGTGGTATGTGGCGCAATTTCGAAGGTATAGATCCAGCTTTCGCCGTTCGGCCGCTGCTTGTGTAGCCATGTTCCGTTGCTCGGAAGACCGCTCGCCGCTGGCTGAGGCAGCGTGATCGTCGAGGCGCCTTGGACGCCGCAGTTGCCGCCCGCCGGTGCGGCGGCCTGCATCGCCTGAAAGGCCTGAATGATCCCGTTGCCGCTGATGCTGTCGTACCCGGCCGCCTCGACATCCAGCGTCGTCGTCGTGAGGATGGTTCTGATCTGTGCCGCGGTGAGCGACGCATTCGCCGATCGAAGCAGCGCAGCGATGGCGCCGGCGTGTGGAGCCGCCGCCGACGTTCCGTAAAAGGGATTGAGGCCACTCACAGTCGTCGCAACCCCATCTGCCGCGGTAATGTCCGGTTTGTTGCGGACGGCTCCTCCGTTCGTCCCAAACAGGACGTTTCCGGGAGTGATCGCTGTGCCGTTGGCAAGATAAAACACGCGCCGCGGGCCATCAGAGGAGAAGCTTTCGACAGCGCTTGATGCCGAGAACACACCGGGCGCGACCGCTGCTGCCGAGGCCGCTCCTACGCTGAACGCATCGACGGCGGCGGAATGACCGTGTGTCTGCCCTGTTGTCGTGACGGTCAACCTTCCGCGAAGGGTATTGAGCGCAAATGCTCTCACAGCGGCAGCGTTGTTCTTGAAGACGACCAGCCGGTCGCCGGTCACGAGCGCTGGCGGTGTAATCGACTCGTAAGGCGGCTGCGAGCCGTTTTGCGTCGTGGTGCTTTGCGCCTTGACTGTTCCCGATGAGCTGACCAGAAAAAGATCGTAGTCGTTGGCCGACGCACCTTGCGGATCCGACCAGTTCAGGTTGTACCCGAGGCCAACTTGGGTGATGATGTTGCCATTGACCGGTGACGCGACCGTCCCAAAGTTGTGGATCGTTCCTGCCTTCGCACCACCGGGAAAGGTAAACGCCGGCGATCCGGTGCTGTTGAAATCCTTTTCGTAGTAACCGGCAGTGCCCTTCGCGACCGAACCCTCGTTACCGGCCGAGGAGAAATAGAGAGCGCCACCTGCCGTAACCGTATTCACGGCCTGAGCGATGATGCCGTCCTGAAACGGCGGCTCGTCGGGGTAAAAGACGTCGTCGATGATAATGTCGCAATTATTCGGGGCGTTGCGCAGGGCCGTGATGTTGGATGCAAACGACGCCTCGCCCAAGTCCGCCGTGGCGAAATAAAGCCGGGCGCCGGGCGCGAGATCGTGAACGATCTGCAGCATCGCTCGCCCCTCGTCTTCCCCAAACGAATAGTCAGCGAGCACGGTTACCGGCGTCGTATGTCCGGACGGATTTCCCGTACCCGGCAGATTTCCTGACGTGACGTCAGCGGCCGCCCCGCCGGTCGCGTCGTAGCTGTCCGAGAGGACGCCGATACGAATCCCGCTGCCGTCGAACCCATACGTGGTCCGGGCGTCGTCGGCGCGATGCGCATGATCACCCTGCGAGTTCACACTGCCCGAAAGGGGCACCGTCCTTTGTGACATGGCCGCCAATTGGCGCTGGAGCTGACTGCGCAGCATCGCCGCGCGTACGGCAAAGGGAGGGCGCCGCGTGCTCGAAACCGTCTTGATCAGCGCCGTTCTCCCAGCGTTCGCGCTCGTCACCGCTTGGACTGCCGGCCTTACAAACTTCACCTCGGGTAACCCGGCGATCGTCTCCGTGTCCGCTAGCCTGACCCGCGCGCGGATCGTTGCGTACTCCTGCGACGGGTAGATGATCGTTCCACCCATCGCCACAACTCTCGCAACGATGCTGTCGATGTCCTGACTCCCGCGGACGTCGATATCGATCTCGACGTCGCCCGCCATGATCTTGATGCCGGACGGCTCGAGATTGACGCCCGGCGCGAACTGCTCATTCCGCGATTCGGCAAGCGCCTGGAGTAGCTGCGAGTCCATCTTCTGCTGCGCTGGCGAGCGCTTGCCCTTCTCTGTGAGGATGGACAGAATCTGATCAATCGTAGCGGTCGATATATCGCTGGCTGACTGCTCCCCCGGGAAAACCTGCGGCAATGCGGCCGGCGCGAACAGACCGAAGATCAGAACAGGTAATGCCGCAATATAGAACCGGCGAACGCGGCAATGCGCGGCTCCGGTTTCTGGCTTGTGCATGGGACCTACCTCGACGACCATCCATTGCGAAAGATGTCGCTGCTGAATACCAGCAGTATGCACGTTTGCCTAGAATTTGATACGGCGGAAAATGGAAGCGATACACATTTGGATGCTGATGCGGTAGCAGATCGCTCAGTTCAAGCCGCATGTTCGTTGCATAAATGCCCCGTTCGACCCCCAGTCGCCGCAGAGCTTCGAGAGCCGCGAGTCGGCGGTTGCGATTTGTTAAAGGCATCCTTTGTCCACCCTCCCCTCAAAACTCTACCCACAGTAGCCAAACATCGCTCTTCGCCGACACCGAGGTAGCATCAAGTCGAAGCGAGGTTGCGATGCTCATCAAAGACGTTACGGCTACTCCGATTGACTACCTGCGCAGGGCTGTGGGGCGCGACGACGCGCGCTTTCGGGACGAGCAGCTCGAGTGTATTGAGGCGGCGGTGCGGGGGGAGCGGTTGCTCGTCGTGCAGCGGACCGGGTGGGGGAAGAGCATCGTTTACTTCATTGCCACGCGGTTGCTGCGGGATCGCGGGGCGGGGGCGACGTTGATCGTTTCGCCGCTGCTGTCGTTGATGCGGAACCAGTTGGCGGCGGCGGCGCGGATCGGGTTGCGGTCGGCGACGATCAATTCGGCGAACACCGAGGATTGGGACGCCGTGATTCGGGCGATGCGGCGGAATGAGATCGATGTCCTGTTGATCTCGCCCGAGCGGCTGGCCAATGACGCATTCCGGCAAAACGTGCTCGTGCCGATCGGCGGCAACATCGGGCTGTTCGTCATCGATGAAGCGCACTGCATCTCCGATTGGGGCCACGACTTCCGGCCCGACTACCGGCGCATCTCGCAACTGTTCAAGCTTCTTCCGCCGTCGCTGCCGGTTCTGGCGACGACGGCGACGGCGAACAATCGCGTCGTCGATGACGTAATGGCGCAGCTTGGCAATGTCTCGATCTCGCGCGGGCCGCTGGTGAGGAAATCGCTGCGGTTGCAGAACATCCTTCTCCCCGATCAGGCCTCGCGGCTGGCGTGGCTGGCGCAGCACCTTCCGACCCTTCCCGGCAGCGGCATCGTCTACACGCTAACCGTGCGCGATGCCGAGCGTGTCGCCGAGTGGCTGCGGCTGCGCGGCATCGATGCCGTTGCCTATCACGCCGATTCCGCCGACCGCGAGATGCTCGAATCGAGACTCCTGCGCAACGACCTCAAGGTCCTCGTGGCCACCGTCGCCCTCGGCATGGGTTTCGACAAGCCCGACCTCGGCTTCGTCGTCCACTTCCAGCGTCCGGGATCGGTCGTCCATTACTACCAGCAGGTCGGACGCGCCGGACGCGCGGTCGAGGAGGCGTTCGGCATTCTCCTCGGCGGCGCCGAGGATGACGAGATCATCGACTTCTTCATACGGCAGGCCTTTCCGCCGGAGGGCGATGTCCTCGATGTCCTCGAGGCGCTCAACTGCGCGGACGACGGCCTCTCCGTGACGCAGATCGAGTCGTTCGTCAATCTGCCGTTCGGACGCATCGAGCGCACGCTCAAGCTGCTGGCCACCGAAACGCCGGCGCCGATTCGCAAGGAAGGATCGAAGTGGTATCGATCGCCGGTGCCTTACGTCTTCAATGCTGGGAAGGTGCAGCAGCTCACCACGATCCGGCGCCGCGAGCAGCAGCGGATGCAGGAGTACATGCGCTCGACCGATTGCCTGATGCAGTTCCTTGCCTCGGAGCTCGATGATCCGTTCGCCGCGCCGTGCGGCAAATGCGCAAATTGCGCGGGCCGCGTCGTGCCGGCCGAGGTGCTCATCGAAGGAGTGATCGCGGCGAACGAGTTCCTACAGCGCACGCGCGTGACAATCGAGCCGCGCAAACTGTGGCCGGTGGACGCGCTGCGAAAGGATGGCTTCAAAGGAAGGATCGCACCGTTTCAGAACGAGCCCGGACGCGCGCTCTCACTTTGGGAAGATGGCGGATGGGCAGAGCTGGTGCGGCGCGGAAAGTATGAAGACGACCGCTTCGACGATTCGCTGGTCGACGCCTGCGCGGCGCTCGTCGCCGGCTGGAAACCGGATCCGCGGCCGCAGTGGGTGACCTGCGTGCCATCGAAGCGGCATCCCCAGCTCGTTCCCGATTTCGCGCAACGCCTTGCCGCGCGCCTCGGCCTCCCCTATCGCGCCGCTATCGTAAAGACCGCGGACAATCTGCCGCAGAAGCAGCGGGAGAATTCCGTGCAACAGGCCCGCAACCTCGACGGCGTGTTCACGGTGGACCGAGGAGCGATGATGCCCGGCCCGGTCCTGCTGATCGACGACATGACCGATTCCGGCTGGACGCTCACCGTGACCGGCGCGCTGCTGCGAAGAGCACGCTGCCCGGCTGTCTTTCCGCTGGTCCTCGCGGATGCATCCCGTTCATGATGGATGACGTGACGCAGGAACCGCAGGTATCGCGAGACACGCAAGCCGTTCTCCTTCTCTGCAGCCGTTTCGCGCCGCGCGAGCAGATCGAGCCGCTCGACACGCGCGAATACAGCCGCGTCGAGGAGTCGCTGCAACAGCGTTCGTTGCGTCCGGGCGATCTGCTCGATGACGCGGATCTCGACTGGGCTGCAAGTGGCCTCGAGGAGACACGTATCGCCCAACTCCTCGACCGCGCGATGGGACTCGGCCTGGCCACTGAGCGATGGGCGAACGGCGGGCTTTGGGTGATCTCGCGCAGCGACGACGATTACCCCACGCGCCTCCTCCAACACCTCGGCCGAAGCGCGCCGCCGTTGCTGTGGGGAGTCGGCGAGCGAAGCCTTCCCGCTTTCAGCGGCGTCGCCATCGTCGGGTCGCGCGATATCGACGATGGCGCTGCGAAATGGGCGGAGGATGTGGCGGCGGCATTCGCGCGCGAAGCAATCACGGTCATCTCCGGCGGCGCCCGCGGAACCGATCAGATCGCGACCGCGGCCGCGTTGAACGAAGGTGGCCGCGTCATCGGCGTGTTACCCGAGGGACTCGGCAAACCCTCGGTGGTCGGGCGATATCGCGAAGCAGTCGTCGACGGCCGCCTCCTGCTCCTCTCCTCCGTCTATCCCGACGCCGGATTCACCGTCGGAAACGCGATGGGCCGCAACAAAGTCATCTACGGCATCGCCGAGGCCGCGGTGATCGTACGGGCAGACGCGAACAGCGGAGGAACGTGGGCCGGAGCAGAGGCGGAGTTGAAGCGCGAAGACGCCATTCCCGTTTTCGTCCGCGCGGAGGGTGACGTCGCTGACGGGAACCGCGCGCTGATCGCCCTCGGGGCGCGCGCGTTTCCGGCGCAACCGTGGGAGGACATGCGTGCGCTGCTCGCGACGCCACGCAAGAGCGCGGATGTCCGTGACGCGCCTGCCGCCAGGCAACGCACACTCTTCGATGCGTAGAGCGGACCGCAACCTCGAAGCCGAGCACAGACAAGAGTGTCTGTGCCACATCACTCTCCGCAGGTCGCACACTTGTGACCATCGCTTGGGTTGTGTGGCATGCCACAGAGCTCTTTTGCCTGTCCTTGGCCGCTCCAAGTGGTGCCACAAGACATGCACCATGTGGCACAGACACTCTTGTCTGTGCACCCTCGGCACGAAAAGTGTCTCAGAGAATGATATGAACCACTCGATGACCGAACCCGTTTCTCTTGATGACTTCGAACAACTCGCGCGCGAGCGGCTGCCGCATGTGGCATCCGAGTACCTCGTGGGCGGGGCGGCGGATGAGATCACGCTCCGTTGGAATTGCGAGTCGTTCGATCGCATCAGGCTGCGGCCACGAGTGCTCGAGGATGTCGCGAACATCGATACGAGCGTCACGCTGTTCGGGCGGACGATGCCGCATCCGATTCTGCTGGCGCCGGTTGCGTACCAGCGGCTCTTTCATGCTGATGGCGAGGTTGAGACCGCGCGAGGAGCCGGAGCGGCGGAGGCGATCTATGTCGTCAGCACGGCGACGACGACGGCCATCGAGGAGATTGCGACTGCCGCGACGTCGCCGCTCTGGCTGCAGCTCTATCTGCAGAAGGATCGTGGCGCGACGCGCGAACTGATCGCACGCGCCGAGGCGGTAGGTGTGCAGGCGCTCTGCTTCACGGTCGACACGCCGGTCGTCGGCACGCGCAACCGGCAGCAGCGCGCGGAATTCAAGCTGCCATCGGAGCTGGCCACGCCGCATCTCGATGCCACGAATCGCGAGCGTCTCACCGTCACGAGCAACGAGCGCGAGCCGGTTACGTGGCGCGATGTGGCCATGGTGCAATCGATTGCACACGTGCCGGTGCTGCTCAAAGGAATCCTGACCGGCGACGATGCCGCACGCGCAATCGATCACGGCGTGGCGGGAATCGTGGTGTCGAATCACGGCGCGCGCAATCTCGATACGGTTCCCGCGACGATCGATGCGTTACCCGAGGTTGCGACAAGCGTCGGCGGGCGTGTTCCGATCCTTCTCGACGGTGGGATACGGCGCGGAACGGACGTCGTGAAATCGATCGCACTCGGCGCGAGCGCGGTGCTGATCGGAAGGCCGTACGTGTTCGGGCTGGCGCTCGGCGGAGCGGATGGCGTGGCCGAGGTGGTGGCCATTCTTCGGCAAGAGCTCGAGACGGCGATGGCGTTGCTCGGGCGGCGGTCGCTGTCGGCACTTGATAAGAGCGTGCTTTGGTGATCGTGCCTTAGAACCGTTTCACGCGGAGACGCGGAGAAGCGGAGAAACCTCCGCGCCCTCCGCGTCTCCGCGTGAAAAACCTTTCGTTCGGGCCTACAGAACTACACCACCGCTTCGAGACACCCACTTCGACGGCTGGAACGGAGGAATGGCGAGCGGCTCGATGCACGGCATCCCCTCGCGCCAGAACGAGCGGAATGGCAGTTTCTTGCCTGTCCGGTAGAAGTGCATCAGGTACGCGGAGTCGCACGCGGCGAAGTCGGAAACCCATTGATCGAGGCCGCGGATGCCGGCATCGTGGAAGAGCTGCAGGCTGTATCGGCAGGCCTGCTTTTCGTACGCGGCCAGCTCGTCGAGAAACTCTTCGGTCGCCGCGGTGACCGGCGCAGTGCCAAGTTCTCTCGCTCGGGAACTGGTGTTCCATTGCACGGTGTGGCCGAGGAGATGCGCCATGATGAAAAGGGCATCCTCGCTCGATTGGTCGTAGTCGACTGCGATCGATTCACCATCGAGATCGCCCGTGAATGGATCGGTGACGTCGCTGATCACGACCTGGACGGAGTAGCGCCGCTCGATGTACTCCTCGAGGATGTTGAAGGCCTCGCGAAAGCGCGATTCGTCAGCGTAGAGCATGTGGGATGGTAACCGGGGGGTGGGGTGGGGGGTGGGGAGTGGGAGATCTCTCAAAGGATGAAGGCAGAAGGATGAAGGATGAAACGCGGTCGTGCGCGCGCATCCTTCATTCTTCATTCTTTATAACTCTCCCACCCCCCACTCCCTACCCCCCACTCCCCAACAGCTTCGCCACCTGCACGTAGTACCCCGCCGCCTTCGCGCGATCGCCTTTGAGTTGCGCGGCGCGCGCGGCGCCGGTCAGGCCGTTGAGCCGGTTCGGAGAATCGGCCAGGGAGCGTTCGTAGGCTTCGAGCGCCTTCTCCGGCTGGCCGGTTTCGAGGAGGAGATCGCCGAGCATCTCGCGCGCCGGAATGATCGAGCCGGGCGTGACCGGACTCTTATCCATCGAGTCTTCGAGATCGGCGGCAGAGCGCATCAAGGTGATCGCGTCATCGTCGTGTTTTTCCGTGCGAGCGATCCATGCATCGGCAAGGCGCCGCTGCACTTCGATCTGATCGGCCCAATACGCGTTCTTCTGTTCGATGAGTTTCTGCCGGAGCTGTTGCAGCCGCGCCACCGCTTCGTGCGCATGCGCGACGTCCCCGCTGCGCGCGGCACCCACCGCCCGCGCGAAATGCGTGAGTGCCTCGGCGTACGCATACCGCTCCCACGCAAACGCCGCCGGCCGCACAGTCAACGCCGCGGCCTCGGCCCAATTCCTCCGCTCCAATGCATAGCGCGCAGGCACGGCCGCCGCTGCGTAGTAGCCCGCGAAGTTCTCGACGTCGAGCGCCTTGATCGTCACGATTTCATCGACGAGCTCGCGGACCTTCTCATCTTCGCCCTGCTGCAACCAGGCGTATGCGAGATAGTCCCACGCGTGCAGGCTGTCGAAGGACGCGGTCCCAGGATGCGTCTTCTCCGCATGCTCGCGCGCTGCCTTCGCCGAGGCGAGGTTCGAGTCGATCGTCTCCCTCCACATGCCGAGGCGAACGTAGATGTGCGAAGGCATATGAAGCGCGTGCGGCGACGACGGCGCGATCTTCGCGTACGTATTCGCCGCCTTGAGCGCGAGCGGAGCCAGCGCCGGATAGTCGAAGCTGTGGATCAGATAGTGCGTGATGCCGGGATGATCGGGATGCTTATCGAGCAGCCGGTTGAAGATCGCCGCGGCTCGCTTCTGATACGCGTAGGTCTTGTCGGTAGGAACCGACATGCCGTGCGCGACGAGTGCAAGCCCGTAGAAAATCGATGCCTCATCGTCATCAGGAAAGCGCGTGGTCAGCTTCTCCATCTCCGCCTCGTAGGCACGCGCGCGCGTGACCGTGTCGACTTTGTCCGCATCGCGATAAAACGTGGCGATGGCGTCGATGTAGGCCTGCTCGCGCGGCGTTTGCGCGCCCGCGGCCTTCGCCTTCTCCGCTGCCGCGACGCCGCGCGCCAGCTCCTCGGGTGAGTACGGCGACGGCCACACCGGGTGATAGTTGCTCATCGCCACGCCCCACCAGGCGATGCCGCATCGCGGATCATTCACCGCAATCGCGCGGAACGCCTTCTCCGCTTCTTCGTACCAGAACGAGTGCAGCAGCGCGACGGCGCGCGTGAATGCCACCTGCGATCCCGCGCACGAGATCGGGAAATCAACGGTGCCGAGGCGCTCGTCGGCGGCTCCATCGTGATGATGTTCCATCTCCTGCGCGACCAACGGCGCGGCGGTGATCAAGAACGTGGCGGCAACAACCACTCGCCATTTCCTCGGGAAGAACATGCTGGCCTCCTTCGAACGATGAGTCGTAATTCGATCATAGCTCTGCATGAAAATGATCGGATCCGACAGGTGACAACGCTGCACGTCCCGGATATCGTGATCGCCGAGGTGTGTCGATGAAGAAGATGTTGTGGGCGATTGTTCTTCTTGCTCCGTCTGCGTTCGCGCAGTTGCGGCCGGTGAACACGTTTTCGATCGTGGCGCGCGATCCTCAGACGGGGCAGATCGGCGTGGCGGTGCAGTCGCACTGGTTTGCGGTGGGGCAGATCGTGCCGTGGGCGGAGGCGGGCGTGGGCGCGGTGGCGACGCAGAGTTTCGTCGATCCGTCGTATGGGAAGCTCGGGCTCGATCTTCTGCGCACGGGCAAGCCTGCCCCCGACGTTCTTCGCGGACTTCTCGGCAGCGATCCTTCCTGTCAGGTGCGGCAGATCGGCATCATCGACGCGAATGGGAACGTGGCCACGTTCACCGGCAGCCGCGACATTCAGGCTGCTGGCGGCATCGCCGGGCAGTCGGCGGGAACCGCGACACAGGTCGGCTGCGGCACCGGCGGCGGGACGTTGAATGTGGGACACGATTTCGCCGTCCAGGCCAACCTCATGTCGAACGCCAACATCTGGCCGTCGATGGCGAAGGCGTATGCGGCATCGACCGGCGATCTGGCCGAGCGCATGCTCGCGGCGCTCGATGCCGCGCAAGGCGCAGGCGGCGACATCCGCGGCAAACAGTCGGCCGCGCTGATCGTGGTCAGTGCGAAATCAACAGGCAAACCGTGGGAAGACCAGATCTTCAATCTCCGCGTCGACGATCATCCCGAGCCGCTGAAGGAGCTTCGCCGCCTCGTCGCGTTGCAGCGCGCGTACAACCACATGAACGCCGGCGATCTCGCCACCGAGCACAATGACAACGAAGGCGCCTTGCGCGAGTACGCCGCCGCCGAACAGATCGCCGCGACGACAGCCGGAATCCCCATCAGCCGCCACGCCGAGATGATCTACTGGCACGCCGTCGCCCTCGTAAACATGAAGCGCGTCGACGAGTCGCTGCCGCTCTTCGCCAAAGCCTTCCAGATGGAGCCGGGCTGGCGCGAGCTAACCCCGCGACTGACGAAGGCGGGATTGCTGCCGGATGACGACGCGCTGATCGCGCGGATCGTGGGGGTGGGTGAAGCGAAACGCTGATCCCGGCACATTGGGATTTGAGTCGCGAGTGCAGTGATAGGTCAGCCTTCTGAGCGCCTATACTCAGCAAGAACACTCATGCGCACCCTCGAAACACTGACGATCCGGAACTTCAAATCGATCCGGGATCAGACCCTGAAGCTGGGACCGCTGAATGTTTTCGTCGGCGGAAACGGCTCGGGCAAATCGAACCTGATCGAGGTCTTCCGTTTCCTGCGCGCGATCGTCGATAAGAAGCTAGCCGAGTACACCGCGATCAAAGGCGGCGCGGACGCGCTGCTTTACTTTGGTCGACGGGAGTCGCCGGATATGTCCTTTTCGATCGAGTTCGGAGAAATGGGAATATCTCACCGCTACGAGATCAAGCTCTTGGGCGCTGATGACGACGCGCTTGTGATTGCAGGAGAGAGAGTCTTCTACCATGAGAAGAATCGGTATGTTCGCCCGTGGACGCAGCCTGTCTCAGCGTTCACCAAAGAATCGAAACTGAAAGAAGACACGTCCTCTCCTCGCGTGTTGGCCGACATGGAGAGCTATCGCATCTACCACTTCCACGATACGAGCGACACCGCAGCCATGAAAGGGACTAGTGACATCGACGACAACCGCTTTCTCCGGTCGCAGGCTGAGAACCTCGCAGCATTCCTCTACTGGCTGCAGGAGATGCACCCTGAGCACATGGCGAACATTCAGGACGCCACTCGCCAGATTGCTCCGTTCTTCGATGAGTTTGTCCTCGCACCATCGCGATTGAATCCATCGAAGATCCGTCTCGAGTGGAAAGAAAAAGGAAGCGACATGTACTTCAACGCGTCGTCGCTCTCTGACGGCACGCTCCGATTCATCTGCCTGGCCACACTTCTCCTCCAGCCTGACCTTCCGCCGTTGATTCTGCTCGACGAGCCGGAGCTCGGTCTGCACCCTGCGGCGGTGACGCTACTGGCCAGCCTGCTCGCCTCCGCCTCCACCCGCACGCAGGTCATCGTGGCCACACAGTCGGTGACGCTGGTCAATCAGTTCGAGCCGGAGCAAGTCTGGGCCGTCGACCGCGAGGATCGTCAAAGCGTGTTTCGTCATCTGAACCGTGCAGACATGAGTGGCTGGCTCGATGACTACGCCCTTGGCGAGTTGTGGGAAAAGAATGTGCTCGGCGCCCGTCCGTAACCCGCATGAGTAAGCGCGCGCTGGTTCTCGTCGAAGGTCAGACGGAGGAGCGGTTCGTCAAGGATGTTCTCGCTCCGGCATTCTGGGCCCGAGGTCTTTACCTCTCTCCGACCATCCTGGTGACCAAGCGTCAAAGACGGCCCGAACTTCAAGGGCGGCGTGACCAGGTTCGCTCGATTCGAGAATGATTTGCGGAAACTGCTGCGTGCCGGAGGCGCCTTGGTCACAACGATGCTCGATTACTACGGGCTGCCTACCGACTTTCCCGGCATGAACACGCGCCCGAACGGTACGCCGCGGCAGCGCGTGGAACATGTCGAGCGTGCCATTCGCGACTACTTCGGGTCGCCAGTCAACTTCGTTCCGTTTCTCGCGCTTCACGAGTACGAAGCGTGGCTCTTCGCCTCAGCCGACGCACTGCCGGGCGTGATGAATGATCCGGCGAGGCAAGCCGACATCGAAGTGATCCGTCACAGCGTATCCACCCCCGAGGAGATCAACGACGACCCGGAATGGACACCATCCAGGCGCATCCTCAAACTCTTTCCGTCCTATCAGAAAGTGGCCCACGGGACGATCGCCGCCGGACGCATCGGGCTCGAGCGCATTCGCGCGGAGTGTCCGCACTTCAATGATTGGCTGACTGTGCTGGAAGACGTTGCTTCATCAGGATAGGAACGACCTTGGCTCGGAAGGCCGGTAGATACCTCACCGCTTTCGAGGCTTCACCTTCCCGACTGCAGCGGCACGAGGCTTCTTCCCCGCCCTCAACGGTTTTCCGCTCTGCATCATCCCGTGTCTCAGGATGTGGGCGATCTCGGCGACGGCGTCGTCGGAGCTCTTGCCGAAGTGGTCCTTCACTCCGAAGACGATCTCTACGGCGAAGTAGTTGAGGAAGACGCGGACGGCGAGCATGACTGCGGCATGCGGCTCGATGTCATCGCGCAGCCGTTCGCGCAGCGGTTCTTCCATGCCGTGCGCTTTGAGGAAGATCTGGAAGCGCGCGGCCATGCCGGAGTAGAAGTTCCGAATGTGCTGGCCGTTGAACTCGACGACATCGACGTAGATCAGGGCGACGTACTCGCGGTACTCGACCACCATGTCGCGCACGGCAGCACCGATCTCCTCCAGATTGTCGGGGAACGTTCCGCGGAGAAAGACCTGATTGAACGGGAAGTCGGGCCGCGCGATGGCATCCATGTACTTCTGGATGAGCGCGCGCAGGATCTCTTTCTTGTCGGGGAAATGGTAGTAAACGTTACCGTGCGAGAGCCCCGCTGCATCCGCGATCTCACGGACGGTGGTGGCGCCGAAACCTCGATGCGCGAACAGCTTCAGCGCAGCATCGAGGATCTGCGTCCTGGCTCGTTCGGCTCGCTCTTCCTGCAACATCTATGATTTCTTCCAGGCCGCTACGCCGCGGCTGCGCCGGAAACGAACTCCGTGACCGCTGCCACCACGTGTTTGGCATTCTCGCCGAAGACCATCGACAAGTGGTTGCCTGGCACCTCGACGTAACGGCAGCCGGCGATCGACGCAGCGGTCTCGCGCGCCAGCGCGGCCGGCACGATCGCAGGTGCTCCGGGTGGACCGTACGGGCCGGGAGCGTTGATGAGAATCGACGGCGCAGCGATCTGGGTCACAAGCTCCCGCCACGGCACGGCGCTGATGTTCTGAATGACCTGTTCGATTGCGGCGGCGCTGGTGCGCGCCTGCGCCGTGCCGTCGGTGTTCGTTTTGATCTCGGCGCGGAAATAGCTCTCCACCATCGGATCCCAGAAGCCATCGAGGTACGGCGCGCTCTTGATTGCGCCGATGTAAGCGTCCGCCGAGGGGAAGACCATTGTGAGGCGGTCGAGGGAAACGCGAATCAGCTTCGCCGTATCGTCGATGATCCAGAGGGCGACGTCGATGAGGACGATCTTCGAGACGCGCTTCGGATAATGTGCCGCGAGATAGATCGTGAGCAGTCCGCCGAACGAATGGCCGAGGATGGTGGCGCGCTCGATGCCGAGGTGATCGAGCAAGCCGAGAACGTCGGCGGCATGATCCTCGAGCGTGTAACCGGTGTCAGGCTTGCCGCTGTCGCCGCGGCCGCGAAGGTCGGGTGCGATCGTGCGAAAACGCGGGCTGAGTCCGGCCGCGATCAGGCCGTCGAAGGCGTGGGCATTCGCCGAGAGTCCGGGCAGCAACACGATCGGCGGTGGACCTCCGTCGCGGTCGAGGTAGTGAATCCGCACGCCGTTGATTTGCTCGTAGTGGTCGATCATACGTTCTCCATCAGATTGCCGTGTCGCTCGCCGACCAGTACGGCTCGCGCATGATGCGCTTCAAGGTCTTGCCCGCCGTGCTTCGCGGGAAGTCGGGCAGGATCACGACCTCCCTCACCTGCTGATACTTCGCCGCGACGCGGGCATTGACCCAGGTGCGGATCTCCGCGGCGTCGCAGGCTTCGCCGTCGATGAGAATCACCGCTGCGATCGGAACCTCGCCCCACTTCTCGTCCGGCGCGCCGAAGACCGCCGACTCGCGCACAGCAGGATGCTGCACGACGATCTCTTCGATGTCCTTCGGGTAGATGTTCACGCCGCCGGAGATGATCAGATCCTTCTTGCGGTCGACGAGGTAGAGAAAGCCGTCTTCGTCCGCGCGGCCGACGTCGCCTGTGTGTAGCCAACCGCCGACGATCGCTTGTGCGGTCAGATCGGAACGTTTGTAGTAGCCGGGCATCATGAGCGGACCGCGGCCGACGATCTCGCCGACTTCGCCGGGCGGAAGATCGTTGCCAAGGTCATCGCAGATCCTCATCTCGGAAAACGGAGTGGGACATCCGACCGAGCCCGGCTTCAACGCATAGTCGCACTTATCCAGCACCGTCACGAATCCCTCGGTCAAGCCATACAGCTCATAGAAGACTCCGGGCATCGCTGCCGCGAGTTTTTCTTTGTGCCGGACGTGAAGCGGAGCACCGACCGTGCAGAGAGCTTCGAGCGATTGCAGCCGCTCCGCCGAGAAGTTCGGCGCGCCCATCATGGCGATGATCTGCGAGGGCACCATCATCATGTGCGAGGCCTGCTCCCGATGAATCAGGTCGATGAACGAAGCAGCGTCGAAGCGGCGCATGGCCACGTAGGTGGCGCCGAGGTACAGCCACGGCATGAGCATGACCCAGGCGCCGTTGAAGACGAGCGAGCCGCCGTGCAGAACGATGCTCTCGGGCCTCATGCGAAACGAGCTCGCGAACTGCGCGCCGTACATGGCCCGGATGTCGTGCGTATGGACGATGCCTTTCGGCGATCCGGTCGTGCCGCTGCTGTAGATGATGTTGTACGGATCGCTGCCATCGATCGCGACATCCGCCGGCCTCTCGGCGCTCGCGGCCGCGGTCAATTCCGCGTACTGCCGGTATCCGCCTTTCGCCGGCCCATCGATGCAGAGGAAGCGTTGCGCTGGAATCTTCGTGAGCTGCGGCCGGATGGCGTCGAGCTCAGACGTCATCTCGAAGCAGGTGATGACGGCGCAGGAGTCGGAGTCCTGAAGCAGCACCGAAAGGCCTGACCCTCGCAGAAGTGGGCTGAGCGGAACGACGACGATCCCGAGCCTCGCGGCGGCAAGGAAGGCTTCGAACAGCTCGATCGAGTTTGGAAGGATCAGCGCGAGCTTGTCGCCCTTCGTCAACCCAAGTGTGAGCAGCACGTTTGCGAGCCGGTTGACGCGGGCTTCGAGCACGCCCCACGAGAGGCGCTCATCATCGAAGACCAGCGCGAGGTGCTCGCGCCGGAAGCGGGCGTTACGCGAAAGGAGCGAACCGATATTCATCGTCGTCGGGCGCGGACAGAAACTTACCAGCCAAGCGGTCGGGAAGTGTGCGCATGCTAGAGGGCGCGCATGCGATTGTCAACGCGTTGCCGGCTCTTATTCACGCAGAAGTGCCACCACGCCGACCGCGGCAGCGAGGACGCCGCCGGGCCAGCCGCCGAGACGGCGGCGTTCCGCCGCGCTTGACAACTCCCGCGCCAGCTCGGCGTCTACGTCTTCCTGGGGACGAAGAACAACAAGCCTCCCGCAACAATCGTCGCGATGCCGGCCCAGAGCGGGACGTTGACCGTCTTCTTTTCCTTCACCGCCAGCTCGATCGGGCCGAGGTTTACGTCGTGCGTGGATTTCGTATAGGTGAATTTCCCGTAGATGAGTCCAGCGATGCCGGCGACAATCAAGAGGATCGCGACAATCTTGAGCGCACTCAAGTCCACGATCTCCGCGAGCGTCCGGTGAAGAGGCGCACGATGAAGAGCAGGAGCACCGCGCCAATGAACGCGACGATCAGAGTGCCAATCAGCCCGCCGCCGAGGTTAACACCGACTGCGCCGAAGATGTAGCCGCCGATAAACGCGCCGACGATGCCTACGACGATGTCACCGAGCAAGCCGAATCCGTGGCCTTTCATGAACCGGCCGGCGAGCCAGCCGGCAATTGCGCCGATGATGATGAACCAGAGTAGTCCCATAATGTCCCTACCTTCTCAGCTTACATAGCGTCCGATCGTGATTGATCTTGCGCGTGTTGATTCTCGATTCTCAAAGCCCGCTGCGGCGGGATTCTCCGCTGCCTTTCCGTTTGCCTGTGGCAGGCGTCGTCGATCGGGGAGCTCTGCCCTGCTTTTGCGAAGGCAGCTTCGCCGCTGCGGTCATGTCCTCGGTGAGAAGGACAATCTTTTCGATGATGGCCGTGACCCGAGGAAGGACCTCGGGGCGGATGGTTGCCAGCCGATCGATGAGCGGTTTCAGGTGCGCGATATCGCCCATGTCGTTCGGAAGGAGATTGCCGGGCTTTTCGCCCAGGACCGCGGCAATGTTCACGAAGTCCTCGACGTAGAGTCCGCGTTGATTTGCTTCGAGGCGCGCCAGTTGCGCCGGTGAGATTCCCGCGCTTCGGGCAACATCTGCCTGGCTGCGTCCCTTCGATTCACGGAGTTGTCTGAGAATTCGACCAGGCATGCGTGAAGATCCTGCACGCGCCCTGCCATGAGTGGCAATCGACAGCCGAACTGTTGCCTGATCGGAAAGTCAGAGGCGAGGCGGCGGCGAGCCACCGATCGGGAACAAGCAGGGCCTGCCTCACAGAAAAGCACTGCGGCCGCGGCACGCTGCTGACATCCGGAAAAAGGGGTATGCTGCGCGTTCGTTCAGTAAACGCCTGATCAGCCGGCCGCGAGGGACGCGCACGAGACCTTCCGCAACGTTGCCACGGGTATCGCGCACCATCCACCACAGCCTCCATCCTCAGACGACCCGAAAGAATGCGACGCCCATGGCGACTCGATCTACAGCCAACTGCCCCGCCCGGCGCGCGGACTGCAGAAGGATCTCCCTACCCCGCCACAAAACCAAGATACTTGCCGGTCATCGGCGTCCTGACCGCTAGCGCAAAATCACGTTCCTATCGAAAGAGGCTGACATGAAACGAAACACCCTTCTCACGAGCATCGGGCTGGCGACGCTTCTCTTCAGCGCATCCGCGGCATTCGCCCAGATTTCGCTCGGCACCGCGCAGAATTTCGGCGTTCTCGGCGGATCCACCGTCACCAACACGGGCGCGACGACGGTGAATGGCAACGTCGGTGTAAGTCCCGGCAGCGCCGTGACCGGCTTTCCTCCCGGCACCGTCGTCGGAGGAGCGATCCACAGCAACGATGCCGTGGCCCAGCAGGCGCAGAACGACCTCACCACCGCCTACAACAACATCGCGACCACACCGTGTACGGTCGATCTGACGGGTCAGAATCTCGGAGGACTGACGCTGACTCCCGGCGTCTACTGCTTCGCCACATCCGCGCAACTCACCGGAGCCCTGACCCTGGATGCCCTCGGCAACGCGAACGCGCTGTTCCTGTTCAAAACCGGGAGCACGCTCACGACGGCCAGCGCCTCGTCCGTCGCGGTCATCAACAACGGCGGCAGCAGTTGCAACAAGGTCTTCTGGCAGGTCGGCAGCTCCGCGACCCTCGGCACAGGCTCGACGTTCGTGGGCGACATCCTGGCACTATCGAGCATCACGCTCACGACCGGGTCCAACACCAACGGCAGAGCGCTGGCGCGCAATGGTGCCGTGACACTCGACACCAACAACGTCAACACCTGCGGCGTCTCGATCTGTCCGATCATCACCGTGAATCCGGCGTCGCTGCCGAACGGCACCGTCGGCATTCCGTACAATCAGACCGTATCTGCCTCGGGCGGGACGTCACCCTATGCGTTTTCGGTATCGAGCGGCGCACTGCCCACGAATCTGATTCTGAACAGCGTCACGGGCGCGATCACCGGAACGCCCACCACCGCCGGGACGTTCGAGTTCACGATCACGGCGACCGACGCGACCGGCTGTTCGGGTAGCCGGGAATACACGGTCACGATCACCAGTCCGGGCTGCCCGGCCATCATCCTGAGCCCCACCACGTTGCCACCAGGGGCTGTGCAGCAGCCCTACGCACAAACGATCATCGCATCGGGCGGAACCTCGCCGTATACCTTCACCATCGCCGCTGGAGCACTGCCGACCGGCCTCTCACTCAACCCAGCCACGGGACTCATCAGTGGCGCACCGCAGGTGTCGGGCATCTTCAACGTTACGATCCGGGCAACGGACGCTGCCGGCTGTCAGGGTAGCCGCGCCTACACGATTGCGATCCTCGCAGCTCTCACACCCGCCGGCGGCCCGACGCTCAACATCGCCGGCCTGACGATTCTCATGGTTCTTCTTGCCGCCGCCGGGTTGTTCGTCATGAACCGGCTCTCGATCTGACATCTCCAAAACCGGACGTGAAAGGCTCGTCATCTACGGGCCTTTCACGTCAGTCGGATCTGGTACCCTCCAACCACCAGAATGGCAGCGAGCCCCGTCAAACCCCGGATCATCTTTGTCGCGAAGTTCGGCGCAGCTCTTCTGATTCTGTATGCGGTGATCGCGCTCAATCAGGTGAACGATGCCGTCATCGTTCCGTTCACCGAGGTCGTGGCGCGAGGGTCGGCGGGACTGCTGCGGGGGATCGAGGGAGGCGTTGATACGCAGGGAACGATCATGCGATCCGCGCGATTCGCACTCGACGTTCGTAACGGCTGCAATGGCGTGGAAGCCACGCTTCTGCTGGCCGCGGCGATCCTGGCATTCCCGGCCACGCTACGATCGCGTCTGATCGGTCTCGTGATTTGCAGCGTCGCCATCGAGCTGCTGAACATCGTCCGTCTCAGCTCTCTCTTCTGGCTCGGCGAGCACTACCGGCAGGTGTTCGACCTTTTCCACGTTGCCGTCTGGCAGTCGCTGATCATTCTCGCCGCCATCTCGATGTTCGTTCTCTGGAGCTGGAAGTTTGCTGAAAGACCTCTGGCCAAATCTCGCTAAAGGCGCGGCCGGCTTCCTGCTCGGGCTGGCGTTGTGGTGGGGTCTGTCCGCGCCCTACGCCCGCCTGCTGGCCACGCTGACCGAGCCGTTGATCCGGATGGCCGAGCGGCCGGCGGTCACGCGCCTGATCGCCGGCGGAACGGAGTTGACGATCGACCGCGATGACTTCCCGCGGTCATCTCCGCGTCCCGGCCTGACGCTCATGGACCTGACGGCAAACATCGTCCTGCTCACGACGCTCTTTGCAGTGAACCGGCGTCCCATCAGCGATCGAAACATCCTGGGCTTCGTGCTGGCGAGCCTCGCGCTCGTAGCGGTGCATATTGCGGCGATCATTGTGAACGTCGAGTCGATTTATGCACTGCGGCTGGGGCCGTGGAGCGAACGGAACTACGGGGCGTTCGCGCGGAACTTCTGGGGAGCGGGCGCTCATTTCTACAGCCTCATCGGCGTATTCGGAGCGGGCTTCGCACTCTGGTGGCTGTTCCGCCCCTCCACTGAAGTGCCGCTGGATTCGAGAAAGAGCGACAGGCGTAAAACAGCCAAGAACACGCGTGCACCCTCGCGATGAGGGTGCACGCTGACGACTCAAGATGACTGAGACTTACCGGCGGTGATCGTATTGGTCATTCCGGTCGTTATTGTCGACGCGGATGTCCTCGACCATGACGGTTCCGCGGTCCATGCGCCCGGTGATGCTGACGCGGTTGCCGCGACGGAAGGTATCCCAGCCCATCCGGCCGTTGTATGCGCTGAGGTCGACAGAGACGGTACGGCCTCGGTCGGTCTGCACGACCATCGAACGATTGCGGCGGTCAAACGAAACGATCGTGCCGCTCATGCGGCGATCGTTGCCGAAGTACGAATTGTTCGAATTCGACTGCAGAAGCTCGAATCCGAGAACCCGGGCGTCTCGTCCATCGCCCTCGCGGCTATAGACGGTCATGCGGACGACGTCGCCTGGCAACAGAGTGGCCGCGCCGTAGCGCCGGCCCTGATTCTGCGCAGTGATCGAGTTTGGAACGAACAGGTCCATACCGTTCGTCATGCGGATGCGCTGTCCGTTACGGGCGACTGCGACGGACGCGACCGTGCCTTCCACGACCCGGTTTGCATATCCCCGGTCGGCCGAACGATCTGGCCCCGGATTGCTACCATATTGCGCAAAAGCGGACGAGCCCAGCAGGAACGTGATCGCTCCGGCCAGGACCATATTGCGAGACAAGATCTTTGTATTAGACATGGGTGAATGCCTCCTATTGGCGATGCTTCACCGGTGCTCATCGCAATAGCGGCGCCACTTCCCGCTCATCCGTGCTTTTTCTTCGCTCAACGAAGAGAAAGTGAACTCGAGGTTGGCGTGGGCGCGTTCTTGCACTGATTAAGAGATATCGGCCTGAACGTAGAGCTCCTCGCTCGATCTGCGAAGCAGACGTAACCGCCACGGACGAGAAGGAGCCGCCATGCCAGAGCAAGAACGCGCGACCGCAATGACTGACAACCCGAACGGCATCCATTTGCTGTTCTCCGCCAATCCGGCCCGAGAGCAGATGAAGGACGTCGCGGCGAAATTGCTCAGCCGGCGCGACGCAATCCTCGAAGCGTGGCGCGCCTACGGCGAAACTCTCCCGGGACGCAACGTTGCGGCATCGCTCTCGCGTGCGCAGTTCAACGATCACATTCCGGCCGTTCTCGACTGCCTGGCCCACACGATCAGTTCGTGGCCGGATGAGCCAGACGCCGCGGCCGAGAGGATCGAGAACGAGAAGGTCTTCGATCACGGCATGCAGCGCTGGCAGCAGGGATATCAATTGAGCGAGCTGATTCGTGAATGGGGATATCTGCAGATCAGTGTCGCGGCCGAGTTGGAGCGCCACGCCGCGGCGCACCCCGATCTCGATCCGGCCGTGATGCCTGCGGTGCGTCTGGCCTGGGCGAAATTGTGTGCGGACGGCGTCACCGGAAGCGCGACGCAGTACGGACGCCTCCAACAGAGTGAATCGGCCGGACACGTCAACGATCTCGAGATCGCGCTTTCCGCGCTGCACGCGATGGAGCGTTCGCGTGCCGAGGCGTGGCGCACCGCAGCGCACGACCTCCGCGGCAGCGTGACGGTCGTCAAAGGCGCCGCAACCCTGCTCAACGCTGCCGGAGCAGAAATGCCGGAGCCGATTCGCGTGGAAGTCGCAGACATGCTCAGTAAGAGCGTCGTCTCACTCCACGAGATGTTGAACGATCTCCTCAGCCTGGCACGTCTCGAAGCAGGTCACGAACAGCGCGAGCTCTCGACGTTTGATGCCGCCGCGCTGCTGCGGGATTTCTGCACGGCATCCCAGGCCGCAGCCACCGACCGCGGCCTCTTTCTGAAGATGGACGGGCCAGGCTCCCTGCCGGTTGAAGGCGACAAACCAAAAGTCATTCGCATCCTGCAGAACCTGCTGCTCAACGCCGTGAAGTACACGCAGCGCGGCGGCGTTTCCGTTACGTGGGGACTCGACAAGACGCGCGACACCGACCGCTGGACATTCTCGGTTCAGGATACCGGTCCGGGCATCGACGAGGCCCATGCCGCGCCGCTGGCGCAAGAGCTTCATGAAGCCACGGAAGTATCCAACGAAGCCAAAGAAGCGAGCAACGATCGCCGGCGCGACATGGCTCCGGCCGCTACCCTCCCCTCCGAATCGAGCTCGTTGCCGCCGAATCAGCAACCGGGAGAGGGAGTCGGTCTATCGATCGTCAAACGGCTTTGCGAGCTGCTCGACGCCGGCCTCGAATTGGAGACCGGGCCCAACCGGGGATCGACGTTTCGAGTGCTCCTGCCACGTAGTTATGGTGACCAATCGAGCATAAGAACGTCGAGCACATAGATGCGCAGGACGTCTGACTGCACCCGGTACTTGGGGAAACCCAACCTCGTTTCGTTGCCATATCGGAAATGCAGGCGTATGCTGAAACCGTTACATCGGTACACGCCTGATCAGCCGGTCGCGACAGGCGCGCTCGTGTTCCCTGCCACTCTGTCAGTTCACCTGCGCGTTCCGCCACTGCCTCCATCCTCAGACGGTTATCCCTGAAAGGATGCGAATTGGCGGCTACTCGATCACGGCTCAAGCTCCCAGTCCACCGAGGGAAGCAGCAACAGGCTCCTCCCACGCAGGATGACGCGGAGCGTTTCGCACCCGAGAGCGTCATGCGCGTGGTCGGCATCGGCGCGTCGGCGGGAGGACTCGATGCCTTCCTCGATCTCCTCACGGCCATTCCTCCCGACAGCGGGCTGGCCTTCGTTCTGGTGCAGCACCTCGATCCGCGCCACGACAGCATGCTCGTCAATATCCTGGCTGGCGCGACCACGATTCCCGTGCAGGAAGCTACCGACAGGATGCCGATCGAGCCTGATCACATCTACGTCATCCCGCCCGATGCCGAGCTGACGATTCAATCCGATCTCCTCCGGCTGTCCCCTCGCAGGCCGAAAGTTCCGCATCGTCCAATGGACACCTTCTTCGCCTCGCTGGCTCAGGACCGGACGATTCGCGCGATCGGCGTCGTGCTTTCCGGCGCCGATTCGGACGGCGCGGCGGGTCTTCAGGCCATTCGCGATGCCGGCGGCATTACCTTCGCCCAGAGTCCCGAGACCGCGAAGTTCGACGTGATGCCTCGGGCCGCGGCCGCGGCGGCGGACTTCATTCTCCCGCCCGCCGGTATCGCGGCCCAGCTCGTGAGCATCGCCCGCCGTGACGGCACGGCCGACAGCGAGCCGGACGCGAAGCCGGACGCTCCCGAATTCGAGCGAATCCTCCAACTGCTGCGCGCCACACATCCCGTCGACTTCGCGCACTTCAAGAGTGCCAGCATCGAGCGCCGCATCCTCCGTCGCGTCCTCCTCGGCAACCACGAAGACCTGAACAGTTACGCCGACTCCCTCGAGAAAGACCCCGCCGGAGTGGAGACGCTCTACCAGGACCTGCTGATCGGCGTCACCTCGTTCTTCCGGGAGCCCGCGCGTTTCGAGGCGCTGAAGACGATCGTGTTTCCCGCCATCGTCCAGAACCGGCACTCCGAGCACAGCGTGCGCATCTGGGTGGCGGGATGCTCGACCGGCGAAGAGGTTTACTCCCTGGCCATGACGCTGCTCGAGTTCATCGACGGGCATCCCAATCCTCCGCGCATCTCGATCTACGGCACCGACATCAACGAGCAGTCGCTTCGCAAGGCACGGGCCGCGTTGTACACGGAGCGCGCCGTCGACGGAGTGTCGAAAGAGCGTCTGGCGAAATTCTTCACGCAGGTACCCGGCGGCTACAAAATCACGAAAGCCGTGCGCGAGCTCTGCATCTTCGCCGCGCACGACGTCACCCGCGACCCGCCGTACTCGCGGATCGATCTCGTCACCTGCTGCAATGTTCTGATCTATTTCGATCCCGAGCTGCAGAAGAAAGCAGCCGCGCTCCTGCAGTACGCGCTCGCTCCGGGCGGATTCCTGATGCTCGGCAGCTCCGAGAATCTCCGCACTACAAATCAACTCAGCGCCGTGTCGACGAAGCCGTTGATCTACCGCAAGAGCCAGGTACCGGGTGCGCTGGCCACCTTCGATGTCGTGCCCCGCTCGCTCCATCCCAGCATTGCCACGGCCTCCTCCGCGCCATCCGCACGCCGGGCGGCAGGCGTTGCTCATGAAGAAGACGATGCATTCCTGGCCACGCATCTCGCGCCGGCCGGAGTGCTGATCAATGAGCAGATGGAGATCACGCGCATTCGCGGCGAGATCGCGCCGTTCCTTGCGCTGGAACCGGGCGAGGTCTCGCTCAACCTCTTCGGCCTGATCCGTCACCACGAAGTCCTGGCCGTGCTGCGGCCCGCCGTGCGCAAGGCATTCCGCGAAAAAACAACGGTCAGCGTGGAAGACATCCTCGTCACGGATGACGAAGGCCGCCGCTGCATTTCGTTCAAGGTGATTCCGTACGGCACTTCGCTGCCGGGCCACGACCGCTGCTGGATCGTGTTCCACACAGTTCCGGAGCAGCCGGCGCGCAAGGCGGAATCGTCCGTAAAGCGGAAAGAAATCGACGGTCTGCGCCACGCCCTGGCCGCTGCCATCGACGATCGTGAGCAGTTGGCCGACGAGGCCGCGGCCGCCGCCGAGGAAGCGCAATCGAGCGACGAAGAGTTGCGCAGCACGAACGAGGAGCTGGAGACTGCCAAGGAAGAGCTGCAGTCGGCGAACGAGGAATTGAGCACGCTCAACGACGAGCTCCGTCAACGCAACACGGCCCTGGTACGGATTAACGACGACATCGAGAATCTCCTCGGCGCTGTGGAGATCCCGATCCTCTTCGTCGGCCGCGACCTGACGATCCGACGCTTCAACGTCACTGCCGGCCTGCTGTTCAACCTTCGTCAGGATGCCGTCGGCCGGCCGCTCAGCACGGCGCGATCGACACTCGATGTGACGCTCCTCGAGAAGCTCGTCGGCGCAGTCATCGAGACCGCCACACCGGCAGATATGGAAGTGCAAAACTCCGAAGGCGACTGGCGGATGTTGCGCATCCGCGCCTACCGCACCTCGGACGGAAAGATCGACGGCGCCATCGTTGCCGTTCTCGACATCAACGTTCTCAAGCGAAGCGTTCTCGTCGCCGAGGAGGCCACGCGCGCCGCGAACATGCTGTCGCAGGCAAGCGCACTGCTGGCGTCATCGCTCGACTACGAGACGACGCTCGAATCGCTGGCGCGCCTGTCCACCGCGGCATTCGCCGATTGGTGCGCCGTCGATCTGGTCAACGAAGACGGCTCGATCCGCCATCTCACCGTCTCGCACGCCAATCCCGTCCTGCGCGAGCTGGCCCTGCAGTTCCAGCAGGCAGCGTTCAGCGAGCCGGAGAACGCTCCCGGTGCGCCGCAAGCGCTGCGCCTGCGCAAATCGGTGCTGCTGACGGACATCGCCAACTCGAAAGAGAGCGGCATCCGTCCCGAGGCGAAGATCACGCAGCTCATCGGCGCCCTCGGCTTGCGATCATTGATCAGCGTGCCGCTCATCGTTCGCGGCAAGGTTCTCGGGACGACGACGTTTTCGTCGTCGCGACGTCAGTACGAGCCTATCGACCTGCAGCTCGCCGAGGAGTTGTCGCAACGCGCCGCGATCGCCATCGACACGGCCATGCTGTTTCGGGAAGCCGAAAGCGCCAACCGCTACAAGGACGCATTCATCGGCGCCGTCGCGCACGAGCTGCGAACCCCGCTCACCTCGATCATCGGCTGGGTGCAACTCGGGCTCCGAAATCACGACATGAGCAACGAAGCGCTTCTTCGCGTCGACGAGAGCGCGAACCTGCTCCGCGTCTTCACCGAGGACCTGCTGGACGTTACGCGCATCCGCGAACAGAAGCTGAGCGTGGAGATGGAGACGATCGACTTTGCGGCAGTCGTCCGCTCGGCGATCGAGATGACCGCCATCAGCGCCACCGCGAAAGAGCTTCACGTTTCCTCGCACCTGATCCTCGATCCAGCTCGGTTGACTGGTGATCGCGTGCGGCTCCTCCAGGTCGTCTGGAACCTGATCAGCAACGCCATCAAGTTCACGGAGCCCGGCGGCTCGATCGAGGTCAGGTTGGAGCAGTACGGCAACGCCGCGCGGTTGTCGGTCAAGGATACCGGCGCCGGCATCAGCGCCGACTTCGCCCCGCACGTGTTCGAGCTATACCGCCAGGCCGAGGGCTCACCCGGCCACCTCCCCGGCCTCGGCATCGGTCTCTCGATCGTCGCGCAGATCCTGAAACTTCACGGCGGGACAGTTCGCGTCGAGAGCGCCGGCATCGGCCACGGATCAACGTTCTTCGTCACGCTGCCACTCATCATTCCATCGGAGCCTGCGACACCCATCGGGCAAGACAGCAAGAGCGCCAAGTCCCTGCGCGTCGACAGCCGTTCGTAGTCATTCTCGAGAATCAACTGCAGTCATCCGCAAAGGAGCTTCCTTGACCCGACACGCCGTTCGCACCACCGCCGGAAAAATAAATCGCAGCGACGACCTGCTCGCCGATGAAAAAGAAGTCGCCGCCGCGGTCCTCCGCGCCAACCCCGACTTCGGCAACCCCCACGTCGTCCGCTGCGACTGGTGCCACGAAACCCGAACCCTCTTCCGCGACGAAAACGAAGCTCCGTTCAAACTGACCTCTCACGGCTGGCTCTGCGAGACGTGCAACGTGAGGGCGGCGAGTCAGGAAGTGAAGTTCTAGGGACAAACATCAACGCGCCACCTTGCGGGCACAGAAGTTTCGTGCGCAGTTTAGAACGCTGCGCGGAAGGGCCTGAGCGCGACAAGCGCCAGCGCCACGATCAGCATCACCAGCGCCGTGTGCCCGAGTAGCGGGACCGTCGCGAGCGCCGTGAGCGTGACGTCGTTTCCATCGCCGCCAGCGTACGAGATCCGAAAGAGCTGTCCGGTTGCTGTCGTGACGACCGAACCTTCGGGCAATCCACTGAACGTTCCAGCGACCGGGCTCGGGCCATTGTTGCTGATGACCGTGATCACAGTCCCCGCGGTGATCGGTGCCGTGTTGATCACCACCAGAGTCGGACTGCCAAGTGTGACGATCCCGCCAACCGTCACGAACGGAGTCGACGTCGTTGGCGTGACTGTGACCTGCAACGTGTTCCCGGAACCGAGGGTGAAGTTCCCGACAACAACGATCACCTGAGCCGTACTCGCGGCAACGATCTCGTTGCCATTGAGCACAATCGATCGAGTCTCACGCATCGCACCAAACGAAGTGGTGGCCAAAAGAAGACCAAGTAGTGCGAAGGAGCGAGCGGTCATGTACAGGGATTGCGTCGCGGAGAGTACTACATCACCTTAGTTCCTGCCTCTTTCCGCCTTGGTACATTCTCGATAATGTTGTCGAGCCGCGTCAATGATTGAATACTAAAACGACGAGCGAGCCAACGGGGACGTAATGACGTTATCGAGTCGCCAGCGGGCCGCTGGCGGTCCAGCCGCCGGGCCGGCGGCGCTACGATACCTGACCACGGAGCTCAACGCGCCTACGCGATCTTCTGCAGCAGCTCCGCCGCCTGCGCCTTCTTCTCGTACTTCACATCCGAGGCGGCGATCTTTTCCAGGTAGATTCGGGCGGCGGCGGGGTCGTTGCGTTTGAGGTGGGTGCGGGCGATCCAGAACCAGGTGTCGACGATCGATTCGTTTTCGCTGAGTTTCTGGGCCTGGATGGCTTTCTCGAAGGAGGCGACGGCGTTGTCGTAATGCTGTTGCGTGTAGGCGATGCGGCCGAGGTGGATTTGGGCGTCGAAATAGTCGTACGAGGTCTGTTCGGCGTTCTCCAGAACGCGCCGGTAATACGGTTCGGCGCTCGCGTAATCCTTATTGTCGAAATGGATGGCGCCGCAGAAGAGGAGCGCGTTGCGGAAAAAGTAGGAGTTGAAGAATGGCTGATTGGCGTCGAAGAGCTCGAGCGACTCCTGGAACAAATGGAGCGCATCTGCACGGTCGCCGAGGGCGTATGAATTCAGCGCTTTGAGCGCCAGCGCTTGCGCGGTCACGTTATTGTTCTGCGTATAGCGCATCGACTGGTCGTGCAGATCCTTCGCCTTGGCATAGTCGTGCTCTTCGTGCGACAGGTGGCCGAGGATGACGTAGGACTTGTATTTGATGTCGTTGGCTTCGTCGGACTCTTCCGAGGCACAGGCCGCGGCGAAGCCCTTGCGCGCACCGGCCAGGTCGCCAGCGTAGAGCGTCGCCACCGCGCCGTAATACGTCGCTTCGAGATTCGTCAGAACGTTGCTCCGCTGCGACAGCAACTGTGCAATGAACTGCATGACGAGCTGGGCGAAGATGCGGTTGTCGGAGGTGGCGTCGACGATGAAGTTGTGGAGGTAGACGAGCCGGTTCTCGAGGATGCGCATCAGCTCGAGCATGAGCGTGATACGCGGCTGCACCTCGTCCGTCTGTTTGAAGATTGCGGCGAGCTTGCGCTGCAGGTCGTTGTATGCGGCGTCGTAGTTGCGGGCGTTTGATTCGGAGAGCTCGCCCGGCTCGTTCTGCAGTTTCGTTTCGAGGGCGACGCGCTGATCGACGAGATTCCTGATCTGCGCGGCAAGGTCGTTTCGATCGGCCATTCGTATGCGGTCCTTCCGCTGGGATTATCGGCTGTAACTATCGTTCCCGCAGTGCAATAGGCGAACCACCGATCTCGAGGAGGCGGAACTCGAGCTGATGCCGGTCTTCGTCGATCGACTTCACTTCGATCGTCACTTTGTCGCCGAGGCGCATCTCGCGGCCGGTGGAGTCGCCACGCAACCGGTGCTCGCGCTCGCGAAAGACCCAGAAGTCGCCGCCGATCGTCGCCACCGGCACCATCCCCTGCACGAAGATCTCATCGAGCTCGATGAAGAGGCCGAAGGCAGCGACGCCGGTGACGATGCCGGTGAACTTCAGGCCGACCTTGTCGCGCATGAAGATGACCTTCTTCCACTCCAGCACTTCGCGCGATGCTTCGTCCGCGCGCCGTTCACGGTCGCTCGATTGCGCCGCGTACAGCGGGTGGGCGCGCTCGACTTCCGCGAGCCGCTCGCCGTACAGCGGTCCCTTATCGACCATTTCGCCGAGGCGGCGATGGACGATGAGATCGGGATAGCGGCGGATGGGCGATGTGAAGTGCGCATAGTTGGCGATCGCCAGAGCGAAGTGGCCGACGTTCTCTTCGGAGTAGTACGCACGTTTCATCGAGCGCAGCACGATGTTCGAGAGGAAGCGCTCTTCGGGCGTCCCTTCGACGGACTTCATCACGCGCTGCAACTCGCCCGGCCGCATCTCTTCCAGGTCGCCGCGCAGCGTCAGCTTGAACTCCTTCAGAATCTCGCGCAGATCCTCGAGCTTCTGCGGGTCGGGCTGCTGGTGGACGCGGAAGATGCCGGGCTGATTGGCGAAGACGAGCTCGGAGGCGACCACTTCGTTGGCCGCGAGCATGAACTCTTCGATGATGCGGTGCGCGACGTTGCGGCCGGTCGGCTTGATGGCATCGATCACGCCTTCGGAGTCGAGAATGACCTCGGCCTCAGGCAGATCGAAATCGATCGAGCCGCGTGCCTCACGGCGCTTGCGCAGAATGTCGTAGAGCGCATGCATGCGCGTGAAGTCGTCGAGGAGATAGCCATAGCGCGCGCGCAACTCCTCGGGCGGCGGAACGATGACGCCGTGCGGCGGCTTCCCGCTAGGCTGGGCCACGCCTTCGTTGACGAGGAACGCGTTCACGTTCGTGTAGGTCGTCCGCTCCTTCGTGCGGATGACGGAGCGATAGACCTTGCGATCGACGAAGCGTCCCTTCCTGTCGATCTCGATGTCGACGGAGAACGTGAGGCGCTCGACGCGCGGATTCAGCGAACAGATTCCGTTCGAGAGTCGCTCCGGCAGCATCGGAACGGCGCGGCCGGGAAAGTAGACGGAGGTGCCGCGCTCGAAGGCTTCTTCATCGAGCGCGCTTCCCTCGGTGACGTAATGCGAAACGTCGGCGATGTGGACGCCGAGGAGATAGTTTCCGTTCGCGAGTTGCTGCACTTCGACGGCATCGTCGAAATCTTTCGCGGTCTCGCCGTCGATCGTGACGATGTTGTGCTCGCGAAGGTCGATGCGCTTCGCGATCTCCGCCGGCGTTACTTCGTCCGGAATGGCATCGGCGGCCGCGAGCACCTCGGGAGGAAAGCTGTGCGGGATCTGCAGCTTGCGGATGACCAGTTCGATGTCGACGCCGGGCTCGCCGATGAAGCCGAGAACCTCGACGACGCGGCCGCGGGCGATGTGGCTGGTGCGGTCGGGGTAGCGGTCGATCTCGACATTCACCATCTCTTCGTCGCGCGCACCCATCGTGCCGTTGCGGTCGATGACGATGTCGTGATCGAGGCGCGAGTCGAACGGAGTGACGAAAGGCTGTTCGGGATCGGCGTGAAACCGGCCGACGACAGTGCGATGGGCGCGGCGCAACACGGTCGTGACTTCGCCGATGATCAGCTTGCGCTGCCGGATGGTGTGGAACTTCGGGCTGTGTTTGTCGACGCGCACGACGACGAGGTCGCCGTTCATTGCCCCTTTCATCGAGCGGCGGTCGATGAAGATGTCCGGTTCTTCGCCGCCGCCGAAGACGGTACCGTAGCCGTCCGGGTGAACGCGGATGCGGCCGGCGTGGTAGGGCGTGAACTCGAGCAGCGAGTAACGTTTGCCGCGGACGGCGACGACGATGCCGTCCTGTTCGAGCTCTTCGACCGCGCGCTCGACCTCCTCACGCGTGGCTTCGACGCCTTCCAGCCGTTCGTGAATTTCTTTGACGGGAAGGAGACGGCTGCCGCGCCGGCGAAGAAGATCGGTGATCGATTGTTTGAGTCCGGTAGATCCGGGGAGCAGAAGCGACTGAGGCAAGAGGCTCCTCGCGTCAACGCGAGCGCGTCGTTTTGCCGTTCGAAGACTTCGGCGCGGTCACGCGATTCGCGGAGATGCGGCGCCGCACGGGGCGGATGGCGTCGGCAAATCCGTTGAGCATCGTCTGCGAGCGGAGCTTGTTGTGAAGCGTGTTGCGGTGGACGCCGAGAGCCTTCGACGCGGCGGTCACATTCCCGCGCGTTTCCGACATCGCAGCCACGATGTATTTTCCCTCGAAAGCCTCCACGGCCTGCTCGAGAGTGATTCCACTGCCAATTAATTCGCGAATGATCTGATTCAAGCGATCATCGATACTAACCATTGATCTTGCCCCTGACGGTCGTTTGGAAGGGGGCGATTCTACACCCCTACTTCATGAAAATTGCTACGCATTTTTACGCGATGTGCGAAGAAAATTTATACGCCCGCTACGCTTGACAAACCAGTTCGAAAGGAACAGGCGCGCCAGCGCAGCGAACGAAAGAATCACGCCGATGAAAAGCGGGAGCGGACGATAGCTCCATTTGATTGCGTGCGATCCTCGTGCCACATGCACGCCCCGAAAGAGTGAGATTTCTTGCGAGGTTGCCTCTCTCCCGTCCACCGTGACGTGCCATCCCGGCGCGGCTTGCTGGGTAAGGATTACCTCGCCGTCCGCGGGCATGTCGACATCGATGAAAACCGAAGCCGGCGTGAACGCCAGCGACTTGACTGATCCGATGCGATGCGTGAGGTCGTCGCGGAAAAACGCGAGCGGAAAGCCGGCGGAGTTGCGGTGGACGACGATTCCATCGTGCGCCGCCACCGGCTGAAACAAGGCCAGAGCCCGTGGCGCCAGGATGTAACCGGCAGAGAGTGCATCGATCGCCGCACGGTCGTGACGCGATTGAATCGACTGGACGTACGCGGCGTAGCCCTGCGAGAAGAGCGGCGCCGGCGTCGATGCGTCAAATCTACGGTCGTAAAGATTGAGGTAACCCGAGATCCATCCGTCACGATCGAAGACGGCAGGCTGGTCGATGCGCAGAATCTTGGCGTCGCGGCCGATCGACGCCGCGTACGGAACGCGATGCGGGTTGAACTTCGACGTGATCAGCAGCGGCTGGATCTGCAGCACGACGTCGGCGAACATCACGACGGCGATCGCAAACTGCCAACGCCCGGGGATCACCCGGTCGCAACCGATGGCGGCCAGTGCGCAGATCGCCAGAACCGCCAGCGGCACGACGCGAGCGGGATAACGGAACAACGTGACGGGCAGGCGGGCGAGCAATTCTGCGACCGGCGTCAACCGATCGCCCATCCCGATCAGCACACAGACAACGATGAGGGAGATCCAGCCGATCGCTCGCTTGCGGCCGGCGATCACGCCGATCAGCGCGAAGGCAACGGTCAGCATCCCAACATAAACAATAAGGATGAAGTGCTGCCCGAGACGTGGGTCGAGCGGGTTGGCGCCGAGGTTTGGAGGAATGACGATGCGGAGCCAGTCGGCGAGCGGCATCGAGTCGCTGAACATCGTCGCCCGCGGCACGCCGCCGTTTGCGCGGTCGCTGCCGGCAACCATCGAAAGGAACGGCAGGAGCTGAATCGACGAGAGAGCGAACGACGTCAGCGCGACGTCAATGAGATCGCGCGCGCCGCGCCGCCGCACGACTGCAAACAGAAGCGCACCGACCGCGGCAAAGAAGGGCTCCCCTGCCAGAAACGACATGGCGATGGCCACAGCGCTGACTCGCGCCGACACGCCGGCAAGCGCGCACCAGAGAATCAGCGGGAGCCAGGCGAACGTGGTCAGATTGTTCGAGACGTCGAGCAGCGACATGACCGGACCGCAGAACGTCAGCGTCAGCGCCGCCGCGAGCGCCGCTCCGCCCGGCCTCGTCAGCCGCGCGAAAAGCAGATACGCGCCACAGCCGAGAAGCACGACATGAATGAAGAGATAGAGCGTGTACGCCACGGTGAACGGTAGGACGACGAAGATCCAGGTGGGTGGATAAAAGACGCCGGTCTGCGGATTGGCGAGCCATGGCTCACCCGAGGCGCTGTAGGAGTTCCACAACGGAAGGCGTCCCTGGCGTAGCTCGTTCGCGGTAAACCAGCGAAGAGGTTGGAAGTAGTCGCCGTGATCCCGGATCGAGAAGACTTCGTTGCGCAGCAGCGGAGGCGCGAACACTGCCAGCGCGAGGACCGCGATGATCGCAAATGCCCAGCGCCGTTTCATCGCGCCGGCCGTTTTTCCTGCGCTGGTGCCGCGCAGAAGTCGTCGACGATCGTCCGCATCAGCCGTACGCCCTCGGAGAAGAAGCGCGCCCGGATGCGCTCATCGTTTCCGTGCACGGTGTCCGCATCGTAGTAGTTCACCTTGAACGGTGCGATGCCATACGCAACGATTCCTCGGGCGCGGAAATAGCGGCTGTCAGTCGTTCCGGCGGTCACGATCGGACCAACGATCGAATCCGGCTCAAACTTCGTCATCGCCGCAGCCAGCGTGCGAAAGAGCGGCGTATCGCTCGGGCTATCCGGAACAGGCTCTGCGGCAAGCAGGATCTGAAGCCCGCCGCCATCCGGCGCTAACGCCTTCTTCACCTTCTCGATCATGGGCGCTGTCGTCTCATCGGGGAGAAGGCGGATGTCAACGTCCGCAACGGCGTTCGCGGGAAGGGCGTTGATTGTGTTGCCGCCGGCGATGCGCGTGATGGCGATCGTCTCGCGTAGCAACGAGCGGTATCCCGGCGAGAGCACGCGGTCGACGCGCGCGGTGTCGACCGGCTCGGCGATGCCGCGCAGTACTTCGCCGCGCTCATCCTGGCGCGCTTTGCCCGCGGCATGAAAGGACCGCATCACCGCCGGCGTGAGCCGGTACGGCGTCGGGATCCGTTGCAGCGCTTCGAGCGTACGGACCAGCTTCGCCAGCGCGCCGCCGTCATCGGGAGGCGATGCCGAATGTCCGGCCGCTCCCTTCATCGTGATGCGAAGCCAGAGTGGCACTTTGGCCTGCACCTCGATCCCCCAGAAGGAAACGTGATCGACGATCGTGTCGTTGTATCCGCCCTCGTTCAACACGAAGCCGGTGTTGGCGAAGAGCTCCGGATTCTGTTCGAGAATCTCCTTGCAGCCGTGCAGCCCGCCCATCTCTTCATCGGCGACGGCGAGAAAAATGACGTCACGGCGCAGCGGCAGATGGCGTCGCTTCAGATCGACGAAGGCCATCAGCTCGGCGATTCCGAGCGACTTCACATCGAGCGCTCCACGTCCCCAGATGTAACCGCCGGATCGGATCCCCGCAAACGCCGGCTTGGTCCATTCGGCGGCGACAACGGGGACTACATCAATGTGGTGCAGAAGGACGAGGGCCTTCTCGTTCGTGCCCGAGGGAAGGCGCGCGTAGAGCGATTGCCGGTTTGGATCCGCGCCGATCAGTTTCGCATCGATCCCTTCCTTCGCCAGCAACTGCTGGAGGAAACGGGCACCCGAGGTCTCGTTACCGGGAGGATTGGAGGTGTCGATGCGGAGATAGGCGACGAGCGCCGCTTCCGCCTCGCGCTCCACAGGATCGCTATCACCTCCTGCGGCGCGGCGGCAATGAACCGTCGCGACCAGGCAGAAGAGAAGCGGCAGAACGGCGAGCCGCCGAAGGAGAGACATGCTTTGCTTGAGTATAGCTGGCCAGTCTCTAGAACCGTTTCACGCGGAGACACGGAGGTCGCGGGAGAACACCTCCGCGTCCTCCGCGTCTCCGCGTGAAACGTTTTTGACGTTACACCGTTGCCGGCATCGTGAGCTGAACCGCCGGCTCCTCGGCCGGCGCCGATTTGTAAGCCTCGTAGCAAGCGCGGCAGCGAGCTTCGTATGACGAGTCGCCGACCTCTACCTGCGCATTGCCACCGGCCACGCGCTGCGAATAATGCGCGGCGCCGCGGCAGCGCACGCACACCGCGTGCATCTTCGAGACATCCTCAGCGACCGAGAGCAGCGCCGGCATCGGGCCGAACGGCCTGCGCATGTAATCCTGATCGAGTCCCGCGGCGATGACGCGGATGCCGGCGTCCGCGAGCTGCATGCAAACATCGACCACGCCCGCGTCGAAGAACTGGATCTCGTCGATGCCGACGACCTGCATGCCGATCTCGACGCGCGCCAACAGCTCGGCGCTCGTAGCCACCGCCATCGCCTTCAGCCGCCGGTCGTCGCGCGAGACGATGTCTTCCGTGCTGAACCGGTCGTCGATCAAAGGCTTGAACACCTGCACGCGCTGCCGCGCGATCACGGCGCGGCGCAGCCGCCTGATCAACTCCTCCGACTTTCCGGAGAACATGCCTCCGGCGATGATCTCGATCCAGCCGCCACGATAATTGTCCAAGGAAAACCTCCGGGAATGGTGTGGGATGCAGGATAGCAGCGCGAGTGTTCAATGGACAATTGACAATGGACAATTGACAACGCCCGCAACGCGCTTCGACCGGCGGAGCGGCTGAGCCCACGATCTCAACCTGTCCGGTCTCCATTGCCCGCCCGTTGTCAATTGTCCATTGTCAATTGTCAACTGCCGTCGTCTGCTATCCTCAACCCCCTACGGTGACTCGCCTCCTCCCCCTCTTCCTCGCACTCGTCATCGTCTCCTCACTGGGCGCGCAGACGGTGCAGCCTCTTCGCATCGGAACGATCACCGTCCGTCCGCTCGATGTCTACTCGCCGGATGAAGCGACCCACGGGCACCTCTACCGGCTTGCCGACCAACTCCACATCGAGACACGCAAGTCCGTCATCGAGAAGTTCCTCCTCTTTCACGAAGGCGATGTCTACAGCGCGGAACGGCTCGCCGAGACCGAGCGCAATCTCCGCGCGCTCCAGTTCCTGAAGTCAGCATCCGTCGAAGCCTCGGCTCCCCACGATGGCGTCGTTGACGTGATCGTCACCACGCAGGACTCCTGGTCCATCGCGCCGGAAACACAGGCCGGCAGCAAAGGCGGCAAGAGCACCGTCGGCGCAACGTTGTCGGAGACCAATCTGCTCGGGCTCGGGAAGGATCTCGAGTTGGGGTGGAACCGGGGGGTGGACCGGACACGCGTCGGGGTGACGTACAACGACCCGGCGTTCTTCGCTCCCTACTGGAAGGGCGCGTTCAGCTATTCGACGAACTCCGACGGCTACGACCACAACCTGGCCATCGTCCGTCCTTTCTATTCGTTCGCGACCCCCTGGGCGACGGAGTTGTCGTTCACCGGCTTCCGGCAGTTCGATCACCTCTACGGCAATGGCATTGAGACCGAGCGCTTCCAGCAGAAGCATCGGGAGATCGTGGCCAGCTACGGCGTGGCGCTCGATCCGAATGACAATCAGGCGCATCGCATCGTGGCGGGCTTCCATGCCTTCGACGACTCCTTCACGATCATGAAGCACAGCGGGCCGCTGACGCTGCCGTCAGGCCGCGAGTTTCGCTATCTGTTCATGCGCTACGAGAGCACCGTCAACGATTTCGTGAAACTGAATTTCGTGAACAAGGATGTCCGGTACGAGGACTTCAACCTCGGGCGTCAGTACTCGATCGAAGCCGCCGTCTCGCCGCGAAACCTCGGAGCCGACCGCACCACATCGTTCGCTCGCGTGGCCGGAGCCGATGGCAAATGGCTCGGGAACGGCTTCGTACTGCCGTCGGTCGCGCTTTCGACACGCCTCGACGGTGGCCTGCAGAACACCATCACAACGTCTTCCCTGCTGTTCGTGCGGCGCGGAGGGCGGGCTTCCTACCCGACGACCTTCCTCAGCCGCGTTGTGTTGAACAGCGGTTGGAGGATGGACGCCGAGGACCAGTTCTTCGCGGATGGGTTAACGGGGCTGCGGGGATATCGCGCACACGCCTTCGCAGGAACGCGTTCGCTCGTGATTAACGTCGAAGAGCGCCTCTACCTCGGCCGCGAGATTCTCCAACTCGCCTCGCCCGGTATCGTGGCATTCATGGACGCCGGCAACGCCACGTCGGGAGGGGTCACGCGGCTGATGAACCTCAAGAGCGACATCGGCGTCGGCCTGCGCCTCGGCCTTCCGCGCACGCCGAAAAACCTTTTGCGCGTCGACCTGGCGTACGCCCTGAACCGCGATCCGCTCGGACGGAAGGGTTGGCTGGTGGCGTTCTCGAGCGGGCAGGCGTTCTAGAGCAGAGAGCAGAGATCGGACAGATCGGTCAGATCAGAGATAAGTGACTGGAGACGAGAGACGACTCGGTCGCCCCTGATCTCTGATCTCTGCCGTCTCTGATCTCTGCTTTACGAAGCCCTCCGCAGCTCCGTAATCCGGGAACGAAGCTGCTCGGTGACCGCCAGCCCGCGAAGGAGCGAGGCGGTCTTCTCGAACTCCGAGACCATCGCGTCGACTGCGTGCTCTCCGTCGCCGCTCATGATGCCGTCGAGGGCGCGAAGAAAGTGCTTCTCGATCGTCTTGTGCGCGGAGTTGCCGATGAACTCCTCGGCGATCGATCGGATGCGGGCGGCCAGGTCGACTAGCTCGCCGCTCTCTTCATCGTGCTCGAATTCAAGTTTTTTTTTTAGCGCGACCAGCTCGCCCGTGATCATTCCGTAGAGGATCTTGGCGACCTCGAACGATGAAATGTTCAGCGCTTTGCCGATGTCGGCGATCGACCGTTGTCCATCGATCCGCGTGATGAGAAGCCATTCCTGCGGATTCAGCGTGATCTGCTCGTGCCGGGACTCACGCACCTGAAGCTCGGGGATGTAGTCGATCGACGGCACCTTCTTCGAGAGGACGCGCCACTCGTCGAGCCGGCGCGCCGCCTCCATCAGCAGGTTCGTATTCGACTTCGTGATCGTCTGGCGGTCCGGCTCTTCGTTCGGGCTGAACTGAAAGTCGCCCTGATTCCAGATCGCCAGCGCATAGATCGCTTCCTCGCCCACGAGCTCACCCACCGTGGCGTGCACCATCTGACCATTCTTCAGATAGATGTAGCCGCGGTCGTGGTCGCGCGAAAGCGTGAACTTCCCCGTCTTGCCGGATACGCTGACCAACTGGATGATGTCGGGCAGCGGAAGCTCTTTCAGCGATCCCTGGAAGGCCATTTTAGTGATTTCGATTATGTGGAGCCGCGGCTTTGAAGCGTAACCCACGGTTGGAATGAGGTCAAGGAATCGTAACGATCTCGTGATTTTCTATTGCGCTCAGTGCCCACACCCCAAACGCAAGACCCGCCAGCAGACCGGTCTCCATGCGCAGCGGGTTACTGCTGAGCCGCAAATGCGCGAGCTGGGTCAGGCCGTCGATCGCCATCGGCAGCACGGCTCCGTAGAGGACGTACCGCGCGATTTGCTCCTTCATGCGAGGGAGGAACCGAAAGAGAGCGGCAGAGAGAGAGAGTCCGACATAGATCGCCGTGCAGCGGGCGCAGATCGGCATCGGCGTTCTCCAGAGGTAGAGGCAACGCTCCGGGATGCCGTGGCAGAAAAGGCGGAAGAGAAGGCGCCACCGCATTGACGCGCCGTTGGCGATGGCGGCCGTGCAGGCAATCGAAGCCACCAGGATGGCCCCGGAGATGGCAACCAGCGTTGCCGCGACGATTTTCGTGTCGCGCCTCACCTGCGCGTAGGAGCCAGCCGCCAGACTTGCCCAAACGAGTAGGCAGCGACGACCAGCGACCAGAACCCGGTAAAGAAGATCCCCACGCAGAGAAGGATCATCCCGAACGGAACGATCATCCTGACGACGAGCCAGACCACGAAGGCCAGCAGATAGTTGCCGATATTGGCCTTGATGAACGCGGCGATTTGCCCGAACTCGAAAGCCGCGCCGAAGCGGCGCTCGACGGCGGCGAACATGAGCGCGCCCGGCAACCAGAGAGCCATGGCCAGCCCGAGCGGGAACGCGATGCACCAGACGCACGCCGCCATCCCGCCGCCGATATTCTGAAGTGTTTCGTTGTCGGCCGACTGGGCGACGATCGATGGAATGAGGAAGACGAACATCAGGACGATGAAGGGCAGCGTGTAGACCAGCGCCACGCCAAACATGCGCAGCCCCTCGCTGAAGTACTCGCCGAGGTCATCCCACTCGGGCAGAGGGTACTGCTCGCCTGCGATTACGTTACGGACCAGCTTCGCCAGGTAGCCGTAGACGAAGAACGCCCCGATGATGAAGACGCTGGCCAGCATGAAAAGGCCGCCCATGAGAATTTTCTGTACCCAACGGGGGTCCTCGAACGTAAAGGTAAACGGACGGCCGAAATCAAACGTCGGACCCGTCGGACGCAGAGGTGGCGGCGGCGGGGGCGGCGGCGGAGCAGCTTGAACGACGGCGGACACTGCGGTTCAGTTTAGCACCGCCAGCAGGGAAGAAATCGAAGACAGCGCAACTTCTACACACGGAAACCCATTTGGACCATCAACTCCTCATACCCGAAGAAACGATTGACCTCCTCGGCGAGCCGTCCGAATCGCGGAGCGGCGGGGTCAGTATCGCTGTCGTCGTCTCGATCATCCTTCACGCGCTGATCCTCATCTACTTCATCGCGTTCTATCGTCCGGTCACGAAAGATGCTCCCGCGCCCCCCATCGCACGCTACGTCGAGCTGATCCGCCAGAATCCGAACGACAAAGAGTTCACCCAGGCGCCCGGGCCGAAGATCGAGCATCCGCCGTCGCCGGACGCAGCATTCTCCAACGCCAACCGCAAGGCTTCGACGCCAAATCCGACGGGCGATCAGCCGACGCAACGTCCCGGCGACGGGAGCAAGCTCTACACGCCGCCGAAACCGCCCCCGGGCCAGCAGCGGAGCGCCCCGAGTCCCGCGCAGCAGGCCGCGAACGCCGCGCAGGAACAACAGGCGTCGGCCGCTCCGCCACCATCCACCACATCGCAGGCTCCGTCGACGCTGCAGTACCGGCAGCCTTCGCAGGCAAGTCCCGCCGGGCCGGTGAACTGGCGCAACGCCATCAAGGAAGTCGGCAAAGTCGCCTCCCTCGGCGGCGGACAGCAGGGCTTCGATCTCAACGGCGCCAACGGCGGCGACAAAGGATTCGCGCAGGACGGCCCGCTCTCGTTCGAGAGCCAGTGGTACGACTGGGGCGAGTATGCCGAGGGGATGGTCAATCGGATTCGAGTGAACTGGTACTCGAACATGCCCCATCTCATCCAGACCGGACTCAAGGGTGTCGTCACGATCCGCTTCACCATCCACCGCGACGGCAGCATCACCGACGTCACGATTCTCTCCAGCTCCGGCGTGCCGCCGTACGACTTCGCGGCCAAGAAAGGGATCGAGCTCTCGTCGCCGCTCAACCCGCTGCCGAAGGATTTCCCGAACGACACCGAGCGCGTGACGGCGATGTTCTACTACAACCAGGAACTGCCGAAGAGGTGATCAACGGCAATTGACAATGGATAATTGACAATTGACAACTGGCGGTGGTCACGAACGTTGGCGGCCGTCGATGATCGGCTGTGGGTTGATGCTGGGCGCTCCGCGTTGACGGAACTGAGCAGCCGAGCAGAGCGACCGAGCAGCGCTCGCGCCGATCCTCCCTCCTCTAACCGTTGACCCGAGAACCGCCGCTGTCCATTGTCAATTGTCCATTGTCAATTGCCTTCTGGCCGCTTTCTTGCCTTACGCCTGAGCGCTGGTCATTTGCTGCCCGCTGACCACTCGGTGTTACTCTCGAATTCTGCCAAACGATGTCTGCACAACGAACGCTATCCCGGCTCGACCTCAACCTTCTGACGACCGCGCTGCTCATCGCCGCGATCGGCTGCGTGCTCGTTTACAGCGCCACGTACTTCGGTCCTGAAGCGCCGCTCTTCCGCAAGCAGGTCATGTGGACGCTCATCGGCATCGTCCTGATGGTCGTCTTCATCGCCATCGACTATCACGTGCTGATGGAGATCGCGCCGGTCCTGTATGGCGTCGGGATCCTCCTGCTGATGTACCTGCTGGTCTCCGACCGGCTCACGCGCAATGTGAAGTCGTGGATTCACGTCGGAGGGTTTCAGTTCCAGCCGTCGGAGTTCATGAAGATCTTCACGGCGCTGCTCATAGCCAAGTATTTCGATTCGAACGACCGTGCCTATCTCGACGTCCGCAGCTTCTCCATCGTCATGGCCATGATCGGCGCGCCGGTCGTCCTCATCGCGCTGCAGCCGGCATTCGGCTCGGCCGCCAGCTTCTTCCCGCTGTTCGGCGTCGCGATGTTCTTCGGCGGCATCAAGCCGAAGCTCTGGCTCATCGCCACGGTCTGCTTCCTCGTTGCGCTCCCGGTCGGCTGGCACACGCTCAAGCCATTTCAAAAAGAGCGGATCATGATCTTCCTCGATCCCGCCCGCGATCCGCTCGGCTCGGGCTACCAGGTCATGCAGGCCAAGATCGCCACCGGATCCGGCGGCATCACCGGAAAAGGTTTCCTGCACGGCACGCAGGTCAACCTCGAGTATCTCCCCGCCCGTCACACCGACTTCATCTTCTCCGTCCTCGGCGAAGAGTGGGGCTTCGTCGGCGTCAGCGTCGTCCTGACGCTCTACCTTTTCCTCATCCTCGAGTCGCTCGCCGTAGCCAAGGCATCAAGGGATCGAGGAGGTACGTTCCTCGTGCTGTCGCTGATCTGCTTCTTCATCTTTCACATCCTGATCAACGTCTCGATGCAGATCGGGCTCCTGCCCGTGACCGGAATCCCGTTGCCTCTCATCTCCTACGGCGGCTCGGCCACGATGATGTTCTTCATGGCCATCGGGCTGATTTTGAACGTAGGGTTCCGGAAGTTCGTGAATGTGTAAAAGCAGAGATCAGAGACAAGAGATCAGCGATCAGGAAGCGCGTTCCTTCCTGATCTCTTGTCTCTGCTGTCTCTGATTGTGTGAGGCAGAGACGAGGGATCAGAGATCAGAGATAAGGAAACCCGTATGATCTGATCTCTGATCTCTAGTCTCCGATCTCTGTCTCACATGCAAACCACCATCACCGTCCGCCGTTACGTCACCGTCCTGCTGCTTCTGGTCGTGACCGGACTCATCGTGCTGACGACGGTCTGGATGTCGGGAAAGAGCTACTCGAAAATCGATCCGCAGCCGTTCGACGACATCCGTCACCTCTCCCACCGCATCGCCAGGCATCCGGTCTCGACGCACCTTCTGGCCGTGATCATCGTGCCGATCATCGCCAACATCCTGCTGTTCGTACCGTGGGGCTTCCTGCTGTTCATCGCCCTCTACACCGTCGACCGCCCGACGCTGCAGACCTACGTCCTGACCGTGCTCCTCGGGCTCACGTTTACCTGCGCGATCGAGGCCTGGCAGTACTTTCTCCCTTCGCGCGTGGCCGACGTGAACGACATCATCTGGAACACCACCGGCGCCCTTCTCGGCGCCATCCTCGGCCACCTCCGGGCGCGGCTCCGCTTCGAGTTTGCTTGATGGGGGGTGGGGTGGGGGGCGGGAGATGGACGAGCGCGGCCCGTTCTGGCCGTAAGTCTTGCGTGGACAAGCGATAGCGCTGAGGACTCTCGGCGATCAGGGCGTGAATCCGCTGGCTTGCGCTGTGAGTCACCCGGCTCACACTGCAAACCGTCCGGTTCACGCTGCAAACCGCCCGGCTTACACTGCACGCCACCCGGCTCACACTGCACGCCGCCCGGCTTACACTGCACGCCACCCGGCTCACACTGCACGCCGCCCGGCCTACACTGCACGCCGCCCGGCTTACACTGCACGCCGCCCGGCTTACACTGCACGCCGCCCGGCTTACACTGCACGCCGCCCAGCTCACACTGCACGCCGCCCGGCTCACACTGCACGCCGCCCGGCTCACACTGCACGCCGCCCGGCTCACACTGCACGCCGCCCGGCTCACACTGCACGC
>JADGNZ010000045.1 GCA_017883205.1 Thermoanaerobaculia bacterium | reverse complement strand
CGTGGTGTCGAATAGCTCTGGGACATCCTTCGCGGGCGGCCCCACGACGAACTTCGACTGCGACATCATCTACTCCCAGGGTGGCTTCATTGTGTACCCCGACGGCGTGCAGACGCAGTAACGCCAACGACTGAGTTGACGAACGAAGGGCGCCGCGAAGGCGCCCTTTTTCATGACTCCATCGCCTTGAGTGCCGCGGCAAGGGGCGCGTAAAGCCGTTCGTGGTACCCGTGCGCCTCGCGGTAGATCTGCTGGAATGCACCGAGGTCTTTCGCGGCGACGACGAGGTTTACGCCGTACAGAAACGCGGCATTGCCGTCGAGCGTGCGCAGGTTGTCGGAAACGAGAATGAAGAACGCCTTCCGGCGATCCGTTGGCGCGAGCGAGACGATCGGCCCGAAGTCGACGAGCGGCGGCGGCGTGATCTGCGCAGGATTGAGCATGACCAGCGGCGGATACTCCTGCATGAAGTAGTCGCGCGCCTGCTGCGGCGAGGCGAAGAAAACTGGCATGAACCCGATCATCTTCGCGGCCTGGCGCAGAGCGGGGTGATCGAGGCCGACGATCAACGCCTTCGCGCCGAATCCGTCGTCCTCCTCATGTTGCTGCGTGTGCGGTTCCGCCGTCAGCGTTGTTGCGGCTGGCTGCGCCGATGCCACTGCCCCGGCCATCTCCAGATTGCGGCGGTCGACCGTCAGCTTCGTCTGACAGACGGGACACGGAACGAGGACCGGTTTCATCGGCAACCTGGTCTCGTCGAGTGTGAGCGGCTTCTGGCAGGACGTGCAGACGATCTTCATTGCTACTCCAGCATCGACAGCATCGAATCGCCATCGCTTCCCGCCGGCGCCGCGGCGTCCGGCTCGTCCATGAGGCGCAGCGCAAGGTTGGTCGGGTTCGACGCATAGGCGAGTGCGATCTCTCGCGTGATCACGCGCTCGTTCCACAGTTTCTCGAGTTGGTCATCGAAGGTCTGCATCCCGTCAACCAGACCATCGTGCATGGCGTCGGTGAGCGAGCGTCCATCGGTCTCTCCTCGGAGCACGTAATCCCGAGTCCGCATCGTCGACTTGAGGATCTCCATCACCGCCAGCCGGCCGCCACCCCTCTTCGGCAGGAGGCGCTGCGAGACGACATACCGGAACGACTGGGCGAACCGCGTCCGCACCTGCGACTCCTGATCCTTCGGAAAGACGCCCACGATCCGGTCGATCGTTTTGGCCGCATCGATCGTGTGCAGCGTCGACAAAACGAGATGTCCGGTCTCGGCGGCTTCCATCGCGATCTCGATCGTCTCGACGTCGCGCATCTCGCCGATGAGGATCACTTTCGGCGCCTGACGCAGCGCGGAGCGCAGGGCAAGCGAGAACGACTTCGTATCGGCACCCAACTCCCGCTGATTCACGGTCGACTTGATGTGCTTGTGCATGTACTCGACCGGATCTTCGATCGTGATGATGTGATACGCGTATTCGTTGTTGATCTTGTTGATCAGCGCGGCCAGCGTCGTCGACTTGCCCGAGCCGGTTGGTCCCGTCACCAGGACGATGCCGTTCTTCAGCTTGCAGATGTTCCCGAGCTCCGCGGGCAGGTGCAGCGACTCCAGCGACGGAATCCCTTCCGGAATGACGCGAAGGACGATCGCGTAGGTGCCGCGCTGCGCAAAGATGTTGACGCGGAATCGGGTCTTCTGGGGAATCGAGTACGAGAGATCGACCGATCCGTTCGCCAGCAGCGTACGCGTGAGCTCACGGTCGCCGCGCAGCATGTGCATGGCGATCATCTCCGTCTGGTACGGCGTCAGCCGCGGCAGTCCGGGGAAATTGACCGGCGCGAGCTGCCCGTCGATCTCGACCTGCGGCGGACGGCCGACCGAGAAGTTGAGATCGGACACCCGCTCCGACATCTTCAGCATCGCCTCGAGAATGGCGTCCAGGTTGAAGTTCTTCATCTGCCCCCTCGGGTTCCGCCATTGTACGTTGTACGGCCAAGTACAATCCCGAAGATGTCCATCATCGCCATCGACTACGGAGGCCGCCGCATCGGCGTGGCGGTCAGCGACTCCGGCGCGATTGCCAGACCGCATTCCGTCGTGAAGAACGAGGGAGACGTCATCGAAAAGCTGGCCGGTCTGGCCAGGGATCTGGAGGCCGAGACAATCGTGCTCGGCGTGCCGCGGCGGCCCAACAGCAGCAGCGGCGAGCAGAAGTTCCGCGACTTCGCCGAGCGGCTGCGGCAGAAAACGTGCAAAGTGGTCGTGCTCTGGGACGAAGCGCTAACGACGGCCGAGGCCTCACGGCAATTGCGCGACAATGGGATGAAACGGCGTGAGGCCCAGCGAGAGATCGACATGCATGCCGCGGCAGTGATTCTCCAGTCCTGGCTCGACGACGTTGCCCGGAGGACGTCATAGCTCGCCGCGCACGCCAGCGAGGCGGCTGCAGGAAGATCCTGCAGTCGTTGTTGACCATCGGGTTCTTCGCCGCCCTCCTGGCCGTCGCCGGCGGCTGGTTCTTCATCCGAGCGATGCGCTCGCCGTTCCGAGGCTACACGGAGCCACACAAAGACGTCGAGGTGCGCCATGGACTTCGTACCGCAACGATCCTCAAGCACCTGCAGACCGAAGGGATCATTCGCGACGAGTACCTTCCTCTCGTTTACATGAAGATCGTCCGGCACAACGACAAGATCAAGGCGGGGATCTACGAGTTTTCGAAGCCGATGACGGCCGAAGAAGTATTGGACAAACTGATCCGCGGCGATGTCATCGCCAAGAGCGTGACCATCCGCGAAGGTCTGGACCGCTTTGCGGCTGCACACATCTTCGTGCAAGAGGGATTTGGACGCGACGCCGAGTGGGACAAGCTGACCGCGGATCCCGAACTGATCCGCGACATCGCCCCCGATGCGAAAACGCTCGAGGGCTACCTCTTCCCCGACACCTACAAGTTCAATCCCGGTACGCCCCCGCATGAAATCATCGCGGCGATGGTCAGCAACTTCCGCAAGCACTTCGGCGGCGAAATGAGCTACATCACCACCGGTCTCGATCTGCACAAAACGGTCACGCTGGCTTCCATCGTCGAGACCGAGGCCCGCATGCCGCAGGAGCGCCCCCTCGTGGCCTCGGTCTACCTCAACCGAATCAATCGCCACATGCTCCTCGGCGCCGATCCCACCGTCATCTACGCCCTCAAGCTCGCCGGCCGCTGGGACGGAAACATCCGCAAAGCCGATCTGCAGATCGATTCGCCGTTCAACACCTATCGTTTCCACGGCCTGCCGCCTGGTCCGATCGCCAATCCGGGGCTGGCGTCGCTTCAAGCCGCCGCTGCGCCGGCGAAGAGCGATTTCCTCTACTTCGTCGCCAAACACGACGGGACGCACGCATTCGCCACGAACCTGGCGGATCACGACCGCAACGTGCAGATCTACCAGATCCAGTGGTATCGCGATCAGCGCGCAGCGCAACAGGCGCAGTCGCAAACTACCAAATAACTTACTGCCAATAACCTTTCGTGCTATCCTCCGCGGACCGCAAACAATCCGAGAGGGTCCCGATAGATGGCTGCCAAAAACCGTCCGTACGAGCAGTTCGGAACGTTCATCCTATTCAAGAAACTCGACACCGATTCGCTCGGTGAGCTCTGGCGCGCTGCCCGCCTCGATGGATCAACCCTCAGTCCGATGCTCGCTCTGCGGCGGATGAGCGGCGGCAACCGTCCGGCGATGACGCAAAGCGCGTCCGAGGCGAGCCAGTTGGTGCCTCTTCTCAGCGGAACGACATTCGCGAAAGATCAAACCATCGGCGTCATCGACGGCATCCCTTTCGTCGCTCACGAATATTCGGGAGGCCGCTCCCTGCGCCACATCGTCGATCGCGCCCGCGGCGAAGCCGGCACGACGCCGAACCCCGTGCCGCTCGATCAGGCCATCGTCATCGCCGAGAAGATCGCACTATCGCTGGCAACGACGGCCGACCTTCGCTACCTGGGCAATCGCCTGAGTCACGGAGCGCTCATCCCGCAGTTCGTCTGGATCACCGACGAGGGAGAGATCCGCGTCGCCGGTCAACAGCTCGGCAAAGGAATCGTCGCATCGATGGCCGACTCGAAAGTCGCCGCCGAGTTGGGCCGTTACTTCCCCGCCGAGTACCGCTCCTCGGGTGAGATCACGAAGACGACGGACGTCTACTCGCTCGGAGCCATCCTTTATCTTCTCATCACCGGCAACGAACCGCCCGACGCCGCAACGGCCAGCGCCTTCACGCAAACGGTCCGTGCCGCCCGGACGTTCTCGGGACAGCCGCTTCCGGACGATCTCCGCACGATTCTGGAGAAATCGCTGGCCATCGATCCCAATGCCCGGTACGCATCGATCGGCGATATGAAGCAGGTCCTCTCCGCTCTTGTGCACGGCGGCAGCTACTCGGCATCGACCTTCAATCTCGCTTTCTATCTCAGCAATCTGCTCAAGAAGGAGCTGGAAGGAGAGCCGCTCGAGATCGAGAAAGAATTGAAGGTCAACGTCGCCGCATACGCCGCCGCGCCGGCACCCTCGCCTGCTCCGGCAGACAACATGTTCTCGACGATTCCGCAGGCAAAGAGCCGCGTGCCGCTGATCGCAATCGCAGCCGCCGCGGTCATCGCCGTGGCCGCGGGAGCGTTCTTCTTCCTGAAGCCGAAGACAAAGCCGCAACCTCCAGCCGTACGCACCGCCGTGGTGCCTTCCAAACCAAAAATCATCTCGCAGCCGGTCATCGCCGCCGCGCCGGCATCGACCGCGACATCGACGATCGATCCTTCGGCGCAGAAGAAAGCGTTCGAGGCAGCGGTCGAACAGAAAATGCAGGAAGAGATGATGAAGCTGCAGTCGGACATGAACAAGCAGCTCAAACAACAGCAGTCCAAGAACGCGCCCGTTCAGACCGCGAGCGTCATCTCGACGGCGCCGGTGTCGCAGCCTGAGGACCGCGGTGCCGCTGCCGCCCTCGATCAGCGCCGTGTCGCCGCTCGTCAGGAAGCGCAGCCGCCGGCGCAAACGGCCGCTCAGCAGACTCCGGCGCTGACGCAATCCCAGCCGGCAGTCGTCCCGCCAGTAGCCCAGGCGCAGGCCGTCACCATTCACGAGGGAGACGTGGTCGATGTCACCGAGCTCGATAAGGTTCCTGAGCCTCTCTCGGCGATCCGTCCGTTCTATCCGCCGCTCGCCGCGCAGCAGCGCGTACAAACGACGATCATCCTCTCCGCATTGATCTCCGAAACGGGCGACGTGACCGACGTGAAGATCCTGCGCGGCGATGCGCGCTTCGGCTTCAACGACGCGGCGACGCGCGCGATACGCGCCGTGCGATTCACGCCGCCGATGAAAGATGGCAAACGCGTGAAGACGTGGAGGCCGCAGTCCATCACGTTCAAGATGTAGCGGTCGAGGGGGTCGGTTTTCGGGGGTCGGGGGTCGGAGAAATGATCACTCCGACTTCCGGGCTCCCGCGTCCCGCACTCCAATGTCCCCACTCCCCACTCCCCACTCCCCACTCCCCACTCCCTACTCCGACACCCGACTCCCGACATCCGACACCCCCACAGACGCCTCGAAGTAGCGGCGGTTGAATAACGCCCAAAGATGCTGGCGCGGCCGCTGGAAGTTGATTGCCTGCGGAGAAGGATCGGTGTGATCCGCAACGATGCAGGCAACGCTCAGCGCCGCTCCTCTCGAGAGATCGAGCCCCTTCTGTTCAGGAACGATCTTGTAGTCCGGCAGGAAGTACGCCGCGAACGGATCGAGTCCGCTGCTGACTTGAATCGTGGCTCCACGCGGGATGTGCTGCCGGATCCAGCCCATCGCCTGCACCGGCGGAGAATCGTGCAGCCGGATCTCTTCCAGTCCCGGCCATACCCAGAACACATAGCGGCCGATAACGACTGCGGCAAAGAGCATCTGCAATGCCGCCGCGAAACGTTCGCGCGGAACGGCGCGAATGCGTGAAGCCAGAAACGCCGCCGCGACATCCATCCCATCGGCCGCCAGAAGCACGTCAAACGCGATGTAGCCGAGCGAAAGGCGGCTGATACCGGTCGGGCTCAGAAGGAACCAGGCCAGAAAGAAGTTCGGCAGGAACGTGAGCAGAATGACGGCATGAGCGCGCCTCGGGCGAGCGAACGACAGAAGTGCGAACCCGAACAACACCGTCGAAGCGGCGCGTGACTCGAACGGATCGAACAGGAAGTCCTGCAGGAGATTCCGCATCGGAATCCGCCCCGGGTTGAGCGCCCCATCGACGGTCGCGATGTAGCGCTGGTGCTCTTTCGTGACGGAGATGAATTCCGTGAATCCGGTCAGCTTTGCGGCAATGCCGTATCCGGTCACGACGAGGACCACGATGAGCGCGGTGCCGGTGATGACTTCCGAAGCGCGCTTCGCGCGTATGCGCCGCCACGACGCCTCGATCCATGGCCACAGCAGCAGTACGTTCTGTGCCCGCACCAGCATCGTCGCAGCGAGAAAAAGACAGCCGCCGATGTACGAGCGGCGGCGTTGATCCTCGCGAAGCAGCAACGCGCCACCGGCGAGCGCGGTAACGAGTGCCAGCTCGTCGGTGAAACCCGTCCCTCCCCAGTACCAGACGTTGGGCAGAAAACAAAAGAGAGTGGCACCCACAGCACAGGTCCGGATGCGGAAGCGCAACGAGCGCGCGAGGGCGAAAAACGCGGGAAAGACAAACAGCGATGCAAACACACTCACGGCCCGCAGAGCATGGAAATCATCGTGAACGATGAGACGGACGATCTTCGCCAGCGCAAAGAACAGCGGAAAGCCCGGCGGATGCGGATGGTGCTGCGCGACGTCGTAATGCTGGAGTGCAGACGCGAAGAGAGCCTCGTCCCAGTCCCACATCGAATGAGAAACCGCCAGGAAACGCGTCGCAGCGACGGCGATCGCAAGCGCGAGGAGGATACGGCGTTGCCGATGCGTGAGCGGCTCTACTGCCTGCGCGGGAACCGAATCCGCCGCCGCCGTCATCGCGCTTTCCATGTGAGCGCAAGAAGGCGCAGCCCGAGGTCGCGGGGATCGGGTCCGCGATGCGAGCGGAGAAGGTTGACCGTTCGATCAACGGAGATCACGAGCTCGTCAGGCGCGCCGGAGCGGGACTGCACAGCGTACATGTGCTTTATGTTTCCCCGAGGAGCGACGAAACGGTCGATGACGTTGCCGTCGAGCGCAATCACCACCGCCGGCGCGGGCTCGAGCTCGTCCGGATACGCGACGGTCACTGCCAGCTGCGCCGGGCGGCCGAGCGGTCCGAGCAGCGTGTGGCTTTCACCGCGCATCCATCGCCACCAACCCCCCTGCCCGTTATCCTCTTCGTTGTACCAGCCATCGCCGAACTTGATCCAGCCGGTGGCCGGGACGACGGATGTCTCGAAGTAGCGCTGATTGAAGAGCGCCCACAGACGCCGGTGCGGACGCTGGAAGTTGACCGCACTGGCCAACCTGCTCGGAGCATCGGACACGACATACGCGCCAGTCCGCAGCGCCACCCGCGATGCATCGAAATCCCCGTCGACGGAAACGACTGTGTAGTCGGGAAGAAAGTATTCGGGAAATGGTTCGAGTGCACCGCTCAGATAAATCGTCGTACCGCGCGGAACGTGTTGCCGGATCCATTGCATCGCCATCACCGGCGGCGAGTCATTCGTGCGAACTTCTTCCAGCGCCGGCCAGACCCAGAAGATGTAGCGCCCGATGACGACTGCCGCGAAGAACACTTGCAGTACCGTCGCCAGCCGCTCGCGCGGAAACGCACGCACGCGCGACGCCACGAAGCTCGCGATGACGTCCATTCCGTCGGCGGCGAGGAGCGCATTGAGGGCGATGTACCCGAGCGAGAGCCGGCTGATTCCCGTCGCGCTCAGAAAACACCAAGCCAGCAGAAAGTTCGGCACGAACGTCAGGATGATGTGAAGGTGTGCTCGCTTCGGACGCGCAAAGGCCACGAGCATGAACACGATCAGCAGAATCGAGACGGCGCGCGATCCCCACGTCAACGCATACGACTGGAATGGATCAAATGCGAAATCGAAGAACAGATTCCGCATCGGAGGACGCTCCGGATTCAGCAATCCATCGACGGTCGCGACGTAACGCTGATGCGCCTTCGTGGCGGAGATGTACGCGCCGACGCCGCTGAGCTTCGCCGCAATCCCGTAGCCGGTCACGACGAGAATGACGATCAGCACGGTTCCGGCGACGACCTGCGCTCGTCGCTCGCGCCACCGGCGCCACGAACTGATGATCCACGGCCAGGCCAGAAGGACGTTCTGTGCCCGCACGAGCATCGTCGCCGCGAAGAAGGCGCAGCCGCCGAGGTACGTGCGACGCTTGCAGTCATCGCGAAGGAGCAGCGCCGCGCCGGCCAGCGACGTGACCATCGCAAGCTCGTCGGTGAATGCTGTCCCGCCCCAATACCAGACGTTCGGCAGAAACGAGAAGAGCAACGCTGCGATGAGGCACGTTCGGAAGCGAAAGCGGAGCGATCGCGCCAACGCGAACATCGCCGGAAAGACGAAGAGCGCAGCCAGAACGCTGATCGCGCGCAACGCGTGAAAGTCATCGTCAATGACGAAGCGCGCGAGCTTGGCCAGCGCGAAAAAGAGGGGAAAGCCGGGAGGGTGCGGATGATGCTGCGAAACATCGTAGTGATGAAGCGACGTGGCGAAGAGCGCCTCGTCCCAATCCCACATCGAATGCGAGACCGCGAGGAAGCGCGTCACGGCAACGATGATCGCCAGCGTGAGGACGAGGAGCCGTTGTCGAGGCGTGAGCGGCTCGATCGCGTCGCTGCTGATCATCACGTTTGCATGAGTGCTATCCCCCAAGCGGCACCATTCTCGCAAAATCGCGCCCATCATGCCGGGAAAGGGCATCCCCAGACGCTGGTACCTCGATAATCACGGCATCCGGCGCGAGGGAACCAAAGAAGCCGGCTTCATCTATCGCAACGCATCAGGCTCTCTGATCGGCGAGGAAACGTCGCTGGCACGCATCCGCAAGCTGCGCATTCCGCCGGCGTGGCAGGAAGTGCGAATCGCTCGCGGTGAATCCGCACCGCTGCAGGCCGTGGGCCTCGATAAGAAAGGGCGCACCCAGTATCTCTACCACCCGTGTTTCCGCGCGCAACGGGAAGAAGAGAAGTTCAAGCGCGTCGTCGAATTCGGCGAAGTGCTTCCCGCGCTGCGCCGCCGCGTGCGCGCCGACCTGAAGAGGACCGAGCTCGATCGAGAGCATGTGCTCGCCTCGATCGTCCGCCTCATCGATCAGGGCTTTTTCCGCGTCGGCAACGACAAGAGCGCGAAGTCGGAAGCAAAGTCGGAAGCGACATACGGTCTGACGACGATCCACGGGAAGCACGTCAAGGTCGAAGGGAGCATGATCTCGTTCGACTACGTCGGCAAATGGCGCAAGTCGCAGAAGCGCGCCATCGAAGACGCGGAGGTCGCCGCGGTGATCGAGCAACTGCGCCGGCTGCGCGAGCCGAAACTCTTCGCCTTCATCGATAACGGCAAGGTTCGCCGCGTCAAGGACCGGCACCTCAACGAGTACATCCAGTCGATCATCGGCGCGAACTTCACCGCCAAAGACTTCCGCACCTGGGCCGGCACGCTCCTCTGCTCGATCGCCCTGGCCATGCAGGGACAGGGAGCGAGCAAAACCGAGCGCAAGCGCAAAATCAAGCAAGCCGTGCAGGCGACGTCGGAACAACTCGGCAACACGCCCGCCGTCTGCCGCGCGTCCTACATCTGCCCGCGCCTGCTCGACGAGTACATGGCAGGCAAACCGTTCGAGATGCTGCGCAGGAAACAGAAAGGCTCGCCCGTGGTCCGCATCGGCAAGTCGAAGGAAGAGCGAGCCCTGCTCAAGTTCCTGCGGGAGACGATTGCCGATCGGAGAAGGCGGCCCGAGAGGCGTGATGCGGTGCGTGGGAGAGAGAGGTACCGTTTCACGCGGAGACGCGGGGGACGCGGAGAAACCAGCTCCGCGCTCTCCGCGTCTCCGCGTGACAATGCTCTCTGACCCAAGTCGCGAGCGGACGATCCGCGACTGAGTGCCGATGACTGCGCTTCAGCTTGCTCGCGAATCTGCCCATGCGCGCGGTGACTCTCCCGATTTGCGCGGTGACGCGGCCCGTGTACGTGGTGACACGGCCCGTGTACACGGCGACACAGCCCGTGTACGCCGTTACACGGTCCGTGTACGCCGTTACACAGCTCGTGTACGCCGTTACACGGCCTGTGTACGCAGCAACTGTCAACGGCCATCCAACTTTCCCCCCGGTTGGCCAGCTAATAATCCCCCCCTTGGAGTTGGTTATTAGTCGTGTGAGACGGAGCGTGGTTTTGCTTCGTCTCTGCCTGGGGCTTTCTTTTTCCAGTAGCAGGGGCTGTGGGAGCTGTGGGAAACGCCGGCGGCTTCTTGCCGGCGTTTCCCAAGTCCTGTGGGAAGGCGCGGCCTCATCGCGGCTTTCCATAGGACGGCAGCTTCCATAGCCCGGTTCCCCGCTTTTTAGTCGTCGGTTGCGCTCAAGAGTGGCGCGCTCGCGGGGCGACCGAACATGCCTGCCTTGCGCTTCTCCTTGAGCCGGTAGCTCTCTCCTTTCACGTTCAGCATCGTGGAGTGATGCAGCAGCCGGTCGAGGATGGCCGTGGCGATGATGGGATCGCCGAAGACATCACCCCAGCCGGTCAGACTCTGGTTCGAAGTCAGGATGATTGACCCTCGCTCATAACGCTTGGCGATGAGCTGGAACAGCAGGTTCGCGCCCGAGGGACCGAGCGGGAGGTAGCCGATCTCGTCGATGATCAGCAGCTTCGAGCGCGACAACACCTGGAGCTTCTCTTCGAGACGGTTCTCGCTCTGGGCGCGGGTGAGCAGGGCCACCATCGCTGCCGCCGACGTAAATAGGGTCCGGTAACCAGCGGCGCAAGCCGACATACCCAGGGCCACGGCCAGATGCGTCTTGCCTACGCCGGGTGGTCCGAGTAGCAGAACGTTCTCGGCGTTGGCGATGTAACGCGAGGTGGCCAGCTCACGCACGATCTTCGGATCGAGTGAGGGCTGGAACTTGAAGTCGAAGCTCTCGAGCGTCTTCTCGAAGGGGAAGTGGGCCATGCGAATGCGCATGGCCGTGTTGCGATCCTGCTTGCCGGTCAGCTCGGCCGAGAGCAACTCTTCGAGGAAGTCGCTGTACGAGAGCTCTCTCTTGGCCGCGGCTTCCAGCAACGATGGAAGGCGCTCGACCGACTGCACCAGGCGAAGGCGCAGCAGTTGGTCCTGCAAACGTTCGTACTGCAGACCGCCGCTCATGAGGACACCTCGCTGGCCAGCGCTGCGTAGGCATCGAGTGGCCGGACTTCAACCTGGCCTGCTCGGGCCAGCCACGCCGGATCGAACCGCGGCGGATCGGCTGGCGTGCCGCCGGCAGCCTCTGGTGGGACTGCCCGAGGCAACCCTTGCCATCGGAGCTCGCGATGGCGCTCTAACTCGCGTTCATACACGATCAGCTCGTTCTCTTGAATGATGCGCACCTCGGTCGGGGTCAGCTCGACGCAGACTTCGGCGCGGCACCACACGAACGGCACCGGGTAACGGTTGGTCTCCACCTCGACGAACGCATCGTGCGATACACGGCGGCTCATCGTGCGCGACTCGCGCGTTGGCGGCCGTGCGTCGACCGCGATCATCGTCACGCGCTCTTCACGTGCAAACCGCTCGGCGGGCTGCTCGTGCGTAGTACCGTGGATGCGTTGGTCGGCCACCGTCAACGCCCACTGCTCGAGCCAGGTGTTTAGATCGTCGTAGCTGGCGAAGCGCCGGCCGGCCAGCGCGTTCCGCTTGACGTACTTGACGCCGCTCTCGACCTTCCCTTTGGTCTGTGCCCGGTAATAGCGACACAGCTTCACGTCCACTCCGTAAAAGTCCATCCTCTCTTTGAAACGACGGTTCCACTCCACCGTTCCGTTGGCCTCGTCTTTGGACAGCACGATCGTTCGCGGGTTGTCGTACAACAGCGTCCTTGTTCTGCCGCCGAAGTGCGTGAAGGCTGCCTGATGACCGTCGAGCAGGTTCCCGAGCCGCTCGTGCTCGTACGCCCGCACGAAGATCCGCCTGCTGAACCCGAGCACCATCACGAACAGATGGACCTTGATCCGCAGCTCTCCGATCCAGACGTTGATCATTCCCCAATCCACCTGCGCCTGTTCTCCGGGGCCCGTCTCGAACCGGACCGTCGCTACTTCCGGCCGTGCCGCCTCTCGCTGCCCTTCCACGTACCGTCGTACCGAGCGCGCTGAACCCTCGTATCCGGCTTCCTGCAGCTCGCGGTGCAGCACCTCGGCGTTGTAGCCAACCTCAGGAAACCTCTTCGCAATCACTTCCCCGTACGCGCTCAACTCCTCTCCACGTGACCGTCGGCGCTGCGGTGCCCACTCCTCGCTCGACCACTTCCGCACCGTCTTGATATCCAGATCCAACTCCCGGGCGATGGCCTTCTTCGACTTCCCTCGCAACCGCATCTCTCGAATCGCTGCTGCTGTCCCTTGTCCAATCAGTTCCTCCTCCACGGTGCCCCTTGGCACCGCGTCGAGCATCTCTGATCCTTCCTGTTCTTGCACGGACTCCCTCCCTCGTCGTTGCTCCAGGAGGGGGGATTTTTAACTGTCCGGATGGGGGGATTTTAGAGTGGCCGCCGACAGCAACACAACCTATGTACACGGCAACACAGCCCGTGTACACAGCAACACAGCCCGTGTACACGTCAACACGACCTGTGCACACGTCAACACGACCTGTGTACACATCAACACAACCCGTGTACACATCAACACGACCTGTGTACACGTCAACACGACCCGTGTACACGTCAACACGACCTGCGTACGCAGCAACACGCCCTGCGTACGCAGCAACACGCCCCGTGTACGCCGTGACACGGCCCGCGTGCGCGGTGGATCGGTCAGTTCGGGCGGCGAATCCTTCCGGCTTGGGCCGTGAATCGGCCGGCCTGAGCGGTGAATCGGCCGGTCTGCCAGCAATCTCCGAGCCCCAGCAACCTCGGGAACGCGAATAAACTGGCCTCCCAATTGCTTCTCACGAGCCTCAGGATGACTACAAATAACCGACTCGCTCTCCTCGCGGCGCTGCTGCTGGTTATTCTTGCCGTTCCAGCCGCCCACGCAGCCATCGCTCAGGCTGCCACCTTCGACGAGAAGGTCGACCACTCCGCCTCCATCATCCTCGGCAAGTGCGTCAGGACCGAAGCGCGCTTCGACCCAACCGGCCGCTGGATCGTCACCTACGCAACGTTCGCGGTCGAGCAATCGATGAAGGGAAATGCCGGTGCTGAGGTGACCATCGTGACTCCGGGCGGCTCGGTCAACGGAATCCATCAGGAGACGATCGGCGTGCCGGTGTTTCAGTCGGGCGACGAGCATGTCGTCTTCCTGCGCAACACGCGCCTCGGGCCCAGCCCGCTTTACTTCGACCAGGGAACCTACAACGTCGCCGCGGACGAGCACGGTCAGAAGATGATCGTGCCGATGCCGTCGAACGTCATCCACATCGATACCCAGCGCGCGATGGCCGTCGCTCCCGCCGACGAACCGCGCACCCTCGATGCGTTCAAGGCCGCAGTCAACGAATCGATGCGCGGCACACAGAGACGTCTGGAAATGAACGCGATGGCGAAGGTGCCGAAGACCAAGCTGCAGACGTCGATCTGGTCGACACTCGCCGCGAACAAGTTGCTCGTCGCGCTGGCGCTCATCGGAATCGCAGTTGCCGCCTGGCAGCTCTGGCGTCGCTGACGAAAGGCTGTCGACTACAGAGACGCAAAGGACACGGAGAGCGCTCTACCTCTGTGATCTCTGAGCCTCTGCGGTTGCTGTTTGCGGACGATTAACGCAGCGATTTCCGGATCACCAGCTTCAACCCCGACCACGTTTCATCCACCGCGCAAACCTTCACATCGACGAATCCCATCGGCAACGCAACATGCCGAATGACGTCCTCGGTGATGTCGGTCGCCACCTTCGATGCCTTCTTCGGCCACGAGATCCAGATCGTTGCCTCGGGCTTGATCGCGTGACGCCAGGAGCCCATTTTCGCATCGAGCTCCGCGGCCGATTTCGTGAACAGGTGGATGAGATCGACGGAGTTAGTCAACTTCTTGACGAACGTCACATCGGCAGGCAGCGGCGCCAGAAGCTGCCGGTAATTCGCCGGCTCGTTGATGACAAGCACCGAGAAGGCGGGCTTGATGCCGAGCTTTGCCGCGAGTGGCGTCCCGGAGTAGCCGGCCATCGACACCTCAATCAAACAAGCCGTAACGATTCATCACCACAACCGCCAACGCCATCAGAAGAAGCAACGCCCCCTCAACGACCGCGCATCCAGCGCCCAGCCGCCCGCCGGCGACGAGCGATTGCGCCTTCGCCATGTCCTGCCGGCGGACGATCAGCGCCAGCCCGGCCAGCGCAAGCAGGATCACCGCCGCCCAGACCATCATTGCAATCGCAGCGTCGAATCACCGGCGATCCATTTCGTGATCCTGCCGTCCTTCGCGCTGACCCAGACGTCGTTCGCTTCGCCGCTGTTGGCGTTGGTGAAGTGGTAGTGGTGCAGCGTCTCGCCGCCCGGCTGCTCGGTCATGAGCTGCGGCGCGCCCTCTTTTTTCTGCGGATCGAGCACCATCGTCGTCCGCTGCCAGACGCGATTGGTGATGTCAGGCGGCGACTGCTCGTGCTTGCCGTTGCGGCTCCAGACAACGCCGGATGCCTTCGCCTCGCCAGTCCACGAGGCGCCGTCCGAAGCTTTGAATTGCACGCGCTCCATCCCCGGCGTGCTGCGCGTCATCTCGCCCTGCGCCTGAACACCATGCCCATCGGCCAGTACGAACGAGAACCCCGACGAGATCCGAAAACAGTCCAGCGCCTGCTCGTACGAGCCGTCGCCTGCGCACTGTTGCGGTGTGGAGCGGTTCGGCTTGTGAACAGCCACCGCCAGCGGCGAAGGGATGATGCCGCCAGGGCCGGTATGCCGCTGAGGCGGCGACGCAGGCAACGTCGTCGTCTCCGATTCGGGTTTCTCACCGCCACAGGCGGCGCAGAGCAGTGCCACAAGAACGATCAGACGTTTCATTTCGAGCTCTTCGCCTCCGCTGCCTTCGCCTGCTCCACGATTGTCTCGACATCGCGCAGCAGCTTCTTCGCGTCGTACAGGATGCCGTCTTTCATCACGTACTTGATGCCGCCGATACGTTCGGCGCTACCCGTGGTGTCATTGACGTGAATCCAGCCCGTGCCGTACAGCACCTTGAGATTGTCGATCGGATTCTGATCGACGAGAACGAGATCGGCGAGCATGCCAGGACGGACGATTCCGAACTCGACCTTCGTGCCGCGCGGCGCGTTGATCGCCTCCGCTCCCCACATCGTCGCCGAGCGGATGACCTCGAGCGGATGAAAGCCCGCTTCCTGCAACAGCTCCAGCTCGCGGATGTAATCGAATCCGTAGAGCTTGAAGATGAAGCCGGAGTCGGAGCCGGTCGTGACGTGCCCGCCGCGGTTCTTGTAGTCGTTCAGGAAGCGCATCCAGATGCGGTAGTTGTTCTTCCACTCCACCTCGTCGGCGGTCGTCCAGTTGAACCAGTACGCGCCGTGCGCGGTGCGGCTGGGCTGATACCAGCGCCACAGCGATGGCAGCGTGTAGCGGTCGTGCCATTCGGCGCGCATGGCCCGCATGAGATCGCGGCTGGCCTCGTAGATCGTCAGCGTGGGATCGATGTTGAATTTTTTCGCAACCAGCTCGTCGATGACGGCGTTCCACTTCTCGCTGCCCGGCTGCGCGGCCTGTTTCCAGAGCCGGCCCGCCTCGCCGAATCGGTTCGACTCGTCGTTGTAGTTGTAGTCGCGCGGATAGTCCTGAATGGTGCGGTCGGTGAAGAGCGCCTCGGGCAGACCGTACCAGTGCTCCATGCCGCGAAGACCCATGCGCGAGGCATCGATGATGTTCGAGCGCGCCACGCCCATCTGCGCGAGATGGGTGGTGGTGCCGAGGTGGAGTTTGTTGGCTTCGTCGATGAGGGCGGCCAGGATCTCGGGATCGAAGACCGGATCGCCGCTGCTGAGGATCTTCAATCCATCAGCCCCTTTCTTCGCCACAAACTGCGCGAACTTGCGCGCCTGCTCCGGCGAATCGATCGCGCCGCCCTCCCATTGATTGTGACTGGTGAAGACGTACGGAAAAAGGCGCGGCGCCACGATCTCATTCTTCGCGCTGCGCTCGCGCTCGTGCAGACACCAGTCGATTCCGTTGCCGCAGCCTGGCTCGCGGACGCTGGTGATGCCGTGCGCCATCCAGAGCTTGAAGACGTACTCTGCGGTCGTTCCCTGCTCCTCGCCGCCGGCGTGCCCGTGCATGTCGACGAAACCGGGCAGCACCCAGAGGCCGGTGCCGTCGATCTCTTTCACCGCATCTTTCGGTCTGCGGTCGGCTTTGATCGGGACTTTCGGAAAGCCGACGCTGCGCACTTCGCGGATGCGGTTTCCTTCAATGACGATGTCGACCGGCCCGATCGGCGGCGCGCCGGTGCCATCGACGAGCGTCGCCCCCCGGATGATCAACCGCGTGAACGGCCCCTCCCCTTCGCCCGCTTTGCGATCGGGCGCGTAGGCGGGAGGTGCGGCGAGGGCGGTGGTGGCTACAAAGAAGAGAGCGACGATCAACAGCTTCCGCATGATGTGATTCTACCGTGGGGTCACGCTCACGCGAAGACACGAAGGCGCGAAGCGGTTTCTAACTCCGCATCTCCGCGTCTCCGCGTGAAACCGTCTCTCACAACCGCCGCAGCAGCACCCGCTCCACCACATGGCTCGCGCCCTTGCCCAGAATCAGCGTGGCCCGCTCGCGCGTTGGCAGGATGTTCTCGCGCAGATTGGCAAGGTTGATCCGTTGCCAGATCTCCTTCGCCATCGCGGTCGCTTCGTCGTCCGGCATCGCCGCGAACGAGTGGAAGAAGGAGGCGGGATCGCGGAAGGCGGTCTCGCGGAGTTTCTGGAAGCGGTCGAGAAACCACGTCTCCAGATCGCCGGCGGAGGCGTCGACGTAGATCGAGAAGTCGACGAAGTCGGAGACGAAGACGGAATGGATCGTGCCGCTCTGCAGCACGTTCAACCCTTCCAGGATCACGATATCCGGACGATCGAGCACCTGCTCTTCGCCGATGATGTCGTACGCGAAGTGTGAATAGAGCGGCACGGTCAACGGCGAGACGCCCGACTTCAGTTGCGACACAAACTCGATGAGACGCGGGCGGTCGTAGCTCTCGGGAAAGCCTTTGCGGTGCATGATGCCGCGCTCTTCCAGCGTGGCGTTCGGAAAGAGAAATCCGTCCGTGGTCACGAGATCGACGCGCGGGTGATCGGGCCAGCGGGACAGCAGCGTTCGCAGCACACGCGCCGTCGTGCTCTTGCCAGCGGAGACGCTCCCGCCGATGGCAACGACGTACGGAACCTTCGGAGTCTCGCCGCCGAGGAAACGGGAGGAGACGCGATGAAGCTGGTCGAAGGCGGCCACGTGAAGATTGAGCAAGCGCGAAAGAGGAAGGTAGGCCTCTTCGACCTCCTTCATCGACAGCGCTTCGTTGATACCGCTCAACTCCGCGACATCGTCGGGCGAGAGCGTCATCGGCGTTTCGCCGCGCAACCCCGACCAGGCCGCGCGATCGAACGTGAGATAGGGCGAAACGTCGCTCATGCGCGGCGGAGTGTAGTGCAGTCGATCAGTTTCACCACAGGTACGCCGCCGGGCGCGCCGGCGACCACCTTGGACGAAAAGCGTGACTCGCGCGGCCGGCGCTGGCAATCTTCTGCCAGAGGGCCGTGGAGAGGTCGTACTGTCCTTGGAGGCAAGACCCCGAACCACAGGTTGACCCGCGCCGATTTAGTGATCACCTTTTGTTGTCGGTCCGCAGGGACTGAACACGCGTAGCAGATTCTATCTGTTGACGTCGGCGTACACGGTTCCTCATATCGAAAGGAGGAGTCGCATGGAGGTAATGATCCAACGAGGTGCCGGAATCGATGTGCACAAAAAACTGCTCGTGGTGTGTCTGCTGATCTTTTCCGGAAACAAGAGCAAGAAGTTCAAGAAGCGGTTTGGCACGTTCAAAGCTGATTTGATCGAGTTGCGCGATTGGCTGGTGAGCGAGGGATGCACGCACGTGGTCATGGAGAGCACGAGCGTTTACTGGATGCCCGTGTACGAGATCCTTGAAGGTCACGTGGAGATCGTGGTGGGCAACGCGCAGCACATCAAGAACGTGCCTGGACGGAAGAGCGACGAAAACGACGCCGCATGGCTGGCAAAGCTGCTCTGCTTCGGGCTCATTCGCAATAGCTTCGTCCCGCCGAAGCCTCTGCGGCATCTTCGTCAGCTAACGCGCTTTCGGCAAAGCATGATCAAGACTGCCACGCAGCAGAAAAACCGCATTCACGGCGTTCTCGAGACCGGGAACATCAAGCTAGGATCGGTGGCCTCGGACATCTTCGGGACCTCCGGCACCGAGATGCTTGAGGCACTGGTTGAAGGAAAGCTCAAGCCCGCAGCCATGGCGCAGTTCGCTCGACAAAAGATGAAGGAAAAGATCCCGGAGCTCACGCTTGCTCTTGATGGAACGATGACCGATCACCATCGCAACCTGCTACGGATGGAGATGTCGATGCATGACAAGATCGACGCCAGTCTGGCCGAAGTCGAACTGGTCATGACCGAAGCGGCATCTCCCTACAACAAGCTCCTCGAACGCCTCGACATGATTCCCGGAATCAACTGGCTGGCCGGGATCGGCGTGATCGCCGAAATCGGAGTGGACATGTCCGTCTGGGGCATCGCCAGCCGCCTGACTGCCTGGGCAGGACTCTGTCCCGGCAGTCACGAGTCGGCCGGTAAACGCCGCAAGGTTGGCGTCCGAAAAGGAAACCCCCACTTGAAGCGGCTCATGATCCAGATCGCGACGGCGGCTGTGAAAAAAAACGGAGCGCACTACCAGTACAAGTACCAGCAACTGGCCAAGCGCCGTGGTCACAGACGAGCCATCGTTGCCATCGCGCGCATCATCCTGACCACCATTTTTTACATGATCAGCCGGGGCACCGACTACGCAGAAGTCGGCCTACCTGTTTCACGCCCGGTGAATCGTGAACGAGAGGCGAACCGATTCGTCTCCAAGCTCCAGCAACTCGGCTTCAACGTGTCTCTGTCACCCGCAGCAAACGGATAGCGATCCGAAGTAGGGCAGCCCATCTCAACGCGCCATCGCGCGAACGGGTGACGTGTATCCTCTTGCTACCTTATTTTCGTAGCAGAGACGCAGAGGGCACAGAGAAACCTCTGAGTCTTCAGTGTCTCTGTGGTTGTGTCATCGCCGCTTTCGCATCGCGCTGACCGCCCACAAGATCGCGATCGCAATCACGCCTCCGGTGATGGCCATGTCTGCAATGTTGAACACGCCGGTGTGCAGCGGACCAGCAGCGAGATAGATGAAGTCCGTGACGAGCCCACCGAATCGGAATCGATCGATCAGATTGCCAGCGCCGCCGCCGATGATGAACGCGATGGCCACCGCGTCCCCGCCCAGGCCCATCCGTCCCGTGAACAGCGCGAACGCCGCCACAAGCAACCCGATCGAGACGAGCCCGTCGAACACGAGATGCCGCACGTTGACCGGCAGGTTCGAGCCCAGCGAGAGAAACGCGCCGGGATTCTCGGTGTAGAGCAGCGTGAGTGCGCTCGCGTAGTGGCGCGGAAACTCGTTCATCAGCGTCCGCCGCGCGATCAACTTCGTCCCCTGATCGAGCGCGATCGTGAGGAAGATGATGGCAGCGAGCGTGATGCGGCGACGAATGTTCATTCTGTTTCGCGCGAAGCGCTTTGGACTGCGGTGGCGCCAGCCACCGCTTTTGAATCACGTGCAAGAAAGCTGCGGCTGGCGCCGCAGCACTCCAAAGCGCTTCGCGCGAAATCACATCACGAGATCGCCCGCATTGCGCAACTCCCGATCGCTCCACGCGTGGATCGATGACACGCTCTGGAACCCGCGCGGCAGTTTCAGTCCCCTTTGCGCGCGCTTGCCGATGTAGGGCTCGAGATCGGCCCCCTTCAGGTTCGTGTGCCGCTTGCCCGCCTGCACGACGAGCGTGCCCGCCTCGCCGACCACCGCCGTGCTGACGACCTTCTCCGGGAACAGCTCCGTCTTGTGCAGCTTGATCGTCTGCACGCCTTTGCCCCGGGCGAGCAACGGCAGCTCGGCCGCTTCGAACAGCAGCAACTTTCCGCTCGTCGTCGCTGCGGCGATGCGGTCGGTTTCCTGGCGGTTCATTCGCTGGGGTTTCAAGACTAACGCCCCGTCGCTCACGTTCACCACCGCCTTTCCGGCCTTGCGATCGGTGATCAGATCCTCGAGCTTGGCGATGAACCCATAGCCGTCGTCGGTCGAGAGCAACCACAAGTCTTCCGGATCGCCCATCATCACCGCCACGAACGTCGCGCCGGGCGCCGGCGAGGTAAACGCGGTCAGCGGCTCGCCGTGGCCCTTCGCCGACGGCAACTCGTGCGCCGGCAGCGAGTACGTGCGGCCCATCGAGTCGATGAACACCGCAAGCTGATTGCTGCGGCCGTGCGCCGAATGGAGGAAGGCATCGCCCGACTTGTATTGCAGCGTCGTCGGATCGAGATCGTGCCCTTTGCCCGCGCGCACCCAGCCGCGCTCCGACAACACCACGGTCACCGGCTCCGACGGAATCAGCGCCGTCGCATCCAGCGCCTTGGCCGCTTCGCGCTCGACGATCGGCGAGCGGCGGCGGTCGCCGAACTCAGCACCATCTTTTTCCAACTCGTCGCGCACCTGCTTGCGGAGGCGCGCCTTGGATCCGAGGATCTTTTCGAGGTCGGCGCGCTCGGCTTCGAGCTTGGCCTGCTCGCCGCGGATCTCCATCTCCTGCAGCTTGTTCAGGAATCGCAGCTTCAGTTCGAGGATCGCCTCGGCCTGCAGCTCCGACAACTTGAAGCGCTTCATCAGCACCGGCTTCGGCTCGTCTTCACGGCGGATGATGCGGATCACTTCGTCGATGTTGAGATACGCAATCAGATAACCGTCGAGGATGTGGATACGCGCGTTGACGTGATCGTAGCGATGCTGCAGACGGCGGCGCACCGTCTCGATACGGAACTCCAGCCACTCGCTCAGCAGATCCTTCAGCGGATAGAGCCGCGGCCGGCCGTTGAGGCCGATCATGTTCATGTTCACGCGGTACGTCCGTTCCAGATCCGTCGTGGCGAAGAGATGCGCCATCACTTCGTCCAGATCGACACGGTTCGAGCGCGGCACGAGCACGAGGCGCGTCGGGTCTTCGTGGTCCGACTCGTCGCGCATGTCTTCGATCATCGGCAGCTTCTTGGCGTTCATCTGCGCCGCGATCTGTTGCTGCACCTTCGATCCCGACACCATGAACGGCAGCGCGGTGATGACGATGTCGCCGTTCTCCACTTCCCACTTCGCGCGTTGCCGGATCGAGCCGTTGCCGGTCTTGTACATCTCCCGGATCTCGGCCAGCGGCGTGATGATCTCCGCCTCGGTCGGAAAGTCCGGCCCTTTGATGTGCTTCGTGAGCTGCGCGATCGTCGCGTCGGGATTGTCGAGCAGCTCCAGGCACGCTCCGACAACCTCGCGCGTGTTGTGCGACGGGATGTCGGTGGCCATGCCGACCGCGATCCCCGACGCGCCGTTGAGCAGCACGTGCGGCAACCGCGACGGCAGCAGCTTCGGCTCGCGCAGCGTGCCGTCGAAGTTCTGTCCCCAATCGACCGTTCCCTGCTCCAGCTCCGACAGCAGCGATTGCGCGAACCGCGACAGCTTCGCCTCGGTGTACCGCATCGCCGCGAACTCTTTCGGATCGTCCGGCGAGCCGAAGTTCCCCTGCCCTTCCACGAGCGGATAGCGCATCGAGAACGGCTGCGCCATCAACACCATGGCGTCGTAACAGGCCGTGTCGCCGTGCGGATGAAACTTGCCGATGACGTCGCCGACCGTGCGCGCCGACTTCTTCGGCTTCGCGTTCGGCCCGAGACCCAGCTCCGACATCGCGTAGATGATGCGGCGCTGGACGGGCTTGAGACCATCGGCCACATGCGGCAGCGCGCGGTCGAGGATGACGTACATCGAATAGTCGAGATACGCCTTCCGCGCGAACTCGGCGACAGGCTGGTGCTCGACCTCAGGAACGATGGGCGGCGGCGGTGAGAAAGAAGTCTGATCTTTCGATTTGCGGGTAGCCATGGGATGAGCGCGCGAAGGGTAAACGAAAAGGGGCCGGGATGGCGATTCCACCGAGCGAGCGGCGATGGCCGACCGGGGCAAAATCCGACCGTCTCTACGGGCCGTGGAACAGTCACCGCTGCGAGATCCCGCGCGCCTTCGCCGCCGCCGGTGCACGGCTGATCTTAGAGGCCGCCGGGGACTCCATGATCGGCGCCGCCACCGCCGATCGCGACGTTCTCTTCGTCAAACCGACGAACAACATCAGCGAAGCAGCACGCAAGATCGTCGTCTGCCGCCTCGGCGCCGACGAATACGTCAAGCATCTCGACGTGCGGAATGGCCACATCCGCCTTCTCAGCCGCAACGAACGCCACGGCCGATCGAAGTCGGAGCGGGCGACGAATTCGAGGTGATCGGAATCGTTGTCGACCGTGCGGGTGCGCTGGTGCTTGAGCCTAGCTGAAAGCCAAAGACCGTTTCACGCGGAGACGCGGAGAAAGCTTCTCTGCGTTTCCGCGTGAATACGGATTTCGACGAAAGACACGCTATCGCGCGCCCGATGGCGGCCGGCTAATCATTGGATGCAGCGGCAGCTTGCGTTGCCGATACTCGTCGCAGATGTACAGCAGGCGTAGCCACTGCTGCAGCTTACCGAGCAGGAGCCGTACGAGTTTGACGTCGAGCAGGAGGTCGAGCCAATCCCTCCAGAGTTGCACGATCCGCCGCCTGTTCCGCCGCCTGCACTGCCGAAATCGGCGTTGAAAATACAAGTGTCTAAGTCGTCGCAGGAGTCGAGCGCAACGACATGCCGGCCGCTGCCAGCCCGCTTGGCAACGACAGGGCGGATCTCATGATTCAGACCGTATCCGACGTAGTTTGCTCCAGTGAACCCGATCGGCTGACGTGGCGCACGGCCGGCCGAGGAGGTTACCAGCGAATAAAACCACTCCTGATCCGCCGCCATGACCACCAACTCGTCGCCCCGGAACTCAACACTGGCGCTCTGGCTTGTTGCGCGAAACGTCTTCACCGATGCCTCCATCCAGAGCCGGAATATGTGGCGATACCCACCGCCGTCATCGACCAGGACGCCGATCGAGTGCGCGTCGATGGTCCCGATCGTAACCTTTCCTGCGAGCACGGTGTAGTCGTCGGCGGCCGGAAGGGGGCCATCGGGCGACTGCTTGGCGGCGTACAAAGCCGTCGAGAGAAACACGAGAACGAGGGCCATCAGTGACTTGCGCATGTGCCTCCTAAATTGTTGCGAATGTACGCCATCCTTCTGGATGGATAGGTAGAATACGCTCGCTAGATTACAGAAGTCAAAAGAAGCCTTTTGGGAGCCTGCACGCGGCGGTCCCGGAGAAACCACCCTGCGTCCTCCGCGTCTCCGCGTGGACGGTTTGAGCGGAAGCGCCCCGCTATAATCCCCCTCCCCGATGAAGCCTACGCGCGCGCAACTGGAGGATGTTCTCGCCTCCCTCGATGGTTCCGGGTTGCGCTATGCGGACGTTCGCTGGACGGCGACGCATGAGCAGCACGTGCGCGTTCGCAATGGGGAGGTGGAGACGCTGGCTTCGACGATCGATCGGGCCATCGGCGTTCGCGTGCTCGTCGGCAATGGGTGGGGATTCGCGGCGAACAGCGACACCTCCGAGGAGTCGCTGCGGAAGACGGCGAAACGGGCGCTGGAGGTAGCGGCGGCGAGCAACATCGCGTCGACGCAACGCGTGACGCTAAGCGACATCGAGCCCTATGTGGCGACGTGGTCGTCGACGTACGAGATCGATCCGTGGTCGATTCCGCTGGAGAAGAAGATCGAGCATCTGTTGCAGTCGACCGAGCCGATGCGCGGCGATGCGCGCATTCATCAGGTCTCGGGCGACATCTCCTGCTACCGGCAGGAAAAGATCTTCGCCTCGACCGTCGGAAGTTTCATCGAGCAGACCACGACGGAGATGGGTGGCGGGGTCGAGGCTGTAGCCATCGAGGGCGATGAGTTCCAGCGGCGCACCTATCCCAATCCGTTCGGCGGCGACTACCAGGCCGCGGGATGGGAGTTCATCGAGCAGCTCAACCTGCCCGGCAAAGCGCTGGAGATCCGCGATGAGGCGCTGGCGCTGCTGACCGCGCCAAAAGCGCCCTCCGGACGCTTCGATCTCATCGTCGGATCGGCACAGCTTGCGCTCCAGGTCCACGAGTCGTGCGGCCACCCCACCGAGCTCGATCGGGCCATGGGCCTGGAGATCTCGCTCGCCGGCGGATCGTTCCTGCAGCCGTCGATGCTCGGCAACTTCCGCTACGGTTCCGATCTCGTCAACATCGTCGGCGACGCCACGATCCCCGGATCGATCGGCTCGTTCGGATTCGATGACGACGGCGTTCCCGCGCAGCGCTTTCACCTCATCGAGAAAGGCATGTTCGTCGGTTACCTGACCGGACGCGACACGGCGCCCACGATCGGCCGCACGTCGAACGGCACCGTCCGCGCGGAGACGGCGGCGCGCATTCCGATCATCCGCATGACGAACATCAACCTCGAGCCCGGCACGACGCCGCTGGCCGACATCATCGCCGACACGAAGCGCGGCATTTTCGTCGAGACGAACAAGTCGTGGTCGATCGACGATCTCCGACTCAACTTTCAATTCGGCTGCGAAGTGGCCTGGGAGATCGAGAACGGCCGCCTCGGGCGCCTGCTGCGCAATCCGCTCTACACCGGCACGACGCCCGACTTCTGGCGCTCCTGCGACGCCGTGGCCGACCGCGCGAGCTGGCGGATCTGGGGCCTCCCCAACTGCGGAAAAGGCGATCCGATGCAGACGATGCGCGTGGCGCACGGAGCGCCCGCGGCAAGATTTCGCGATGTGGAGATGGGGTGAGGCTTGAGGGATGAATCTAGAAGGATGAAGGATGAACCCTGGAGATGAACGGCTCATCCTTCATCCTTCATCATTCATCCTTCTAAATCCATGCGTACCGAACACGACTCATTCGACATCCTCGATCAGGCGCTGAACGCTGCTGGCACAGCCGAGGCGGATGCTGTGTTCATCTCGACCGACCAGAACATCAGCCGGTTCGCCAACTCCAACGTTCACCAGAACATGTCGGAGATCAGCGCGGAGCTGTCGTTGCGCGTGATCGTCGACAACGCCATGGGCGTGGCATCGACGACTGTATTTGATGGTGCTGAGATCGAGCGCACGGCAGCGCTGGCGCGTGAAGCGGCACGTCACGCCGATCCGCTGCCGAACTTCAGCGGGCTTTATCGCGCGAACGAGCCGCTGCCCTCGGTCCGGACGTTCGACGAGGCGACCGCGAACATCGCGCCCGCGGAGAAAGCGCGCGCCCTTCGCACGATGTTCGACCGCGGCGTTGCAAGCGGGGTCCATTTCGCCGGCGTCTACGGCACCGGCGCCTCGTCGGTCGCCGTCGCCAACACTCATGGTGTCCGGCGCTACTGCACGCTGACCGCATCCGACGCCACTGTCATCGCCATCGGCGCAAATGGTTCCGGCTACGCAACGGCCGTCGATCGCTCGAACGTCGATGTCACTGCCCTCGGCGAAGAAGCCGCGTTCAAGGCCGCGCTTCGCGCTGACGTCATCGAAGACATTGCTCCCGGCGCGTACGACGTCATCCTCGAACCACCGGCGACCGCCGAGGTGCTCGAGTGGATGGGCATGATCGCGTTCAGCGGATCGGCGTACGAGGATGGCTCGTCATTCTTCGTCGGCAACATCGGCAACCAGATCCTCGGCGCGAATTTCACGCTCACCGACGACGCGCTCGACGACGCGTTCCTCCCCTTCCCATTCGACATTGAAGGACTGCCCAAGCGGCGCGTTGCCATCATCGAGCGCGGCATCGTCCGCACGCCGGTCGTCGACAAAGCCTATGCCGACCGCCTCGGGTTTGCGCCGACCGCCAACGGCTGGAGCCTCGGCGGCTCCGATCACGGCTCCGCGCTTCATCTCTCTATCGAAGGCGGCGACGCCACGCGCGAGGAGCTGATCCGCTCGACGAAACACGGCATCTGGATCACCCGCTTCAACTACGTCAACGGCCTCCTCGAGCCGCGGACCGCGCTCATGACCGGCACCACGCGCGACGGCACGTTCCTCATCCGCGATGGCGAAGTCGTCGCGCGACTGCCAAACCTGCGCTGGACGCAGTCGATCGTCGAGGCTTTCTCGCGCATCGAAGGACTGACGCGCGAGCGCCGCCGCGTCGGCACCTGGTACAACCACTTCGGCGGTACGATCGCGCCGGTGATGAAGATCGCCGGTTGGAACTTTACGGGGAAGCAGCAGACAGCGGGTATGGCACAAAGCTCGCTCGAAGGGTGAGAAAGGATGAAGGCAGAAGGATGAAGGATGAACCGGCCACTGCGGTCTTCATCCTTCATCCCTCCGCCCTCATCCTTCGTAATTCATGTCTCAATACATCCTCCGCCGATTCCTGCAGATGATTCCGATTGCGTTCGGGATCCTGACGCTCGTCTTTTCGCTGATCCACATGATCCCGGGCGATCCGGCGGTTCAGATCGCGGGCGAAGGAGCGCGCGCCGAGGATGTCGTGGCTGTTCGCAAAGCGCTGGGACTCGATCAGCCACTCTGGACGCAGTACGTTCACTACGTCACGCACGTCCTTCGCGGCGATCTCGGCACGTCGTTCCAGACGAATACCAGCGTCGCCGAACAGATCAAGACCCGCTACCCGGCGACGATCGAGCTGGCGTTCGGCTCGATGTTCGTCGCGCTCCTGGTCGCCTTCCCCCTGGGGATCATTTCCGCGATCTATCGGAACTCCTGGATCGACAACCTGGCGCGCTTCTTTGCGTTGATCGGCGTGTCGATGCCGAGCTTCTGGTTCGGACCACTGCTCATCATCGCCTTCGCCATCAACCACGAGTGGTTCCCCGTCTCCGGCCGCGACGCCGGGTTGAGGTCGCTGGTCCTGCCGTCGCTGACGATGGGTCTCGCGCTGTCCGCGATCCTGACGCGGATGATCCGTATCTCCCTCGCCGACGAACTGACGCAGCTCTACGTCACCACCGCCGTCGCCAAAGGTGTCACGCGAGCGCAGGCGATCTTCCGGCACGCGCTGAAAAACGCGTTGATTCCGGTGATCACAGTCCTGGCGCTGCAGTTTGGCTCGCTGCTAACTGGCGCGATCATCACCGAGCAGATTTTCTCGTGGCCCGGCCTGGGACGACTTCTCCTGACCTCAATCTCCACACGCGACTACCCGCAAGTGCAGGCCTCGATTCTGGTCATCGCGCTGACGTACATCCTCGTCAATTTCGCCAGCGACCTGCTTTACGGCGTGGTCGACCCGAGGATCAAACTTGAGTGAGGGTGCCGGCTGTCGGGTGTCGGGTGTCGGGAACCCACCCGAAGCATTCAGCTCCGACTGCCGAAGACTCCAGACTCGATATCCGACACCCGACTCCCGACTCCCGACACCCGACCGATCATGAAGCGCTTCTTCGGCAACTTCGCCTTTACCTCAGGGCTCATCCTGACTGTAGCCCTGATCGTCGTCGCTCTGGCGGCGCCGCTGATCGCGCCGTTCGATCCGAATCAGCAGGACACGGCACGGCGCCTCGAAGCGCCGTCGCACGAACACCTTCTCGGTCTCGACGACCTCGGGCGCGATGTCCTTTCGCGCATCATTTGGGGCTCTCGCGTTTCGCTGCGCGTCGGTTTCAGCGTCGTCATCCTGGCTTCGATCATCGGTATCACCCTCGGTGCAATGGCCGGCTACTTCGGAGGTTGGATGGAGACCGTCATCATGCGGGTCACCGACATCCTCCTCTCGTTCCCCGGCATCCTCCTGGCAATCGCGATGGTGGCGGTGCTCGGCCCGAGTCTCAACAACGTCATCATCGCGCTGGCGACACAGGGATGGGTCGGCTACGCGCGGCTTGGACGCGGCCAGGTGCTGAAAGTGCGGGAGATGGATTACGTCGTCGCGGCGAAGGCGCTCGGGGCCCGCTCGCCGCGCGTGATCCTGCTGCACGTACTGCCGAACATTGTGAATCCTGTGATCGTGATGGCCACGCTCGGCCTGGCCGGCGCGATCTTGTCCGAGGCCGCACTGTCGTTTCTGGGACTCGGAGTGCAGCCGCCAACGCCGTCATGGGGCGCGATGCTGACCTCCGGACGACGATACCTCGGGCTTGCCAATCACCTCGCCATCTGGCCCGGCGTCGCCATCATGCTCGCCGTGATGGGCCTCAACTTCCTCGGCGACGGTCTCATCGATGCACTCGATCCGAAGTATCGGAAAGAGATGTAGCGAGCGGCTTACTTCTTCATGAACACGACCACTGCCCGCGCGGGATCGTCGCGGAACGTGCGCACGGGCGCGTAGCCGAGGGCGCGCAGGCGCGCGAGGCGTTCGGGTACATCGAGATCGGTTTCGTATAGCGCGATGGCGTCGGCGGAGACAGACCCGTTCAAGCCTTCGGGCGGCGTACCGACATCGGATTGACCGATGCGATCGCCGAAATAGAGCTTGTCGCCGTACGCCCAGAGCTGCGACACGGCAACCGAGTGCACGTGCGGATTCTCCGCCAGCCATTGCGCGGCTTCGACGGCAGGCTGCGACTTTCGAGCGAAGTAGCGCATGCCGTGCAAATCCCAGACAAGCGAGATGGCAACGAGCGCGATTGCGATACGGCGGTAGCGCCGTTCCATCGACGCGAAGCCGATCGCAGCGGCCACCGCGAGAAAAGGGATCATCACCTGGAGGTAGCGCAGCTCCTTGTGCTTCACCGCGGAGAATGCCAGCAGCGGGACGATGATGAACCAGATCGCACGGCTGCGGCGCGCGTACCAGAGCAACGGAAGAAGCAGCGGCGAACACCAGCGCACGAGATTCGCGGCGTACCACCACGGCGCCTGATACTTCACGCGTGACGCGAAGTCGGGCGCGACGAGGGTGAGGTGGGCGAACTTGATGAAGCTTGAGAATGGAGCACCCCAGGTGATCCAGTCGTAAAGGCCGACCGTGATGATGATCGCAACTATCGCTCCGAGCATCACCTTCAGCGCCCGCATCCACGGCACAGACAAGAGTGTCTGTGCCACACCATCCGGCGCATGGATTGGACATTTTCGCGAAGGGCCAGTCTGGACAGAATCCTCCTGCGAGCGGCCAGCATGAACAGAGCTCTCTTGCGAGGGTTCAATGTGGCACAGACACTCTTGTCTGTGCTTTGTGGCCATCATCAGGACAGGAGCAAGAAACACGATCTCGCTGAATCGGTCGGCGAATGCGAGTCCGACCAGCGCCCCCGCCGCGAACGGCCAGCGCTCGACGATCAATGCTGCTCCCACAACGCACGCAGCCGCCAGCGTCCGCGGGTAGACCGTGCTGCCGAAGCCGAGTGAAATCCAGTGTGTCGCGAAGAGGAGCGCGGCCACGAGCCCCGCTCGCTCATCGCCGCACCATCGCAGCGCCAGCCGGTAGACGAGCAGCGTCGTGATCGCAGTCAACACGATGAACGGCAGCGCCGACGCGAGGATCAGCGTCCGCGTGTCGCTGATACCGAGCCTCGATGCGATCCAAACGACCGGCGCGACGACGACGTCCGGCACGAAGAGATTGCGGATATCCCACGGATGAAAGTCGAGTCCGCGCGCGCGGCGAAAGGCCTCGGACAACACCTCCACGTCGTCGCCGGTCATGAAGCCGAAGTAGCGATGCGCGAGCCAAAGCTGCGCGATCGCGACCACGGCGATGATCGCGGCCAACGCTTTACGCATCGCCGATCATCGCCAGAAACTCGTCCTCAGTCAGGACCGGCACGCCAAGCGATTGCGCTTTGTCGAGCTTCGAGCCCGCGGCGTCACCGGCGATCAGGTACGACGTCTTCGCCGAGACGGAGCCGGACGGTTTGCCCCCTTCACGCTCGATCAGTTTGTGGATCTCGTCGCGCGAGAAACGGGCGAGAGTCCCAGTGACGACGAGCGTCTTGCCCGCGAGCCGGTCGCCGCGAATCTCGGCCACATGCGTCGGTGCGACGCCGAGACGCTGCATCTTCTCGATGCGCTCGCGGTTTGCGGGGACCGAAAAGTAAAACGTAATCGACTCGGCCACTTTCGGCCCGATCTCGTCCACCTCGACCAATTCGTCGACAGTTGCGTTCATGAGCGCGTCCAGGGAACCAAAACGCGCAGCGAGCAATTTAGCCGCACGCTCACCGACCATGCGAATGCCGATCGCGAAGATCACGCGCGAGAGCTCGGCCGTCTTCGACTTCTCGATCCCCTCGGCCAGCTTGCGCGCGGACAGCTCGCCTTTTCCCGGCAGCGCCGCAACGTCCTCCTCACGCAACTCGTAGAGCGACGCGTAATCGGTAATGAGCTTCGCGTCGAGCAGTTGCGTGATCGTCTGGTAGCCGAGTCCTTCGATGTCCATCGCTTTTCGCGCGCCGAAATGAAAGAGCGACTCGCGCACGATGGCCGGGCACCCCTGGTTGATGCAGCGGATGGCCACCTCGCCTTCGAAGCGATGCAGCGGCTCGCCGCAGGCCGGACACGTTTCCGGCAGCGCGACCGGCACCGTTCCGTCCGGGCGTTTGTCGACAAGGACATCGACGACTTTCGGGATGATGTCGCCACCCTTCTCGACGACGATGGAATCGCCGACGCGGATGTCTTTGCGTCCGACCTCGTCGAAGTTGTGGAGCGAGGCGTTCACAACCTTCGTGCCGCCGATGTGCACCGGATCGAACTCCGCGACCGGCGTGACCGCGCCCGTTCGCCCGACGTACAGATTGATCGCCCGCACGATCGTCTGCGCGGCCTCTGGCGGATACTTGAACGCGATGGCCCAGCGCGGCGCCTTCGACGTCGCACCCAACTCCTGCTGCTGCGCGCGTTTGTTGACCTTGATCACGATGCCGTCGATGTCGAAGCTGAGATCGTGGCGCTGCTCGCGTACCGTTTCGATGAAGGCCTCGACCGCGGCCATGCCCGCGAAGACATCGCGCTTCGGATTGAGCGGAAACCCCATCGACGCGAGAATCTCGTACGCCTGCGACTGCGATGCGACGCGAACGTCGTCCGTCGCGACGAGGTGATAGACGAACGCGCTGAGCCGCCGTTGGGCGACTAGCTTTGGATCCTTCTGCCGCAGCGAGCCTGCCGCGGCGTTGCGCGGATTGGCGAGAACGGGCTGGCCCGCTTCCTCGAGCTGCGCATTGAGCAACGCAAAATCGTTCGACGAAATGTAGATCTCGCCGCGAACCTCCACGCGCCTCAACTTCGTGGCGATTTTCAACGGCAGGCCGCGCACCGTGCGCACATTCACGGTCACGTCGTCGCCGCGGACGCCGTCGCCGCGCGTCGCGCCACGCGCGAAGGCGCCATTCTCGTACAGCAGATCGATCGAGACGCCGTCGATCTTCAGCTCCGCTTCGTACTCGACCTCGTCGACGCCGAGTCCCTTCTTCACGCGGGCGTCCCACTCGTGCAGCTCTTCGAGCGTGTAGGCATTCTCGATCGAGAGCATCGGCGGATCGTGGATGACCGTGGCGAACTCTCCGGACATCGGAGCGCCGCCCACGCGCTGCGAAGGGGAGTTCGGATCGAAGAGCTCGGGATGCTCCGCCTCAAGCTCCTGAAGCCTGCGAAGGCGCTGATCGAATTCGAAGTCGCTGATCTCCGGCGCGGCGTGAACGTAGTAAAGCTGGCTGTGCCGCTCCAGATCGGCGCGCAGCGTCTCGATTTCCTTCTTCGGCGTCATATCGCCCGAAGTTTACGATGCGATGGCTGCCCGCTACTCGTGTTCGTGAATCTGCTGGGCCAGATAGTTCTGCGCGCCGACCTGTTCGATCAGTGAGAGCTGGGCTTCGAGCCAGTCGATGTGCTCTTCCTCATCCTCGAGGATTTCTTCCAGCAGGTGACGGCTGTTGTTGTCGTCTGCCTCGCGGCACGTCTCGATTCCGGCGTTGAGACGCTTGACGGCATCGATCTCGAGGGCGAGATCAACGTTCAACTGCTCCGGCACGGTCTCGCCGATGGTGATTTTGAAGAGACGCTGGACGTTCGGAACGCCTTCGAGGAAGAGCACCCGCTCGATCAGGCTCTCGGCATGCTTCATCTCGCCGATGGAGTGCTTGCGAATGCGATCGTGAAGGTGTTGGTAGCCCCAGTTGTCGCACATCTCCGCATGAACGAAATACTGGTTGATGGCGGTGAGCTCGGAGGTCAGCACGTCGTTGAGGATGTCGATGATCTTCTGGTCGCCCTTCATTCGGAATCTCCTCCCCCGCTACTCTATCAAGCCACACTCTCCGACCACGCTTCGGTGGCTGGCATCGGCACAAAGGCCGCGGGCGGCAGGCTCGCGTTCGCGCTCAACATCTTGCGGAGGAAATTGTGGCAGCCGCCGCAGTCGGTACCGATACCGCATTCCTGCAGGTCGGCAACCGTTTCCGCTCCCGCTTCGATGGCTCGCAGGACGTCACGTTCGTTCTTCGCGCGGCAGAGGCAGACGATCATTTCGATTTCATCCGATCAATTGAGATCGTGTCTCAATAAGGTGATCACACGATCGCCTATTCCGGTCGCGGTCACTGTGTCAGCGATCACATGCGCTTGTGATCTACGCTGGCCGGGAGAGATACCGCGAACGCTCGACGGTTTTCTCCACAAAACCCATCGACCGCAGGCGTTCGTCGACGGCGGCGAGGAAGTTGCGGCGGCCTTTGATGAGGTTGAGATTCAGCGCCACGAACCGCATCCCTCGGGGGCTGTCCCAATAGACGATCAGCCGATCGCCGCCCAGCATCTGTTCGGTTCCGCGGAGCGCATCCCACCGGACCGTTCGCGACCGGAACTGGTGGAGCGGGCGGAGGGTCAGCGTCTCGCCGCCGATCTCCGCAATCGCCCGCCGCGCACCGAGCCACACTTTCAGGCCGCCGATCCAGAGCGTCGCGACATACGCCCACACCGCATGCTCGCCGATCCAACCGTAGCGAGTTGAGGGGCTCACGACGAGCACCACGAGGATCGCCGCCGTGACGGCAGCGGCCACGAGCACGATTGAAAAACCGGCCCGCGCCACCCACGGGCGAAACGGATAAACCTCAGTTCGGTCGGGCATTGTGCAACGGGGCCGGATACCGTAATCTCATGAAGCGTCTAAGCTTGAGGCCGGTATGCGTTTCGCATAATAAGGTAGGAAAGGGAGTTTTGGTGCTCATGGTGGGGAAGCTCGACGGAACCGGCCGGAGGATACTGGTCATCGACGATGACCTCGCAATCCGTGTCCTGCTTCAGGCCGTCTTGAAGCGGATGAAGTTCGAAGTCGAGCTCGCCGAGGACGGCGCCGTCGGTCTGGAAAAGCTCAAGCACGATCCCTCGTACGACCTGGTTCTCCTCGATCTCATGATGCCTCGGGTCAATGGCTACGAGTTCATCGAACGAGTCCGCAAGGAACACTCGAGCGCGCCGCCTCACATCATCGTCTTCACCGCCGCCGGCAAGCGCGGCGTCGACAAGATCCCGGCGAATGCCGTCTGCAACTCCATCCTCAAGCCGTTCGACCTTGAGAAATTCATTGACCTGATCGCTGACTGTCTGAATGGTCCGCACAAGCCTCACCTTGCGCCTCTTTCCTGAGCCAGCTTCCATTCCATCTGACGAATGATGCCGAGGAGGATCGTGACCTCTCGTGCGTCGAGATCGGCACGTGCGGCGATGAGGCGCAGATCGTCGTAGATGTGGTCCGGGTTGTCGCCGAGGAGATAGCCGACTTCGGCGAGGAAAGCCTGGATGCGTTCGTGAAGCCGATCGATCATCACGGCCGGCGCCAGGTCGCGCGGTGCGGCGGCGCGCGACGTCGTCGACAATTCGTAGCAGAAGACGCCAACGGATTGCGCGAGGTTCATCGTCGGGAACGCAGGGTCGGTCGGGATGATGGCCGTGCGCTGGCAGTGCCGGACCTCTTCACTGGTGAGACCGCTGTTCTCGCGTCCGAAGACGAGAGCCAGCGTCTGCGAGTCATCCATCGACGAAAAGAGTTGCGCGATGCCGGCGGGCTGCATGTCCGAGGGTGTGGCACGTCCACGGGATGAGGTGGTGGCGATGGTGACGTGCGCATCGGCCAGCGCATGGTGCAGCGCCGGCGTGAAGTGAGCCGCCGCCACGACATCCTCGGCGCCGCTCGCCCACCAACCGGCAAGCGGATGCAGTTCGGGATGGTCGCCGACGATCCACAAATCGGTGAAGCCGAAGTTTTTCATCACCCGCGCAACGGCGCCGACGTTGCCGGCCTCGCGCGGCTCGACGAGAACGATGCGGAGTCGGGGGCCGGCTCGGGCACCGGGAGTCGGGGGTCGGGGGTCGGAGCCACTGCCCTGATTGTGCGGAACGGTCATTCTCCGACTCCCGACTCCCGACCAGCGACCCCCGCCACCGCGATCTTTCGCAGCGCGGCGAGCATCCGGTCCACATCGCTGCACTCGGTGCGTGGATTGATCATCGTCACCCGGAGCACGCGCTGACCTTTGAGCAGCGTCGATGTGATCCAGGCGTGGCCGGAGCGGATCAACTTCTCGCGAAGTGCCGCGTTCGTGTCGTCATCGCTGCGATGCCGGAAACAGAAGATATTGAACTCCGGCACGTGCATGGCCTCGAAGTCGTCGGATGCGGTGACGCGGTCATAGAGATAGGTCGTCACGTCCGTCACGTGATCCAGCGCGGACTCGAAAGGAGCGGTGCCGGATACCTGCAGCGTCAGCCACAGCTTGACGGCGTCGGCGCGCTTGGAGCACTGAATCGTCATCTCGCCGATGTTGTCGCTGGCGCGCTCGGCGTTGAAGAGATAGGGTGCGTCGGCTTCGAATGCGCGTCGCAGCCAGACGCCGTCGCGGACGAGGATCACGCCGAGCGAGAGCGGCATCCAGAGCATCTTGTGCGGGTCCCAGGCGAGCGAGTCGGCGAGGTCAAGTCCGTCGACGAGGTGGCGCAGGCGCTCGCTGAGCAGCACCGATGCGCCGTGCGCCGCGTCGACGTGCAGCCACGTGTCGTGCCGGTCACGCAACGCCGCAATGGCGCGAAGATCATCGAACGCGCCGGTGGCCGTCGAGCCGGATGTTGCAACGATGGCCATGACGTCGTCAGCGTCGTGCAGGGCCGCGCTCAGCGCGCCGAGGTCGAGCTGGTGACGATCGTTCGTCGGAACTTTGATGACGTCTTCCGCGGCGATCCCCATGATCGAAGCAGCCCGCGCGATCGAGTAATGGGCATCGGCAGAGCAGAGAATGACTGGACGCAGCGTCTTACGTAGGTCGGACTCTCCAGTCCGACTAATTTTGCCTGTCGGACTGAGAGTCCGACCTACGTCACCCCCGACTCCCGACTCCCGCTTCGAATTCCATCTCGCCCTCGCTGCCATCAACCCAGTGAGATTCGCCGCCGAGCCGCCGGAGACGGCTGTGCCGAGCGCGTTTGCCGGATAACCGACGCGGTCCGCCAGCCAGCGGATGACTTCCTGCTCGATCACGGTTCCGATCGGACTCATTTCGAAGACTGCCGTCGACTGATTCAGAGTCGAGATCACCAGGTCGGCGATGACCGCGGTGGGAAATGGCGGGCAGACCTGATGCCCCATATAGGCCGGGTGATGGAGCTGGATGGCGTTCTCCATCAGCAAACGGACGAGCGGCATCGGCGCCGCGCCGCCTCGATCGTCGATACGAACGCGCTCCCTCAGATCATCCGCACTCCTCCAATCGACAACAGGCCGCCGCGCGATGCCGCCAACGTGGTCGAAAAGCGCGTCAACAGCGTCGTGCGCCAGTGCACGCATGGAGGGATCGAAGAGCATGGCGGCGAATTGTATCGGACGGAGTTTCGTGGCACTGGGGCGCATGGCATGTCTCGCACAGTCGCACGAGCGGGGCGCTCGAACCATCGAATGGCGCTGGTCTGTTACGCCTTCTCTTCCCGCGGCACGAGTTGCTCCAGCACTCGAACGAGATTGGGAATGCGCTCCGTTGCGGTTTCCCAAACCCGAACGTCGCTTATGTCACCATAGTCATGCGCCAGAACACTGCGTTGACCGATGATATCTTTCCACAGAATCTCTGGGTGTTCTTCACGGAATGGCCGGCTGATGCGACGCGCAGCCTCTCCAACCAATTCGAGTGACCGCTCGATGCTTCTTCTCTTCTCCTGATCGGCGAGATAGAACTCGCGAGTAACGCCGCGCGAAAACTCCAGAACTTCTTGCGCGAATCGGAGCATGTCGAGAAGGTACGCGTCATCGCGCGACATAGAACGTCCTTTGATTCTCGAGAATGTGGCGCCTCCGGATGTAGTTGGGGCTGCGCTCGACGGCGATCTTTTCGACCAGATCCACGTCTCGCCCGACGACGGCCTTGAGCTCATCCTGCATTTCGACGAGCTCGAACAGAGTCCATCGCGCGGCGTCGTCGAATGTAACAAGGACGTCGACATCACTGTCATCCCGGAAGTCGTCAGGCCGCAGCACTGATCCGAAGAGACTGAGCTCCGTGATCCGCCATTTGGCGCAGAATGCCTCAATGGCCTTGCGGTCGAGATCAACAGCGATCGGCGCCTCGACGCTCATGAGAGGGCCCTCAGTTCCTGCGCGAGATCCTCTTCCTCGACTACGAACACGTCAACGTGGCGGCGGGATAGCTCCGTCAGGAATTCGGGGATGCTCAACCCCGCATACTCTGCGGCGCGCTCTATCGAGATCGCGCCCTGCTGATACCAGTGGATCGATGCGGCAACCCGCATCTCCGGACCGATTTCGTGCGGCGCCTTCCGAAGTGCGGCGAACAAACTGTCAGGAAACGTAACTTCAACGCTGGTCATCCGCACCTCCTCGCTGAGAGTTTACGCCAGCGGATTGCATTCCAGCAGCGGTCACGAAACGCTCTCGCTCTCTCCCCCACCCAACACATCTTCCAGCGCCAGCGGCGGGTGATAGCGGACCATGAGCTCGTTCCAGGCGGTGAGGTATTGATCGCGCGGGATGCGGTAGCGGCGCGGGAGCGGACCGCGCGGAGCATCGCCTTCTAGGACGAAGACGTCCTTGCCGCGGGCGATGATGACGATGCGCCAGGCCTCGCCGGCGTCTTCGAATGGCTCTTCCTCGCCCAAGGGGATGTCGTCGGGAGTGAAGTGCCGGAGATCGCGGTCGGCGTGGTCCCAGGCGGGGAAGCCGGCCAGATGACCCTTCGAGCGGCTCATCATCTCGATGTGGAGACCGCCCTCTTCCTCTTCGCGAAGGGTCAGAAAAAAATCAGCGATCGGCGTTGCCTCGTCGACGTTGAAATCCATCTCGCATCCTATTGCGGCGAAACGATCGTTACCTGTTGCGTGTCGTTGTTGGTGATGCTCAGCATTCCCCAGATCGGAGGAAACACTAGCGACCCACAGCACGTGCCGTACCCGGACGGGTAGACCAACACGCTCGTGGGATTGGTGCCCCTTCGATACCAGAGAGGTAACATCGATGGAACCAAACCACATCGCTGTAGCTGGAATCCTCGTCACCGAGAGTGGAGCGACATCCAGAGCGAGCGAGTCGACATTCACGATGAACTGCGGATAGTCGCCGAGTGACCATAGCCGGAGCATGACGCGATACCGGCTGTCGACGGGGACGTTGAGAAGGCGAAGCTGCCCGCGGAAATCACGCTCGCGCGCGACCGGCACGTCGGTGCCCGCGGTCAGCGCCTGCCGTGAGTTATCGCGAACGCGCGAGGCAAAGTCGACGGAGCTGGTCGTGCCGCGCATGGCGTAGAGAAGGTGTCCCCAGGGATTGGCATCGTTGGTGAGCTGTTTCATGCCGATATCGATGCTCGCCGAACATCCTGCGCAGGGAAGCGGATCACGAAAGTACGCCGCCGAGCTGTTGGAGTAGAGAAAGCTCTCCGTCGTCCATTGCGATCCGAACGCTCCCGGCCCCTGAAACGAGAGCGGAAAGAGAATCGGCTCGAAGACGGCCGGGTCCGCCGCAGCCGGATCGTAGTAGATCAGCGCCGCTTGCGACGTCACCGTTCCAGTAGTCGCGTTGACGGAAACATCGACCACTCCGGGCGCGTGTGGCGGCGCGTTCGCAAACAGGCTTCCGTCCACGTCTGAGTTGGCCGGAACCGTGACTCCGCCGATCGTCAACGTCGCGGCGGTGAGGAAGAACGGGTTCGCCAGTCCGATCGGACCCCCGCTTGTCGGAACGGCATACGGAGAGATGCTCAGTGTTTCCGCGTCGCGCACGATGAGCGGCACGCGCGCCAGCTCGGTCGACGTTGATCCCGCATCGGCGACGAGAATAACCGTATAGCCGGCCGGAGGCAGAATGCCCATGTGGAACGTCCGGGTGTACGGGCTCGTGGACTGCGCGCAGGCAACTCCCGGCGGAACCGTGGCGTCGAGGTGCAGCGTGACCGTCTGACCAGAGATGGCTACGTTTTTGACCGAGGGCGTACACGCATCGCGCCAGACGCCAGTGATGATGGCGTCAACAGAACGGGTACCGGTCGGATTGGGCGGATCGAAACGGATCGTTTCCGCGGAAACGATCGCCGCCACGAGCAGGAGGGACGAGCAGAAAATGGGGACCCGGAGTCGGGAGAGCATCAGTCGTTGGATTCTATCCGGTAGTTTGGCGCCTCTTTCGTGATGACGACGTCGTGCGCGTGCGACTCGCGCAGACCTGCCGCGGTGATGCGGACGAATTGCGCTTTCGTGCGAAGGTCCTCGATGGTTTTCGAGCCCGTCAGGCCCATTCCCGAGCGCAGACCGCCGACGAGTTGCGGGATCATCGCGCTGAGCGATCCCTTGTACGGGACTTTGCCTTCGATCCCTTCCGGAACGAGCTTCGACACTTCGTCGGCGTCTTCCTGGAAGTAGCGGTCTTTCGATCCGGCCTGCATCGCGCCGATCGAGCCCATGCCGCGATAGGCCTTGAACGTGCGTCCCTGATACAGAATCGTCTCGCCCGGTGCTTCGTCGGTTCCTGCGAAGAGCGAGCCGATCATCACGCAATGCGCGCCGGCGGCGATCGCTTTGGTGATGTCGCCGGAGAACTTGATCCCGCCGTCGCTGATGATCGGGATGCCGAACTTCTCCGCGGCGCGGACGCACTCCATCACGGCGCTGACCTGCGGCACACCGGCTCCGGCCACGACGCGCGTCGTGCAGATGGATCCCGGCCCGATGCCGACTTTGATGGCATCGACGCCGAGTGCGATGAGATCGCTCGCACCTTCGTACGTGGCAACGTTGCCGGCGATGAGCGGCGTATCGGGAAAGAGTTTCTTGAACTGGCGGATCACTTCCATGACGCCGGTCGAATGCGCGTGCGCCGAGTCGATGACGACGACGTCAACCTTGGCGTCGATGAGCGCGCGAGCCCGGTCAAGCCCTTCTTTGCCCACTCCGATCGCCGCGCCAACGCGCAGACGGCCGAGCGAGTCTTTGGCCGCGTTCGGATAGCGAAGTTTTTTCTGAATGTCTTTGACGGTGATGAGGCCCTTGAGATCGCCGTTGGAATCGACGACGAGAAGTTTCTCGATGCGGTGCTGGTGAAGCACTTCGCGCGCAGCCTCGAGCGTGGTTCCGACCGGGGCTGTGACAAGCCCGTCCTTGGTCATACGCTCGGCGATGGGCAGGTCGAAGCGCGTTTCGAAACGGAGATCGCGGTTGGTGAGAATGCCGACGAGCTTGCCGTTCGCGTCGGTCACCGGCACGCCGGAGATCTTGAATTTCGCCATCACTTCGAGCGCTTCGGTGATGGTCTGCCACGGCCGCATCGTGACGGGATCGACGATCATCCCCGCTTCCGACCGCTTCACTTTGTCGACCTCTTCGGCCTGCACGTCGATCGGCATGTTCTTGTGGATGATGCCGAGTCCGCCCTGCTGGGCCATCGCAATCGCCAGCCTGGCCTCGGTCACCGTATCCATCGCCGAAGAGACGATGGGAATGTTGAGACGGATGTCGCGGGTCAGTTGCGTGCCGACTTCGACGAAGTTCGGATGAATGTCGGACTTGGCAGGACGAAGAAGAACATCGTCGAACGTCAAGCCGACTTCGATCGGATCGGCGAAGCGGTCGGACGGCAATGGATCGCGCCGCTCGGCTTCGTGAATGTCGATTCTGCCGATGACGGGAAGGTCGGAGAGTACACGTTCGTCGCTCATGTCAGCTCCATAAGTTGAGTATAGAACAGGCCTTGAGCGCATCGAAATTGCAGGGCGAAACGAAGTGCAATGCGGTGATAAAACCGTTTCACGCGGAGGCGCGGAGATGCGGAGGGTCTTCTCCGCGACCTCCGCGTCTCCGCGTGAAACGCCTTTCCAAAACATCAATGCGGGCTGATCACCGTGACCTGCTGCGTCGTGTTGTTCGTCGCCGATGCGAAGGCCCAGATGCGCATGCCCGGCGTCAGCGGTTCGACGTCGATGCGCGCCAATTGCGTCGATGGCATCGGCAGGTCGCCAGCCTGCGCGTACGCCGGGTAGTTGTCCTGCAACTCGGGGATGAGGGAACCGTGGATGTTAGTCAGTGTGTAGGTGCGCTCAGCGAAGAGTGCATCGCCAGTCAGATCATCCAGATGGATGTCCGCGCCTCGCTGTTCATAGATTCTCACTCGAACATCGCCACCAATCTTGTCGAGCGCGTACATCCGCAGCATGAGCCGAAGACTCGGCTGATTAGGAATGCCGAGAAGCGACACACCCTCGGCGCGGAAGCCCTGCGTACGCACGACCGGCACTTCACTTCCGAATCCATCGGACTCACGCGAGACATCCCGCACATGCAATCCGAATCGGATCTGTCCGATCGCGGCACTGTCGACGAAGAGAAATGCCCCGCCGAGGTTCCCCGGCGCGGGAACCGGAACGAGGCTGTAGGTCACACCCGGTTGGAGCGGCTGTTCGGTGCGGCAGTCAAAACAAACATAGGTACCGGCAAGACGCACGGGCGTTACACCCGCGTTTAGGACCGACACATCCGTAACCCACTGCGTCCCGAATGCTCCCGATACATTGATCAATGGATGAATGACGATCGGAAAGAGGACTTTTTCGAATCCGGCCGGCTGCGCAAAAGCACCAGCAGCGGCGAGGAGAACAACGAGGGAAAGGGTCACCGGTTTCATGCCGGCAGATACGGCGCGCTCGCGATCGACGTCTACTGCTTTGCGGTGAGCGAAGTCAGCAGTTTCTGCACATCAGGATCGTTCGGCTTCATCTGCTGCAGCTTTGCCGCGACGACGCGCGCCTCGTCGGTGCGATGCAGATCGTTCAGCACGAGTGCCTGATTGAAAAGAGGCTGCCACTGATCGGGTGCCATCGAAGCGGCGCGCTCGAATTCGGCCAGAGCACTTCCCGGCTGGCCCGTCTGTTTGTAGCAGATGCCGAGGTCGGTGCGGACGTTCGCGTCATCATGCACGGCCAAGGCGCGCTCGAGATAATCGATCGCCTGCGGGAACTTCGCGGCGTCCATGTACATGTCGCCGAGCTGCGCGAGCGCATCGAAGTTCTTCGGATCTTTTTCGATCGCGGCTTTGAGAGTGGCCAGTTGTTGCTGAACAGCGGCCATCGGATTGCCGCCCGCCGCGCCCATCGGAGACGCCACGGGCGGAGCGGCGCTTTCTGTCTCGGGAACCGGCGCCCCGCCAGCGAGCTTCGACTGCGCAATCTTCGGTCCGATGACCAGACCACCGATGGTCAGGCCGAGAAGAAAGCCGCAGATGGTGAAGATGAGGGTTTGTTTTTGCATTGAATTGCGCCGGCCTGGCGGCCGGCGCGTTGTCGGTTGTCGGTTATTGCGCTGCGCGCGTTCTCGGTTGTCGGTTGATTGCGCTTCGCGCGTTGTCGGCTTGAAGTTCATTCATGTCGGTTGGGTCAATCGGCGCGCCATCGTAGCCGATCTCGCGTTCTTTCTGACAACGCGCGAAGCGTATCCAAGCTGCATTCCTCACACTTGCAGGAGATTGCAAGCAGCGTCTTTCAATCGAGCGCCTTCTCCCCCACGCTTCTCAGTGGGGGAGAAGGTGGCCGAAGGCCGGATGGAGGGGGCGTTGGACTGTCGCGGCAAGGTTGCGGGCGGGAACTTCATGCCTGCCGCTTGCACGACACCCCTCATCCGCCTTCGGCACCTTCTCCCCTCGAAAAGCACGAGGGGAGAAGGCGCTCGATGCAAAGGAGTCGCTAAGAAGGGTGAGAAATGCGGACTAACCATCGGACTAACCATCGGACTAGCCGTGGACCAACCGACAACCGACAACCGACAACGCGCCGGCCGCCAGGCCGGCGCAAAACTACCCCCGCGTAATGATCTCTTTCAGCATCGAGTCCTGAAGCTGGTACACCGCGTAGACGCCGACGTGGTAATTGTTGAAGACGAACGAGAACGCGTAGACCTTGCCGCTCGCGCCGCGCACGTAGCCCGAAAGGCCGACCACGCCGACGATGTAGCCGGTCTTCGCGTACACCTGACGCGCGTATGGCGCGCCGCGCAGGCGGCGTCCGAATTTCGCGTCAGGATCGCCGGAGTACGGCAGCGAGCTGACGAAGTCCTCCCGGTACGGGCTCTTCCACATGTAGCGCAGCAGGTGAATGAAGGCGTTGGCGGAGGCGCGATTGTCGCGTGACATCCCGGAGCCGTCGGCCTGGTGAAACTCTTCCGGCGGGACGGTCAGCTTGCCGGTGAGCCACTCGGTCACGCTGCCGGTGCCGGCACCCCACGTCCCCTGTTTTTTCGTCTCGGCGCCGATGATCTTCACCAGCTCCTCGGCGTAATGATTCTGACTCTTCTTATTGATCACGAAGACGACGACGTTGAGCGGCGTAGCGTGTTGCGACACCGCTTTCCAGTCCGGCCGGTCGTCGTGTGGCGTGACGACAACCTGCCCCTGCACCGTGACGCCGTCGCGCACGAACGTCTCGGCGGTGACGGTCGCGAAGTACTGCACCGGATTCTCGACCGTGACGAAGACCTCGGTGACGCCCGCCCGCGCAGGCGTTCCGCCGTGTACGACGATCTTATTCGTGTTGCGGTAGCGCGTGATGAACGGGAGTCCGCGCCCGGTAATGCACGAGGTCTCCAGATCGAGAAACGCCGTCGGCGGCTCGAACTGAACGAGACACGCCTTCCCCGGCTTCGTTGGCGTCACGCGCACCTGCACACAGTTTTCCTGCATCGAGAATGCGGAAACAGGCGCCTCGTACCAGTTGACCAGTTGATTGACGGGCCAGCTCGGATGGATGTACTCCGTGTCCATGTAGCCGTACTCGAAAATGAGATTGCCGTGGACCGTCTTCACGCCGGCGCGCTTCAGATCGGTAACCCATTCATCGATGACTGCCGTGGCATGCCCGTCGTGGAAGCGCCCGCCGATCGTCGGATCGCCTCGGCCGACCACCTTGACGTCGCCGGTCAGCGTGCCGCCGGCATCGACGATACCGCGCATGTACACGGTCGTCGTAACTGCGAAGTCGGGATGGAGCAGATCGATCGCCGCAGCGGTCGTGAAAAGCTTCATGTTCGAGGCCGGCGCCAACGGCGTTCGAGGACCGCGCTCGGCGACGAGGTTGCCGCTCTCGACGTCGACGACCTGCAGGCTGGTGTCCGAGTTGCGCGCCACCGAACCGGTCATCAGGGACGTGAGCCGTTCGGACAGCGTCGAGCCTGTGGCCGTATCCGCAGGGGCCGCGGGTGCAGCCTTCCGCCGCCGCGATTTCCCGCGACGCCGTCTTGCGGTGTCAGCCCCGGTTGCGGTGAGAACCTGGAAGCACAAAAGCAGAAGCGCTGTCGCGATGAAACGCGTGCGTCGAACCGTCATCAGTACGAGGAACCTTTCTTGCCGCCGGGCAATTCTGCAAGGCACGTGCTTCCGGGACGTGTCGTGCGCACGCATCCGGACATCAACACCGCAGAATTACAACCGCTGATACGGATCCGGCAACGCCAGCCGGATGCGCTCTCGAAGAACCGCCGGGCATCGGCGCCGGATCTCATCATGGATCTGACTCCGTGAATAGCGCCTGCTGAAGTGCGTCAGCACGATCGTTTCGTTTTCGAAACGTCCGGCAAAGGCGGCGATGTCATCGAAGTGAATGTGCCGGTACTTCGCGGCACGCTCTTCATGTCCCGCCACGATGAACGAGCACTCGATCATCAGCACTTCGGCTTTGAACAGCGCATCGTTCTCTTCGAGGATGCCCCGGTCCGTGTCGCCCGTGTAGAAGAATATCGGCCGGCGCCACTCCTCCGTGACTTCCGTGCCGTGCTGACGCAGATCGATGATGTCCCGCTCCCCGCGCGACGCGAATTCATCCTTCAGCCGATGCCGGACCTCGATGACTTCGTACGCGTTCGCGGCCACGCGATGGGTGGCGCGATGCGTTCGCACCTCGTGCGTCTTTCCGATCCGTACCACGTCGCCGGGCGCGAGACCGATCACCTCGATCTCCGCAAACGACGCGCCGGTGATGCGCTCGTAAATCGACAGAATCTCGCGCATGCCGTCCGCGGCATCGGCGGGAACGTAGACGTGTCCGCCGGTCATGCCGTGCAACTGCCGCTGCCCCGCATAGAACGGGATGCCGACGGCGTGGTCGAGATGCGCGTGCGTGACGAAGATGTGCGGCGTGGCGATGAGCGTATCGGGACAGCGGCCGATGTCGAACGCCGCGTTCAGCTCGCGAACGCGAAACCAGGTCTCGTGCCCCGCGCGGGAACGTCCCTCGATGTGCAGGTACGTCGTGTCGATCGTGACGAAGTCTTTGTCGCTCATGCCTCAAACATCAGGATGACACAAACACCGCTGCCATCCTGACAGTTACAATCCGCCGCTCATGCCGACCGAAGTCATCACCGAGACCGACGCACTCACCGCTCTCGAAGCGGAGTGGCTCGATCTCTGCCACCGCACGCCGGACGCAACGCCATTCCAGACGCCGATGTGGCTTCTCCCGTGGTGGAGAGCGTTCGGATCCGACGATCTCACCGTCATCGCTGCACGCGACGAAGCCGGCTTGCGGTCGCTGGCGCCGCTTTACGTGATCCGCGATGAGGACGAGTCGCTCGGCCTTTTCATCGGCACCGGCATCAGCGACTACCTCGACATCCTCGGCGACGCCGCGCTGGTCATGCCGGAACTGGCCGGCATCGATTGCCAGCTTTGGGATCTGCAACAACTGAGGCCGTCGTCGGCGGTGCTTCAGACTCCCCTTCCGGATGGCTGGTCGGAGAACGTCGAAGATCAGGAGCCCTGTCCGACGCTTTCGATCAGCGGCGCAGGACCGGAGCTGGAGAACCTCATCTCCACGCACTTCCGAAAAAAGATTCGCTACTACCGCCGCGCGCTCGAACGCCTCGGCGATGTCATCGTTGAGACGCCAACGCCGGACACGCTCGACGATCTCCTCACCGCTTTCTTCGATCTCCACACCGCGCGCTGGAAACGCCGCAATCTTCCAGGCGTCCTCGCCGACGAAACCGCGCAACGTTTTCATCGCGAGGTGGCGCCGCGGATGCTCGCTCAGGGCATGCTGCGGATGTACGCCACGCGCGTGGCCGGCCGCATCGTCGCCGTCTTCTACGGATTCGCCCTGCACGGCACGGTCTACTACTACCTGAGCGGCTACGATCCCGATCTCGAAAAACTGAGCATCGGAACATTGATCGTCGCCCACGCAATCGAAGAAGCAGTGCGCGACGGCGCGACGACGTTCGATTTCCTCCGCGGCGCCGAGGAGTACAAGTACGCGTGGGGGGCAACGGACCGGATGAATCGTCGACGGCAGCTATTCAGGGGTTGAGCGTCTTGTCACGGCAAACCGGTTCACGCGGAGACGCGGAGGACGCGGAGGGAACGATCCGCCTGAACATCAGGAATGACCGCGATACCATTTCGTTTTAGGAGTCTCACGCCACCGTACTGGGGAGTCGCCAAGCGGTAAGGCAGCGGCCTTTGGAGCCGCCACTCGGAGGTTCGAATCCTCCCTCCCCAGCCAATTCACGGAATCGACTGCCGCAAGCTGAGCACGACGCGACGTAGTGCAGGCATTCTTGCCTGCAACCGACGGGCGTCCCTGCCCGTCGGTGTTTTTTGCGCCTAGCCGCCAACGGAAACTACGTGTTGTCGTTCCAGTTCGAGAACCCCCGCCGGGCGAGGACGCCCGTCGGTAGCAGGCAAGAATGCCTGCACTACGCGAGCGAGCGTCACCCACCGCGACTACCCATCGCGCATGGTGTACCGAGGGAGCCACCGTTGTGACGGCCCGTGCAGCACCGTGTACCCGGTGTCACCCACCATGTACCCGCCGTGTCGCAACGCTACACCGCCGATGCGCACATGCGCTCCTACCGCGACGCACCGTGACACGCTCGGAGCACACGTGCGCTCTTACTGCGACGCACCGTGGCAACCTCGGAGCACACGTACGCTCCTACTGCGACGCAACGTGACAACTTCGGCGCACACGTGCGCTCCTACTGCGACGCAACGTGACAACCTCGGCGCACACGTGCGCTCCTGCTGCGACGCAACGTGACAACCTCGGCGCACACGTGCGCTCCTGCTGCGACGCAACGTGGCAACCTCGGAGCGCACGTGCGCTCCTACTGCGACGCAACGTTGCACCGTGGGAGCACACGTGCGCACATGTTGCTGCAAACGTTACACTTCGGTCTGTCCACGCATCGCCACTTGACAAGTCGTCTCAACCGGACTTAGCCTTTCATCACAAAGCTGAAGATCGTAATGTCTCCGGCTTTGGCGGCTGTCGGCGGTACGGGGCGTGCTGGATAGCACAATCTTTTAACCTGTACCGGCGCGGGAGTTGAGCTTGCTCCTCCTGCCGCGG